>JBAYIV010000001.1:0-105065 GCA_041665445.1 Minisyncoccota bacterium
GTGATAGACATACGGGGTAATGGTAGGAAGACCAAGGTTGGCACAGGTGGTGGTGGTATCCAGAAGAGAGACATAGACCGTAGAAGAAACACCAAAAGACATTGCGGGAGAGAGAGCTTCTGCAGTATGGATAGCACTGCGTAAAGATGAGAGATCTTGCACCCGCTTACTGTCACGGGCTTCTTGCAAGAGCTGAGCGGGATTGAGGGTTATAACGATAGCGGCAACCAGGATGGCTAAGATACCAATCACTATTAACAGCTCTATCAGGGTGAAGGAGGATACCGACTTGCCCCGTTGAAAACTGCGGAGCAGTTTTCGTTGCGGGGTGACGATGAGCAGTTCTATCAGGGTGAAGGATTTGGGGCTGGAGACTGACATAGTGTAGTAAAAAAATAAGAGGTATGGTTTGGTTGTTTGCTGTACGTTGTTGATCTCTCCCTGCTGTGGATAACTGTTTCTGACGATCGTCAGAAACAGTTATCCACAGAACGGTCATTGCTGAAATGTAGCGCTCTACAAACCAAGGGGACAATCGATACTCTTGCTATTTCAATTTTGAATTTCTTTCTGCTGGCGCAAAAATTCGGCAAGTTCATCAATTGCGATTCGTTTTTGAGTCGCTGTGTCGCGATCACGCACGGTGACGGTATCATCTTCCAGGGTTTGAAAATCAACGGTGATGCAAAATGGCGTACCGATTTCATCTTGTTTGCGGTATCGCTTACCAATATTGCCGCCATCATCAAACGCGATGGGGCCGATAAAATGTTCCGGTTTTTTAAGATTGTGGAAAATAGTACGCGCTTTTTCAACTAACTCGGGTTTGTTGGCAAGAAGCGGAAAGATTGCCGCTTTAAATGGTGCAAGCACAAATGGAAGCGCAAGATACATCCGTGTTTCTTTTTCCATTTGCTGTTCCTGATATGCCGATGCCAGAACCGCCAATACCGTCCGATCGACGCCCAAGCTCGGTTCAATCACATGCGGAACAAAACGCTCATCCGCTTCTTGATCGAAATATTCTAGCTTCTGCCCGCTGGCCTTTTGATGGCTCAAAAGATCAAAATCACCACGATACGCCAGACCATACAGCTCTTTTTTACCAAAAGGAAATTCAAATTCAATATCAACGGTGCGTTTTGAGTAATGCGCCCGCTCATCGTCGGGAACCTCAAGATACGACGTGCGCGATGCATCAATGCCGACCGCCGTCATCCATTTTTTCATCTGTTCAAGCCACAGTTCAAACGCCGCGTTCCAATCCGCGTCAGGACGAATGAAATATTCAATCTCCATCTGCTCAAATTCACGCGTGCGGAAAATAAAATTGCCCGGCGTAATCTCATTACGAAATGCCTTGCCAATTTGTGCCACACCAAATGGCAATTTAGGCGAATAGGCATCCATAATTTGTTTGAAATCAACAAAGATCCCCTGTGCCGTTTCGGGACGAAAATACGCAACATTTGCGGTTTCCTCCGCCGGACCAACAAAGGTTTTAAACATCATATTAAACTGCCGTGGCGGCATTAATGCACCACCGCACGAAGGACATTTTGAAGGATCCTCCAGCAGATCCTGGCGAAATCGCTCGTGGCACTTGTGGCACTCAACCAACGGATCAGAGAAGTTACCCACATGCCCTGACGCTTCCCACACCTTGGGATTCATAATGAGCGCCGCATCAAGCCCGTACATATCGTCCCGCTCGTGTACAAACATCTTCCACCAGAGCTGTTTGATGTTGTTTTTCAATTCAACGCCCAGCGGGCCATAATCCCACGTATTTGAAAAACCACCGTAAATTTCCGAGTTGGGGAAAATAAATCCCCGACGCTTGGCCAGAGACACCAGTTGATCAATAGTTGGATGTGCCATAACAATATCTTTATACTACCGCACCCGTTCGCTAAAAAGCAATCACACAAACACGAAACGACACAACAATTACGATCACGGAAGAACGCGGTCGTAGTTCTGCGGAAGATTAGGATCGGCAATATCGCGCGATCCGGCGGCGCGCACTGTTTGAGAAATATCCCGATCAATCGATTGATCGTGCGCGACGACGGTAACGCCATTTACCAACACAAAAGGACTGTCAACCATATAGGCCTGCGGCGTCATCGCGATTTGAAAAACCGCCTGCGGCCCCTTGTTAATAACACCCGTTCCTCCTGTCAACGATCCCACATCCCACGTAATCTGCTGGGTCCGCTCATTATATGTTGGCGTTGAGGACGTGTTGGCGCTCACGGCTCCCGTCCAAACCACTCCCGGCCCAAGCGTTGCCGTTACCAGCGTATTGCCAAAATCAGCGCCGTATGCGGCAAGATTCCAATGCACCGAATATTGCGTCATCACCCCCACACGCGGAGGAATGGGGCCCTTGTTAACGATGCCCACCGCACTCGGTTCATGGGCATATACTTGCTGAACAAACGAAAGCGATCCACCCACGGTAACCGTAAGCGTCGCCATGCCCACTGTTGACGAAGCGACAATATTTTGCGGAACAGTCGGGGAAACAATCTGCGCATCCATTTGAATCATAAAATCCTTGTCGGAAAGCTGGCGAATAGGATAAGTCGCTTTGGTCGGCACGCTTAAAGCAACCGACCCCGATGCACCAGGGGCAAGCGCCGCCAATGTGGGAACCGTTGATCCCGTCCACTGTGCCGTGTTGGTACTCCCATCAAAATAACCGTCTTGCGCACTCACCGCAGTGGTGTCAAGCAAACTCCCCACAACATGCGCGCGCAAAACAATATCATTGAGCGTCACGCCGGCATTATTGGTAAACGTCAATGTGTAGTCAATGCGCTGACCCGGATAGACGATCGGCGTGCCCGACGCGGTCGCTCCTCCGCCCTGCGACGAGGCGCCGATAGTTAGTGCCAGCGGCGATTGATTAATGGCAACGGTTGCGCTGTTTGTTTGCAATGGATAGGTATGACCATCAACCAGAATATTTACCGTGAGCCCGATGGTTGCATAGGACCCCGCAATCCCCATGAGCGTTCCCGAAAGCACCAGCGTTCCACTCTCTCCCGGATTAAGTTGCTGAACCACAACCGACGACCCCGAAAGTGTTGGGGATGAATTATTAAGCGTAAAATTTCCGGGCAAAGACAATACAAATGATGCGTTTGAAAAGGGAATGTCGCTGTTATTTTGATAGGCAACCGCAATCTCAAAGTCCTGCCCCGCCAGGACTTTCTCCGGCGCTGAAAAATTAATACCGATAGCCGGATCGCTGACTGCCACGTCGACGCTATTTTTTTTCTCAAAAGATCCAGAGAGGGCATTGGCGTCGTACTTATACGATGCGTAGGCAGTAAACGAATACGTTGCCAGCGCCTGTCCAACCGCGATAACCCTGAAATCCTGCTTGGCAATATCACCCGGAGCCAAATCTCCGACTCCCACATCGACGACGCGTTTTGCATCATCGGCAACATAGTACGCTCCATCGGGCAACGCCAGTGAAAGATGGGGTGCAATCAAATTTTTCTTCGAGGTATTAATAAACGATACGCTCACCGTAAACGGAACCCCCGCCATCACTCGAGACGGAGCCGCGATGGCCAGCGTAGTATCCTTGGTTGTAAAATATTGATAGAAGTAATACCCAACAAATCCCATCAGAATCACCAGCACACCCACCAATCCTCCCATAATCCATTTACCGTATTTTTCAGAAAAAGTCAGCGGCGCATCGGAAACCGCGCCGCCACGAGCATAATACAAATCATCGCTCCATTCGTGTGGCGAGGCGTCCGCTTTTTGCGGCCGCGGTTGACGCGTCGATGGCGACGTGCGCCGCGATTGGTTTAGAGATGATTGCCCGTACAATTCCTTTTCAAGATCTTCAAGTGACATACGCGCGCGTAGTATCAATTATATGAAGTAGAGTACCTCATTTTGCGGCAGAGATAAAGAACATGAGGCGCAGACGAATGTGCCATGTGAAATAACAAAATGAGTCACGGCTCGCGCGCCACAGACGGTACACGACGCGTAGCGCGGATCAAACCCCATACGAGACAGAAGAACGTGCTTCATGCGATCAACACCGTCGCACAAAATGCCATCGCCGAACAATGCCTCAAGCGCGTGCCAAATAACGTGGTCAGCATCCAGTTCCGACGCATACATATTAAGCGTCCGCACAATGTCGGCGCAATCGGCGCGGCGACGCGTCACCGACGGAACAAAAACGTCATCCAAAACACTGTCAATAACCACAAATCCATTCCCCGTCGTGCGCGGCGCTAAACGCATTCGCACAAAATGAAGCGGCTGGAGATGCGCCGAAAGTTTTGATCGGATCGCCCGGATACTGCGCGCGCGAGCCGACATTTTTCCATAACGCTCCGTAAACAAATCAAGCTGAGCGTCTTTTTCGCCCACGTCAGTTCGATCCAATACCAATGCACGCGTATAATATTCTATGGGCGTTGCCATGGGACACGGCGCCCAAAAGCGCCGTGTTTGAGTGTATCATGTTTGCTTGGCACAAACACCGTCGCCGCGTGATCCTATTGCAAAAAACACTCCGAGCGATATACTGCGCCCATATCTATTCGCGCGCGTGCACACGCACCACGCATTTCTTCTTTTATGCCAGACATACGATCCGCTTGCATTGGCGTTGGTTATCGCCGCATTCTCCGTCCGTTACTCTTTGCCTTCGATGCCGAAGCCGTCCACAATGGCGCGCTGTGGCTGGGAGAAAAAATGGGCGCAACATCATACGGTAAAAAAATAACCCGCGTGCTGTTGTCCTATCGCCACCCCATGCTCTCTCAAACGCTGGCGGGAATATCGTTTTCCAATCCCATCGGTCTTGCGGCCGGGTTTGATAAGGATGCACGACTTATTTCAATCCTCGAAGACGTTGGATTTGGGTTTGCCGAAATCGGATCAGTTACCGGCAGTCCGTGTGCGGGAAATCCCTTGCCCCGATTGTGGCGATTAAAAAAATCACGCTCACTCTTGGTGCACTACGGATTGAAAAACGATGGCGCATTAGCGGTAGCCCAACGCATGCGCATGGAGCACAGCACCATCCCCCTAGGCATCAGTATTGCCCGCACCAACACAAAAGAAACTATTTCTCTTGAGGCAGGCATCGCCGATTATACAACCGCACACCGCGCCTGCGCCGACGTGGGAACATTTACCGTCGTCAACATCAGCTGTCCCAATATGTTTTGTGACTACACTTTCGCCGACTCGGCCAGACTCGACGCCCTCCTCTCCTCATTAAAAACCGTGCCAACCCGCAAACCATTTTTCATAAAACTATCCCCCGACACCGATGATACAACGACTGACGCGCTGGTTGCCGTCGGACTCGCACACGGTGCGGCAGGGTTCATCTGCTCAAACCTCACCAAAAATCGCAGTAATCCATCCATACAAGACGCCCATCTTCCTGCATACGGCGGCGCGAGCGGGAAAGTCGTAGATAAACTCTCTGACCAGCTTATCGCTCGCGTGTACCGAATGGTCCGCGGCAAAGCGATTGTTATTGGTTGCGGCGGGGTTTTTAGCACGCAAGACGCTTATCGCAAGATTCGTCTCGGAGCATCGCTCATTGAATTGATAACTGGGATGATTTATGAGGGTCCCCAGCTGGTGGGCACCATCAATCGAGAACTGGTTACAGTGCTTAAAAAGGATGGCTTCTCATCAATCGCCGATGCGGTTGGGGCCGATAACCGCTAAACTTTCTCCACCGCTCAACCGAAAACCCCCTTGGGGATATCGAGGGCGGAAGGGGTTGACACTTGGCAGGGCGAGCGTATAATACCAGTATGATCCCGCAAAAGGCGGGATTTTGTTTTGCCCGCATATTTCCTTACTTTTTTAAGGAAGTGAGCGGAAAAAGCAGGGCATTTGGCCAAAAAAACCGCACAAAATCATTGGAAAACCGGTTTTTCGTCAGGCTCCCTGTGTGCATTAACAGTAACCATTACTTATGGGTAAACGCACCGCTCTCTGGATTGCCATTGCCGCCATTGTACTCTCGGCAACGCTAAGAGTTACGGCAACCGTAGGAGAGCATTCATCGGACAGCTTGGGTCGTTTTTTGGGGATAAAAACCCTGGCAAGCGAGCTCCCCGTGGTCATTGATACTTCACATCGAGAAGCGGGCATATCAGACGCCATCGCGCCGACAACGATCTTATTTGCGCCGACAATCGCCGCACAGACGGAACAGATATCGGTATGGGCAACCGCCTATTCAAGCGAGCTGGCACAGACAGATGAAACGCCGTTCATTACGGCATCGGGAGCAACGGTTCATGATGGTGTTGCGGCGGCAAACTTTCTACCGCTCGGGACAACCTTCACCATTCCGCAACTCTATGGAGACAAAACGTTCACCGTTGAGGATCGCATGAATAAGAAATACGACGGTATGAATACCATTGACGTATGGTTCCCCAACACACAAAAAGCAATTAATTTTGGTCGCCGTGCTGTCGCTATTGTTGTCACAAAATAACACGCCATGATGACCATGCTTTCTGCGCTTGTCACGCTCGGACAAACAATTATCGCCGCGACAATCGGCCGATGGCTGTAGAAAATGAGCGCGACGTTCTAACGGAACAGACTACATAAAAACCCCGGCATCTTGCCGGGGTTTTTATGTAGCGACAAACTCGTCGTTTTCTTTTCTTAGTGAACAGCACTGTGTGCGCCGTCGTGTGCATCGCCGCCCAACGCCTTGATAGAAAGTCCAATGCGACCGTTCTCTTCAACGCGGATAATTTTTGCACGCACCCGATCGCCGACTTTCAGCACCTCAGACGGGCTTTTTACAAAGCCATTCTTAATTTCAGATACATGCACCATCCCATCCTTGCCGCCGCCCAAATCAACGATGGCGCCCACTTCGAGCAGTTTGATGACGTCTCCTTCAATAATTTCTCCCACCTCGTATTCGTGCGTGATATTGCGGATATAATCGATGGCAGTCGCGACGTGTTCGTGATCCGTTCCCGTTACAAACACCTGTCCATTGTCGTCAATGTCGATTGAGATAAGACCGAATTTTTCAATCATGCCGTTAATAACTTTGCCGCCCGATCCAATAACGCCCCCTATTTGATAGGGCTTAATGGACAGCGACATAATCAGCGGTGCAAACGGAGACAGTTTGGCGCGCGGCGCAGGAAGTTCTTTGGTAATAACGTCCAGTATTTCAAACCGCGCTTTTTGCGCCTGCACCAGCGCACGAGAGAATATCTCCGCATCAATACCTTCGATTTTCACATCCATCTGAAGCGCGGTAATACCGTCGCGCGTGCCGGCAACCTTGAGATCCATGTCGCCGTAATGATCTTCGGGGCCCTGAATGTCGGTAAATATTTTGTACTCACTGCGCGTGCTGGCAAGATCAATACCCTGCCACGTCATAAGCCCCATCGCGATACCCGCAACCGGTTTTTTAATCGGCACGCCCGCATCCATCAACGACAGCGTTGCCGCACAGGTTGTCGCCATTGACGACGACCCATTCGACGAAAGCACCTCGGAAACCACGCGAATCGTATAGGGAAACTCTTCTTGCGTCGGGATCACGGTGCGCAACGCTTTTTCCGCCAGTGCCCCATGGCCGATTTCGCGGCGCCCCGGCGTTCCCAAACGCTTCACTTCGCCGGTTGAATAGGGCGGAAAATTGTAGTGCAACATAAAGCGCCGCTTACTCAACCCCTCCATTGTTTCAACCATCTGCTCGGAACCGGGAGCCGCCAGCGTTGTTACCGCTAACGCCTGCGTCTGTCCGCGCATAAATAATCCCGATCCGTGCAAGCGGGGGAAAAGACCCACCGTTGCATACAGCGGACGGACCTGATCCAGTGCCCGACCATCAACCCGCTCTTCTTTTTCCAAGGCATGCTGGTGGACAATCTCATTGACGATTGCCTCCCACACATGTTCAATCATTTTCGGTTCATACGCTTTTTCAAGCGCCCAGGCAGAGAGTTCATCTTTAATCGCGCCCGTTTGAGTGTCACGATCCTGTTTGTCTTTCACAAAAAGTGCCTGCGTCAACGCGTCCCATATATGCGCGCGCACATCGGCAACCTCTGTCGCATCAAACCGCATCATCGCTACCTCGGTTTTCGGTTTGCCAAGTTCGGAAGCAATTTTCTTTTGAAAGGCTACCAATTTTTGAATTTCCGCATGCGCCTGCGCAAAAGCATCCTGCACGCTCTGCGTGCTGGCGTCCAGTCCACCCAACTCAATCATGTTAATTTTGTTTTCGGTACCGGAGAAGAACGCTTCAAATACTTTCTCTTTGCCCGTTGCGGCCACCACTTGGGCGTTGGTCGGATTAATCACGTGCTCTTTCCCATCGAACAACATCCGCACGCCCGCAATCGGACCGCGCCACGGAATGTTGGACATGGCAAGCGCCATAGACGTGGTCAACAACGCCACAAAATCAGGGTCGTTTTCTTCGTCGTATGAAAGAACGGTTACCACAATCTGCACCTCGCGACGCAGACGATCGTCAAAAAGCGGACGAATAGAGCGATCAATCATGCGCCCAGAAAGTACCGCCAAATCAGATGGCCGCCCTTCGCGGCGCACAAAACGACTCCCGATGATTTTACCCGCGGCGTAGAATCGCTCTTCGTAATCAACTGACAGTGGGAAAAAATCGGACGGACGATCCTCCTTGCCCATCACCACCGTCACCAGCACGTGCGTTTCGCCGTATTTTCCGATAACCGCCGCATTTGCCTGACCAGCAAGGTCGGACATCGTAAAAACCAAGTCGCGCCCGAAAAATGGAAGGGCGTATTCCTTTTTGTTTGGTACGTTCATATCCCTATCGTGTTTGTTTTATATTCCCGCGACCGCGGATCAGCAATCGTGGGTGCTCTTCTAAATTGGTATACACGTCAACCGCCTCCTTCAAGCGCGCCGAACCGCTCCGCCCGAATGACGCCACTTCAACTTGGCGCCCCATGCCAAACTGCAGATATTCCACCAGCGGGATAAAATCACCGTCTCCCGTCACCAGAATAACGACATCAAGAAACGATGCCATGCGAATCGCATCAACCGCCATCCCCACATCCCAATCCGCTTTTTTGCTCCCATCGGCAAAAATCTGCAAATCTTTCATGCGCAGTTCAATGCCGTTTTTTTCTAACACATCAAAAAACGACGCCTCGCCCAGCGAGCTGTCGCTTTTAACCACATACCCGATGGAACGAATTAGCTTCCGGCGTCCCACTAATGTTTTTACCAGTTGCGGAAAATTAACCTTTGCCTGATAGAGGTGTTTTGCCGAATGATAAATGTTCTGGATGTCGATAAACACCCCAACGCGCTGGTCTAGAAACTCCATTGTTATTTTTTGAGCCCAAGTTTTTTGATGAGTTTGCTGTAGGCGGTCTCATCGGTGCGTTGTAAAAACACCAAAAGCTTGCGGCGCATGGATACCATTTTTAAAAGCCCTCGCCGAGACGAGTTGTCCTTCGGATTTGCTTTTAAATGCTTGGTCAGCTCCTCAATTTGACGCGATAAAAGACCGATCTGGACCGGTGCGGAACCCGTATCGGTATCGTGTGCGCGGACCTCTTTGATAACATTTTGTTTCTTTCGTGGTGTAAGCATTGCTTCGCACTATACGCCGTTTGCGGTTTAAAGTCAACGCGCACCTGTTGCGCTCACTGGCGCAAAAAGCCGAAAAAAACGGCCGCCTCCCGAAAGAGGCGACCGAAGAACGTGCTACAACCGCAAAAATTCAGACTTTGGCCGACCTTCCTCGGCAAGATGCGGATACCAGAGACCGCAAATGATATCTGCCAGAACAACGATTGAGACCGAGCATCCTTCAATAAGCAGGATGCCGTCGTCTGCCGATACACTCGCCAACGCCCCGGGACATTCGCGATTAATCTTCCAAACCAAGGGGTCAAGATCAACCCCTCGGGCGGTGAGCCAATCGGAAACGCGCCGCATAATCGCCGGCCGTCTTCCGCCGCGGCACGCCGCGCATGCGTCGGGCGACACTGATGCACCTGGCTCGTGTTGGCCGAAGGGATAGTTGAGGGCTAGCTCAAGCAAATCATTCACAACCTCAAACTTTGTCCTTCCGTCATCCATAGCGCCACCTCCCTTTCAATAAACGCCATCCGCAAAAATCCTCCGACAAAGAACGAAAAACAGCACACTGCCGTCGTAAGCAAACAAAACCGTTATAGTACATAGCACGGAACAAGAGGCCGGTCAAGAAAAAGCCCGCATAATGCGGGCACGGTATCGGGTGGCACGAGCGCTTACCCGAAAACCGGATGTGGCTCCCACGCTTCGATGGTTTGATCAATAAAACGGAAGAGCATTTCCATCCCTTCGTCGGTTTCAACCAAATCGAGGGGGCGCATGCCGCCTAATCCGATATATCGAGTCCGGGCAAATTTAGAAAAACCCTCGTCATCGAGCAATCCCCCAATGCGTTCCCGAAGAGAGTCAATCGTCTTCTGCCAGCAAGCCAATTTTTTTTCAAGGCGCGTATCCATCTTCACATTCGCGATTGCGTCCATCGTCTCCTCCTTAAGATAACCGCCTCAAAAACAAGCGTGCTGTGCTGAGTATGTTCCCGCAGAAAATAAAAATCAACCACCAAAAACAATCACACGACCCGCAAGCACCACACTGGTCAAAGAAAAAGCCCGCATGGTGCGGGCTGGTTGTACGAGACACCGGATGAAGAGCGAGCAATTACGACATTTCGCCGGCTTTACTTCCCTTAACAAAGTCCAAGACTCTGTGGAGTCCGGCTTTGCCGTTGGTCTCCAGATAGTCCAGGGGGGATAAGCCGTCCAAGCCGGCCTGCTTGGTTTTCATGAAGTCCCAGAACTTCTTCTCGCTATTACCCAGAGCGCTTCCGACGGCCTCGCGAACCTTAATGATGGCCTTATACAAATCGATTTTCTTCCCCATCGGAACCTCCTTTGTGAGCAGCACCAGCGCTGCGTTCTGCACATACTCAAACACATCAATGATGTTTTTGCAATACCAATGTGTCGCACAATATTTTGTGGTACAATGGAAATGCACCATAAAAAATGAAGGGAGTGAGATCGGTTGTTTTTTCCCATCTTTCCATCTTTCCATCTTTAATTTTTTATATTTGATTTTTGCATTTTCATGTCCGCCATACAATCCCATCTCAAAGACTATCTGGACTATCTGGAAATAGAAAAAAACCGATCCCCCAAAACTGTGGACAACTATCGGCGGTATCTTGAGGCATTTATTACCGAAGAAAAAATTGCATCAGTGAGCAACCTCACCAACGATGCCATTCGGCGTTTTCGCATCACGCTCTCGCGCAAAATCGTCGACGGCCAGCCGCTTAAAAAAATCACCCAGAACTACTACGTAATCGCGATACGCAATTTTCTCAAATTCCTCATCAAGCGCAACATCACACCTCCGGTTCTTCCGGACCAAATTGAGCTCCCCAAAATCCCCCAACGGCAGATTGATATCATGGACTACGCTGACCTGGAACGATTTTTGTCGGGTCCGTCGGGCGATTCTCTGCGCGCGCTGCGCGACCGCGCGCTTTTGGAAACATTGTTTTCCACCGGCCTGCGCGTCTCCGAACTCTGTTCGCTATCGCGCTACATTGATCTGGAGCGGGGTGAAACAACAATCCGCGGCAAAGGAAGTAAGTTGCGCGTCATCTTTTTTTCCGATCGCGCCACGACCGCCGTGCGCGCCTATTTGGATAAGCGCGGTGATGCCGAAGAAGCACTCTTCGTCAGTCTATCAAAAGCAAAAAATCCCAAGGTCATCGGCCCCATCATTCCCCGCACCGTCCAGCGGCTGGTGCAACTCTATGCCCACAAAGCCGGCATCCTGGGCACGGTAACGCCCCATCAATTGCGCCATCAGTTTGCCACCGACCTGCTCATGAACGGCGCCGACATCCGTTCGGTCCAGGCGCTCTTGGGACACGCCAACATTTCAACCACGCAGATGTATACCCACGTCACCAACCGCGAACTTAAAAATATCCACGACGCATTCCACGGCAAGCGCCGCGCAAAATAAAACCCGTCATGCACACACCATGCACAACGGGTCATTCCTTCAGGCGCGCGCTTCTTTTGAGAAGAAACATCGCACCCACTATGGACGAGAGGAATCCGCGCTCCGCCGCGTACGCGCTGTAATCAATCACCGCCGCGTACGCCCCTGCGGAGAGAAACCGCCCCGCGTTCCACTCATAGAATATGAGCGAGAGCCACACGGCGGCGACAAACGCTTCTGGCGAATCAAGTCGCTTGAGCTGATCCGTCAGAAAACATTCGTCTTCCTCCCATCCGGGCCGCCGGCAATACACGCGAAGCCCTCGCTCCATTACCGGCGCCACATCAGCGGCGGGGCACACGATTACCTCCCATCTGCTTGAGCACTTCCCACATGCTCGTTTCGACGATGGCACGCGCCGATCCCTTTTTGGCCACGCTGTCGCCGTGGGCCGGATCAATCGCATACTCAATCATCGCGTGCCGCGACTGGCTGGTCAAAACATCCGGTGCGCACGACAGGTACAAAAAGGAAATTTCTTTCTCCTCCTCGGTAAGATGCTTATTGCCAAGGATGAGCGCCAATCCCTCTTGCGCCTCTTCATGTTCCGGACGATGCGCCATAAGCCGAAGCCCCAACTGATGGATCGCAAAAAGGCGAAACACGAGATTGTTGCCACTTCCATCCATACGTCACCTCTCTTTCTTTTTTTGGTTTATGTCACAATGAGCCAAATCTATTATGCAATTTTTTAAGCAGATAGTCAAACTTTACATTACTACTACCACCACCAAAAACTCCCTTCGCCGATTGGCGAGGGGAGTTTTAAATATCGTCGAAAAGTAAATCCTAGTGCATCGCCTGCAATTGAGCCACGAGCATCGCGACTAATTGTTGGAGCAATTGCACCAACACTCCCTGCAATTCAACAATCTTGGCTCTCACCTGCTCGGTGGTCATCGTGCCGCCAGTCGTGGTTGTTCCCGTGCTGGTTGCCGTCGTGGTCGTCGTAGACGGAGCGGTGTTGGACACCGTTACCGTAATGCCGGCGGCCGGCGTTTCGCGATTACCCACCCAATCGGACGCGCGCGTCTGAACGGTATAGGTTCCGGCGGTCGGGTTTGTCCAGTTGTACGTCCATGTGACGTTGGTTCCGGTATCTCCCGCATTTACATTCGCCGAATGCCATGATGTTCCCCCATCGGTGCTCACCTCAACCATCTGGATTGACGATCCGCCCGTATCCTGCGCCGTACCGCTAATAGTAACGATTGGCGCAACCATCACGGTCGAATTGGTCGCTGGTGATGTGATAAACGATGTTGGTGCCGTCATATCGTGCGGGCCCGATGATGATGAAGGCGCCACACACGAAGGACTTGGGTCAGAAACCAATGACACGATTGAATCTCCCGCCTTGCCCAGCATTGCGCCAAAGTAGTAGCGCGTGCTCGGGTTAAGGCCGGTCACTAATTGCTGAACACTTGAACCCTGCGCCGAAGCCGGCGCCCATGTCTGTGTATAGGTCGTTGGTCCAGCTCCCCAGTTACCATCGGTAATTGCCGAAGCATAGGTCTTAACCACATAGCCGGTAAAGAGTCCCGACGTGGTCTGTGCTGTTTCCGTCCAGCGGACCCACACTGCACCCGCCTGTCCGGACGACTCACAGGTCATGTTAGCAATCTTGTTCTTGGCGATAATAACCGTATCGGTTCCCACCTTGGTGTTTCCCGTGGCGGTCACCGTAATAGGTGAACCATCAGTATCTAATTGAATATTCCCCGACCACACACCCGCATTCCCCGTAAACGATGCTTGAGCGATGGAAGCCGGATAAACCAACCCCGCGCTCGCCGTTAACGCAACCGCGCCAGCTCCATAGCCCAATGTCGTTGCATTGTTATAGACATCTTCTCCAGTAATTGTCGTTGCCACCAAAGCGCCCGTGACACTTGATGCGGGTGTGATAACAACCGCGAAGTGATCAAGCACGTCTGGTGTAACGGTAATGGCCGACTGCGTTCCGGTGATTGTTCCTGTAATCGTATCAGTCGCCGTCACCGTCCGCTCTCCGGCGGTCTTGAGAATAAATCCATTCGCAAATGTGCGCGACCCATTGTCTCCTCCCACAAACGTATAATCAATTCCTCCCTGCAAAACAGCAGCCGGGTCATTTGAGGTAAAGTGAACCGTTCCCGTATAACCAGTAGCGGTGTTACCAAATTGATCAAGTGCCGTAACGTTTCCTCCCACGCTCGTTCCGGCAACCACTGGGTCAGTGATGCCAGAAACGCTCAGGGTCGCGGCAGTGCCCGGAATTTGCGTCAACGTTCCAAAGTTCGTTGCGCCCGTAATTCCCGTAATCGTGCCGGACGTCATGAGGATATTCCCCGGAGCGTGTATCGGCGTGCCGGCGGCCACCTTTGCTTTTATCGCCGTCACACCTCCGATTGTCATCGTCCCCGCAACAGAAGATACATTACCGATCGTGATGGTCAGTGTGGTCGGCGCAACGGTCGCCGTTGCACTTCCCGCCAAACCAGCGCCGGTATACACCACATCCGGTGTTGAGCCGGTATCAAAGGTAAAACCAGCCGGTGCCGTAAGCACAATAGATCCCACCGCAATATCGCCGGCGGCTCCTTCAGTAACGACGATGTTGGGCAGGGTAGCCGATGTGCCCGTCAAACTATCGGAACTCACATTGGCGGTCGCCGGCGTGCTAACGGAGGCGGCGGCAAATGCCTGCGGGGCCAACCCGATCGTTGCACCCAGCGCCAAAAGTCCGATTAAAAATACATACGCTGTTTTTTTCATTTTTTTATTTTACTTACTATTAAAAAATATTTATAGAAACATTCGCCTAATAACTTCCACCACAATACACGAAAATATCGACCCACTCGTGATGTTTGCTTCAGTATACACTAACCCCAAAAAGCAAGCAATTTAAAAACTGTGCATAAGGCATCTGGGGAGAAAATGAGGTGGCGTTAAAATCCGCGCGCCTCTGCAAAACTAAAAACCGCCCTTGCGGGCGGTTTTTAGTTTGTACGTGCTTACAAAAGCACGACAACATTACGGAAGCGTGACCACGTTGGTGCGCGCCGGAATAGACCAAGTCGTTCCGCCGTACCCAACGAATCCACCCGTAACCGTGGCATCTCCAACCGCCTCAACTGACCACTGCATCTGGGTGTTTGAAGGCCATTTTGCAGTATCCGTCGTGGTGATTTTCAAGACCAACTGTTTGGGCGTACCCACCGCAACCGTCAGCAAGCCCGCCTTAGCAAAGAGAATGGTTCCATTCGCTTTGTTGAGCGTGATCGTGGTGGCGCCAAGGTCGTTGCCATCTCCATCATAAAGCTTGAAGAGCAAGGCATCGTTCGCGTTGGTTCCATCAGTCAAGCCGCTCGGGAGTCCAGTCTTTGACGTAAAGGTAATGCTGGTAAAGACCGCATTGCCCAAGTCAGAGCTGTTGTTGGTGACATCCCAAACTGCGTATTGCTGTAACGTACCGCGGGAGACCGATCCTGACGGAGAGGTCGCCGCTTTCTTCACTTCGGCAATCGTCTTGCTAAAGCTGTACGTTCCTCCGGCATACGGAGAAGCAAAGCTCAATGCCAATCCTGCGGTGTCCGTATTTGAATCATACGCCGTTCCGCTGGACTGACCGATAAACTTCATTTGGTTCACTGCGTTGGCAAGTTTAGTGACAACAACAGTGGATCCATCGGCAGCCGAATTGATGTTCGCCTTCACGATGATTGTCTTGTTGACGTTCTTGGTAAAGATAACGTCGTTCAAGAAATCAGATGAAGCAAACGTGGCTGTTTCGATGTTGGCCGCACCATTGGCCGCAGTCACAGGGTTGGAAAGCGCCGTTACGCCGTCATCGGCATACAACGTCACTGATCCAATGCTGCTATTCGGCAATGATCCGCCCGTTCCATCAAACGTAACAACCAAGTCAGTCAACTTCATGTCCTCGCGCTGTCCATAGACCTTGATCGCTCCCATCGTGACATTGTTTGTCGGCGAGAGAACGCCTTGGCTGTACGGCGTCAAGTTAGAATCAGCTGACGGAATGGCTTTGCCTGCCGGGTACAACGTAATAGCCGTTGTGCCGACATTGGTCGTGCTGTTGATGGTCGCACCAGATGACAATCCGTATCCGACTCCAGAAACCCAGGTCGTGGTGATGCCATCAGAACCACCGGCATCAAGCACGGTGTTGGTGACGCCCTTCACCAAGAAGGTGAGTGTCGTGTTGCCCGGAATCGTGTAGTTCAATGAGAACGCCACGTTCGTGTTGTCAACGGTGATGTCCTTCAAATCAGACACCAATGAGTCTCCCACATACAACCCCACCGAAGAGAGGTAGTTGCCTGCGGCAAACGCAACTGCAGCATCAACAAACTTAAGGTTGACGGTGCTGACAATCGTGTTTTCTCCGTTCGCGCGAACATCAAAGGCGGCCAACGTAATCTTGTTGGTGGTCTTGATGATGTAGGACGCGGCACCTTGCGGGTGCGAAGAAGACATGGAAACAACTAACGTACCGATGCCAATGGTGATGGTGTCACCAGCAAAGCTACCGGACGATGTCGTGTTGGTTCCGGAAGTCGCGCCGCGCGCAACAACGCCTCCAGCCGCAACGCCCAAGATAATCGTGCGGGCATTGCTGTTTGAGTCACCCGAGATGTCGCCCATGAGCTGCAAATTGATTGAAGCTCCTTTGGTCAACGTGATCGGGCTGGTCAAATTGAAGGTGATTTTGTTGTTCGTCAGCGTGGCTGGTCCGGCCAAAACGCTCGTGTTGCCAACCTGTTTCAACACCAAGTTTGAGATATCGGAAGCCGAAATGGTTCCCGTGTTGGTGAAGGTAATTTGGTTGACCGCAACGTCTTCGTTGGATCCAGCTGAAATGTTGAGCTGAGCCATCACGATGCCCGTCTCACCGGTTTTAACGGTGGTCTTAGGAACCGTGCTGAACTTAGAAACCGAGACACTGCCCAATTGTCCCGCCGGGACGATTGAGAAGCTGTTGCCAATCAACGGATATGATCCGGTGAAAGTGCCACCAGAAATGCTGGTCGCTGATTCCAAGCCGTAGCGAAGTACCGCCAATGTGGCAGCCCCCGTTCCGATGGAAGCATCAACCGTAATGGTGCGCGTGCCGTTGGCCGGAACGACCAAAGCAGGAACCATCACGACATTAACCTGGTTTCCAGCCGGTGTCCGGTCATTGCCGAACTGAATGCCGTTTTCGTCATAAATGCGAACAGCTGAAACATCGGTGTTACCCGTTGATTCGGTCGTGCCGTATGACTTAATCGTCAAACCGGTAACATTGGTCGCCGTGGAGCCACCCGTGAAGACAATCTTCATAACCGGGTTGTTCGCCGAACCCTTCTGAACGTTTGCGCTCGTCGGGCTATCGGTGGCCAACGCAACTGACATCGGGATAGCGGTCGTGGTTCCTGTACCAGTTCCCGTTCCCGTGCCGGTTCCCGTTCCTGTTCCCGTGCCAGCCGTAGCGACAAATGCGCGAGTCTTAGGACCGAAGTAACCGACTGCCGGCGAAATACCATTGGCGCTCTGGTAAGCAGCCAAAGCCGCTTTCGTCATTGCACCAAAGTAAGCCGTCGGGGCGGAGATTTTCAAAAAACCTCCATTGATCAAAACCTGCTGCAAAGCGGAGACGTCGGCACCCTTCGCACCCACGGTGAGGTCGCGAGTAAACGAGTAGGATGAGCCGGACGTTGAACCGCCCTGTGTGCCGAGCTGTGTTTGCAAGGAATTGATCTGCGCCAAAAGAGCGCTGATCTGAGCCTGAAGTTCCGCGGCAGTCTGCGCGTGCACTGAGGGCACGAGGGTAACCACCATCGCAACAGCAAACATAGCTACAGCAACTTTCTTGAAAATACTCATGATAGCTATATGTTTTCCCTCCCAGATTACACACATCAGCCACACGGCATCGTATATAACTGGAGGAAGAATTGCTTAGATTAATTGACCTGAATAATATGTACCTGATAGCCATCTCGTTTCTGTTATCGACCCGCTGCTTTGCCCGGTGAGGACGAGTCAGCAAGCTAACGTGCCACAAGCGGCTCTAATTGCATTGATCTTCTTGCGAAGATCCGCGCGGGGGAAAATGTTTGCACACTTTTTCCCGCACCGATACTCACAAAGAAAAAACTCACGGCTTTTGGTGAGTTGGAAACGTGCGCACACAGAGTCGCGGGCTTTTATGGCGCTCCGCGATTGCGTGTCATCCGTTCCGCCTCACCCTTTGTACCTCGACAAACATCGAGATCAAAGGACAGAACAGCTCTCTATTTGATTGAATGTAATGTACCACATTACTGACTGCAGAGCAACTTACTCCAACAAGCAGAAACGTGTCAAGCCCCATACGGACCTGCGAGCCAGCGCCCTGTGTGCCGCTCTAAAAGATTAAACGAGAGTCCGCACCCTTTGTTACGCCTCCATAACGCGCAACGGCTTGGGGCGGTTGAGAGGCGCCCCTTTTCCCTTTTTGAGACGAAGAAACGAGTGGGGACCGCCGCCGCCCAGACGCTCGACAATCTTGCTATCCACCATATGCTGAATATCGTACCGCAACGTCCGCTCGCTCACCCCCGGAAGATTTTCTGCCACATCCCTAAGCGTTGAGTAGGTTTTACGCGAAAGTTGCTCAATAATGACCGCGTGCCGCTTATCTGCGGTCATTGCCGGATTGCGCTTTGAATTGCCGGATTGTGCAGAGACAAGAGATGTTTCCTCGCTTATGGCGGCAACAGCATCGCGTACCGCATTGCCGGACTCTTTGCCGGATTCTTTGCCGATATGATTTTCTGTCGCGATAGAATCCCCCGTTTTCTCTCTATATATAGAGAGAACATCATTGCCGGATCCAACGGTTGCCATTGCCGGACTTTCGTGCGTCGCAACGGACTGTGTGGAAGAAACTTCGTTTTGTTTCTGATTGTCAGTTGACGCACTATCCGCGGCAGTCGTTTGCGTACGCGCCTTACCCATACTATCGGCGATTATCCCCATGAAGTCAGCCAACAACATCGGCGGTCGTGAAAAGATTCCATCGATTGATGGCTCCTGGGTACGATCCGCTCGCTCTCGAGAATCGGGCAGTGAAGCATTGCGGGCATCGGCCGCTCCCCGTTCACGCAACTCAAGAATGGCGGCGCGCAATGTTCCTGTTTCGCGCAAAAGAACACCGGCGTTGGTTTTGCCGATTTCGCCGATATTGGCAGCGAGACGCACCGTCTCCTCTAAAGCATCGAGGGTAGCAATGTCCCGAACAACAAAGTAGTCCAGGGCGCGATCTTCCAGCGTCTGGCGAAGCTTGGGGCGCGAAACATATTCGGCCACCCGAAAAACAGCCCATACCACCTCAAACGAACGCTGATTGAAGAACTCTGATGAATACATAGGTGACGCACTCCGCTAAGTGCTTTCCAAGGTAAACCAAATAACACCACACGTCAAGAAAAAACATCCCCCCAAATGCCAACGCCAACAGGATCCCGCGGTCTGATTTCCCGCCACACGTCGTCGCTGGTCTTTGCGGCATCACCCACAGACATTTTCCGGCACCATTTCTGCAACAACCCCTGCAAGGCACCCCAACATTACGCGAATGATTTCCACCAGTGCCCCCCCACAAAAAACACTTCAACCCTGCACCAATGTTTTCCGCCAACGCCCCACTCCTCGCAAAGTATCTCCTCGCCTCAAAAATATTTCCCCGTCTTCAAAACATCTCCTCATCTCAAGGGCACCCATCCTTCTCCAAAGCATTTCCTTGTCTCAAAAACACCTCCCCTGTGGATAACTGTTTCTGACGATCGTCAGAAACAGTTATCCACAGGGGGCAAAGATTTAAACGATCTTCCACGCAATGCGCCAGACAGCATTTTAAACAACGATCGAAGCAATGCCGAAAGTTGACCAAAAAACATATAAAAATTTCCAAACCATGCGGGTTCAAAAAATCTTACCGCCGACAATAACCTACGCCCCGGAAGCGAACAAAACGGCCACGATTCTTTCTACGATTGGCGACTTCGGCGTTGAATGTTGTGACTTAGCAATGGCAGTGCTTATCGCCGGATATGGTGCATCCCCAGCGCGCGTAGCAATTGTCAAAGATCGAATGCACAATCGACGAATATGCGCACAACACGATCACGCCCATACCCGCCAATGCATGCGAAGATATCGCGCCATGGTAAAAAAACTGGAGGAACAGAATCTCATCAAAAAAGAAACGAGAAAAAAGAAACTATTTTTGTGCCTCACCCAACAGGGGAAAAATTATTTAACAAAGATACGACGACACGAACAAGCCGTGCAATCACACAAAACACAAACCTATGCACGAGCACGATGGATATTAATCGTTTTTGATATTCCGGAAGGAAAGCGCGACAAACGAGCATGGCTGCGAGCAACGCTTATCACGATGGAATTTATCATGATACAAAAAAGTGTTTGGATGGGAAAATTGATCCTCCCTCGATCGTTCATCGATGATCTTCGCGAACAAGAGATACACACCTACGTTCAAATTCTTGAGATTACTAAACGTGGGACGATAGAATGCGTGGGAAGAAAAACAGCCTGCACGGCCATCGCGCAGTGATGAACAAGAGCGTAAAAATTGTTGGCGTTGTTATGCAGTACGCAATTTTTTTGAAAAAAGAACGAGCAACGCGCTGGCGGCAAGTGCCATGGTCGCCCCGAAATAAAACGGCGCCGATGCGCCGACATGATCCCACAAAAAGCCAGCGATAAAACTTGCCGGAAGTGTCGCGATGCCGATCGTGGCCGCATATATACCAAACGCGCGGCCACGATGGCCGGGCTCAACTATGTCCGATAGGAACGCCTTGGCAACTCCTTGGTTGGCGGCATAATAAACGCCGTACAGGGCATACAGCGGCCAAATAACCGCCGCGCCTGACGCGAGGGCAAAACCAAGATATACCAATGCGTACGATCCCCACCCGATACACATGGTCGGGATGCGGCCGATTTTATCCGACAGCGCCCCCAAGGGAACGGCCAACGCGGCATAGATCAGATTAAAAAGCGCAATAACCAAAGGGATTTCTAAAAGCGTCACCCCCAAGCTCTTGGCGCGGAGAATTAAAAATGCATCCGAGGAATTTCCTAAAGTAAAAAGGACAATAATAATCAGAAAAAGATAAAATGATGCCGGTAATTTTGTTGGTGAGCGCGGCATGGAAACGACCGGCGACTCGACGCGAGCCGGAGAAACTTCCCGAACGTTAACGACCAGCACCGCCAACGTAATAACCAGTGGCACCGCCGAAAAAAGCAGAATCAAATGATAGAGCGACGCACTCCCCTGCAAAAGGTAGAGCAGCGCAAAAAGAATCAGCGGGCCGACAACCGACCCCAAGGTGTCGAGCATGCGCGCAATGCCAAAACTTTTTCCCCGCACCCGCACATCGGCAGAACCGGCGATCAATACGTCCTTGGGAGGATCTTTGACACCCTTTCCCGCACCATCACAGGTACGCAAGGCAATAACCGACGCCCCCGAAGTAAAGAGTGCCAGCAACGGACGGCTCACCGCCGAAAGAAAATAGCCGATAAAAATAATCGGCTTTTGTTTTTTAAACCGATCAGAAAAAAAACCAGCAACAATGCTGGAAAGATTTGCGCTGGCTGTGACGACGCCCTCGGCAACACCGACAAACGTTTTATCAAAACCCAAAACCGCCGTCAGATAGATGGGCAAAATCGGCGAAAAAACATCTTGGCTGATCCCGCCAAAAAAACTCAGCAATCCGACAAAAAATACATTTCTATTTTTTGAACGCTTGTCCGGTGCCATGCGGGACTACTCTTCTCTGGTGATATAAACCTCGCGCGCCTTAGCGCCATCGCCGGGGCCAATGATATTTTTTTCCTCCATCATATCAAGCAATCGCGCCGCGCGCGCATAGCCAACTTTCAGCCGGCGTTGCAAAAGCGACGCGGAGGCCTTTTGCGCCTCACGCACCACATCAACAGCCTGCTCAAGCATCTCGTCATCGTCAGCGTCCTGTTCAAATCCATCAAAAATATCCCCGCTGGTCATGGCACCGGTTCCCTCTTCGCTCTGATCGCTTTCAAACGGCATTCCCGGCTGAGCCACGTCAACCCATTCGGCGTTGTGTTCGCGGATAAAATCGGTCACGCTTTTTATCTCTTCTTCGGAAATATACGCTCCCTGAATACGCCTCGGCTTAGAAAGCTCGGCGGATATAAAGAGAAGATCGCCCCCGCCCAATAATTTTTCAGCGCCTGCCGTATCTAAGATGGTGCGTGAATCGATTTGACTGGCCACCTGCAAAGCAACGCGTGAAGTGATGTTTGCTTTAATCAAGCCCGTGATGACCTCAACGGAAGGCCGCTGGGTGGACAAGATAAGATGGATACCTGTCGCGCGCGCCATCTGCGCCAAACGCACGATTGCGTTTTCAATATCCCGCCCGTAGGCCGCCATCAGGTCGGCCATTTCATCAACCACGATAACGATAAACGACATCGCCTCATCCGTGTTTTTTTTGTTGTAGCTCTGAATATCGCGCGCGCCGGCTTTAACAAAAATTTCATATCGCCGCTCCATTTCGGAAATCGCCCACCGGAAAACTCCCAATGCCTTTTTGCCCTGGGTAACCACTGGCGCAACTAAATGCGGCAACCCGTTATACACCGACAATTCAACTCGTTTGGGATCAATAAGAATGAGCTTGAGCGTTGCCGGGGAGTTCTTGTATAAAAGAGAGATAAGAGCCGAATGCAGGGTAATTGATTTTCCCGATCCGGTTGCGCCAGCAATAAGCAAGTGCGGCATCTTCTCAATATTGGAAAAAACTGGCTCGCCCGTTACATCGCGGCCAATGCAAAACCCCAACGTTCCCGATGAAACAAAATCAGGATAGGAAATCAAATTGCCCAACCGCACCATCGCCGCACTCTTATTGGGGACCTCAATGCCGACATACGGCCGCCCGGGAATCGGCGCTTCAATGCGAATGGGGTGTGCAGACAACGCCAAAGATAAATCCTGGTTGAGCGCGGTAATACGCGATAATTTAATGCCCTCGGCAGGTCGCAACGTAAATCGCGTTACCTTGGGACCGATATTGATTTCTCCCATCTCTACGGGGATGCCGAAACTTTCAAGTGTGCGTTTAATAATATTGGCATTGGCGCGCAAATCGCCCGCGCCCGGTTTTTCAACCGATGTTTTGAGCAATTCGAGCGGCGGCGCCTTGTAGTCGGCAAATTTCTTTAGCATTCCCTTTAATGCTTTTGCCGGCACGCTCTTTGATTGTGCAACGATCACCGCCGCCCCTTGCGCGCCATCGTCGCTGACGGGTTCTTTGTCATCTTTTTCTTTTTTCGTTTGTTCGCTTTGCGCCTCCGCTTTGCGCACCATGGCGTCCTCGTTTTTTGCCAACGCTTCTCCTTTGACCGGTTCGTCATCGTCCGATTTTCCAAAAGAAAAGAGTCTAATGGGACGATTAAACACGATCACAATGCCGATAACCGCCGCGATCACCAGCACGACTCCCCATGCTACCGGCCCCAGCCATTGTTTACAGTACCCCATCGCAAATCCGATAATACCGGCCTTGTCATGAGCAACCACATCAATAAATCCCAGTGACGACGCAAGAAAAAGCAGGGCTCCCCATATGGTGGCACCATAGATTTTTCGCTCATTTTCATGCAGGAGCAGATTAATGCTCATCCCCGCCAGCGTGATAGGAATTAATATATACCCCCATCCCACACCCTGTGTCGCGATATCAAAAAGAAACTGGCCAATCATCCCGGCGCGCGCAAATCCGGCAAGCGAAAAAACAATCGCCGCCGCAAAGAGCACCAATGCCCAAATGGTGCGGATGGTTTCTTGTGCCAGCGCGTAGCGCGGCTGCGTATTTCCCGAAGAAACGGGAACTCGTCCGCGCCCCCCATCGCTGTGCTTCTTTTTGTTTTTGCGTCCCATAAAATTGTGCGTAGTGCTTATCCCTTGTGTGCGTTTCCCATCTCGGGTTCGTCGGGACACGCTTCGTCGCACTCGTCGCTCTCCCGCTCAATAAGTGCAATGATTTTATCAACCAATTCTTTGGGGTTGGATGAAAAAACGAGCTTCCCAGTTCCACGATGCGCCTTGGCGATGATTTCTTTGATAATATCATCAGTTGCCCACGGCCCCTCCAAAACGCCGATTGGCTTGTTGTCCTCAAAAGCAATGGTGAACTCATTAAATGTTCCAATGCGCCCGCACCCGATAATAACCGCATCGGATGAGCGCGTCATAAGCAGGTTGCGTCCCGCATAACCAAACCCGGTGTACACAATCAGATCATGAAACTCAAATGGCAATTTATACACATTAGCATGTTCGTGATCGGTGGCCGCGGGAGAAACACCAATGGCCATACCACCGGCCTCTTTAGCGCCACGAGCAACCCAAAAGGGAAACCCCGTTGTCGCGCCGTCAATTAATATGGCGCCCCGCGATGCAATCTCTTTCCCAAGCGTCATGGCTATTTCAAACGATCCCTCGCCGCATTGTTCCGTTTGCGCCGCTCCCGAAACGCAAATACGATACCGAACGTGGTCAGAATCGCCCGCATGAACCGATGCTGTACTAGATGTCATATAAAAAATATTATTGATCCGCAAGATCGCGAAGTTCTTCAATGGTTTGATGTTCCGTCTCCGCTTTCCCGCGCGCCCGATGGGCGTGAATCAACAAATCGACTCGAGCGACCAACGCCTGCGGATCCGAATCAAACACCACCGCCACATTTTCTCCTCGGGCCTTGGCGATGATTTCTTTGATAATGTCATCAGTTGCCCACGGCCCCTCCAAAACGCCGATTGGCTTATGATCCTCAAAAGCCGTTGTAAATTCATGAAACGTTCCGATCCGACCACAACCAACAATCACCGCATCGGATGATTGCGTGAGCAAAATATCTCGCCCGGAATATCCAAACCCGGTATACATAATCAAGTCGTGCCACGCAGTCGGCAAATGGTATGTATGCACATGCTGGCGTCGACTGGCGGCAGGAGAAAAACCAATAACGCGCCCCCCCGCCTCTTTGGCGCCCTGGCTGGCAAAAAAAGGAAACCCGGTTGTCGCGCCATCAATAAGAATGGCGCCCGAGGCCGCGATCGCGGCACCCAACAAGCGCGCCTTTTCTTCCGCTCCCTCTCCGCAATGAGCAACGTCGGCAGCTCCCGACACGCATATTTTGTACGCCTGAGGCGCAGTATAAAGTTGGTTATCGTCACCCATGCTGGTGTATAGTATCGCGTCTAGTATACCGTCAAAATGTCAGAACTACAACAATTCGTATGATGATCCGGGGCGCGGCACCATGGCGTCAATCGCAAAATTATCTCTTATTTTTTCGGCAAGGGGCTCGCTTTGATCAAGCTCTCCTTGAACGACAAAAACTTTTTTGAGCGACGCGCGCATGGATCCAACCCATTTAAGCAGTAACGGTTGATCGGCATGTGCCGAATAGGCGCCCACCGCCTTAACCGCGCAATGAACCGGCACGCGCTCTCCCATGATCGTCACCTCCGGCGCACCATCCAAAATAGCGCGCCCCAATGTTCCCTCGGTTTGATAACCGACAATGAGAATCGTACTTCTCGCATCGGACAAATAGCGGATCTCGTGATGCAGAATCCGACCGCCGTTAGACATCCCCGATCCAGCGATAATAACCTTGGGAGGAGGAATCTCGTTGATCTCTTTCGATTCTTCCTTAGTCAGCGTAAAACGCAATCCTTTAAAATCAAAAATGTCTTCCCCATGCCGCAATCGCGCCAAAGCCTCCGCATCAAAGAAGTGCGGGTCGCGCATATATTTTTCATAAACGGCGGTCAATTTGATAGCCAAGGGACTATCAATAAAAATCGGCACTTTGGGAATGCGCCCATGATCAGCTAGATCGCTCAATTCATATAAAAGTTCCTGCGTACGCTCCATGGCAAATGCCGGAATAAGCAATGTTCCCTGCTTGGCAACGGTATCTTCGATGGCATCTTCCAAAATAGTTTTCCGCTCGGCCACCGATTCGTGCACGCGGTTGCCGTATGCCGATTCCACCAACGCATAGTTTGCCTCGTGGATATACTCCGTTTCACGCACCAGCGGCGCGGGAACATTGCCCAAGTCGCCGGAAAATGCGACGCTCACGCCTCGATGCGTTACCTTAATGCTCGCTGATCCCAAAATGTGCCCCGCATCATACAATTCAACGCTCATCTGACCGATGCTCATCGGCTGATGGTACGGAACCGCGCGCCATAACGAAAGAGCGCCATCAATATCCTCAATGCCATAGATCGGCTCTCGCGATGACTCGCGCTCCATTAAATGCTGTGCATCAAGCAATAATTCACGCGCCACATCGCGCGTGGGAGCCGTTGAATAAATGGGACCGCGATAGCCGTCTTTATAAAGCTTAGGCACTCGGCCGATGTGGTCGATGTGCGCATGCGTAATAAAAAGAGCCGCAACGCTCTTGATGTCAAACTCAAACGGCTGCGTGTTGAGCGCTTCTTCGGCCGCGGTTCCCTGATGCAACCCGCAATCAATAAGCAGTGACGTTTCGCCGTCGCTCAAAAGGTAATTTGATCCCGTTACCTGTCCCGCGCCCCCTAAAAAAGTAAGTTTCATAAATACTGTGGTATACTTTCAGAAAATCATACCACATTATGAGCCCATTCTCAAAAGAAACATTGCCATTTGAAGAAACTTCAAGAAACGGCTTCGTGGGACTCGAGGAAGACGATCCGAGAATTCCTCAAAAGATCGGAGGGTTTGAGAATATAGAAGCAAGTGACATCGACCACCAGCGTAAAATCGCTGTTTTCTGGTACCACGATGGCGTCCGCGCCAAATGGCAACTCATCAAAACTCCCGATGGCAAGGAACGCGCACTCATCCTTGCGCGGATGAGCAATGGAACCAGCACCGGCACTTTTATTTCAAGCCGAGATATTTCGGATACGATTAAAATCGTATGCGCCCTCTTTACCGATAAAAAAACAAAAAACCAGGGCACGACCGCTAAAGAATCAGATCTTCCTTTCTCTTAATTTTTCTTCAACAAAGAGACGATTGTCTCCCGCTCAGACCATGGTTCTCGTGCTCCGCGCGGCCCATGAATCCATTGTTCCGACCCTTTGCCCGTCGCCACCACCACATCTCCAGGACGAGCCAGACTAATCGCGCGCGCCAGCGCTGCCTTTCTGTCAAGAATCTTCTCGCACACCTGTCCGCGATTATGGGCGAGCCGCTCTTTTTCAAACCCCGCACCCAACGAATCAATAATCTTCTCCGGGTCCTCGTGATAGGGGTCTTCGTTGGTGAAAATAACCACATCGCAGAACCGCGCCGCTACCGCGCCCATCACCGAACGCTTCCACTCATCGCGCCCGCCTCCCGCAGACCCAAGCACCCCAATCACGCGACTAGATGATTTCCCTTTCAGCTCGTGAGCCAGTTGATAAATATTCTCCAATGATTCGGGAGTATGTGCATAATCAACAATAACTGCAAACGGCTCGCGGACAATAATGTTTGCGCGGCCGTCAACTCCGGGAAATGCGCGCAGTGCAGCCATAATTGTTTCGTCGCTTATCCCCTCGGTACGAGCGATCGCTCGTGCGCAGGCAATATTAATCTTATTGAACGATCCAGGGAGTGTTGCGGGGACTGTGCCATCGGATACATCGGCGGGCGAAAAAATAATCACTGGCGTTTCCGCGGCCGCGCGGATAAAAACATCTGCCTCGGCATCGTCTCGATTAACAAAGAGGCGCGCCCGATCATGACGCGTGCGGACGATTAATCGAAAAAAATCCGCTTTGGCGTCGCGATATTTTTCAAATGATCCATGCGACTCAATGTGCTCGGGATGGATCCCTAAGAATGCGCCAGCGTGCCAGGTAATCCCCCGATGACGGTGCTGCACCACTCCCTGCGATGTCACCTCGACAAATGCATAGACGCACCCTGCGCGCGCGGCGCGCCATAAAAATTTCTGGATAAAGAATCGGCCAGGCATGGTATTGCCCGTTGTATTTTTTGCGCACGATTGACCGACGCACACCGTCGCCGACGAAAGTCCTGCGGAATTTTTTTTAGCATATGAAAAAATGTGCCACAACAGCATCACGGTTGTTGTTTTTCCCTTTGTCCCCGTGATACCGATGACGCGCAGACGGCGCGATGGGAAACCAAACCAGAGCGCGCCAACCCACGCCAGTCCATAATGGTATCCCGAAAGCAGAAAGCGATAGATGCGCACACCCATACTAAAACGTTATCGCGAACGAGCCAAAACGGCAAGCACTTTTTTAACAACCGCCTCAAGCGTGTCTCCCCCGACCGACGGATGAGAAAGCGCTCGTGCAATGTCTTTTTTGTGATATCCCAATGCCTCTAACGCCTCAAACACATCGCTGGAAAAATCACTCTCTCCCGCACCCGACGATGGTTGTAGGGCCACCTTGTTTTTCAAATCAATAACAACCCGCGATGCGATTCTCGCGCTTACCCCACATTGGCGAGATAAAAGTCCGTCTTTCCCCGACGCAATCATACGAGCAAGCGCCGGTGCATCGGCGGCGTTGAGCATCTTAAGAGCAATTTTGGGGCCAACGCCGGAAACAGAAATGAGCAGCTCAAAAAAAGCCCGCTCTTCTTCTGAAATAAATCCGTATAAATCATATGATTCCGGGTAAAGATAGCAGACGACACGAAGCGGTTTACCAACCCGCGCGCACGAACGAACCGCCTGAGTCGCATAAATCCGAAAGCCGATGCCTGCCACAGTCTCTACCACTACGTGCGGATCAAGCGCCGCCACCACGCCATTAATGCTGTAAATCATAGCTATGCACGCAGTATAGGATAAACGGGTTTGACTTTAAAGGGGTGCTTTGATATCCTCTTCTCATTACCTATGCCACGTATCGCATCAGCAAAAAAAGCGCTCCGACAAAACATTACTCGGCGTGCAACCAATAGCGACCGCAAAGTCGCGCTCAAAAAAGCCGCAAAAGCAGTTCGCAAACTAACGTCGCAAAGTTCCTCAGAGGATATCGCGCGCGTTCTTTCTGCGCTCTATACCACCGCAGACAAAGTCGCCAAAACCAAATATATCAAGAAAACAAAAGCGGCGCGGATAAAGTCTCGCGCGACAAAATTCATTACCACGTTGCGCGCGCGGAGCTAGGCAGAACAACAAAAAGAAACGAGTGCTTGATCGGGGCCTAAGAGCCCCGATTTTATATACCGGTCGCACGCAACCAACAATGCCACTTGTTTTTTATCCGACACGCTTTTGGCCATTATATTAAATAAAAACATCGGCTCAGTGTGGCTTAAAAGTGCCAGCTCCCATTGAGCAAGGCGCTCCCCCCGCGTTGATGCCCGCAACATCCCTTGCGCATACGCAAACGCATTTAAAAATCCTCCGCGCATATCATTAGCACGCACTGCTTGTTCGTCAATGTGCTTTCCCGACGCCCCAAGCACATCTAATTCACTGCAGAGTCCCCATGTATCGCGGACAAAAACATCGGACAAGAAAGCACACGCTCCCGACGTAATATCATACCCATGCGTTTGTGCATATGTCTGCGCAAAAACACGCTGATGAGCCGGCGACAGCGACTTGAACTCTTTTTCTTTGTACGCAATGTCCGCGAGTAATGCGCGGTATGCCTCGGATAAACCACCCTCAAAATCCTCAACCAAAAAAACGATGTGATCAACTCGTTGTGCCGCCTCAGCCAATCGCCGCAACAGCGGATCATCAAGAACTGTGGCGCCATGAGCGCACACGCATATTTTTTTGCCTCCTTCAAAAAGATTCGTTGCCGAAACAAACGCATACGCATCAAGCAATGCCCCTTCATCGGCGCAATCAAATGATTGCACGGCTATGTCGGGATACTGTGTGCGTCGCTCCTCGACTAATTCGCGCACAAACCCAGCACGGCGGTAATGATCGGATCCAGAAAGAACGTAGAGCATGGCTGACTACTCAAATTGAGTTGCCTCGCGCTTAGGCACGAGCGATTTATCCGTCGGCAATTCAATCGAAAACGTGGTGCCACGATTAAGTTCTGACTCTACCACAATTGATCCGCCATGACGCACGATAATGTTTTTGGTGATATACAGCCCCAATCCCGTACCATTGGGGGCGACTTTCATCGCGTTGTCCCCGCGGAAAAATTTTGTAAAAAGTTTTTCTGTTTGATCTTTCGGAATACCAATGCCCGTATCTTGAATCGTAATTTTGATGAACGGACGATCGTCTTCGTTGTGCACCCCAATGGTTACCTCGCCGTTCACAACGTTATATTTAATCGCATTGTCCAGAAGATTGAAAAGCGCCATGCTCATTTTTTGCTGATCAATAAAAACTGGCGGCACCGGTTTTGCCGGACGCTGAAAATACAGCGTAACGCCATACTGGCCAGCCACGACTTGCGCATCGGCGAGCACGGTTGAAAGAAAATCAACAATGCTGACATCGGCAAATTGATAACCAAACCGCCCCTCTTCCATCTTCGACACATCAAGCAAGTCATTAACCGTCTTAAGCATTAATTTTGAAGCGACATATCCAGTATCGATGAGTTCTTTTTGGCTTTGGGTCACCGTTTCTTTCTCGAGCGCTTCAAGCGCCCAGGTAACCGCGGTTAATGGCGTACGCAATTGATGAGCCGCGATGGAAATAAACTCGCTTTTAGCGCGCAGGAGCTCGGCCTCACGCGTGCGGTTGGTAATCATCTTCACAAACCCCACCAGCTGTCCGGCGGCATCAAAAATACGATTGGTAACGACGCGCAGCTCAAGGTGCGGATTTTCAAAAACAATATCAACCACGCTTGGATAGACCCCCTCGTCTGACTGCTGAACAACACTAGGGGCCAATGAGGTGAAAACGACCTGTGCCAATGCCTTGAATTGTGGGTTGGATACCATCGTGGTTGAAAGAACCTGGCCAACAATCTCTTCTTCTCGCACGCCAAAAATTTCAGCCGCTGCCTGGTTAAAAATAAGCACCGAAAAATTCGTATTGTATGCCAAAACACCCGTACCGATATAGGAAATAACGCTCTCCATCTGGCCTGATTGCGTTTTAACATCCAAGCTCGCCGCCGCCAAGCGCCATCCCACAACCCCCGTAATAGTAATTGCAACCGCCGCAATCCCCAAAACAATAATACCCCACGGCAACGACAAAAAAGAAAACCCAATAATCACCAGAATAAGAAAAAGTGGAAGCATGTAAAAAACCAGCCGCAATTCGGGCTGTTTAACCAATTCCTTGGTGGGATAGGGAAAGTGCGATTGTGGCATAGGCGTTGTTTACGACGTGGGAAGATTATAGAGATACACCGTGTGGTCAAGACGATTGATAAAGAAAAGCTGCGTTGCCGTCGCCCACAAAGAAACAACATCCAGCAAAACGTCCGACGCGGTTACCAGAGGCGTCAGCGAAGAAAATGCATCGCCCCCTATGCTATACAAAGAATCATGAAAATAAACGTCGCCGCGCACATAGTCGTTCAAAATATTTAAATCATTTCCTTTGTCGTTTTCTCGCGGGACACCGCAGAAAAATCTTTTTCCGTCTAGAGCAAAAATACATTTATCGGCGATGGTTGCCATCGTCAGCGATCCCCGCTGTTTATTTTCACCATCAAGAAAACTTACCGCCATCGACGTTCCGTTTGGAGATGCCACAAATTGTGCGGCGACAGAGGGAGACGCGCCGCCAAAAACCATCGCGAGTCCATCGCCGTGGGTAACATAGTTAAGCGTTTTCTTGGTAAGATCAAAATACCACACCTGACCATCAACTCCCGACGACGAACGAGACACGAAAAATAGCCGGCTTGCTGATGGCCAATAAATTTTTACATCAACCATCGCGAGCGAGACAAGCGTCGTGCTGGTGCGTCGCGCTGTACCAAGGCTAATGGCTGACACGATCGCTTGACCATTGAGCTCCTTGAGAATCGCCAGTTTTGCCCCATCGGGCGAAAAAGCAACGTCCATCGTCTCCGCGGGCAATACATCCCATGCTTTTGTTTTTATATCAAAAAGGGCGTACGTTCGCGAATCAAAGAGAACGACGATTTTTGAGCCTGACTTATTTTGCCAGAGCCGAAGCGGTGTTCCAAAAGAGGATCCGGCGATCGTTTGTTCTCTGCCGATGTCCTGGATTTGCACCACATCACCCTTGGCGTTCATATAATAAACAGCGTTGCGAATAATCCCCGACGTACTAGTGGTCGATGAAGCAACCCAGAAGACAGCGGCCGGATTAGTGGTGAGCTGAAAGAGATTATTTTTTTGTTGTTGCAGCGCCGCCGATGGCGCAGATTGATCTGGTTGACCCTGATTAACAGATAATGCCCCGGACCCCTGATTGTTGCTCCCCGATGACAGCGGAAAAGTACCTCCTCCCGACGATTGACCGGGAGTCGCCGCTTGTTTGGCGCCCTGAAGCCCAAAATACACGCCGACGCCAATAGCGGCAACAACCAAGAGAGCAATGATGATGATAATAATTCTATTTGTTGGCACGCTGTTCATGGGTTCGTCTCTTATTAATCACCGACACAAAGATATGTTTATAAAAATCTATATAATCCTACTTACAAAAACTCAATCCAAAATCAGTTCCAGCATATTGTTGGTCAACACTAATAGGGACACCAACAGTTACCTTTAACTTACAAGCATCGCTCTGACTAATCCCTAATTTTTGAAGAAACGCCGCCTCTGCCTGTGTCCGCATCGCCATCACGGGTTTTTGCGAAATAGAAATAGCAAATGAATTGTCGGGTTGATAATAGCTAATATCATATCCTGGATTGCGGGCGACAAGAGCCTCGGACCCGCCCGCGGCGACAATTACTGCGTTTTGGTAGAAATTATTCACGGTAACCGCTCCCTGCGCGGTAGGAATACTAAAAACACTACTCGAAGACCCGGCCACTGGGGAAGGGGCCGCGGGAGACGTACTCGTTGGAGCCACAGGAAAGGTACTGCTGGCATTCCCGCCTTGCGGGGGAACGGTTGAGATTGATTGTATATACCAAAAACCCACCACCACGATGGCGACCACAAGAATAATGATGCCGCTAATTAATACTATCTTCTTTGTATTCATATATGGATGGACTAATTATTCTTATAAACCGCATTTTTGAATAGTCGCCGGTCCCCACAATCTCCAACTGCTCCCGTTTCCAGATAATTCGCACGCCTTTGCGATGTTATCGCTGGCACTCTGCGCGGCAGAGAGGCACTGCAAATACAACGCTCTATTGGTGACATTGCACGTCGGGTGACTGCCAGAAAAGGCATGATCAAAAGCGGTGGGACAATTCAGTCCACTAATGGTGTTTGCGCTGATGTTTATTTGAAATAGGCCAATGGAGACAGGGCTTCCATCGGCACATTTATCAGTGCCGCTTTGAGCCATTGGGTTCCCAGAACTTTCAATCATACAAACTCCACCAGCGATTTGAGCATTGCTTCCAAAACAAGAGCCCTGAAGCGCGGCCAGAGAGCACGGACCACTTGCCGGCGGCTGACATTGTCCTCCCGCTTGGCTCCCCACTGTTATTTGCAACGTGCAACTGTGTGTGGTGTCGTTCCCACCGCCCGTTGGGTCCGCCAGGATTGTCCCAAGAGACACGGTATATATTCCATTGTTTTGGAATGTGTGCGATGGTGAACCGTCTGAACTGCCAGCAGAACCATCTCCAAACGTCCAGGAAAAAGAGGCGGCCGCATCGACATCGGAAGAAAGAGCCACCGCAAGGGGAGACGGACCAGACGATGGGGTCGCTGTGATAACACAGTCGCCGGTCCTGGCTCCAGAAGATGATCCCGAATTGCTCGGAAGCGTTGGGACGTTGGGCACTGTTGGATTTTTGAGATTGACCAACTCAGGATTGATAGTGTAGAGAATGATAAACCCGCCCAGCAACAGCACCACGCCGAAGATGGCGTTTTTGATAATATCAAGTGCGTCTCCTTTTGCCGCAGCATTGCCGCCGCTCGCCACATACTTCACACCTCCATACACGATCATAATCACCGCCGCACCGGCAACAATCCCGAGGGCATAATCATATAAACTTTTAACAAAATCGGCCGGGCTTTGTCCCTGTTGCGTAAACGAAGGCAGGCCCGCGCTGATAACATCAGCGTGCGCGGCGTGTCCAAAAAGACACAGAGCAATTCCGACAACCATTAAAAGAAAAACCTGTTTTTTTCGTAGATAACGCATGTTCATCGAATAGAAAAGAAGTATGACGCCGATCCTTGCTCAATGCCGGACTGAGCAGGATTTGACACAACGGCCTGGACAGACTGGCTACCCGCCGCCGCATGCTGATCGAGATGAATAGACAGATGAGACGAATCACTGCTCGATTGAGCCGTTGATCCATTGACCGTCCACTTGATGGAAAGCGCCTCTGGAGAAACGGTAAAAAAGAATGGAATAGCCGCAAGATTAATTATCTGTCCGGGAGAGAACGAATCAACAAAAGGAGGCGCCTGGATAACAACCTGAGGAGAAACAACGGGAATAGTAAAATAACCCGATTGAATGGCGTTGTCGCCCATCGTTGGATCGGTGGTCTGCGTCGACACCTTGATATCAAGTTCGCCGCCGCCAAAAACTCTCTTATTCACAAAAAGAATGCTTCCCAAGCCAATCCCATGGGCGACCAGATCACCATTAATAAACCACTTGACCGCTCGTCCATCGAGAGAAACAATTTTATTTCCTTGGAGCATCGTCACTGACAAAATAATCGAGCTTTGGTAGGTGGGCAGCACTTTCCCCGAATACCACGCTGGTGCGCCACCAACGGCGCGCCACGAGAAAAGAAACTGCGGCTGAGTACTCTGGTCTGCGGCACGAACAAATAAAGCGCCCCCCGACACAAATAAGAAGCTTAAAATAACCGCTCCGCATGCAACATATTTTTTCACATCAATTCTCATCTTTGGATTAGTATACCACATTCTTATACACAAAAAAACTATGCAGCCACATCAATATCATCATCGTTCCCATGCAAACGAGCGGGGGGAGCGCCTTGCTCACCAACGCCTTTTCCGCGCAAATCAACAACGTCACCGCCTTTGAGAGCCTGGCCGCCCAAAGAACTCTCTTGGGCGTCCTCTCTCTCGTCTTCTGAGTCTTTGTCAAACAATTCCTTTCGTAATTCATCTCGCCGCCCCCGAAGCTTCCGCTCGGCATATTTAAGTCCCTTTTCTTTTGTTTTCTGCCCAAGCGTTTTTTCCGTTTCTTCTTGAGCCATCTCTTCTGCCCCTTTTTGGACCGTTTTTTCAACACCTTCCTCAACCGCCTTCTGGACGATTTTTTCCCCTCCCTGTTCTATCGCCTCTGTCGCGACCCGTCCGGCGGTTTCGGCCGCCACATCAACCGCTACTGCTCCTGCGGTTTCAGCACCAACAACACCAGCTTCCGCGGCAATGGTCGCGGGGGCCGCCGTTCCAACCGTAGCCGCTGTTACGGCGATAAGCGCAACAGTAACGGCGGCAAATTCAATAAGCTTGTTAGAGAGCACGATGCCCACAATCAAACCAATAATCAGCACCGGCAAAGGAAGTATAAACGAGGCAATAATCACAACCCGTGGAATAAAGTGATGAAATTTGGGGAGCAAAATAAATCCGACAAAAAGCGCGGCCGTGTAATGGATGATGATGGTCCAGAAAAAGAAGTCACCCACAAAAGCGCAGACAAAAACAAGAAGAATCATTGGCTCAAGAAAATCTATCTCCTTGAGAGCGTCAAACTCTGCGATTTTTGAGATGTCCATACAAACAGTATATTACACCGCCACAGTCCCCCTCCCAAGAAACAGATTACTGCCCCATAAGATCGCCCCCCTCTTCGCCGAGCAATTCTTGCGGCTTGGTGGTCACCACTCGATTTTCAAAGAATGACGCCACCACCTGAATGGCCACATGTTTCAATCCCGCAAAAAACAATCCTTGCCCCACGCCGGACTCAAGCAATAGATTTTTTTCCGCATCGGTAAGATTAAATGTTTTGCCGATGATATCGATACTTGCCGGCGCTTGTTTGAGTAAGAGCTGAAGCGACGAGTTGGTAATAATCGGCTTGCCATAGGGAGAACCAAGAAAGTCCTCCACCTCCTGCGTGATCGTGGTCAATCCCAGATAATATTTGCGGCCGCGCTTTGCTAGCCCGAATAAAAACGCTGCGCCCTCCGGATATTTCATCAACACCCACGCTTCATCGATAACCAGCAAACGACGCTTGAGCTCCGATCGAACAATGTTCCAAATAAAGTTCAAAATCACATACATCGCGATCGGCCGCAGCTCTTCGTCCAAATCGCGCATTGAAAAAACAATCAAGCGGTTCCGCAAATCAATATTGGTGCGATGGTTGATAAAGCCGACGTAACTGCCTTCGGTAAACCGATAGAGCTTTTCGCCCATACTGCGCCCTCCCTCCATATTATGCAACACCGTCTGCAGATCCGACAAAAGTGGCGGATCGATTTTCAAAAAATTCGGATTGTCCGGCGTAATATCATACGAAGCGTACGTTTCCGTCAGTGCACGATCAAGCAGTGACTCCTCCTCAACGCTGATGTCGCCCAACATAATTTTCAAAAGACCCGTCAGGTTGAGAATGTGCGAACGGAAAACGTCGGCGGGATCTTCACCCTTGGGAACCTGCGGGATATCGAACGGATTAATATGCTGATCGGACGTTAAAGAAATTTTGAAATAAGTACCCCCAACCGAATCGCACAAATTTTTATATTCATCTTCCGGATCAATAACAATAACATCGGTCCCAATCATCAGCGACCGAAGAATCTCGAGTTTGCTTGCATATGATTTTCCGGATCCAGATTTGGCGAAAATAACCATGTTGCCGTTTTCCAGCGAAAAACGGTCGAAAATAACCAGCGAATTATTGTGCTGATTAATGCCGTAGAGAATACCTGTTTCAGACGTGAGCTCGGTTGAGACGAAAGGGAAAAACGACGACACGGGGCCCGAATTCATCGGTGTCGTAATCATCAACTTGTCCTGCCCAAGCGGCAAGCACGAGGTGAGCCCCTCAATCTGCTGGAAAATAGCCGGCTTAATATAAATCAACTTACTTTCAAAAATATTTATTACCGTTTCCTCTAAGTCGTCCAGCTTCTTCAGCGAGTCGGCATAGATGGTGATGTAGACCGAGGTATCAAAAAGCCGTTCGCGAGCCTGTTGCAGGCTGTCGCGCAACGACTCAATGTCGGAAAATGCCGTCTCCAGCATCGGGTCGCGCACAAATCCCTTTTCTTGCCGATCGGAAAGTTCGGCCTCTATCTGCGCCGCCTTTTTGCGCAAATTCCGCAACGCGAGCGCCGTATCAACGGGATGAACGAAGATTGACGCATCAAAATATTGCGGCAAGTTGATGATCGCCGAAAACCATCCCGTCGAAAGATACCGTGGATACGAAAACACAAACAATGTGCGCGCAAACCGCTCGCCTATTTTGACATAGCTTTGGTTAACCTCCATGGCCGCGGGCGCGATGAGATTTTCCATGTCTCCCTCTTCTTGACCTGCGTATGGTTTTAAAACACGTATTTGATCTGCCATAAAATATGCTCGTTATGCCGCACCGCGCGGGGATGGGTGCGCTGTTTCTTTGGGAAGCTTTTTTTCTATTGTTTCCGGATTGTAGAGATTGTAGTAGAGCTCGGTCAACTCGCCGTCGTTGAGCACCACCGCACGCAAACCAATCTGCGACAAGCCCGCGATAACTTGATCAACGCGTTGCTGCAATTGCACCGTCTGCTCCTCAAACGATTCTTGCTCCTCTGTTTTGTTTCCCTTCTTTTTCATAAAAGGAATGAAATCAGTAATGCTGCGACGCACTTCTTTCAACCCGCCGCTATCATACGGGATAATGGTAAAAAAAGTTTTGGTCATAATCTCATTATTTTTGACCAACCCGCCAATATATTCAATGTATTCAGCTGTTTGCGTTTTGAGCAGCTGGCTTGTTTCCGCAACACGGATTTCCTCCATGCGCGCCAGATACGCATCAATATTAAGTTTGCGCGAATGGACGATGGTCTGCAAAGAGAAGTCTAGTCCATTGAGAAAGTTTTGGTACGACGACGTGATGATGTCCTGTTCTTCTTGGGATTTTAAGTCAAAATTGATCCCCGCCACCATTACCACGGCACGCAAACCACCGCTTTTAAGCGAAACCACCCCGTTTTTAATCTGTTTAACGTCAACAAACCGCTGGGTCGAATCAGGCGCAACGGTTATTTTTTCTTTTTCAGTAATGCCTTGGGCCATACAATACAATAAGTATACACGAAAAGAAGCCGCAAACAAAAAAGTCCTAGCGATAATCAATGCGCCGAGCAACTTCTTTCTCGCCGGTTGTCCGGCGGAAAACCTCAAATTGTTCCCGCACATCTTCAAGTTTCGGTTGCGGTTCTTTTTCCCGATGAGGGATGGGATTGCGGGTCGTGGAAAGCTCTTGCCACAATTTTGCCACGTTTGAATTTTTCTGCTGCGTTTCCCCCAGCGCCTGTCGTCGCGCGGCGATGACGACCGTGGGAATGGTGATCATTTCTTGTATCACGGGGCGTTTCCACAAAAAAACCTTGGGGCCCCAGAAAAATTCAACGGCGTAGATAGTGAGCATATAGAGCGGCCGCTCGTTTATCTTGATAAACGCAAATGATGCACCAGCACCCATGAGAATAATCGCCACCGGTATCCACGCCCACAAAGCAAGGGTAAAGTAGAGGAAAAAACACGCCAGCGCTGACGTGGCGACAAAGCCGAATTGCTTGATGGTCAACGGACCAACAATCTTGCTTTCAGTATCTATAAATTGAGGAACTTCAAACTGAGCCATAAATCTTTCTTAGTATATCCCACCGCCGCTCTTTGTACAAAGCACAAAGAATTATGATTTTCTAAAAAAAGAGAAGAACCCTCGCTTTTTTTGAGGAGCGGAAACTACCGGTGTTTGGCCATAGCCAACCGCCGGATATTGATCGTGTTTATCAACAGAGATGCCGACGGTTTGCGCGGCCCCCTGCGATGGTGGGGGAACTTGTACGTCAGCGACCGCTGGTGCCGCGCTTTGATGCGACGGCTGACTAGAAAGATTTTTTGAAAACCCACTATAGGAAAGGTTTTGATACTGTGATCCCGACCGCGCCTGCGCAACAGACGGATCGTCTCGCTTATGAATGATAACCGGACCCATGTCCACAACTTCATTGGGGTCGATTGGTTTTTTATTCACCTCCTGTTGGCGAGGCAAACCCATACCACTCACCATAGGCGCGTCGGCATCTTTTGGTGCCGGAGTCGACGAGGCTAATGGCGCCATCTTCATGGGGCGAGATGGCATTGCCTCGTGCGCGGGCTGACCCGCCTGATATGGGTTACCCGAGGAGGAACCACCCTCTTCGCGCGTTTGTCTGACCTCAACGACAACATCGGGTTGCCGTGGCGCCTGTGCCGGTGGAGCCCATTGTATTGGACGAACTTGCGGCGGTGCCTGTTCTGGTTCTGCGACGCGTCCCGTTGGTTGGTTTAAAACCGGTTGAGTATTTATATTGCCGCCAAACGCAGAGGTTTGAGTGGGGAGGGGTTGTGGAGCGTTGTTCTGCGGAGCAATCGATACATTGACCGATGCTGGACTTGTGGGAGGCGTTGTTTCAATGGTTTTTTGAGAGATTTTTGTTTCCTGAGGATGAATAACAGGTGCTGACGGTAATGGAAGAATTTCTTTTTTCTCATTAGGATGTATTGGCTTTCCTGCTATTGGATGCGGCACGGGCATCACCTCCGGAAGACGCGAGTCTTCAATGACCGGCAAAAGATCATGTTCTGGTTTTTTTATTTTTGGATCAAGTGCGCCGCTCGGCTTAACCGATGCCGGAGAAGATGGGTGGCGAGCGTTGAGCAGTGCGGAGTCGTCCGATGGTGCCGCGGCTGGCTGGCCCATGATGCGGCGAGAAGCGGCAATGTTCTCATTTTCTATCCCCCATAAGTCTTTAGTTGAAAGCGAAAAAATATCTTTCTCTGAATCCGGCGAAGGCGGAACGGGACGGCGAGATGCTCCCTCAACGTCTTGTTTTTTCTGGATAATGGACGGCTCAGATGATGGACTGGTTTCTTTTTGCTGAAGCGGACGGGACGCACGCGGCGGGACAAACGCACCAGTACCTCCCGATTCTTTCATCGCAAGAATTCTGGGACCCGCTTCTTCTTTTTTAAGGTTCACTGTTCCCTCGGGCTCGGGCGTTTTAAGATTTATTTGAGAAACAACGTCTGGTTTTTGAACGCTCGCCGCATCAATCACGCCCACTTTGAATTTCAAATAATTATCCTCGATGTCTTTGCGAATCGGCTCAAAAAGATTAGCGTCAATTTCTTGATATACCGCCAAGGCCGTTTTCTCATTAACCGCAAGCACTTCTTGAAGCTCGCGCATCGCGTCGCGATAGGGAAGAAAACCGAGAAAAACAAGATCGACGATTTTTTCTAGATCGTATCTATTATCGGGAGTTATTTGATTTTTTTCAGCTATGCGATCAAGGTGATGGTCGTTGACAATAGAAAAAATAGCATCTCTTAAAACTTGCGAGATGTTTTCCCATCTTTCATTTATCTGTTCACGAGAAATTCTAATCATTGCTTTGTTGATGTGTGTAAAAAACCTATACCAACTTCATTGCGTCACCAAATGCTTTGACGCGGGCATTTTTTGACTTCCTCATCTCCGGAGCTAGTTTGGTAATGTCGCCACGTATGGCAGCAAATTTCACTGTCTCCGCCAACTCATCGGCAATTTGCTTATCAAGATTCACCTTTCTCTCAACCAAAACCTCTACCTTCTTTTTGGACGCGACGACCGGTCTTCTGTTTTTGATGTCATCTTGATACTCTGTTTGTGCATTATTAATTTCTGCTTGCAATTTTGTTGGCAGATCGCGCTTATTGTCGGCGACCTGAGTGCTGTATTCATCCAGAACCACACCAGCCCCGTCCATAAAGAATTTCTCGCGATCATTGGAATTGGTTATTTGAGCCGCCGTAGCCCTTGTTTTTGCCGGATCATCATAGGCAAGGTTATGTGTCTGATTACGATAGTCAATACTGGCTCCAGTGCCAAATTTTGCATTTAAGGCGCTGACGCCATTCTTGTCGGCAAAATATTTTCCTTGAGCGATGGCTTTCCCATCGTTTTTCATAAAACGAGCGTAATCATCGGACGACATCACGGAAACCGCTTTGCCTGTTTCGGTCATGAACCGAGCCCTGTCGCCGGCCGCATATGCTTGAATCGCGCCTTCATTTAATCCGCGCGCAGCCAAAACAGCTTGCGCCTCTTTTCCTTTAGGGTTGTCTTTTTTCAATCCTTCATGAAGCGCAATTATTTCCCCCATACTATATTTCCCGCCGTCTCCATCGGCCAAAACTTGAGCCATCGCCAATCGCCCCTGCGGACCGCCAATCATTCTTGCTAGTTCGGCTTTTTGTTTTCCGGTACCAGCGAGCTTTGCCTCAACGTACGCTTTAGATTTTTCTTCCATAGCTTGAGTCCCCCGCGCATGCATTTGTGCCGCAGAGTCAAGGAACAGCGCTTTCCCCAGAGTTGTGCTCCCCGCCTTATTGAGTCCACCCTGGAGCTTTGCCCGCATGCTCTTGTCTCCCCCTGCGTTATAGGCACGGTTAGCGCCCCGCGTTCCATATTCCTTTGCTTTGCCCTTGGTATAATCGGCGACTTTCTTTGCGGAGCCGGTGGCCATCTGACCCCCATAGACACCAATTTTTGACGCCACCATCATGCCACCCATCAGCATAGCAACCGCCATCAGCGACCCAACGATATTACTAAACGGCATCCCCGAAACCACATCTCCTCCTTTGGTGGTTAAGGCAGACATAAAACCGCTAAATCCCGGATCCTGCGCCCGCCCGCCCACGCCGTTAATTGAGGCATAGAGCTGCATTGATAAATTAAGAAAAAACAAAACAGCCGGAGGGAAAATCATCCATTTTATAAATTCATCCCACCAAGATTTCCAGTGTTTTTGCGTTGTGGGGAAAATCCACAGTAACCACACAATAGGCGAAAGCATCATTAAAAACGCCACAAAAAAGTATCGCACCAGTAAAATAATGGCAAAACTCAACAATGTCATAAAAATAATAACCTGGATGAAAATACCAACGAGCGCTGTTATGGTGTCACTGATGTCGCTTGCGGCACTTGAAAAGAAAAAGGTTTTTATTTTATCCATCGCGGTAGAACTCGCATTCGTATACACAAGCGGGTTAAGCGCGCTCACCGTTTTTTCCGCCGCAATCAACGCCATGTCCCCGGCCGATCCGGTTCCCGATCCGGTCCCGCCCGCGATTGCCGTAAGATAATAATCGGAAAAATTTTGAGACACCACGAGAAACGGCGAGATAATAGCCAAGCTAAAATTTACCAAGAGCGCCGCCACGATGAGTTTCCATAAAATCTGAGATGCGGAATAATTTTTCCAACGAAAAATAGTTGCAAAAGCAATAATAATAATCCCCAGGACAAATCCCAAATTTGCCAGATCACGAAACATTGACCACCCCTGCAAAATAAAACTATTCATTCCGTTCCAATCAAGATGCGTCAACGTTGAATTAAGCCACAACGCAAGAGCCACCAATAAACTGGCAAGTTTAATTAAAACCGTCACCAAACCCATGAGAAGCGTGGCGAGGGCCTTAACCACCGTGGCAACACTTGGCAAAAAACCTGTAAAAAGTGGCATGCCTATATATGTTAGATAATGTTAGCTTGTCTCCAGAACAACCAGCTTGCCTCGGAATTAATTACAATGACGAACATTGTTGTTGGAGCACTTGAGCGCTCTGTAAAGCCACATTTGCCGCATTGAGCATTGAATTGGTCCCCACCGACGCGTCAGCAAGAACCTGGGTCCATAACTCGGTGTAGGTAGTTGAGAACGTCTGCCACGCAGCCACCACATCGCTTGATGATGCCGTACTTGCTTGATCAACGTTTGTTTGTGCATCAGCCAGCGCTTGAGTAATGGTCATTACCTGTGTCTGAATCCCCGAGAGAATGTCGCCGGGGACAAGGCTGGGACACGACGACGCGGTTTGCGTCAGAATAGTGAGAACTTGACCATAGACACTCACCACGGGACTATAGTACGACCCGAAGTCGGCGTAGTTTTGCAAAATCGTCTCGGTGCTGGTGTCGGTAGTACCACCACCACCGCCCGGAGGATTAGTTGGGGGCATTTGGCTTGTGAGCAATTGTCCGTAGTTAGTTGTCTGCGAATAGTTAGAGGTCGCCCCCGCAAGTCCTTGCTGTATATAGTTCATGAGTATGCTGATCGCTCCGTTGATAACCGCGGCGACAATACTCTGAATGTTGCTCGTAAAGTCATATTTCCCAACCGTAAACGCCTCACCGATTGACTTTGCCACTGTGTCGCCTGGCGTTTGTGTGTCCCACTGCGTGCACGAAGAATTGGAATCGTTCGGATCGGCGTGTTTAACACATGTCTTTTGATTCAAAAATCCTCCTGATGATTGTGCCTCGCTCTGGCGCGACTGCGACTCTTGAGCCATTCGACTCAAATACTGATCCTTTACCTGGAGAGAGACTCCAAAATAATTATTATCCGGCGATGCAGCGGCTTCAAATGCGAGCCAGTTGCCATTCTGTAAATAGTTGGCGGTATTTTGTAAATTTTGCTGAAATCCTTGGATCGTGCATCGCGTAATAGCGCTCTGCGCATATTGATTGCTGTACTGTTTCTGCAATCCGATCAGTTGAACTTGGAGCTGCGGTGCAAAGGGGCCGCAAAGATTTACCCCCCAATTACTCATCAGATCATTGTTAACAGAATCGAACGCCACGTCAGCAGCCTTATTCAAAAACGCCTTCCAGTCAGTCACAAACAATGGCTCGTCCTGAAACCCGCCCTGCGCCCACTGGACAATCATATCCGTCATCATGTCAGTAATGCGCTTGACGATAACATCGCGAAGCAACGCCTTATACGGCCGAGAAACATTCTCGTGATACGACGAAAGTGTTAATTGCGCGATAGTGCTTGCTTGCTGCATTCCCAACACACCCGGTGCCGCTATCGGGACTCTGCCGGTCGCCGCGATTTCTTGCGCCAAGAGACCCGAGGCCGTTCCCGTAAAAGTGCTCAAGATACCAGTATCGCCCGACTCTGTTCCGCTTTGAGCATAGACGGGAAGCGAAAAACTAGGGGTGGCAAAAACAATCGAACACAATACGATTACTAAAGAAACTTTTCTGTACGATAAAATGCGGGAAGTGCTCATACGGCTCCCATTCTTTGTTAGTGTAGCATATAAATACATAGAGAGAGAAGTTTTTGTGTGCATAATCTCCGCCCAACAATCCGCACTCACTTAGGGAGAATACGGGATAAGAGACGTCCCGAAGAACGAGATCGTCCCCGCTCCTTCTGAATAGGTTACCGTCCCCTTGTTACACACGCCCGGACTGGGGAACTGATCTCCTAAAATCGAGTTGCTAGGATACACCGCATTATACAAAAAGGGGTTTGCGGCATACACGGTCCAATACAAAAAGAATGCGCCACTTGACGGTGGGGGCGTCTCCCCAACGACAATCAGCTCTCCCGTCGTGCAAACATCGGCGATGGATTCAATCCGGCCACCGAACGGGAGCAATGCCCCGATTTGCGCGCGCGCCATCAAAACAAAAGAGGAAAGCCGACTCCAAAAACCTCCCCACACCGACGGGGCCGACCGACCGCTCGTTGATTGACGAGAGAAAATAATCCGATAGGTGGGATAATATTCCGCATATACCCGCTGATAGTTTGCCAGTGTGTCCGCAATATTTTGCGCAGTTTGTGATAGAGACGCGGCAGCGATGACTGCGATTGCGTTGTAGGAAAACCACGCAAGTAAATTTCGATGCTGTCCCTCCATCGATGCCGAAACGGAGACGAGGCGCAGTTGCCCGTATACAGTCTGATAGAAATCTCCCCAGAGGCGCAATTTTTTTACCAGTACGGCCTGCGCGATGCCGTCATTTTGTTCAATCGCGCGCTTCAGTCCTTGTAAAAGCGCGGGAATTGTTTCAATCGTTCCGGATGCGGTTTTCAATAACTCAACGTCGCCAAGCGATCCAAGTGACGCGGTTTGAGATAAAGATAAAAATCGCGCGCGATACGCCTCAACGGAATCAATGCCCGAGGGCGACACCAGCACGTCGGTGGCGGGGACAAGGGGAAGCGACGAAAGTTTTTCCAAAACAGTCGACGTTGTGGTGGTTGATTGGCTTGGTTGGACGGGTGCGGCAGACCCTCCGCCCGTTAATGACAGAATGTATAATTTTGTTTTGGGTCCGAAATAACCCAGCGCCGGAAATACGCGATGCGCCGATTGAAAGCGCGCAAGCGCGCGCGCGGTGAGGGGACCAAAATATCCCGAGACAATTCCCTCGGGATATATCTTACCCGCCACGGTCGTTTGATTCGATAAAAATTCCTGCAGAAGGGCGACACGATCTCCGCGAGACCCGATAGATAGATCGGCGCCACCGACAAGAATCGATTTTTGTTGCGTGGTTATGGTGGCACCTGCCCAGGCAGGAACCATAAAAAGAATAGCCACGACTAAAAAAACTTTTTTCATTAATTTTTTATGGGCACGAGATACGTTTGAATGCTTTGCCACTGAGTAATAAGATCGGGGAGAGCCTCAAACGCCATGTAGGCTCGAACAGGATCACTTTGATACGTTGCCACCGCAGAAAAAATCTTTTCAACGTTCGAGAAAAATTGAAGATTTTTTGTATGAAAACTCACATAAACTCGTGGCACAGTCATGTTTTTCAAAGTAGCCTCAAGCGCCTGATCGCGCTTAAGAAAGTCGTTGATAAAAGTCCCGCTCCCGTCGCTCACCAATGCGTTGATGCCGTTTTGTACTTTTGACCAATCAAAAAGGTCGGTAATAATGTGCGACCCAGATACCGCCTTACCGTAGGCATTGCCATACGCCAAAATAACAGCCGACGACGAATCGTTGGTGATAATGAAGGCTGCCGGATCAATGGCTGTATTAAGATTGAGTGAATTCGAATTAAGACCCCCGGCCGCGCCCTGCAAGTTTATTTGTTCCACCAAGGATTGAGCGCTCGAAGCGGTCAATTGCCCACTAAAAGGAAGAGACACAAACTGACTCGTGAGGGCTCGAGTAATACTATCCGTTAAATTTGACGACGTCGACGACGAAGACGATGCAGGCGACGCGCTTTGGAGCGACCCAACGCTTTCAGTGTTTAATCCTTTGTCCAGGGCGCCCATAGGAAAGGCATCTGTTGTCGACGCGGTTTCTCCGGATTTATCGGGAGAGGTGATAATCTGAGAAAGCGATGACGAGAAAAGCCAATAAAGAAGAAACGCGACCGCGACAATAAAAAAGCCGAAAAAAAGATTTTTATGCTGATCAGTCATGGTAGTATGAGTGTACTCTAAAAAGAACCCGCAAACAAATAAAAAAGTCCCTCAAGCATCTCCGGTGAAAGCGTTTGGGGGCGATGTGTCGAATTAACACCGATCTGGCCACATCGGCCAACGACATCGTCCCGAGAAACATTGGCGCACTCCAAAAGATTATTAAGGATCGTTTTTCTTGGGTGTCTAAACAAAATCCTCATAAACGCATAGTAACTCAAAAGAATGTGATGAGAAGGGAGCGATGCTCGCGTTTCAAACATCACCACAGCCGAATCCACCTCAGGCGGAGGAGAAAACAAACCACGCGGAACCGAAAACAGAATAGTGGGTGATGCCCATGCTTGGACGATTGCAGCAAGAAGGTTCATGTGTGGCGGGTTTGCGCACAAACGAAGGGCCACCTCTTTTTGTATTAACAGCACGGTGTGGATCGGCTTATAGCTCACATCACCCACAATGTGCAATAAACGTCCGGTAATATAATAAGGAATGTTCCCCACGAGCACATAGGGGGTTTTTTCTTTTTCCAAACGAGCCACCAGCAGAGGAAGGGTTACCAGCGCGTTTCCTTCGATGACCTCGACCGACCAAAATCGCTTATCGGCGCGCAATTCATCGGCAAGGCGCGAATCGCGCTCAAGAACAGTGACGCGCGCACTGTTCTTGCATAAATATTTTGTAAGCTCTCCGTGCCCCGGGCCTATCTCAATAATAACCGCACCCGCGCTTTGACTGGCGGCGGCTATTTTTTCAAGCGTTAATTCACTTGTGAGAAAATGCTGGCCTAAGCGACGCCTCATATCTCAATCATACTCTATGTATCGCTCCTCGTCATCAAGGTCGCGCGTGTGACCAGGGACAGTGCGTGCCGCATCACCCTCAAAAATGACCGTCTCGGGCGGCACCTCATATAAAAAACGAGATGGGATTTGATAAAAGTGCAACGACAGCGTCTGGCGTGCGCGCGTCATAGCCACATACATTAACCGACGTTCTTCCTCGAGGTCCTCGGCCTTCAAAAGAGACCGCTGGTGCGGCATCAATCCCTCGCTGACGCCCGCCACACAAACATCATCAAACTCAAGTCCTTTGGCAAGGTGAATGGTCATCAGATGAATACGCGCAGCGCTTTTCTCTTCGCGCGTTTTGCGTGGCGCACCGTCCAAAGGACTTGCCAGCGTTACTTTTTCGAGAAACTCGGGAAGGGATGCGAATTGTTCGGCAAAATAAATAAGCTCGGCGATATTTTCGTATCGATCAGCATAATTAGCAAACTCTTTTTTAATAAGATCCCGATACTGTGCGACGTGCAAAAATAATTTAATATAATCAGCCGGCGACGCATTGGGAGGCGCGGCCGCCAGTGCTTCGCGCAACGGGCGCGTAATTTTTTTTGGGAACGTTTTTTCCAGCCGCTCGCCGCTAATCTGATCGTTTGCATTAACCGCAACGCGCAACACCGCCAGGATATCTTTCACTTCCTTGCGTTCATAAAACGTCATGGCGCCAAACAATGCATACGGAACCTCTTTTTCTAAAAGCATTTGTTCTAAAGCGCGGCTCTGCGCATTGGTGCGATACAAAATACCCACCAGCGCGCCTGCGCGCGCACGCGCCGCCGCCGCATCCACAATCCATTCAGCTTGATCAAATTCGTCGGCGTGTTCCACCACGCGAAGCGGAGCGCCTTGGCTATTTTCCGTCCACAGCGTTTTGCGTTTCTGGAATTGATTGCGCGCAATAACACCCGATGATGCGGCAACAATGCTTTGTGTTGAGCGGTAATTTTGTTCTAAAAAAATAATCCGCGTTCCCGGCCACGTTTTTTCAAAATCCAAAAAATTCCGAAAGTCTGACGATCGGAATCCATAAATCGCTTGTGCGTCATCACCCACCGCCATAATATTGCCGTGCGTGCGCGCTACCAGCGACGCCAACGCGTGCTGTGCCGGATTGGTATCTTGATACTCATCGATAAGCACATGCGAAAATCGAGATTGGTATCGCGCCAGAACCGCCGGATCTTTTTGCCACGCCACAATAACTTTATAAATCAAATCATCAAAATCAAATCCATTGTTCGCCTCCAAGTACCGCTCATAATCAGAAAAGAGAGCCCACACCAGCGCGTCATCGGTTGTTCCCAGTGCGGCGTCCGCAGAGAGAAATTCGTTTTTTATTTTCCCAAACAAACGGCTTGCTTGCGCGGGACTTATTTTTTTGGGATCAATGCCGCGATTTTTAAGCACGCGCTTGATCGCACGCCCCGCGTCATCGGCATCAAAAATAGTAAACCCATTGGTCCGCCCGAACATTCCCGCCTCGCGGCGCAAAACCCACGCACCAAATGCATGGAAGGTGCTCACAAATGGTTCGCCGCCCGAAACACCCGCCTGCGCCAGCGCGTCAGCAACGCGCCGCTTCATTTCTCCGGCAGCCTTATTGGTAAAAGTGATGGCTAAAATTCGTTCTGGCGAGACTTTCCGATGGGTGATGAGAAAAACAAGCCGTGCGGTAAGCGTCTTGGTTTTCCCCGAACCAGCTCCCGCGACAACCAAAATCGGCCCATCGGGAGCGGTGGCGGCTTCTCGCTGTTTTTCGTTCAAGTCGTCAAAAAAATCATTCATATTTTTCTCGGGCGCACTTCAGTAAAGCAGATCGCGCGAGAAAAAGAAAACGCCGCGCGCGTGGCGCGACAAGGTCTAAGCAACGGTGCGAGAGCGATATGAAAACGCCTCAGCAACATGTCGCTCCTCAACCAGTGGCGCCGCCTCAAGATCGGCAATTGTTTGTGCGACTTTCAATAATTTAAAATAGCCGCGCGCGGATAATTTTCCCGCATCAAGCATTTTTTCAGCCAGCGCGTGCGCACCCGGCGTGCGACACACATACTGCTCAACGTCTTTTGACGTCATGTCCGCATTTGAAAGAATGGGTCGAGGGGCACCGGCAAACCGTCGCGCCGCACATAATCGAGCACGCGTAACCGCCTCCCGCAATCGCGCCGACTCCCGCGTATCGCGCTCACCGCGCAAGTCGGCGGCACGAATCCGATCAACCCACACATGCAGATCAATTCGATCCAGCAACGGTCCCGATATTTTTTTCTGATAACGCGCCACTTCAAACGCCGTGCAAGTGCATTCTTTTTCATGATCGCCATAATAACCGCACGGGCACGGATTAGATGCCGCGACCAGCAAGCAACGTGATGGAAATGACAGCGTCCGCTTTGCACGCGCGACCACGACCGCGCCGCCTTCCAATGGCTGCCGCAACGCCTCAAGCACGTCGCGATGAAATTCGGGAAGTTCGTCGAGGAACAATACCCCACGATGAGCCAGACTCACTTCTCCCGGATGAGGATTTTGTCCGCCCCCAATAATAGAAACTAACGATGCGGTGTGATGGGGCGCACGGAATGGCCGGCTCGCAATATATTGCTTCCCCAACAAAAGTCCGGCGGCACTGTGTACTTGCGTTGCTTCAATGGCCTCCACAAGAGAGAGGCGCGGAAGGATAGAAACAAGCGCTTGCGCCAACATTGTTTTCCCCGTACCGGGGGGACCGGAGAAAAAAATATTATGCCCGCCGGCCGCGGCAACCAACAATGCCCGTTTAGCCGTCTCCTGCCCACGAATCTCTGAAATATCAATCGCCGCAAGTGCGTCTTCCGGCCCAAAGTCACCGCTTTGATGCGGCGTCACTGGCGCCGTCCCCTCAAGGTGCTCGATGACATCTCGAAGATGCCGGATAGGGATAATGGCAATGTCACGCGCCAACGCCGCCTCATTTCGATTCTCATATGGAACAAAAATGGTTGCAAACCCCTCTTCAGCAGCCATTTGGCAGATATTGAAAACGCCGGGGACGCCCCGCACGTCACCCGACAGCCCCAGCTCACCCACAAACAAAGTGTTACTCGCGTCAAACGCCCGCATTTGATTTGATGCCACCAAATACCCCAAGGCGATAGCTAAGTCATAATGCGAGCCGTTTTTTTTGATATCCGCAGGCGCAAGATTCACAACAATTTTTCTATTTTCGCGCGTCGGGGGCTTTGCGCCTGAATTTTTGATAGCCGACGAGACCCGCTCACGCGCCTCAGACACAGCTTTATCAGCAAGACCGACGATAGTAAACGAAGACAAGCCGATATTTATATCCACCTCAACCTCAACGCGTTGTGCGCCAATTCCCTCAAGTTCCGCCGAAAAAATTTTTGCAATTGCGTGATGCATAACGCAGACTCACACAACAAAACAGTCCCTCACGAGGGGACTGTTGTAATTATTCGTGATGCACGTGCATCTTTTGATTGCACACCTGACATCGACGCGCGTCGGGAACTACCACAAGCACTTTTTCGTCGATTTGACCGCCACACATTTCACACGTGCCGTAGGTTCCTTTTTCCATCTTCAGTAACGCCCCCTCAATATTGCCCAACTTTTCTTTGAGCGCTCGAGCTGAAGCTTCTTGATTAAGAGCCGCAACGTTCTCATCCGCGTCATCTTCTGGCCCAGGCACGTCGCCAAAATCTGGTGGCGTTTCAAGTTCACGCACTTGCTGTTCTAGGTGCGCCCGCTCTTCAATGAGCCGCCCTTTGAGCATTTCTTGTTTCTCGTGTGTTAACATACGATAGGCGTTAAGGAGTGGACGACGTTGACGACGTCGTGATGGTTGATGGTATCACCAATGGAGGAACGACCAATGGATTTGCCTTAAGACGATTGACGATATCTACTATTTGATTATATGACGTCGCCAAAATCAAGTACAGGCTCCCGTCCGACCCGGACATAAAACCATACTCAAAAACACGGCCAACCTTGCTGTTGTAAACCAAGTAACGCACATGCACAACATTTCCAACCAAACCATCTTTAAACGCGGGCATTTGCGGCACGGTGGTTGTAGATATGAATAAATGCCCCACATCAACGGGATTGCTTTCTATATATTGCCCAATGGTTGTTGTTGCTTGAGCGCCCGACGCGTTCAATTTAAAAACAAACCCCAGCTTAGCTCCTCCGGTCTTATCAAAATAAAACCATGAGGTGAAATCGGGATCAACCATGCTCGCCAGCGACTGGCCGAACGAAGGGAAGTATGAAGAAAGAATCGTCGGACTCTGCGCGGGTGTGTTTGACGCATCTACTATTGTTATGTCTTTAACACTCCCGACAGAAAGTCCTTCCGTCCCCGCCATTGCTACAACAGCAGCGCGAACAGCATCTGGACCGCCCGCCGGTAGCGTCACTGTGACTGTTTGTGCTGGAGCAAGTATGAGCGATAGATGCGCCATGGGCTGTACAATAGTCGGCGCTTGAACTTGTTCTTGTGATGGGGAAGATGAGGCAGCTAATTGCTCCGTTGAACTCGTCACCACCGGAACCGATGTTGCTGGAGCACTCACCAGCGCACCCACCAAATAATAAGCCCCCAATCCCAAAGCAAGCGCCACAAGAATCGCACCAACAATCATAAAAATTGTCTTTGTTTTTGACCCGCTTGGCGATGTGCTGGGCGCGGCGACGGGCACCGACCCCACACCACCATCCTGCACGAAAGCATCACTCTCCCCAGAAGGAGCGGGCGGCGATTGAAAATCTTGAGCAACTGATGCGGAAGCGGATACGGGAGAAAAGGTGGAGACATCAGGAGACATATTGGGAATCTGCGGCACGTTAGCCATCTGCGACTGCGGCATTTGTCCTCCCGTCTCTTTTACTGATTGCACGTCGGAGGCCATGGTATGGATGCTTACGCGCTCGTCGGGTGCGGGCGGCGGAGGAGGAACGCCCTGCTGCCCGCTCACGCTTGCCGCTGGCGATGGTTGTGGCGGGACACCCGCCGCACCAAATTGATTTTGCGACCCGTATTCGTTCTGTTGATTGTTTTCGTTCATACAAAATATCTGTTCTCGCGCGCCGAGAAAAATTGTCCGGCGGCACAAAAACGCTTAATATATTTTTAAGTATATCACACCTTTCACACGCACACAAAAAGCTATGGTATACTAAAATAATGAATTCTACCGACCGCGGAAAAACTATCTTTCTTATAGATGCCCACTCCCTCATCCACCGCTGTTTCCACGCCCTGCCGCCATTCACCAACGCCGCCGGAGAGCCGGTAGGAGCGCTTTATGGCATCGCCAGCGTTCTCCTTAAAATCGTTGAGCAAAAAAGACCCGATTACGCCGTAGCACTCTTTGATCGACCCGAGCCCACGTTCCGCAAAGAAAAATTTTTGGCCTATAAGGCCCAGCGTCCAAAAGCACCCGACGAGTTGGTGGCACAGCTTATTTCCGCCCACGAACTTTTTAAAACATTTTCCATCGCCACCCTAGAAGTCCCGGGATTTGAGGGCGACGACCTTATTGGCACCTGCGCCGCCCAGTTTTCAAAAGAAAAAAACCTACAAGTCGTCATCTTAACCGGCGACCTTGATGCGCTTCAATTAGTACGCGATGGCCACGTGATAGTTGAAACATTTAAGAAGGGAATTTCTGATACGCTTATGTATGACGAAGCGGCGGTGAAAAACCGCTACGGCATCACCCCAGCCCAGCTCATTGATTATAAAGCATTGGTGGGCGATCAATCCGACAATATCCCAGGAGTGATGGGCGTAGGGCCCAAAACTGCCGAAACTATTTTGCAGACATATGGATCACTTGAAAATTTTTTTACACACGGACAAACCGACCGCGCCTATGAAAAAATAATTTCCCACAAAGACGAAGCCCTCCTCTCGCAGGACCTCGCGACCATCCGCACCAACGCACCCATCAACCCCCTTCTTACCAGCCTTACGTGCGCTCCCAATTGGGGAAAAGTCACTGTCTTTTTTGAAAAAAATGGATTTACGTCGCTGATAAAGCGCATCCCGCACGCGCCATCCGCCTCACTGGAACCACAGAGGGGCCCGCGATCTACATCGCCGGCCCCCACTCACGCAACCCAGCAGACGCTCCTTTCGCCCCAAAAAAATCCAACACCATCAGCCACCGCACACAAAACCATTCTCTATAATGCAAAAGAGGTGCTAAAAAGATCTGCCGCCACCCAACCCGTTTTTGACCTCATGATCGCCGCGCAACTGCTGGGCATCGAAACATCATCATGGGAAGATTTATCGCGTACGCTTTTCAAAAAAGAATTGCCCTACAATGAACTTGCGCCGCGCGCGCAAAAAGTTCTCACCGAAAAGCTGGCGCACGCAGGCCTCAATGATGTGTTTGAAAAAATCGAAACGCCGCTCATCCCCATTGTTGCAGCCATGGAAACGGCCGGCGTTCTCGTCGACCCTTCAGCACTCTCCGCCGTCACCACCGACATCACCGACGCAATTTCCGCACAAGAAAAAAAAGTAAAAAGCCTCATGAGCGCCGGCAGCGCCATCAACCTCAATTCCCCCAAACAGCTCTTGGGTTATTTTCAAAACACCATGGGGTTGAAAATAAAATCAACCTCGGCAGACGCCTTGGAAAAAATCGCGCTGAAAAATCCCTCGCCGCTTTTTAACGAACTTCTCGCCTACCGCGAACTGTTTAAACTAAAAACAACGTATTGCGACGCGTTAACGCGCCTGGTCGCGCCCGACGGACGCATCCACCCCACCTTTCTCCAGTTGGGCGCGGCCACCGGTAGAATGTCGTGCCAAAACCCCAACCTGCAAAACATTCCCCAGGAATCAACGTGGTCGGCGCGCATCAGAAATGTTTTCGTCGCGCCTACCGATGCAACGCTGGTGGCGTTTGATTATTCGCAGATTGAATTGCGCGTCCTGGCGCATCTATCGCGCGATCCGCACATGACCGAAGCGTTTATCGCCGGCAAAGACATCCACACCATCACCGCCTCGCGAGTTTTTGGCGTCCCCGCAAACGACGTCACCAAAGAAATGCGCCGCCTGGCAAAAACACTCAACTTCGGCATGATCTACGGCATGGGATCGCGCGCCTTTGCCCAAACCGCCGGCATCTCCGCTGTGCAGGCAAAAGAATTCATTTCAAAATATTTTTCAGAATTTTCACACGTTAAAGAATGGCAGCGACGCATTCTTGAAGAGGCGCGCGCAACCGGCGTAGCACGCACCGCCACCGGCCGCATGCGCCCGCTCCCCGCACTCCACTCCTACAATCAATGGATGGCGTCCGAGGCCGAACGCATGGCAATTAATATGCCCACCCAAGGCCTTGCCGCCGACATCCTTAAACTCGCGACGATTAAAACCAACGCGTACATAGAAAAAAACCATCTCCATGACGACATTCGCCTTATTCTTTCCATCCACGACGAATTGATTTTTGAGATGCGCCAGGCAACACTTGAAAAAAACACCAAGCTGCCCGCGGCGCTGGCGAGCGAAATGGAAACCGCTTATACACTTTCGGTCCCCCTGAAAGTTGAATATAAAACGGGTGTTTGTTGGGGAGAGATGAAATAAAAATCCGCCCCCTTTTTTTCTTGAGGGGGCGGATTTTTATTTTGGACGCAGACCGCTTTGCTATTCTATTGGTTTTATCACCACGCGCCGATCCTTTCCCTCTCCCTCACTTTCAGTTTTGATGTCTGGATGAATCGCTAACTCGGCATGCACCAAGCGTCGCTCGTAGGCGTTCATGGGGGGCAGGGGAATTGTTTTTTTCTCTCCCGCTGATTTTTTTGCCGCCGCCCTGGCGAGCTTCACAATAAGATCTTCTCGATTTTTTCGATAATTATTAATATCGACAAACACGAATGGTTGCCCGCGTTTTTTTGCGATCATTTTCAAAAGAAACTCAAGATCAACAACCAAAGAAGGGATGTGCCGATCCAAATAAGGGCCCTCGTTTAAAAACACCGACAAGCGGCGCGATTCTTCGGTGATTGCAATGGAGAAGTCAGAGAACCCCATAAACCGAAGCATTTGCTCAAAAATATCTTTAATCTCATTCATATGTTCTGCGACGTTTGTATCTTTCTATTGATAATAATTTGCTGGACAGTCGAGAACGCTGAGGTGGTCAACCAATAAAGCGCCACCGCCGACGGCAACGACCACAAAATAACCACCGAAAGCAATGGTCCCATGTACATCATTTGGCGCCCCATGCGCTCGGCCATAGACAGCTCACTCCCCCTTTTCCCGCTTCGTCCAGCCGCCTTAAGCAGGAAATATGACTGCAGATATTGAAACACCGCGGCCAGAACCACCAACACCACGCTACGCGAACTTAAATCAAAGAGCCCGATAAAATGATAATTAATACTCGCCGGAAGATGGACGAATGAATACAACAACGACACGTCAACATTTTTTAACCCGCGCAAAAAAACACCATACAGCGCGATGAGAATTGGCAGCTGGATGATAATAAAAAGAAAGCCGGAAAAGGGGTTGACGCGGTGCTCTTTATACACCGCCATAATTTCTTTTACTTGTCGCTCTTTGTCTTCCTTGTGTATTTTTTGAAGTTCCTGAATGCGTGGCGCTATTTTTTGAAGAATAGTTTGATCTTTGGCGCTTTTATAGAAAAGCGGCAAGAGTACAAAACGGACAATGAGGGTAAGCAAAACAATGGCCACCCCCAAGTCAGCATAAATATTATTATATAAAAAAAATAGGAGGTTTAATAACGGGCGGTAAAGAAATTGGGTGTAGATATATATCATGGTCTAGTTGGTGATATCAGTGCCCCACTGATCCAGCGCGGCGGCTCTCCCTGGACGCGCGCAATCCGCAAATTTTTTTTTAACAACAACCACCACGTCATTGCCGGAACGCGACCACCCATGGCAACAACGCACATATTCATACACCGCTCTCCTTATGTGTGTGCGCACCACGGCCCGCGCGGCAACTTTTTTAGAGACCACCGCCGCAAACCGACCGTACGAACGCGACGACGGATACCGTCGAACAACAAAAAAATCATTTTCCCTCTTGGGTAACGGTGAGAGGGGGATTTTTTTAAAAAACGCCGCGGATAGACGATAACGTTTTGCGAGCATGCGCGGGTTGGAAACAAGCTCCACCCGCATACGCATAGCGGAGCTTGTTGTTTACGCCGTAAGGCGCTTGCGCCCTTTAGCGCGACGGCGCGAGAGTACGCGACGCCCGGTTGGTGTGGCGGATCGCTTCAAAAAACCATGTGTTTTTTTACGCTTCCGCTTTTTAGGCTGGAATGTTAACGACATGGGGTCACCATAACAAAACCACCGCCAAAAAGCAACCGGTGCACACACCTAAGTGCCTGTGGATAACCAAATCAAGTCATTACAATAATTAACTTTTAAAACCACCCCAATGAAAAGACGCCTTAAAATAAGCCGCTTAGGAGAAATACACAGGTTGTGCACAGATTGCTTTGTTGGTGGACTTTCTTTTGTTTTTTCTTTCATCTAGAATGCTGGCAACGCGCCACAAGCATCACCCTTTCAAAATACATGGACTTAAAAAATGCGTGGGAAAAGACGCTTTCGGAGATAGAACTCCAAATATCAAAACCAAACTTTTTGACATGGTTTAAAAACAGCCGCCTTATTAAAAAAGACGACACTACCGGTACGGTGGTGGTGGGGGTGGCAAATAATTTTGCGAAAGAGTGGATTCGAAATAAATATCACAAAACCATTCTTGAGCTTTTACAAAAATCAGACCAGGGCATCTGCCGCATCGAATACATCGTGCTCGCCGGCGACGCGGAGGAAAAGTTATTTACCGCAATTAAAAAAGATCCCGATCGAATTGCTCAACAGGAGGGCATTTTTGAGTTGTCAGTTGATCCAGAAAGCAACCTGCATCCGCGCTACAATTTTAAAAGTTTTGTTGTCGGCTCATCAAACGAGCTGGCATACGCGGCATCAATGGCGGTTGCGCGAGACGTGGGGAAAAAATATAATCCCCTCTTTATTTATGGGGGGACGGGGCTGGGGAAAACCCACCTCATACAAGCCATTGGCAATGAAATTATTAAAACCTATCGTAATCGCGTGAAAGTAAAATATGTCCCCTCTGAGCGTTTTGTAAATGATGTCATTTGGGCCATCCGCTCAAAGCGAACCGAGGACATCAAAAATAAATACCGCACCATTGACGTTCTTATTATCGACGATATTCAGTTTATCGGCGGAAAGCCCGCGAGCGAAGAAGAGTTTTTTCACACATTCAACATCCTGCATCAAAACAATAAACAAATTATCATTTCTTCCGATCGTCCCCCCGCCGCGATCCCCACACTCGAAGAGCGTCTTCGGTCACGCTTTGAGGGCGGGATGATTGTCGATGTTTCCTTCCCTGATTATGAGATGAAAATGGCAATTATTAAAAACAAGGTTCAAGACAAGGGATTTGAGCTCTCGGATAGCGTGTGCCATGTTATTGCCTCAAAAATACAAAGAAACATCAGGGAAATAGAGGGGATTATTAATAAATTGTATTTCTATAAAGAAATTAAAAACACTCCCATTGACGTGAAAGTTGCCGAGGACATCATCAACGCAACCATTCAACAAAGCGCGGCCAACATTAACCCAAACCAAATTCTTAAGTCGGTGGCTTCGTTTTTTGAAGTCTCTCAAAATGATCTTATTACCTCGTCGCGACGCAAAGAAATCGTTCTTCCGCGACAAGTGGTTATGTTTTTGATGCGGGATATGTTGGGGATGTCTTATCCGGACATTGGGGATAAGCTGGGGAAGCGCGATCACACCACCGCGATACACTCTTTTGAAAAAATAGCGCGTGAAATAACCACCGATCGAATGTTAAATCAAAAAATTATCCTTATTAAAGAATTAATCAATAAAAATCCTTAACACAGGATTTCCTTCTTTTTCCACAAAGTTATACACATGCACTTTATTAAAAAAACCCTTATTTTCCTTTAAGATCTCACCACTATCCACTATCCACAGGCACTACTACTCCTACTACTATTTATATTTATATATAAGAACACATGAACATCGTCATACTAAAAAACAACATTAAAGAGGGACTTGCTATTATTGCCGGGGCGCACAAAGAAGGCTCTCACTTGCCGGTGCTGAAAAATTTTCTTTTCGTTGCCCATAATGACGTGGTGCAGCTCACTTCGACTGATTTGGAACTTGCGATGCAGTATACTGTTTCGGCAAAAATTATTAATGACGGCAGTATTGCTATTCCTTTTTCCATATTCTCTCAAATTATCAGCAATCTTTCTTCTGAGCGAATAAGTTTTGAACACAAAGGATCATCGCTTCTCGTGGTGAGTGATAATTATAAAGCAAAAATAACAACCGCTAACACCGATGAATATCCGATCATTCCAGTAATTGAAGATGGAAAAGCTCAACAATTCACTTTCGACCCAGATGCATTTATTGATGGATTGGCGGCGGTTTCATCGGCGTGTCAAATATCGGACATCCGGCCGGAATTAAGCGGAGCGTATGTCTCGTACAAGGGCGGTGTGTTGAAGTTTGTTGCGACTGACAGTTTTCGGCTCGCTGAAAAAATAGTTTCAGAAAAAAAATACGAAACAACGCTTACTACAGATATCGCGTGTATTATTCCGCTCAAAACAATCCAAGAAGTTGTGCGTGTTTTTTCTCTTAAAAAAGACGGAAAAATTACCATGCGGTTTGACGATCATCAAATAGAATTTAAAACCGAACACATTTCAATTATTTCAAGACTTATTGAGGGAAAGTTTCCTGACTACAGCGTTATTATTCCGGGTCAATTTTCAACCGAGGTGGTTTTAAAAACGAGCGATGTTATCGCGGCGGTGAAAGTAACGAGCTCGCTTTCGAATCGATTGCATGAGGTGAAGTTTGTTATTGATGATACGTTGAAAAATATTCAAATCATTTCAATGAGTCAGGAGTTTGGTGAGAGCGAATATATTCTTCCGGCAAAAATAAAAGGGCAAACAAACAAAATAACTTTTAACTGGCGCTTTGTTCTTGATGGGCTTAAAAATATTAAAACAGAAAATGTTCTTATGGGATTTAACGGCGAGGACAAACCAACGGTTTTTAAATCCCCCGACGATACACTGTTTCTTTATATTGTTATGCCAATTAAATCAGCGTAGACAAAAAACACCCTTAAAAATTTAAGGGTGTTTTTTGTCACGGCACATTGCCGTTTTAGTGGTTAGTGATTATAGAGTGTTAAAAAATTTGGAATATTTTTTTCTGCCCACGAAACGACGCCAGTTTCCCATCCCTGAAACTGTGGGTCGTTGTTTGGGTTGTAGTTTGGGCCAGGGTCTTGTGTTGGGTTGTTTTTATCTTCGTAATACAAAATAGAATGAATCTGCGGGACGTTGGCCGTGCTTGTGGTGATATATTGTCCGTTAAGCATTGGTCGCGACGAGGTGAATGGGTCTGGTTGAACAAAAGACGGCGATTGAATGAGGGGAAGTGTTTTGTTCATGAACGCGCTCCAAATAGGAACGGCAGCAAGGATACTCCCCCCGCTGCGTTGCATGGGCGTGTTGTTGTTGTTTCCTGCCCACACACCAACAGTTAGTGATGGGGTGTAGCCAACCGTCCATGCGTCACGATAGTCGTTGGTTGTTCCTGTTTTCATTGCCACGTCATACCCACTAAAGACGGTCTGTGACAAGCTCGCGCCAAAAAGAGGTGCGCGCAATGATGCGTCCGATAATATTTTATTTATAAGGCGTGGATATTCAGGCTCAAGAACTTGAGTGGCGACATCAATATGTTGTTCGAGGGTGTTATTGCGGCTGTCGTGCACGCTTTGAATAAAATATTGATCGTGCTTGGTTCCGTCGTTGGCAAAAACAGAGTAGGCCCCAACAAGATCAGTGAGATGAACGCCGGCTCCACCGAGGACCAACGAGAGTCCGTATTGGCTTTTATCGGGATCACCCAACGTACCAATCCCCATTGATGCGGCGGTGCGAATGCTGTCGGGGATTCCCGCTAGATACAAAACCTTAACCGCGGGAACATTAATTGATTGTGCGAGAGCGTCTTTGAGCGACACGGGGCCTCGAAACGTGTGGTCAAAGTTTTGTGGGTGGAAGCAGGGATAACCACTGGCGTTTATAGACGAAAAGTCGGGGACGAGAGGGCATTGTGTTCGATCGGTCCCAAACTCAGTCGGTGTATCAAAGACGATGGTGTCGGGTGTATACCCCTTTTCGAATGCCGTAACATATACAAATGGTTTGAAGGTTGATCCTGGTTGGCGAAGCCCATCGGCGGCAACGTTGTAGTTGCCGTCAATACTGGTGCTGAAATAATCAGCCGATCCCACAAGGGCTTTAATGGCGCCCGTGGTTGGGTCTTGTGCCACCAGCGCCGCATTTGACCCCTTATAAAGATCTTTGTTGCGTGCAGCGCCATCAGCGACGGCTTGCTCGGCATTCTTTTGCATCGCAACGTCAAGCGTGGTGACCACAGTCAATCCGCCGTTTTCAACAACGGCTTCGCCGTAAGTGTTCTCTAAATAGTTCTTGACCATCATCACAAAATGTGGTGCTTGAATAGATCCAATGTTTTGAGAAAGAAAAGTGAGTTTTTCGTCGCGGGCCTGCGCATACTGTTGTTCGGTGATTGATCCTATTGATCGCATCTGGTTAAGGACATACGCGGTGCGCTCCTTGAGTTTGTCGACGTGCTGCCCCCACGGCGAATAGTATGATGGCGCCTGGACAACCGCGGCAAGGGTTGCGGCTTGTGCGATTGAAAGCGCGCTTGCGTCGACGCCGAAAAAGCGTTGGCTGGCCGCCTGTATTCCTGATGCGTTGTACCCAAAAGGAATCTGATTCAGGTACATAGTAAGGATGTCGTCCTTTGAATAATGTTGTTCTATCCAATAGGCAAGGATTAATTCTTTCACCTTGCGCTCGATTGTTTTTTGAGAAGTGAGGAAAACATTTTTAACCAACTGCTGGGTGATGGTTGACCCTCCTTGTACAAATTCTCGGTGCCACAAATCAACTAACGCAGCGCGAAAAGTTCCTTTGATATCAAGCACAGGGTGTTGATAAAAGTTTTGATCTTCGGCGGCGATGATGGCTTCTTTAATGTAGGGAGAAATAAGATCGCCAGAAACAACCGTTCTGTTGTCTCCGCCGATTTGATATAACAAAACTTTGCCGGTTGTGTCGTAAATTTTTGTAGATTGCGCTTGTGCAAAATCGGTTATCTTTTCCGGATGGGGAAGGTCTTTGAGAATGCGAAGAAGCTCCAAGGAGCCGGCAATTAAGATGAGCAGTACAATAATTGCTATGCCTAAAAATATCTTTTTTTTCCGCGATTTATTTTTCATACAAATTTAGTCCAGCATATCACATCGTCCATTGATTAAAAAACACCCCCCAAAAACTGGGAGGTGTTCTGTGGGTGTGTTTTAGGCGCCCTCTTCGTTGTCGCCGTATGCATCAGCGTCATCGTATGCATCAGCGTCATCTTCGTCGAGCTCATCCTCCTCCTCTTCTCCGCCCTCTATAAAATCCTCCTCGTTAAAATCGTCGCTCTCTTTTTCCTCCTCTTCGCCTGCGTCATCGTTGGTTGAGTTGGTCGCGCTCATTGCGCCAACTTCTTCGGATAAATCGTCTTGATTCTTTTTTTGTTTTGTGGCGAGCATAAGGATTTGATTAAATAAAACCTGCGTTGTTTTTGTGGTGTGTGTCATACAAACGTGGCTCACAAACGCGTTATTGTTTTTTAATGTCTCCACTATACTCAAAAGACTTTGTTTGTCAACGCGTCGCAAGTTGTGGCGGGCGTTGATGGGTGTAGCCAGCCGACAGTGCGATTGCGAGGGCGTCGTATGCATCGTCTGGCTGGTGAATGTCGTCGATGCCAAGGGTTATGCGCACCATTTTTTCGATGGCTTTTTTGTCAGCCCCCCCATCTCCCGCGATCATCTGCTTTATCTCCTTTGGGGTGAATTCGTATATGGGCAAGTGTTGTTGTGCACACGAAAGAAGAAGGACGCCCCGTGACTGAGCAACCTCGAGTCCCGTTTTCATATTGTTCACAAAAAAAAGCTTTTCAATCCCTATAATGGCCGGCGTTGTTTGTTTGAGTAGTTTTTTAAACGAGACATCTAAATCAGCCAGAAGCATATTTTTGTCCCGTTGTTTTGTTGCGATGATGCCGGCGGTTATATAGTGGGGCGTTCTGCCGCTAAACACAACAACACCGTATCCAGCCCGAGTACTTCCCGGATCTATACCAAGCACGATTATGTCTTTTGATGGAACGCTAGTCATTTTCTTGTTGTGGTTGCGCGGTTGTGTAAACGTCATCAACATCATCGTGGTCGTCAAGAGCCTCCACGAGATTGTTCATTGTTTCCGTGGTTTCTTGAGACGTTTCTTGTGGGAACTTTGCAACCCACCCATCGTCGCTTTTGTTAAATGCCCACAAAACACTTCCGGGATCAGCCCACTTCCCGTGGTGGTCGGCGATTATTTTTTTTATTTCAGCAACGGTTCGATTTCTGCTGTTTGTGGTTGCGGTGATAATTATCGCGATTCCATCAGGTCCATATCCCTCTAAAATAAGGCAATCCAAGTCTTTTGCCTCACTTGATTTTTTAATAGCGCGATCGATGTTGTCTTTGGGGACATTGTTTTCTTGGGCGCGCTCAATGGCGGCGCGCAAAGAGGCGTTCCTCGATGGATCAGGATCGTTTTGAGCCATAACCGATATTGCGCGTAAAAACTTTGAGAACATCTGACTTCTCTTTTTGTCGGTTATCTCCTTCTTCCGTTTGATCTGCGCCCATTTGTTGTGTCCTGACATGTTTAAAAACAATAACAACGCATTTTAAAACCATAAGGGTACCATAAGACGAGCATATATTAAAAAATTAAAAATACGTTTGTTTTTAAAAGCTAAAAAATATTCGTGTAATATCTTAATGATATACAATTATCTAATAACGTTATAGCCGCAAGATCGAGGCGGTATCCATTCGTTCCAATGAGTTTGTCATATTTATTTGCATACCATTCAGATATTTTTTTAAAATTGCCGATCTTTTTGGACGACATTTGGTCTTCTGGCGTAAAATCAATTTCGTTTGCAATCAATGATTGCCGGATGTATTTGTTTACGTTGCCGAACAGAAGTGGATAACTTTCTTCATATGGTTTCTCTTTGTCTTTCCTCTCATCCATGGTCTTAACCTCCAAAAAAATCAAGGTTTTATCTGATGATTTGGCGACAATGTCGAGCTCGCCGAATTTCGTAGAAAAATTTCTTTCTATTATTTTTAAACCGATATACTCAAGATATCCACAGCAGATATTCTCGCCAAATTGCCCAACTTTTTGCCGCTCTGTTTTGTGGCTGCCATCCATGATTTTTATGGGATATATTAAATTATACCCCATAAATTTATTTTGTTCCAATGAATTTTTTGTTTGCCGGATTAAATTGTTTTGCTAACTGGTCGGCTTTTTAATAAAAATGTTTCACGTGAAACATTTTTATTAAAATCAGTTAGAAAATTGATGATTTTAAATGTTTCACGTGAAACATTTAAAATTGGATTTTTGTAAAAGAGTAGATTTTAAGCCATAATTGAGCTTACTGTGTTTTAAAATGTTTCACACTTTTGTTTCACGCTGTTAAAACACTAGGTTTAATGAGCCAATTCAACAACGGCTCAAATCCTATGTATTTCAGAAACATTCTTTTGGTTTTTTAATGATGAGTATTTATGGGCTGGTTGACTTGAGCGATAAATACTATCTTTTTCTTTTGAATAACAAAAAGATGTCCACGTGGTTTGTCGCGGCGATTGCCGGACTTATTATTTTTGTTTTCTGATTTTTTAGTCGCCGTGTGCGCTTATTCTTTTAGTTGTCTTGGTGTTATACTAAAAAAAGTACGCTGTCTTTGTTGTGTCGCGTCTATCGGCGCAGAGGAGGACTAGATGAATATTGCGGAATGTGTTGGTGATGTGATTGTTTTCCAGTGTGGCAACAAAACAAGAAACAACATCGACCCCCCGCTTGACCCAGGTCGATTTTATCGCGCGACCATCCATGGGGTGGTTGAGAAAAAGGGAGACCTGCTTCTCGCTCTTTGGTTTGTCAGTTATCATCATGGCGGAGCAGATCTCTGTCCCCATGACCGCTTAACTCTTTACTTGTCGGATCTGATTTTTTGGAGGGTTTGGCCTTAGCGGCAAGGGAGGGCTGGTTGTGAAAAAAATTGGTTGGTGCGAGTATGGCGGGTGCTACAATCTAAAGACGTGGCGCCCTTTTTTTGTCTGGTGGTATACTGTGGAATATGATTTCTCGTGGCGTTGCGACATTTACATTAGATGAGGGGAGGTGTCCGCCGTGGTTGTTCGCACGGATGGTTGTGTTGGCGCGGGCGATGATTGATGTAATTGTCGATGATGTCGGGTCCGATGAATTTGTGTGGCGACTTTCTGATCCTGTTTGGTTTCAATCATTGGGGACGGTGCTGGCATTTGATTGGAATGCGTCTGGGCTCACCACCATTCTCACGGCGGCACTCAAGGAGGCGATTCGGGGGAAGGAGCGCGAGTTGGGGATTTTTGTGTGTGGCGGAAAAGGGAAGACTTCGCGCAAAACACCCGATGAAATTATGATGTGGTCGGAGCGCGCGAGCGTGGCACCGGATGATGCGCGCTGGCTGGTGTACAGTTCGCGGATGGCGGCAAAGGTGGATAGTGCGTTGGTCCAGGATGGTTATCAAATTTATCATCACGCATTTGTTTTTTCAAAAAATGGTTCGTGGTCGGTTGTTCAGCAGGGGATGGACGTTAAATCGGGGACGGCGCGACGCTACCATTGGCATGGGTCGTCGGTGAAAGATTTTATTGTTGAGCCGCACGCGGGGATTGTCGCACAAAAAACGAAGCAGCAGACGCTTAATTTGACGGCTCGCGAGGGAGATGTAAATCGGGCAACGAGCGTTGATTTGGCGGGGAGTAATTTCGCCTCACTGGTGCGTGACTTGCGGTTGGTTGACAGACATTCGTCGTCATTGTCTAATATGGTTCGAGCAAAAAGCGTTGATGGGGAAAGACAGTTGACGCTTCTTGCCCTTTCGCACAATGAATTTGCCCATCACTCCGTTGAAAGGGAGTCGTTTTCCCGGAGCAAATATCTTCAAAAAATATTATATCTTCTGGGAGAGCGGAAGCCAAAAACATATGAACAACTTGTGGCAACGCCGGGGGTTGGTCCCAAGACCGTGCGGGCGCTGGCGTTGGTGGCTGAGGTGTTGTATGGCGCACCCGCGTCGTTCCGGGATCCAGCGCGATACAGCTTTGCACATGGAGGAAAAGATGCGACGCCATATCCGGTTGATCGGGCTACCTACGACAGCACCATAGCGGCGTTTAAAAAATATGTTCGTTGTGCTGAGCTAAAAACAACTCAGCGCCAGGACGTTTTGCGGCGCATAGAAAAATAAACCCGCGCAAAGCGCGGGTGGTACTGGGTGTTCGGGTTAAGGCAGGCGGGGTACTCGAATAATGAAAGTTGTGTGCGCTGGAGGCAGTGGATGGTGCCGGTGGTACTGTTCTCTTAGGTCGTCGGCGGTTTCCTGATCGACGTCGTAGGTGTCGATGTACTGCTGGTGCGTCTTCCCGCCATCCCTCCAAATTTGGTACCTGAGTTGCTCCTCTTTGTTTGGCATGGCCATCCCCCTTTCTTGAGTGCTGTGGGCGGCATAGGATTCGAACCTATGACCTCCTCGGTGTAAACGAGGCGCTCTAACCAGCTGAGCTAGCCGCCCTAGCCGTTCTCTTTGTCGTCTCCATTCCTGGGCTCAATTAAGTAATGAGCGATGACGTGCTTTATGTATAGCTCAAAAAGTGCCACCACCACAAGGGCGGCAAGCATAAGTCCACCCAAGCGTTCAATGCGTCCCCGAAAGAGCTGGGCGCGATCCGCAAAGATATATCCAAGCGATATCAAGGAAATAACCCAGAGGATTGATGCGGGGGCGGAGTAGCGGAGCATTTTTTTCAGATGAATGTTGAGGTATCCCGCTGCGGCAAGCGTTACGCGATTAAGGCCATAGGCAAATTTTGAAAAGAAAATAAAAAGACCAGCAGACGGGCGCATTCGTTTGAGCGCGCCTTCAATGCGAGAGATGTCGATAAAAAAAATCTTCTTACTGTTCCTTTTTAACAGATGCTGTCCGAGCCACCAAAAAAGAATATCGTATCCGATGGCGGCACCGATTCCGACGACAATGATTGTTGGTAGGTTGACCACTCCAATCCGACTCAGCGCGCCAAAGAGAGGGAGGGATATTTCGCCCCCCTCCAATAGCATTGCCACGCAAAGGATGACGTAGACGAGCGGTTGGTGGTGATGAGCGGCAATAAGGATGATCTGAGTGGCGTGCATATATTATAGGGGTGCGCCCACTTGGACTCGAACCAAGGACCGACCGTGTATAAGACGGTTGCTCTACCAGCTGAGCTATGGGCGCAAAAGCGCGTACCAATATTAAAAAATAAAAGGCACTCGTGCCTACAAAAAGCATAGCGCACTTAACGCATCTTTTCAATTCAAAAACCGCCGCAGAAGGGCAGTTTTTGAGGGGGAACGCGATGGCCAGTGTTTGGCGCTGTGCTCGCTATGCCTCAATGGGTTTGATGGCGAATTTTTTAATCATGGCGTCAAATTCGTCCTTTTCAATTATTTCTTTTTTAAGGAGCGTGTCGGCGATGTAATCGAGCGCTTTCCTGTTTTTTTGAATAACCTTCTTGGCAGTTTCGTAGGCGCGGCGGATGAAGTGTTCAACTTCGTGGTCGATTTCAACAGCGGTTGATTCTGAATAATTTTTTTCCGTGGAAATTTCTTTTCCAAGGAATATCAACTCCTGTGTTTTCCCAAAAGTGATGGGGCCTAATTTTTCGCTCATGCCGTAGCGCACCACCATTTTACGCGCGATATCGGAGGCAACCGCTAGATCGTTTGATGCGCCAGTGGTGAGGTCCTTAAAAACTATTTCCTCGGTGGCGTAGCCGCCGAAAGCGACCGCCAAATCGGCAATAAATTCTTTGCGGGTACGCAGGTGCGTGTCTTCGATGGGGAGCTTGAGGGTGTAGCCGCCAGCTTGTCCGCGCGCGATGATTGAAATTTTATGCACGGGATCGGCGTGTTTGACTGAGGCAATTACCAGCGCGTGTCCCGCCTCATGGTAGGCAGTAACTTCTCGTTCGTGCTTTGAGAGAACGCGCGATCGGCGCTCGGGACCGAGCATAACTTTTTCGATAGATTGATAGAGGTCATTCTGCAAGATTTCTTTCTGTCCGTTGCGCGCGGCAAGAATGGCCGCTTCATTAACGAGGTTTTCGAGTTCGGCGCCAGAAAATCCTGGCGTACGTATTGCAATTTGTCGGAAATCAACGGCGGGAGCCAGTGGCTTGTTGCGGCTGTGAATTTTGAGGATGGCCTGGCGGTCATTAATGTCGGGCAGGTCCAAGACGACGCGACGATCAAATCGACCGGGGCGTAGAAGTGCTGGATCCAAAATGTCGGGGCGGTTGGTCGCGGCCAATACAATAACCTGTGCTTCTTTGTCAAAACCGTCCATTTCAACCAGGATTTGGTTGAGGGTTTGCTCACGCTCGTCGTGTCCACCGCCGACGCCTGCGCCACGTTCACGCCCGATGGCATCAATTTCATCTATAAAGAGAATAGCAGGAGCGGCTCGTTTTGCGGTGGCAAAGGCATCGCGTGTGCGCGAAGCACCGACGCCCACAAACATTTCAACGAATTCCGATGCGGAAATATGAAAGAAGGGAACTTCCGCTTCGCCGGCAACTGCCCGAGCCAAGAGGGTTTTTCCGGTTCCGGGCATTCCTAAAAGTAAAACGCCGCGGGGAATTTTTGCTCCCAGGTCAAGATATTTTTTGGGATTGCGCAAAAAATCAACTACCTCCAAAAGCTCCTGTTTTGCCTCTTTGAGGCCGGCCACATCGGCAAAGGTAACCCGATCCTTGAATGCGCCAAAGAGTTTAATGTTTGATTTGCCGAACGAGAACGCTTGCGTGGCGCCTTGTTTGGATTGTCGAAAAATAAACCAGAAGAAAATGCCGATTGCAATAAGCGGAAGAAGCGTGGGGATGAGAATGCCCATCCAAAACTTAAGACCTGACTGCTCTTTTATTTGAAACGGAACCTTGGCTAATGCTTCGGGGGTAACGCCGTAGTTTTTGAGCGTTTCAATTAAGCCGGTCTCGGGTTCTTTGGTGGCCGTTGCCGTTGAGCCGTCCTTGAGGGTTGCGGTGATGACGTTGTCTTGGACAATGATATTAGTGACATTGCCCGTTCCAATTTGTGTGGCGAGCTCGTTAAGCGTCATTTCCTTGTTTTGCGGCTCAAGCGAGTAGAGCGAAGAAAAAAGGAGGATGAGTCCGACAAAAACAAGCGCGACCGCAAAAACATTTTTTAGAATTTTTTTCGTATTTTTATTCATAGTGCAGAGAAAGTATACTGCATTACTTTAAAAAGGCAAAAAAAGGGACCCGTGTGGGCCCCATAGTGCCGTCGCCTTGTTTTTACCTTACGCGTCGACCAAGAGAGCAATCAAATCGTGGCTCTTGGTAACCGCGAAGGTGGCGGGGAGTTTTTGTTCCGCAGTCCTGCCTGTGTAAATACAAAGACAATCGCCAGTGTCCATGTTTTCAATAAGGGCCAGACCGATGGTTTCCAGTACTTGCGCTTGAGCTAGGGTGCGCCAAGTGCTGCCCGGTCGCAGCTTCCCCTTTCCCGCGGGACGGCCGATGAACTTCAGGGCTCCATGTAGAAAGCCGGATGCATATCCGATGGTGAACAATAAAAGTGTCATGGAAATGAGAATGGGAATAGGCATGGTCTCCTCCTGCGCGTATGCGCGAAAAGCATTGAAACGTTCTATATTTAGAATGACTTAAAAATTGCATTATGTCAAGTAATTGCAATGGCGTAAACGCTGGTGTGCAAAATTTAATAAAACAAAAACCCGCCCAAAGAGAGGCGGGTTTTTGGGTGTCGCACCAAGTGTTTATTTCTTTAACTTGAGAATAATGCGCTTTTCTGCTGGTTTGAAGAGAGAGATGGTAAAGGAATATTCCTTGCCGAGTTCCAGTTCTTCTTTCATTTTCTCTTGGCTTTCAAATTCGGAGATATGAATCAAGCCCTGTAAGTCGTGGCCGAGCGCTACCAAGGCGCCGAAGGGATTGTATTTTGCTGCGGTGCCGGTGATTTCTTGATCTTGGGCAAAATATTTATCCGCGTCATCCCACGGGTTCGGCTTAAGTGCCTTGAATGAAAGTGAGATGCGCCCCTCTTTAATCTCAATAATTTTTGCCTTCATGCTGTCGCCGACTTTTACCACCTCTTTGGGAGCATCGATGAGTTTATGGTCAATCTCCGAAATGTGGACTAGGCCCTCAATAGTGGGATCGTCTAAGAGTTTCACAAAAACACCAAAGTCAGCGACACCCGAAACAACCACATCAACCGTATCGCCAATCCCGTATTTTTCAAGAGATTTTCGTACACCTTCATCGGTTACCTCGCGCTCTGAAAGGATTAATTTGTCGGCTTTGGAGTTAAAATCCAAAACTCTCACTTCAAGACTTTGTCCGACAAACTTCTTTAATTCTTCGTAGATCTTATTTTTGTCCCCGTCTTCAACGTGTGGATAATTTTGTGCCGAGAGCTGGGACACGGGGATAAATGCCTTGATGCCGTGCAGTTCAGCTAACAATCCTCCGGTATTTGCCGCGGTAATTTTTACTCCAACCGCAACGCCGCTGTCTTTGAGCGCTTTGACGTCTTGCCAATTTTGCTGACGCAATGCTTTAACCAGAGAAAGCTCTATGAATCCCTCTTCATTTTCCGACGTGACAATGGTCGCGGTGGTTGCCTGATTTTTTTTCAGGCTTTTAATGATGTCTTTGGCGTTCACAAATTCACGCCCAGCCACCAGACCTGTTCCGCGGCCCTTAATATCAAAATAGGCTCGCTGTCCCTCCAGCGCGAGCAACTCAACGTTAACGGCATCTCCTTCTTTGAGTGGCGTAATCAACTGGGGGTGTATTTTCAAAATCCCCGTAAGCGGATGCGCCTTCTTCGTTTCCTCAGACGCAAAAGTATTCTGTTGCATGTGTCTCTAAATGTGTGGTTCTCTGCTCTTTGCGGGAGTACCGGTGGAGCAAAAAACGCACCACGTAAGCATGGGGCTACCATTTTTTACGCAGAGCCACCATAGCATGGTGAGCGTGCGTTTGCAAACGCGCCTGCGTATGGTATCGTTACCAGACCGTTACTAGACATAGAAGATTACTATTATGATTATTACATGGCATGGCGAAGGATGTTTCCGCATCCAAAATGGAGATACGAGTATTTTGATTGATCCGCCGCGCGAAGGATCGGGGACTGCCCAACCGCGGTTTCAGACGGATGTGCTTATAAAGACAATCACTGCGTGGCCCGCGTCTCCAGAGCAATCACCTAAAGTTTCGGCTGTGGTTTGGGGCGCCGGAGAATATGATATCGCCGGCATAACTATTCGCGGATTTGAACTTCCCGGAGAGTCGGAAAAGACTTTTTTTAAGACGGTCTATGTTGTTGGATGGGACGATGTTTCTATTGGTCTTTTGGGGCATTGTGCTCAGCCGCTTCCTCCCAGCGCGACCGAGCATTTAGAGGAGTGCGACGTGCTTATTGGGCCGTCTGGCGGTGCTCCGTTTGCCGAGGTTGAGGCGATGGTTAAGCTCGTTAAGCAACTTAATCCGAAGATTTTTATTCCATCATTTCTCAAAGCGCCGGGCGTTGCCCGAAGCGGTGCTATTACTGCACAGCAGTGTGCGGACCATTTTAACGGCGGTGCGATGGAGGAGACGGAGAAGTTTGTTTTCAAAAAGAAAGACCTGGTTGATATCAAGAAGACTCGCGTGGTATGTTTGAAGGGATAAAACAAACAATGCGCCATGTGCAGTATGGCGATGTGGCGGTGCGACGGCGATGGTTTTTTATATCGGTCATCAGTATGTTTTGTTTCGTGGTGGTTTTGTGGTTTATTTTTATGGTATGGCGCGGTTCGCCTGGTGTCGGCGCTGGGGCCGGCATCACCAATATCCGAACGGCTTGGGAGAGCTTGATTGCTCCGATGCGTGACGCATTTAATAAATAGAAACAGAGAGCGAAACAAATGGTATGGCGCGCAATAAAGAAAATATAAAAAATAAGAAGGGAAAGGATGACGCGGGAGATGCTGGGGAACCCAAAATATATCCGGGCAATCGCGTGACGTCGGCTGAGATCACCAAAGAACTGGAGACCTCGTATTTGGATTATGCAATGTCGGTTATTGTATCGCGAGCACTTCCCGATGTACGCGACGGTCTTAAGCCGGTTCAGCGTAGAATTCTGTGGGCTATGTGGGATGGGGGGTTGGTTCATGGAGCAAAATATCGCAAGTCGGCCAATGTGGTCGGTGATGTCTTGGGGCGGTATCATCCGCATGGCGACTCGTCGGTGTATGAGGCGATGGTTCGCATGGCGCAGGATTTTTCCTTGCGGTATCCGCTCATCGATGGGCAGGGGAACTGGGGGTCGGTTGACGGCGACAGCGCGGCGGCTATGCGCTACACTGAATGCCGCCTCTCAAAGATTGCCGAAGAATTGCTCGCCGATATTGAAAAAAATACGGTTGATTTTATTCCCAATTATGACGAATCGCGCCAGGAGCCGCTCGTGATGCCCGCAAAGATCCCCCACATGCTTCTGAACGGATCGGTTGGTATCGCGGTGGGTATGGCAACCGACATTCCGCCCCACAACCTCGGCGAGGTGATTGATGCCATTATGGCACTCATTAAAAAGCCGTCGCTGTCCGTCGCGGAATTAATGGAATATGTCCAGGGGCCCGATTTTCCGACGGGGGGCATTATTTACAACCGCAAGGGAATTATTGATGCTTATATAACGGGACAGGGCGCGGTAACTTGTCGCGCAAAGACCGATGTGGTTGAACGCAAAGCCGGACAGCACAGTATTGTTATTTCTGAGATTCCCTATCGTGTAAACAAGTCAGAATTGATACAAAAAATCGCTCAATTGGCCAGCGATAAGAAAATAGAGGGGATCCGCGATCTGCGCGATGAGAGCGATAAAGACGGGCTCTCGGTGGTTATTGATTTAAAAAATGATGCGGCGCCGCAAAAAATTCTCAATCAGCTATATAAACACACCGAACTGCAGAAAGATTTTCATTTAAATGTAATTGGATTGGTGGGCGGGATGCAACCGCAGCTCCTTTCGCTCAAGGATATCCTTGAGCAATATTTGGCTCATCGCGTGGTGGTGGTCCGTCGGCGAACCGAATTTGATTTAACGCGCGCACAAGAACGGGCGCATATTTTAGAAGGGTTGGTCACGGCATTGGATTCGATTGACGCGGTGATTGCGACCATTAAAAAATCAAAAGACAAGGAAGAGGCGCACACCAACTTGATTGCTAAATTTAAATTAAGTTCAGCTCAGGCGACGGCGATCTTGGAAATGCGTTTGCAAACACTGGCATCGCTCGAGCGGCAGAAGATAGAAGAGGAGTTAGCGGAAAAGAGGAAGCTTATTAAAGCGCTCCAGTTTATTCTCTCGTCTGAAAAAGAAATTTTGAAAGTGATTGAGGGAGAGTTGTCGGAAATGAAAGAAAAATATGGCGATCCGCGGCGCACCAAGGTAGTGTCGCACGGACTGACGGAATTTTCCGATGAGGATCTTATCGCTAACGAAGAGGCTATTATTACCCTTTCGGCGGGCGGATATATAAAACGTTTGAGTCCCGATATTTTTCATGTGCAGGGGCGGGGCGGCAAGGGGTTGATTGGTTCGGATGTGGGCGAGGATGATTTCTTAGCTCATTTTTCGCACGCACAAACGCACGATAATATTCTTTTCTTCACGGACAGCGGCAAGGTGTTTCAAACGAAAGTATATGAAATCCCCCAGGGATCGCGTACCGCCAAGGGGAAAATGGTTCAAAATTTTTTGGACATTCCCCCGCAGGAAACGGTGCGAGCATTGGTGACCTATCGTCCCGATGCGGCGGCAGGAGGATATTTGGTGATGGCGACCAAAGACGGCGTGGTTAAAAAAACGCCGATGAAAGACTTTGCTAACGTACGGCGCACGGGCATTATTGCTATCACGCTTAAAAAAGGAGATGTGCTTGAGTGGGTATTCCCCTCATCGGGGAAAGATGAGGTTCTTTTGGCAACTGGCGGCGGACAAGCAATCCGATTCAAAGAATCGCAACTGCGGCCAATGGGTCGTACGGCGGCTGGCGTGCGCGGTATTCGGCTGAAGAAAAATGATTTTTTGTGCGGAATGGATATAATTAAGGAAGGGAGTGCGGCTCGCAAGCCGACGGTACTGGTGATGATGGGGCACGGCTTTGCAAAACAAACACCGTTGGCGGAATATAAAATTCAGTCGCGGGGCGGGCAAGGGATCAAAACAGCAAAGATTGTTGCTAAAACGGGTCCTGTGACGACCGTTAAGATTATCGGCGACGAAGAGGATGTGTTGGTGCTTTCCGCAAAGGGTCAAGTTATTAAAACAAAACTAGCTGATGTGCGCCGCAGCGGGCGAGCGACCAGCGGGGTGCGTGTCATGCGCCTCAATGATAAAGATACTATTGCCGCAACAATATGCCTCTAGACATTCCACCGATCACTATGCCCAAGGGTCGATTAATTATTATCGGCGTTGTTGCGGTTATTGTGATAGTCGTGGTGCTTGGGTTTTTGGGCATCATCCCCCTTTTCCAAAAAAAAGGACCGGCCGATCCCAATTTTCCTTCTGGTAAGGTGACGCTCACGATGTGGGGGACCGAGCCAATGACATCGTTTCAAGATGTCATTAAGGCATATCAAGCGCAGTATCCGACCGTGGTTATTACATATGTTGAGCAAGACGCCCCTGGGTATGAACAGGCGCTTGTGACGGCTATGGCCCAAGGAAAGGGGCCGGATATTTTTGTGATTGGCAATCTTTCCGTCCCGCAATACAAAGGTATCATGGCGCCCGCCTCATCGATTTTATTAACCTCGCAAATGATGGCTAGTTTGTTTCCGGGGGTGGTAACGGGCGATTTTGTCGAAGGAGCGTCGGTTTATGCTTCTCCGCTTTATCTTGATGCGCTCGCGCTTTATTACAACAAGGACATTTTTAATGCCAATAGCATTGTTGCTGATCCCACTACGTGGGATGATTTTGTCGCCGATGCAAATAAAATAAAACAAATCACTCCATCAAAAACGCTCACACTCTCTGGTGCTGCGCTGGGTGGATCGCAAAACATTTCTCGTGCGGCTGATGTCCTTGGCGCATTAATGCTTCAAGGGGGTGGACGCTTGAACACAGGTCAAAATGGCACGGTGCGGTTTGATGATCGTGCAACACAAGCGCTCAATTTTTATACTCAATTTGCCGATTCGGTCGGGGCTAATTATTCTTGGAACGACAGTTTCCCCGATTCGCGCACGGCGTTCATCCAGGGAAAAACCGCCATGGTTGTTGACTACGCTGATTTTCGCGATGTAATTAAAAAACAAAATCCGTTTTTTAATTTTGGCGTCGCGCCGTTGCCGCAACTTGCGGGAGCTACCGCGTCGGACGTGGCAACGTTTGGCCGGTATGCGGGGTTGGCGGTTTCAGCACAATCGCCGAATCAATATGTCGCGTGGCATTTCATTAAATTTTTTACTCTAACCCCGTCGGTTTCAAGCGTATACCTTGCCGCCTCTGGGCGGTTGCCCGCGCTTGATGCCTTAATTGGGCAGGGACTGGGAGGGAACGATGATGTATTTTTGAGATCGTTTTTAGTCGCTAAAACATGGCAGGAACCAAATGAATTTGGGACGACATCGATTCTTTTAGATGCCATTGCTCATGTTGTGGAGGGGAAGATGGACGCGGCGCGCGCGCTTAATGCGGCACAGGACGCTATCAATAAGCTGTGGTAGCCATCCTTTGTTGATTTGTTGGTGCGGGATGTGTGTGATATGATATAAAAAATATGAAGAAGTTTTGGCAATGGGTTGTTGGTGTTGGCGTCGCCGTCATGGTTTTTTTTGTTGGTGCGGTGATACACGCTCAGGGGTTGGTGCCGTGTGGGAATACGACGAGTGATATGTGCACCTGGGAAAAGTTGATTGGCACAAATCAATCTTTAGTTGCCAAGGTAGTTACGTTCGCACTGTTTGGTTTTGCGGTTCCTATCGCGGTGGCGTTCTTTATCTGGGGCGGCATTAAAATGATAACATCGGGAGGAAATCAGAGCAGATTTGAAGAAGGAAAAAAGGTAATCACCGGTGTGTTGTGGGGATTGTTGATTGCTTTTGGCGCATGGATTATTATTAACACCGTCATTACTATTTTAACCGCCTAACCGACGTATGATTCAGCAAATAAAAAAAGGTACGAATTCTTTTTTAAGAACTTCCAAAAAGGGAATTTTCGTGATGGTGGCCATGCTTTTGGCTCCCGCGCTCGCTCGAGCAACTGGTGGGCTGGGCCCCGACAACGTTGTCCCTAATCCCACGGGCCTGCACACGTTTAGCGAGCTTCTTGCCAAGATAACCAATTACATGAATCTTATTGTCGACCCTCTGGTGGTTATTATGGTTTTGTGGGGAGGGTTTCAAATTCTTACCGCGGGGAGCGACGAATCGAAATTCAAAGAGGGAAAGAAGACGCTCACCTATGCGGCGATTGGCGCCATTGTGGTCATCTGCGCCAGTGGACTCATCCTTATTATTAACGAATTTTTGGGCGTTACTACACCGTAGCGGTCAATTGGTTATTGCGGTAATCATAATATGAACACGTACATAAAAAAAATATTTTTCGCGGTTGGGTTGGTCCTTGTCGGTCTTGCCTCTACTCATTCAGTCTCTGCGGTTACCAGCACTTCCCCGATCCAGAATTGGGATGGGGTTGTTCATCTTCTCGAAAAGGCGGGTCAGTGGATGTACCAGGCGTTTTTTATCATTGCGGTCATCTATTTTCTCTGGGGAGCATTTACGTTTTTACAGGCTGGTGGCGACGCGACCAAGGTTGCTGAGGGGAAAAAGAGAATCCTCTACGGCGTTATTGCGGTTATTGTGGCGTTGGTTTCAACGGGAGCGGCGCAACTTATTAATTCATTTTTGTCAGCGGGTGCGAATTAGTTTTATGAATTCAAAAAAACAAAGTGGGCTGTCTCGTTTTGTGCTGACTGTCCTTGTTGCTGGTATGGTTTTTGTTCCGGCGGTATTTGCTCGTGCTACTACGACGGGAAATCTCATTGGCCCGCTTAATAGCGGTGATTATGCGTCTCCAGTGAGCGATGCGAGTAGCACGCTCAACCTGGTGAAGAAAGCCGCAACGTGGATGTATACGATCTTTTTTATTGTCGCCGTCCTTTTCTTCTTGCTGGCGGCGTACAATTTTCTTTTGGGGGGGAGTAACGAAGAGCGAGTTAAGACGGCAAAAAATCAATTGACGTACGGAGTTATTGCCATTGTGGTGGCGCTGATATCAACGGGCATTGCCGCCATGGTGTATAATTTTCTCCAATAAAGAAATATGACACATATGTTGGGATTGAAAAACATAAAACAGAACATCATCTTGGGTGGCGTTTTGGTTATGGCACTACCCATTCTCGCACATGCGACGAGTACGGTGCCCGGCGTCGTTGATCCATTCGGAAGCAATGCCAATATGAAGAGTCCGGTGACCAACATCGAGACGGATCTTATTAATGGAAAACTTATCACCGCAATCAAATGGACGTATACAATCTTTTTTATTGTCGCCGTCTTTTTCTTTTTGCTGGCGGCGTACAATTTTCTTTTGGGGGGCAGTAATGAGGAGCGGGTCAAGACAGCAAAAAATCAATTGACGTACGGAGTTATTGCCATTGTGGTGGCACTGATTGCGAGTGGTATATCGCTTATTATTTTTACCTTTTTATCAACGGGCGCGTGACGTCTTAAAACTGCATATGTCAGTATTTGTAAAGACATCGGTTATTGTTGGGGTGATGGTTCTTTTTTTGGCGGGAATCGTGTCCTGCGCGCAGGCAGACAGTTTTGTGCCGTTTCCTCTCACCTCTCCCCAGGCTCAGAAGGTTGCGCCGCTGGCAAATGATGCCGGTATGGGAACGCCGCCCATGTTCACGTCGCTGGGAGGCGCGTATGCTTTTTTTGAGGAGATTATCCGGTGGACATATACCATTTTCTTTGTTGCGGCGGTATTTTTCATATTGTTGGCGGCGTATTATTTTATTGTTGGGGGATCGAGCGAGGCATATGTTGAAAAAGCAAAAAATCAGCTCAAGTATGCCGTCATTGCAATCGTGGTGGCTCTTCTGGCTCAAGGAAGCATTTATGTGCTCACTCTCTTTTTGACGAACGGTGCCTAAGGTTGCGGTTTGTTGGGAACATGGTGTATACTCAATGGGTAATATTAATAAGTAAAAAGGTCGTTTCATCTATGACAATGAAAAAAATTATTGCATTGGCGGCGTTGGCGCTTCTGGTTGTTCCCTTTGTGGCACAACCGGCTTTTGCGCAAGTTACTCCGGGTCAAGTCCCGGGTCCGATTGTCGCACAGACGGGGCCGACGAGCGTGAGTGATGCGGTGGGGTGGATTATCACAATTGTTCAGTGGTTCTACACCATCATCTTTATTCTCGCCGTCTTCTTTATTCTGCTGTCGGCGTTTTACTTCATCACCAGCGGGGGAGATGCGGAAAAGACCGCAAAAGCAAAGAGCACGTTGCTCTACGCGGTTATCGGTATTGCGGTAGGACTTTTGTCGTATGGTATTGTGACATTCGTCCAGAGTTCAATCCAGAATCGGGTTGGATAAAAATGATAAATAAAAATCGTCCCGGTGTGTGCCGGGGCGATTTTTTTATGCGTTATCTGTGGTAATAAAACGGCATAGGTGTTATGATAAAGCATGATTAATACCTATTTTGATTATGAATAAGATTCTGGCAATGGCAGTCCTTATGATTTTTGCGCTCCCCTTCTTGGGTGGTGCGGTTTTTGCCCAAGGGTCAATCGCGCCGATTCTCCCTATTACGGGACCGCAAACGCCCAATGAATTAGTCCAGTGGATTATTCAAATGGTTCAGTGGTTCTACACCATCATCTTTATTCTCGCCGTCTTCTTTATTCTGCTGTCGGCGTTTTACTTCATCACCAGCGGGGGAGATGCGGAAAAGGTTGCCAAAGCAAAGAGCACGTTGCTCTACGCGGTGGTTGGGGTCGCGGTTGGGTTATTGTCGTACAGTATCATTTTGTTTGTACAAAACGCCTTACAGAGTCGATTAGGATAATAGTTATTGTATGGGCGGAGAACCGGCATTGGAATGCCGGTTTTTTTATATAAAAAATACGGGCTCGAACCGAAGTCCGAGCCCATGAAATTGCAATGTACTAATTTATGGCGCGCCACTCATGGTGACTCGCCACAGACCCTTCCCACCTCTCACAACGACACTCCCGTTTTCTCCCGGCTTATGTTTTATGTACTGCCGGCTTTGCGGGGTATCCCGGAAAGGGACGCCATCGCCGATCACGTCGGCGTAGACGTCGGCGGGTTGGTCTCCCGGGAAAGAGAAAGAAAAAAACCAAATCCCTTTCAGTTTTACCGGGGTGGTAATTTTTTCCAAGGGGATATCAATACTATCCCCCGGTTGCATTACCACCCAACCTTCCGTCCGTTCCATGCTGGCGGCGCGGGCACGCCGAGCGTCGTTTTCCTCAGCCACTTTCTTGATATGCTTTGCGGCCAAGGAGACGAGCATCATCGGGACGATGAGAACCATCCCGATGATGCACCACCTGCGAATCTTTGACACCCATGCGGGTGCCGCTTGCGTGCTCATCGTGTGCCTCCTTTTTTGCCGCCATCGTCTGCTGTTTTCCCTTGCGAGAAGATGGCGGCGGCCGCGACATTGCTCGGGTCCCCTCCCCGCACAAAAATCGTGCTGGCGGGGACGTCCTCGTTTATCGCCGCGTAAAAAGATGCGGCATCGGGGGCGGGAAGCCCAACCTTCTTAAACTTCTTTATCCCGTTGATGTACGCATTGACGCGCTTTGCCTGCGCGCGCGCTTGCATCTGGTTGACTTCTGCCTGTTTCGCGGCGAGCGCGATTTCTTCTTGCCGCTCCTCCAGGTCGGGGTCGGGCTTTACGTCTGCAATGAAGATGCGGACGAGCTCAATCCCGTTTTTTTCTAACACCGAAAAATGTCCCTCTCCTTTTCCCTTCAATCGTTCCGCGATGACTTTTGCCAGCTCTTCGCGTTTTTTGGTCAGATCGTCCCATCCGTTGATCGTCGAATCGTTGGGATCTCCGCAAATTTGGTTCAGGGTTGCGGAGATTGCGGAATTCATCTTGTTTTCAATCGCGTTAAAGTGTTTTGCTTCCGTCTTCTGTCCATCGATTTCTCCAGCGGCCAAGACAAACTCTCTGGCCCGGATGTGATCGATTTGGTAGACGTAGAGCACCTCGACGATGTTGCCGGTGCTTTGTGTTACTGGTTTCCCGGCGTCGTCCTTACTAACCGTTTTGACGTCCTTGATGGTTATGGACGTCTGGTGCTGACCCATGTCGAACAATTTAACCGTCGACATGAAGCCGTAGAGGAAGAAGAACCGTTTGCCCAGCTCTTCTTCGAGTCTGATCTTTCCCTCGGCCATCACGTAATGGCCGAAGTGGAGCCTTGCGAGCATGTACGGAGGATTTGTCCCCCCCGTATCCACCCATCCATTCTGGAGGATTGCCGATGTGATAACGGCGACTCCCCAAAACAGAAACGCCAAAACCCAGAGCTCCAACAAAAAAGCCCCAAGCCCTGCGATGGCCGTTCCCGCGATCACCGCAATGCAGACCACAAGAGGTGATCCGACTTTGATGTCTTCTGTCGCCTTAATGATTCCGTCTCTAACCTTGTCTTTAAACATGGTCGTCTCCCTCTCCGCTCAAGGCGGATTTAAGCCCGTCTTGGGCGGTAAACTTTCTGGTTCGCTGTTTTGCTATTCGGTTTTCAACGAGCGCATTTATTCTACCACAATGGGTGTTTTATGTCAATTGTCACCAAAAGAGAAAAACCATTTGAAAAAGCGGGATTTTTCGTCTATTATATTGCGGACGAGGATGCTTTTGAACAACAGGAAGCAGGATTCTTGTCTGCTTGCGGCTAGATGTGTCCCAAAAACGTCGGAGTGGCAAAACTTTTGTCTGCCGGCAGGCAGGGGTAGACGAATCCCGAAAAAATGGGCGGGTGGCGAAACTGGTAGACGCACCAGCTTTAGGAGCTGGCGCCTTACGGCATGAGGGTTCGAGTCCCTCCCCGCCCACGTATGATCAATTAATTAGTATACTACATGACTACTTTTCCACGCCCTATTAAAAAAGTATTTACCAACGGCCTGACGGTTTTGGTGGTTCCGCAAAAAGAAAGCCCCTCGGTTACCGTCGGGGTTTTTGTGCGCGCGGGAGCCGCCTATGAAACCAAAGACAATAACGGCATCTCTCATTTTTTGGAGCATATGTGCTTCAAGGGGACGACTCGTCGTCCAACCCCGCTGGCTATTTCGTCCGAGTTTGAGCAGTTGGGCGCATCATACAATGCGTTCACCTCGCGTGATCTGACGGGGTATTATGGGAAAGTTGCCTCGCGCTCGTTTGAAAAGATTTTGGATTTGTTGGCGGATATGTATTTGAATCCGACATTCATTGCCGAAGAAATAGAAAAAGAAAAAGGTGTCATTGTCGAGGAAATCAATATGTATGAAGATGAGCCGCGCGCGAAAGTGTCGCAGATACTGGATGCGACGATGTATGGCGACCAGCCGGCCGGATGGGAAGTGGCGGGCGTAAAGAAAAATATTTTTGCCACAACGCGCGAGACGTTTACAGCGTATCGGGGCGCACACTATCATGCGCAAAAGACCATTGTGGTGGTTGCGGGAAACGTTGATGTGCGCAGCGCGCTAAAAAAAGTTACCGAGAAGTTCTCGAGTATCACGCAGGCGCCACGCGCGATACCGGCGGCGCGGGTTATTGAAAATCAGAAGCGTCCTCGCATTGCCGTGCATCAAAAACCGCTTGATCAGACCCATCTTTTATTCGGCATCAAAACTTTTCCCGCTTCGGATAAACAGCGGCACACGCTTGCGATGCTTTCGGGAGTGTTGGGCGAGGGGATGAGCTCGCGGCTTTTCCAAAAAGTGCGTGAGGAGATGGGAGCCGCTTACTATGTGCGATCGAATCCATCGCTCTTTGCCACACACGGCTATTTAGAAATTGCTGCGGGTGTCAATCATCAAAAAACAATTCCCGCGGTCGGTGCTGTTATGGACGAACTTAAAAAATTATTGCGGGATGGCGTGTCGGAAAAAGAGTTGGCGCGCACAAAAGAACATGCCATCGGAACATTTGCTCTTTCGTTGGAAACATCCAGCGACATTGGTTTTTTCTACGGCGAACAAGAAGTCGTGTTGCGCGAGCTTCGGTCTCCCCGCGCCATTATGGATGCCATTCGTGCTGTGCGCTCAAGCGATGTGCGGCGGCTAGCGCGGGAACTCTTTGTTAATCAGCGGCTTTCGTTGGCGGTCGTGGGACCCCATAGCACCCCTGAAGCGTTTTTGTCAGCGGTTCGTTTTGTGTAGTAGACGTGGGTGCTTGCAATTGTCGGGCCGGTTTGCGTGTCACTGGCATAATTGCCTTTGCCCATAGGGGAGAGTATGCTGACCGTTAAAAGATTTACATATTGTTGCTATGCATAAAGAAGCGTGGGATATTTCCTGGGGCGCGTTGTGGAAGATTTTTTTAATGATCCTTGTGGGTGTTGTTTTGTTTTATATTAAGTCGGTTTTGTTGATGGTTTTTACGGCATTGATTGTTTCCTCAGCGCTTCATGGACCGGTTGAGTGGCTCGGACGGAAGAAGATCCCTCGGGTGGTGAGTACGCTGGCCATCTTTCTGTTGGGGGGAGGGCTCTTGGTATCGTTATTGTATATTATCGTTCCCGTTGCCTTAATCCAGTTAAAATATTTTCTCTCAACCTTTAGCGCGTTGCGCATTCCCCTACTGAGCATTGCCGGGCTCCCCGATATTCTTTCGCGCATCGATCAGGGTATTGGCGGTATTTTGGATGCGGTTATTTATGGTGGCCCCAATGTTATCCAATTCGTTTCTACGTTTGTGGGGAATATCTTTTTTATCGGCGTTTCTTTGGTTATTGCTTTCTATCTTACGTTGAGTCGTGATGGCATTGAACGATTTATCCGCGCGGTGCTTCCGCCGAGTCAAGAAAATTATTTTATAAATCTGTATCAGCGCACTCGTCGCAAATTAGGGCATTGGCTGGGCGGGCAATTAATATTGAGCTTCATTGTTTCCGTCCTTGTTTTTACCGGACTCTCTCTTCTCCGCGTTGAATATGCTCTCGTGCTTGCGCTGCTCGCTTTTGTGTTGGAGTTGGTGCCGTATGTCGGGCCGATTGCGGTCGGGGCAGTTGCTTTCCTTGTGACGTTTCCCAAATCACTAACCTTGGCAATTCTCGTGGTGGTGGTTTTCACGCTGATCCAGCAGATTGAGAGCCATGCGCTGGTTCCTTTGGTGATGGGAAAAACTATCGGCATTGATCCGGTGATGATTGTCATTGCCATGCTCGCCGGATCGGACTTGGCGGGTATCGTGGGGATCATCGTTGCCGTGCCGGCCATTATTATCTTTCAAGAAGTGGTTGACGATTGGGGTGCGCGCAAACGCGCCTAGTCGACCGAATTGAATTGCGTGGCAAGAAGATGTTGCGCGTTTTGTAAAAATATCTGTTTTTGGGACGCCCTATGAAAGAAAAAGAAAAATATTATATCACCACCACTATCCCCTATATGAACGATGTGCCGCACATCGGGCACGCGCTTGAGATGATTCAGGCCGATGCCTTGGCACGATATGCGCGGCTGGTGGGGAAAGACGTTTTCTTCTTAACGGGTACCGATGAACACGGAACAAAAATTGCTAAAGCCGCCGCGGCGCATGAGGCGACGCCTAAGGTTTTTGTGGCACGGATGAGTTCAGCGTTCCGAGATCTTAAAAAAACACTCAATTTGTCATGGGATGCGTTTATTCGTACCACTGACACTAAAAAACATTGGCCCGGTGTGTATGCCGTATGGCAACGGCTTGTTGATGCGGGCGATATATATAAAAAAGTTTATCGAGGGCTTTATTGTCCGGGGTGCGAGGCGTTTCTCACCGATAAGGATTTAGTCGAAGGAAAGTGTCCGCTTCACCACAAAGAGCCGGAATTAGTTGAGGAAGAAAATTATTTTTTTCGCATGTCCGCATATGGCAAAGCGTTGCGTGCAAAAATAAAGGCAGGTGAAATGCGCATCGTGCCTGAGTGGCGCGAACGCGAAATTTTATCGCTGATTGACGAGGGTTTGGAGGATGTAAGCTTTTCGCGGTCAAAAGAAAAATTATCGTGGGGGATTCCCGTTCCGGGAGACGATGGCCAGGTGTTGTATGTGTGGGCCGATGCGTTGACCAACTATGTTTCCGCTATCGGATTTGGGCGCGACGAAGAGGCGTTTGCGCGTTGGTGGCCGGCCGATGTGCATGTGCTGGGGAAGGATGTCCTGCGATTTCACGCCGCTATCTGGCCAGCGATGCTTTTGTCGGCAAAACTGCCGTTGCCCAAAGTGCTTTTTGTCCATGGGTTTTTAACGCGCAACGGCCAAAAAATTTCAAAATCACTGGGCAATGTATTGGCACCCAGTGAAGTCGTCGGCCGCTTTGGCGTTGATGCGGCGCGGTATTATTTTTTACGCGAAGTGTCGCCGGTTGAGGATGGTGATTATTCGGATGCGCGATTTGCCGAGCGTTACAACGCCGATTTAGCGAATGGGCTTGGAAATTTTTGTGCGCGAGTAACGGGATTGGCCGGGCAACGACAAGCACCAATTCCCATTGATCGTAAGCGAATCGATCTGGTTGTTGAACAAAAAATAAAATCAACTAAAGCGGCGCTGGATGATGCTATGCGAGAGTTCCGATTCAATGACGCGCTGGCGGTAATTTGGGAGTTGCTGTCGTTTGGAGATCGCTACGTTAATGAGAAAAAACCATGGGCGAAAGAGAATGACGACGCAGACAACGAAATCGCCGTCTTTAATCTTCTTATGATGGTGCAAAGCGTGGGAGTATTTTTAGCTCCTTTTCTGCCCGATACCGCAAAGAAGATATCGCAGAGTGTCGTGCTGAAAGGCAAGGTGGCGCGCGTTGAAGCAATGCCGCCGTTGTTCCCGCGCAGCGAGAAATAGTGCGTGATATATGACGCCAATAAAAACCGCCAATATTTTTTCTATTGATGCGCATACGCATGTCCAGTTCCCTGAGTTTGATGATGACCGCGTCGCGGTTATGAGTCGTGCGCGGGAGGCGGGGGTGGGGATGATCAATGCGGGTGCCGACGTGGAGTCTTCCAAAAAAGCAATCGCATTGGCGCGTCAATATCCCGGATGGGCGTGGGCGGTGATCGGAATTCATCCAACAGAACTAAAAGACATGCCATTATTTGCGACGATCACAGAACTCGTACGCGATCCGCTTGTTGTTGGTATCGGCGAATGCGGGCTTGATTATTTTCATCAAAACGATACCGATGCGCGCACTGCTCAAAAAGAACTTTTTCTTTCACATATTGCGTTGTCGCGCGAAATAAAAAAACCGCTCGTCATTCATTGTCGAGAGGCATTTCCCGATGTGCGCGACATTTTGCGAACGCAGCGCAATGAACTGCTCTTGAATCCGGGTGTTCTGCATTTTTTTACCGGAACCATTGATGATGCGCGCGCACTGCTTGATCTTAACTTTTCGTTTACGTTCGGGGGGCTTGTCACGTTTAATCGATCGTTCGACGAGGTTTTGAAATTTATTCCTCGCGATCATCTGTTGGTGGAAACTGATGCGCCGTTTGTTGCGCCCATCCCGTATCGGGGGAAGCGAAATGAACCAGCATATGTCGAAGAGGTGATTCAGGTATTGGCGCGAGTGCTTTCTATTGACCGCGCGATGTTTGGAAAAACTCTTTTAGAAACAACCCGTCGGATTTTTCACCTAGGCGCTTAATGGGCCTTGGTACATTGAGTAGGACCGTTGTTTGCGGTATGATGGCGCCATGCTTTCTGATAGACCCTTGGCGCGATTATTAGAAGAGGAAACGAAACGACAGGCAGAAGTGCTTGATTTAATTGCGTCTGAAAATTATGCGCCGGCAGGCGTTTATGCGTTGCTGGGGTCGTCTCTGACTAATAAATACTCCGAAGGCTATCCAGGAAAGCGCTATTATCCTGGGAATGAATATTGTGATGCCATTGAACTTTTGGCACAGGAGCGCGCCCGTGCCGCATTCGGACTTAAAAAAAATTGGCAGGTGAATGTGCAGGCTTATTCTGGCGCTGTCGCCAACATGGCGGTTTATGCGGCACTTCTAAAACCGGGGGAAACTATGCTGGCGATGGATTTGTCGGCGGGCGGACACCTCTCGCATGGTTCCCCGGCGAGTCTGACGGGAAAACTTTATCGCGTTGTTCGGTATGGCGTTGATGCGCAGTATCGGATCGATTACGGGGCCATAGAACGCTTGGCACAGGAAAATAAACCGCGGATTATCGTTTCGGGCGCGTCAGCATATCCTGGTAGTATTGATTTTAAAAAAATCGGCGCTATCGCACATCGGGTTGGCGCGTATCATCTTGCCGACATTGCTCATTATGCAGGATTGGTCGCGACGGGCGTCTATCCATCCCCGTTTCCTTATGCCGACATTGTGACAACGACGACGCATAAGTCACTCTGCGGTCCCCGCGCGGCACTTATTTTTTCTAATACGACATCACGCATCGCCCGCGCGCGTGACGTTGTTGTGGGGACGGCCATTGATCGTGCCGTTTTCCCTGGACTTCAGGGTGGGCCCCATAATAATACGATTGCGGCGCTGGCACACGGATTGGGGCTGGTGCATACCGCGGCGTTTTCTCGATATGCGAAACGGGTTATCGCCAATGCCACCGTGCTCGCTGCCGCATTGCGCACGCGGGGGTTTGATGTGGTAGGGGGTGGAACCGAGAGTCATCTTTTGTTGGTTCGCGTGACGGGGCTGGGTTTGAACGGGCTTGAGGCTGAGGCTATTTTGGAGCAAGCCGGTATTTTGGCTAATCGCAATACGATTGCCGGCGACACTTCGCCAATGCGGCCATCGGCTATTCGCGTGGGGACGTATGCGATAACAACGCGCGGTATGGGATCAAGGCAGATGAACGATATCGCCGATATGATGCACGCGCTTCTGCGTGAAAAGAAGAACCCCGCTTTCATTGCTGGTCAGGTAAAAAAACTATGCAAAAAATTTCCGGTACCCGCATTGCGGATGAAATAATTGAGTCATTGTCCGCACTCCCGAAGCCAAAAAAATTTCTGGCGGCGTTTGTGGTCGGCGATCATGCGCAGACCGCCTCTTTTATTTTACAAAAAGAGAAAACAGCTCATGTGTTGGGTGTCGATTTTCGCGTGTATCGTCAGCCGGCTGGTATTTCCAGTGACCAGTTGCGGCGTGCGATGCACCGAGTCATTGATGGATCGCGCTGTGGTGGCGCGCTGCTTCAGCTTCCATTGCCCGCGCCCGCTGATGCGAGTTATTGCGTTAATGCTATTCCAAGGCAGAAAGACGTCGATGTTTTGTCTGAGCGAGCGTTGGGAGCATTTGCCGCCGGTCGTGCGCTTGCACTTCCACCGGCGGTGGGAGCAGTCGAACATATTTTGCGCACCCTCAAGACGCCGGTAGCCGAATATAAAAAAGTTGTTATCGTTGGGTCTGGTCCGTTGGTTGGTAAGCCGTTGGCTGTGTGGTTTGCGGGGAAAGTTCCAGAGATGGTTGTTCTTGATAAGGGGTCGTCATACGAAACGTTGCGTGACGCAGATCTGATTATCACCGGCACCGGTGTTGGTGGCCTTGTGAAGGGAGCTCTGGTAAAAAAAGACGCTGTCCTTATTGATTTTGGATACGGGGTCGATGCGCACGGGAAATTGTCGGGCGATCTTGATGAGGAAAGCTTGCGGGCAGATGGCTTTGTCGGTTCATACACACCGACTCCCGGCGGCACGGGCCCGCTCGTCGTCGCGGGACTTTTTGAAAACTTTTATCTGTTGGCGCATCAATAATCGCGCGATCTTTTATGAAAGCAACGTGGAAATATTTTTTTATTTTTTTTGCCGCTGCGTTTCTTGTCGGTGGAACGCTGGGATTTATTGCCCATGTTCCTGGGCGTACGGTTGTGTATGCCCATGGGCAAGAAGATAGTTCAAATAGTGGCGGAAGCTTCTCTGATTTCCTGAGTCGTCTTTTCCACAAAAGTCCGATTAGTATGGTTATTTTTGGCGTTGCCGGGAGTGGTCACAATGGTGCTGGACTTACCGACACGATCGTGATGGCCTATTTTAATCCGGACAAAAATCGACTCTCGCTCATTTCAATCCCGCGTGATCTTTGGGTTTCTGACGGGACAAATCATTTTAAGATAAACGAAGCATTGGGGCACAATAAACTTGATGTCGCGTTTGCGCGTATCGGTGATATGACCGGTATTGTGCCGCATGGGTATATGGTTATTGATTTGGATACCGTTCGGGGGGCCGTCGATGATCTGGGGGGTGTTGATATTGTTTTGTCGCAACCAGCTACCGATTGGGTGAGTGGGTATACGATGGCCGCGGGCATGCACCATTTAACGGGAGACGATGCCGTTTGGTTGATCCGCAACCGGTATGCTCCCAATGGCGATTTTTTCCGCGAACAGAATCAGCAGAATATCGTCAAAGAAGCGTTTGCAAAGTTTGAGCGGTTATCGGCGAAGGAAAAGGCTTTATTTGCCGAAAAATATGTTTTTCAGAGCAATGCGCTTGCACACGCCAACATTGATGTTGCACAACTGGCGCCCTATGTTTTGAGCGGCGGGATGGGAAACATTTCCATGCAATCAATCACCTTTGATTTTTCGACAAAACTTCTTAAAACAGACGCCATTCCATTGGGAGTGTCCGGTTTGACAACCTCAAGTCAATCTACTTCGTCATCGCCGTCGTCGATTTCGGTTTTAGTCCCGACGGCAGGAATGGATGTCTATGAGGCTATGCGCGCCTATGTCCAGGCGCGATTAGCACAATAAGGCAACGGAGTAATCTTTTTGTGTGGTGCAAATAAAAAAACTGCCCCAATACGTATCGGGGCAGTTTTGCGTTCTGGGCTGGCTATTCTTCTGTGGACGGGCCGCCGTTTTCTTTGAAAGCAACAGCAACTTTTGCCGTAATGGTGTTGAGCAATGACTGGTCCTCCTCGAGGCGTTGGCGCGTGGCATCCATGCCCACGCCCAATTTTTCTCCCGCAAACGAAATGGTATTGCCGCTTTTGGTGAGCACGCCGACTTTTAGGCCGGTATTGATGATGTCGTTGGCATACGAAATGCCTTGGCCATAAAGAATATCAAATTCGGCAACGCGAAACGGTGCGGCGACTTTATTTTTTACCACTTTGGCGCGCGTGCGGTTGCCGACCACGTCCTCGCCTTTTTTAATCTGTGCAATGCGGCGCACATCGATGCGCACGGATGCATAAAATTTCAACGCCCGCCCGCCGGGAGTCGTTTCGGGATTGCCCCACGTCATACCACCAATCTGCGAACGGATTTGGTTGATAAAAATAATGAGTGCGTTTGCTTTTGATGTCAGCGAGGTGAGCTTGCGCAATGCCTGCGACATTAAGCGTGCCTGAAGCCCGATCTGCTGATCACCGATCTCACCTTCAATTTCGGCGCGCGGCGTGAGGGCCGCAACCGAATCAACGACCACCACGCCGATAATGCCTGAATGAACGAGGTTTTCAAGAATGTTGAGCGCCTCTTCGCCACTGTCTGGCTGTGAAATGAGTAGTTCGTTGGTTTTGACGCCGATGCGTTTGGCGTACTCGGGATCCAGTGCGTGTTCGGCGTCAATAAAGGCACATTTGATGTCTTTTTTTTGTGCTTGGGCAATAATAGAAAGCGCGAGCGTTGTTTTGCCCGACATTTCCGGTCCGAATATTTCGATAACTCTTCCGCGTGGCACGCCACCAACACCAAGGGCGACATCGAGAGAAAACGATCCGGTTTTGATCGTCTCTACTTTTATGGTAGCGCGATGATCGTCCAATTTCATAACTGAGCCTTCGCCGAACTTGCTTTGCAGCGACTCGATGAGTGCGTCAAGTTCTTTGGCGGCGGTCTCTTTGGGTGTTTTGTCTGCTGCTGTTTTTTTCATACGCAAAAAGCACAATTAATGCTGATATGCATCACAGTATACCATGGGTATTTCTTAAAGTCCCGCCGGAGACGATGTGGTAATAAGCGAAGGATGCGGTGCGGTACTGGTGATGGTAGATGTTGGGATGGGCTGGGCTGTCTGTGAGGATGTTGCCAGCCTAATGGTTCGTACGATGGTGGTGTCTCTGCCTAAAAATCGATGTGTAACAATGGTGTAGGTGTTGGATCCGTCTTGAAGTGAGACCTTTTTTTCAAAGGTGCCGTCGGGGTTAACAACAACCTCCTCGGCGTTGATGAGGACTTTATCTTGTGGGTTATCAATCTGTCCCCTGATGAAAAAATCACTCGCATAAACAATTTGGTCGTCCGCCGTCGGGTTAGTGATGATGACGCTGGGGCGTCCTAGAAAACTAGCAATTTTTGGCACTAAATAAACCAAGACAATCAGCGCAATAATGGTGATGCCGATGGCTTTTTTATTTGGTGCGGTATGAGCAAATCGATTTGACGGCAGAAGATCTTTCTCTCCTGATCGATCAAGTCGTTCGTCGTGTTTATATTGATGCCAGAGGGCTTCCGGATCGGCATCAAGCACTTCGGCTATCTTTCCTAAATAGCCCCGCACATAGGGAGCGGGCGGGAGATTGTCCGCATCAGTTTCAATCAATGCCTGGATATAGTGCGGCGTAATGTCGGTCAATTCCGCCAGTTTGTGCGCCGATATTCCTTTTGATCGCAGTGCGTCTTTGAGTGTTTCGCGAAGGGTTTTTTGTGTATCGTGGCCGTCCATATACTGGGTATTTAAGGACATTTCATCATAAAAAGCAATTATGCTTTTTATCGGCGGTTTGGCGTGCTATACTTGCGCCTATAGTATCTATAGCACGGATTGATATGGTTATCTGGTATTTTGTCCGCGGTCTGGCGTTTTCGATTATTTTTTTCCTCAAGCATTGGTATCTTGATGGTTTTTTTGCGGTGGTACATGGTGTTGGCCGGATACTGGGCGCATTGGAAAAACAGCTGGCATTAAAAATCAATCTGTATTTTATTTTTGAGCCGTTGTATCAGGAGCGAAACATTTACGGTTATGCCATTGGTTTTGTCTATCGATTGTTTAAGTTGTTGTTTGGAGGACTTCTCTACGCATTTTTAGTAGTATGCGGACTTGTTGGATATATCATATGGGCGCTGATTCCTTTATACAGTATCTATCGCATTATATATGGCTGAAAAATCAACACCCACGCCCGTGTTTACTTTTTCTCATCCGCTTGTGACGCTCTCGCCGGCGGAGCGATCGCTTTGGCGAGTGTTGATCGCCGTGTCGGTGGTCATCGGCATCGCCGCCGCCGCCGCGTTTTTTGTCTCCAGTATTGTCCGTCTTCGTTTTGTTGCAGTGTTGCTGCTGCTCATGGGGCTTGATTGGATAATCCATAGCCGCCGGGCTGCGTTCTCTGTTTATGATTTGTTTGCGGGCCGTGTCCCGGGCGATAATGTTGCGTTGTGTATGACGCGGCAGGCCACCAAGTCTTTTGCGGCGGCATTTGCGCGCGCGCAAGCATTGGGAGGCGACGTACTTTTGGATGCTGCGGCGCTTCTCGCTCAACAAAACAGTATCGCGCATGGGCTTGAGCGTCTCGACGTGCCACCTAAAGATTTTGCCGCAAAACTGCGCGATGAGGCCGAGGCCGCGCGCGCGCGAACCGTTGGTGCGATTAATCAGGATTATGGCGCAACGCTCACCGCTCTTGCTGGTGATGCGGCACTGGTTGCTCGTGCGCAGAACCTTGGCATTGTTGACAGCGAAAGTGTTTTTGTGGCGTGCGCGCAAAGCAACCACCCACGCATGCGCAAGGTGCTTGATTATTTTTCCGTTCTGCCACACGACATTAATGCGGCGATGGCGTTTGGGCGTTTTTGGAAAGGAACGGGCGTCCCGTCATTTCTGGGAGGATTCGCACATCGCGTCGTCGCCATTAAAGCGCACCGCGTCAATAGAACGCTTACGTCGCGACCTACGCCGACATTAGATGGATTTTCGGAGGATTTAACGGATAGTGCGCGACAGGGGCTGATTGGTTTTCTTATTGGACACGACGACGAATATACCGAAATGGTTCAAGTGCTTTCGCGGCAGGGGCGGCGCAATGTGGTGTTGGTTGGCGACCCAGGATCAGGACGAGAGGCATTGGTGGAACATGTGGCGCGGGACATAGTCGCTGATCGCGTTCCCAAGGAGCTGTTTGATCGGCGGCTGGTTAAATTGTCTGTCTCTGATCTTATCGCTGGCGCAACGCAGGACGAGTTGTCCGGCCGATTTACCGCCATCGCGCACGAAATTACGCGTGCGGGCAATGTCATTCTTTTTATTCCCGATGTACATGAATTAGCACAAACCGCACAAGCAGGAGGCATATCGTTGCTCAATATACTCTCGCCGATTATCCGCGGCGATCTTTTCCCGGTTATCGGAACAACGACGCCAAAAAGTTATAAAGAATTTATGGAAGCGCGGGGCGATTTGGGATCGTTGTTTGATGTGGTACACGTGCATGAGATGAGCCACGATGATGCTTTTACCTTGTTGTCATATGATGCGTTGGTGCTTGAGCGGGAGTATCGGGTGCGCATTAAGTTTTCTGCTATCAGGCAGGCGGTAGAATTGGGAGCAAAATATCTTCATCCCAAACTGCTTCCGGAGAGCGCGCAGGATCTTTTAAAGGAGGCGCTGGCTCAGGCGAGTCAGCACAAAGTTGTGAGCATCAGCGGATCGGATATTATTGCTATTGTTGAGCGGAAGGTTAATGTCCCCATCCACAAAACATCGGGACAAGAAGCGCAGGAACTTTTGCATTTAGAAGATAGTATTCACAAGGAGTTTGTCGATCAAGAGGCGGCGGTGACCAGCGTTGCCCGCGCTCTGCGCGCCTATCGAGCGGGACTTGCGCGTACCAGCGGTCCGATGGCGACCTTCTTATTTGCGGGCCCAACCGGCGTGGGCAAGACTGAATTATCTAAAGTGTTGGCGCGTCTGCATTTCGGATCCGAGCAGGCAATGGTGCGTTTTGATATGACCGAATACCAACAGAAAGAAAGTATTGTGCGTTTCATTGGATCGCCCGATGGACGTATCGCCGGCGCGCTGACCGAGGCGATTATTCAAAAACCATACAGCCTGATCTTGCTTGATGAGTTTGAAAAGGCGAACCCCGACTTACTCAATTTGTTTTTGCAAGTGTTCGACGATGGGCGGCTCACTGATGGCCTGGGGAGAGTTATCGATTTTCAGAATACCATTATTATTGCCACCTCCAACGCCAATTCGGTATATATTCAAGATCAGATTCGTTCCGGCAAAGCCATCGTTGATTTCATCGATGAATTTAAGAAAAAATTAACTGAATATTTTCGGCCGGAACTCATTAATCGTTTTTCCGATATCGTTGTTTTCGAACCATTACCGCCGCAGGCCATTGAACAAATCACGCGCCTGAACCTTGAAAAGGTTTCCGCCGTCCTCCAGCAGTCGCAAGGGATCGCTCTGTCGTTTTCTGACGCGGTCGTGCGCGCTATTGCACAGGCGGGTTATGATCCCGCTTTTGGCGCCCGCCCGCTCCGCAAAGCCATCGACGATTATATCCGCGCCCCGCTCTCCGAGAAGATTCTTGCTGCCACGGTCGTAAAAGGACAGAGCGTTGTCGCATCGGTCGACCAAGATGGTCGAATCGTTTTTGACGTTCAAAACCAATCATGACCAATACCACCATGCCTTTTCCTCCCGCATCATCTCGCAGTACACGTCCATTCTATCGGCGCTCTTCCGTGCATGGTGCGGTTCCCGTTCGCGTCCCCAAGGACAGAGACGCTCAAGAGACAGCTTCTCAGAATGGCGCGGTGGGTCGTGAAATTTCATCGGGGATTATTGTGTATCGCGATACGCCCGAAGGGCCACGCTTCCTCGTGCTTTATTATGGCCATGATTATTGGACATTCCCGCGCGGGAAAATTGCTCAAGAAGAGCGTAGCTTTGCGGCGGCAGTCCGGGAGACGCGCGAAGAAACCGGATTGACGCGCGCCGACGTCGCCCTTTCGGATCATTTTAAAGCGCACGAGAATTGGACATTCGTAAAAAACAATCACAAGATCCACAAAACCGTTATTTTCTATTTGGGGCGCACCGATAAGAAAAACGTCCGTCTTTCCGACGAACATCAGGGATACTGCTGGTTGTTGTATCGCGAGGCGTTGCGTATTTTTACCGGCGAGCGTCACAGTGAAAACCGTCGCGTTATTCGACAAGCATACGAATATATTACGCGCGGTACTGACGTGCGTCGTGCACGCAGTAGCCGTGAGTCATCGCCGGAAGCCGAAAAAAAAGAACCATCTGCCGCCCATTAATTGAGACAAAAAATCCTCCGCCTGAGGGCGGAGGATTTTTGAAAGATTATTTCTTTTTTGCCACCTTGATGATTTCGGTAAAGACGGCGGGATGTTCTTGTGCGATGGTTGCCAATACTTTCCGGTCAAGGTCAATGTGATGTCTCTTGAGTCCAGCGATAAAGACGCTGTATGACATTTCGTGTGCCTTGGCGGCCGCGCCGATTTGCACTTGCCACAGGCGGCGGTAATCGCGCTTCTTTTCTTTGCGTCCCTTGAATTTGCGGGGTAAGGCGTGCAGTAACGCTTCTTTGGCGGCGCGTTCTTTTGATTTGCGTCCCCAGCGGTATCCTTTTGTTTTTTTAAGCAGACTCTCGCGTTTCTTGTGCGCGATGGTTCCTCGTTTTACGCGTGTCATATGTGTAGTAACTTACGACGCACAACTCACAACCGACAACGAAGTAAAGATTTTCGCGGCGTTGTCAGGGGTGTGTTGTTTGTTGTTGGTGGTTAGTTGTTTGTTGTCTAGAGCGTTCCCGGTTTATTGAACAAACGATGCGCAAAGGTCGACCCATCGGCAGATTTGGCTTTATTGCGAATTTGTTTGCCGGTCTTTTTTGCACGGAAGTGGCATTGCGCCATCGTGCGATGGAGCACTTTGCCGTTCTTGGTTACGCGCAAACGCGTGGTAATTGATTTTTTCATATGTTTATTTGTTTTTCATTAGTTGCATCACCAGTCCGCGTCCTCCGGGTCGAATCGGCATCGTGATTTTGTGCGGGACAGCAATAAAAGTAAGAAAGAGTTGGAGGCGTCCGCGTGACCAATCTTGATTGTATTTTTCTCGTCCGCGCAACTTCAGCATGATCTCAACCGTATCGCCTTCATCGAGAAACTCATCAACCTTCTTCGCTTTTATTTTGAGATCATTTTCTGCCGCGCGTCCCGATATCTGAATCTGTTTGAGTTGCCCGACAGTCTTAGTCTGTTCGCGCTTTTTCTTCTCCTCTTTGGCGTTCTGATAGCGGAACTTGTCGTAGCTGATAATCTTGGCAATCGGCGGATCGGCGGTGGCAACCGTCTCCACCAGATCAACTCCGGCCTCCTTGGCTTTGGCGATGGCATCTTCTTTGCTCATGATGCCGACGTTTTGGCCCTGCTCGTCAATTACGCGCAGCGTTGGAGCGAGGATTTCCTCGTTAATCTTGTGACGTCGCGCCGCCATCGGCATGACCGGCGGCCGTCGAAATGGCGCAGGCTTCTTGATGGCAGGCTTCTTTATGAAAGGAAAAGGAATATGCGTAGAGATTACTTTTGATGCGTGACCGTGGCGCTACAAGCGCACCGTTTGTGTCGCGGCGAGGGGTCGCCACGAAACCGTCACAACACATGGATAGTATGAGAAAACGGGGAGAGTGTCAAGGAAACAGAAAGAAAAACAGCCCGCCTTTGTGGGACGGGCTGTGGACCAGCGATGAGTACGAAGCGGCAAGAGTTTTGGTGGTTTATTGAGCGAGCACCTTTCCGACAACCAAACCAACCGGCCTGAGGATGAGTTGATGGATGGCCCTGAACGCGTTGAGCGTTGCTGTCCAAACGAGAGTCGTGGGCCATGCCAGGTCATGCCATATGACATACAGGTCTTCCGATAATCCATGGTCAATTCCCTTAGGGAACCAAGCTCTTGGTAGACTGGAGAAGGAGAAGGGGAAGAAGAATCTGGTGGCAAAATTCCTAATGGTTCTTTTCCAGTCGTTTGACGTTGGATATTCGTGTTTTAATTTCCACTTAAACTCGCCGAGGAAATTTCCAATTATCGCATAGCCGACAATCGCGGCTAGGCCAACGGCGATTTTAAGCGTCCATCCCAGTGCGATCATGGCAGCCTCCCTCTATCCATGCTGGTACATACATGCCAAAGTACGGTTATTCCAATATCAACACAGTATAACAAAGTCTTGATTGCGTCAATTTTCATTGACGCTCCTCAGATATTTGACGCTTCTTGACGGACTTGACAAACTTGTTTGACGGGAGTAGGATGGGCGCATGCATACGATTCAGGAAAAAATCCTCTCCACATTAAGAAAAAAGGGCGGGATTATAAAGGACTTCACGTTCCGGGCGCTGGGCGAGTCGGTGGGCGTTTCTCACCCCCAGCGAGTTAAGCACCATCTTTCCCAGCTTGAGCGACGCGGGCTGGTAACGCTTGATCCGTCGGGCCGGGTGCTTTTGTTGGTCAATATTCAGCATTCCCAAAACGCACACTCGCCGATTGTGTCCATCCCTATTGTGGGCGCGGCCAACTGCGGACAGCCGACGCTCTTTGCCGATACGCGCATTGAGGGTATTTTGAGGATTTCACGTCGGATCGTAAATCAAAGCAACGACGTTTTTGCGGTCAAGGCGGAGGGGTCCTCAATGAATCGGGCGAATATTAAAGGGCTCTCCATTGATGACGGGGATTACGTAGTGGTTGATCGGCGGCCGTTTGAACCGCAGAACGGCGATTACGTTCTGGCGATTATTGATGAGATGGGCACGATTAAAAAATTCACCTGGGAAAAGGAATCGGGCGACATCGTGTTGGTGTCCCAATCAAGCGAGGAGCATGCGCCGATTCATATCTGGCCCGAAGATCAGCGGATGATTATCAGCGGAAAGGTCGTGTGCGTTATAAAAAAGCCGAAGGTTAACTCGGTTGAATGAATACTATGATGAATTCATTTTTTGAATATTTCTGGGATATGGTGATGGAGAATTATCGGGTCAAAGCGCCGGCGCTTGTTCCGATGCGGGTGGTGAGGCGAAGACGGAAGACAAAATTAATGCATTAGTCAAAAACGGGATTTCTATATCCCATGGATTCTACGCTAATAATTGAATAAAAGTGGCCAAAAGAGGTTCCTGTTATGGGGGGTTGACTCATTTATACCCCGTAGGGTATAATGCCAATATATGGTCACATATAAAAATTGGAAATGGAAGCTGTTTATTACCGCACAAAGTCGGGCGAGGTTCCCGCAAGGGATTTTCTGGATAAATATTTAGGAAAAAATACTACCAAGAACCAAGCTGCTTTAGTGGCAAGAATAAATTCCGTGATTGAGTTGGCGCTAGAGAAAGGCGGCATACCAGGTGGTGATTTTTCAGCTTCTATTATCGGACACAGGCCCCTTAGAGAATTGAGGATCAAAGGCAATCGTTGTTTAATAAGAATCAATTACTATTGTCGCGGAGATCACCTAGTCCTTCTTAATGTTTACATCAAAAAGTCTGCATATCCTCCAAGAGGAATTGAGGCCAGGAAGGTGGGAAGAATGATCAAGGAGGCGTGGAGTTACTACGAAGATTTCATGGCAAGTCCTAATCAATATGAAAAATATGAACAATAAAAAAAGAGATTTAATCAGCCAAATAAAAAAGGGGCCTGGTTTTAAAAAAATCTCTGAGGAAGTCGACGCTTTAGTGCGCCTTGCTATTGAGATAAACGAACAAAGAACGGCTAAGAGCTGGACTCAGCAGAAGCTTGCGCAAAAAGCCGGAACGTCCCAGAAGATGATATCTAAAATTGAGAACGGAGAAGTGGATGTGGGTTTTGACTTGTTACAACGGTTGGCGAGATCTCTTGATGTAGAATTGCGGTTGGGTAGAGCCGCTTTGGTAAAAATAAAAGATGTTGCTGTAATTAATCAAGAAGATGAGTCACTAATAAAGGCTTCCGTGTCGTTAGATTGGGATACTTTTCAGAGTGCCTTCAGGTCTGGGTGCCAGTCTGTAGAATTAAAACCAACAGAATTTCAACAAAAACAATTATGTCCAACAGTAGAATAGCCCTTTTGTGGTCAATTATTTGTAGTGGCGTTAGTATTGATAAGAGCACAAACAATGTGAGTCTGTTTAATGTCATTGAGCAAGTTCAGATACCCAGGAATAATCTAGTAGAAGTTAAAGAGAAGGAAGAAAAATGGCTTGCCATACCGATGCCGTTTTATCTAATGATGTTATGGAGCAAGCCATCCACTAACACAATCGAAAAAGCGAGTGTTGAGATTAAGTTGGTAGACTCCAAAAATAAAAGTAGAAAAATAGGAGAATTTGATATAAAATTTGCTCCCAAAATGGAGCGAATTAGATTTAAGTTTCAGTATGCGGGCATTAGAGTCTCTTCTTCTGGTGCTCACGTTTTTAAGATTTTTTTGAGAGAGGATGGTCAAAAAAAATTTAGAGAAGTTGGGAGCGCTCAGCTTAGCATTGAAATCTTGCCCGAAACAAAACCTGTAATTTCTAATGAGGGTTAATGGCGGGAGTTTTTCTCCCCCGACAATGCGCAACGCTCGCTATGCAAGCAGGCGCACTGTCTCCTCCGAAACCGGGGTTGGAAAAAATATGAAGCAGTCCACGTTTTTTCCATACCCTTCAACTCCCTTCGCTATTTTCATAGCAAAAAGAAAAACCGCCGATGGCGGTCTTCTTTTCGCGGTGGAGATGGCGGGAGTTGAACCCGCATCCAATGCAGTCGGGCGCAGAGATCTACGTGCGTAGATTCTCTGGTGAGAAACGGAATGCCTGTGATTAAGTCTCGTTGCGCGTGCACAGACGACGCGGCGTAACAACAAGTCTCATATATAACACCAGCGGATCCCTATGAGACGTCAGGTGCTGATGTGCACAACGCGAGAGCGTTAGCCTATGGCCAATGTTCTTATGCGTATGCAAGTGCCAAATTTTGGTTGGCAGATATATGATGCCAAGTTGCGGATTGGCGGCCGGCACGCACCCTGCGTCGCTCATGCATTGTCGATGCCCTTCATCCCCCTGTAGAGTATAACGATCAGACGGTGCCCCGTTTCATGGAGCGTTCCACGTCGCGTTTCTTGATCGTCTCTCGTTTGTCAAAGGCCTTTTTGCTCTTTGCCAGGCCCAGTTCCAGCTTCACTTTGCCGCGGGCAGTATAGAGCTTGAGCGGCACCAGCGTCAATCCTTTTTCCCGCAAAGTTCCTGTGTATTTTTTGATGTCGTCTTTTTTGACGAGCAATTTTCTCGCCCGCGCCGGATCGTAGTCGGCTGGCACGTTCCCCTCCTGGTAGGGGGAAATGCTGGCGCCCACAAGCCAGAGCTCATTGTTGTAGATTTTGGCATACGAGCCAACCAGCGATGCCTTGCCCGCCTTGGCGGCCTTTGCCTCAAATCCGCGCAAAACCATCCCGGCCTCAAACGATTCCAGGATCGTGTAATCAAACCTCGCTTTTCTGTTTACAACGGATTCCATAGATAGAGCATAACACACAACCTACAACCTACAACCCATAACAAAGAACTTTAACAAAAAAGCTGCGTGTCGCACACCGTCTTTTCATCGGCATAATTTCTGTGGTACAGTATCAGACACCCACTTCATGCTACGAAACGTTAAATCATATACGCCGGCCGAAATAGAAGAGAAGGTTTTGGCCCTTTGGAAAGAAAAACAGGTTTTTCAAAAAACCCTCATTCCCAAAAAAGGGAAAAAGGAAAAGATATTCCGTTTTTGGGAGGGTCCGCCGTACGCCAATGGCCGTCCCGGCATTCACCATGTATTGGCGCGCGTTCTCAAAGACGTTTTCTTGCGATACAAAACCATGCATGGCTATGTGGTGCCGCGCAAAGCCGGTTGGGACACGCACGGACTTCCGATAGAAATCCAAGCGGAAAAGGCGCTGGGCATCACGAGCAAGAAGCAGATTGAGGAAATGGGGATTGAAAAATTTAACAACAAGGCCAAGGAAGAAATTTGGCGCTTCAAGGGAGAGTTTGAAAAATTGACCGAGCGCATTGGTTACTGGCTCGATCTGCCTAATGCGTACGTGACCTACTATCCGGAGTATGTGGAAAGTTTGTGGTGGGTGGTTAAACAATTGGCGGACAAAAAATTTCTGAAAGAATTTTATAAAGTGATGCCGTATTGTCCGCGATGTCAGACACCGCTGTCCAATCACGAACTCGGACAACCGGATGTATATCGGACGGTGAGCGACCCGTCGGTGTATGTCACATTCAAACTCGCCGGAGTAAAAAATGAATATCTTTTGGTGTGGACGACGACACCCTGGACGCTTTCGGCAAACGTTGCGATAGCAGTAGCGCCTAATGTTGTTTATACAAAATATATAATCGACGGCAAAAACGTCTGGGCGCATCGTATCCCCGAAGAACTCGCCAAACATGTTTCGGTGACGGCGACTAAAGAAACCGTCAAAGGGAAGGGTTTGGTCGGGCGTGCATATGAAGCGCTTTATTCGCTGCAGAAAAATGTTCATTTGCCCATTGGACCGCACACGGTGCTTTCTGCTGATTTCGTTTCCACCGATGACGGCACGGGACTCGTGCATATTGCGCCGACGTTTGGCGAGGACGACTTCGGGCTGATTTTTGCCAAAGGGATGAAGGAAGAGTATGTCGTGCCGCATACCGTTACCGACGACGGGAAAATGGAGAAGGGCATTATCGGCGAAGGGCTTTTTATCAAAGATGCTGATGTAGTGGTGCTTGAAGACTTACAGAAGCGCGGATTGGTCATGCTGGCGACTAAGTCGGATCACGAATATCCGCACTGTTGGCGTTGTTCGTCGCCGCTTCTCTATATGGCTCGTCGATCGTGGTTTTTTGAGGCATCACGGGCACGCAACGAAATGGTTAAAGCGAATGGAACGGTCAACTGGGTTCCCGAATTTTTGAAGGAGGGACGGTTTGGTGAATGGATCGCACAAGCAAAGGATTGGTCTATTTCGCGCGATCGTTACTGGGGGACGCCGTTGCCAATCTGGCGGTGCGCCGAATGTAAGCACGTAAGCGTCGTTGGTTCTTTGGATGAGCTGAACAAAAAACGATTTTATAAGAATAAATTTTTGCTGGTACGTCACGGCGAGGCGACGGCAAACGTTGAAGAATGGATTGCATCGGGAAGTGAGACGGGGAAGTTTGTGTCAAAACTGACGACCAAAGGGACAAAACAGATTGCCAAGCTGGCGCAGGAATTGAAAAAGAAAAAAATAAATGTCGTCTATACGTCGCCGTATAAGCGGACGCACGAAACCGCCAAGGCGATTGCCGATGCGACCGGCGCGCCACTTGTTCTTGATGGGCGGTTGAGCGAAATTAACTTAGGGACGTTTAATCACCGGCAGATAAAAGAATCGGTGGCGTTTTATGAAAAATGGTCGCCGGAAGAATATTTCACGGTCGCGCCCGAAGGAGGCGAGAGCCGCAATGATGTACGTGCGCGGATGTATGCATTTCTCCGCGAGATTGACAGAAAGCACAACGGAGAGACGATTGTCGTGGTGAGCCATGGTGATCCGCTGTGGATGCTGGAGGCGGCGTGTGCGCACGCAACCAGAGAGGAGAGCAAAAAACTTCCCTATCCGAAATTTGCTACTGCAAAAGAAATAGCCCTTGATAATTTCCCGACCGACGCACTGGGCATGATTGATATTCATCGTCCCTACGCCGACACGATCGCGCTGGCGTGTGATCGATGCGGCAAGGAAACAAAGCGTATCTCCGATATTGCCGATGTCTGGTTTGACTCGGGGGCGATGCCGTATGCGAGCGTTCACTTTCCCTTTGCGGCAAAAAACAAGAAGACGGCAAAGCCCGAAGCGTATCCGGCCGACTTTATCTGTGAAGGGATCGATCAGACGCGTGGGTGGTTTTATGTTCTTTTGGCGACCAGCGTTATGCTGGGCAATGGCGCGCCGTACAAAAATGTCATTTCGCACGGGCTGGTTTTGGATAAAAATGGACAGAAAATGTCCAAATCAAAAGGAAACGTCGTCGATCCGTGGTCTACCATTGAAAAGTTCGGCATTGATAGCATCCGCTGGTATTTCTACACCGTCAACGCGCCAGCCGAACCGAAAAACTTTGATGACGCACAAATCGCCAAAGTGTTGCGGGGATTAGTTTTGACTATGTATAACTCGTTTGTATTTTTGAATACTTACGGGAAACAAAGATTGGATATTAATGTGGCGCCATCGTCGCATAATATATTAGACCAATGGATTGTTGCGCGCATAAATCAATTGGCTGGCGATGTGCAAAAAGATATGGATGCCTACGGCGCATTGGGAGCCGGACAAAAGATTGAGGCGTTTGTTGATGATTTGTCGCGCTGGTATATCCGCCGTTCGCGCAAGCGTCTGCAGCGCTCTGAAAACGCTCGTGATTATGCTGTTGCATCGGCGACCTTAGCGTGGAGCTTGCTGATGCTCGCAAAAATCATTGCACCGTTTATGCCGTTCTTTGCCGAGGCGCTTTATCAATCGCTTAAAAAGGCCTATCGTTTCAATGCACAAGACTCCGTGCATCTTGAGGAGTGGCCCATTGCACAGCGCGTCGATCTGGTGTTGGTGGATGAAATGGCTCGCGTGCGTGCATTCTCAAGTGCCGCGCTGGCGCAACGCGTTGAGGCGAGCATTAAGGTTCGTCAACCGCTACAAAAAGTATCGTTCAAAGAGGCAAAACTAAAAAAATACAACAAGGAGCTTACACCAATTATTGCCGAGGAAGTGAATGTAAAGGAGGTCGTTTTCGGCGTCGTACAGGAAAGCGATGTGGTGTTGGATACCACTATCACGCCCGAGCTTAAGGCGGAGGGACTCATCCGCGAGGTGACACGCATGATTCAGGAATTGCGTCAGCAGGCCGGTTATGTGCCACGCGATGTCATCGCGGTGATGCTTGAGGTTGAACCCGAGGTGCGGGTGGTCCTTGAGTCGCGTGTGGCAGAATGGAAAAAAGATGTCAATGCAAAAATGGTTGGGTTCACTCGCGGCAGAAAATTTGACGCAGAAAGCGAAACAAAATTGGACGGCTATAAAGCTTGGGCCGGTATTCGAAAGATATAGCTATTGTTCCTGACTGTTTCTCTGGCTGTGGTATACTGGAGAGAATGATGTTGCTAAATAAAAAAGAGCTTGCAACCACTCCGTTGCGCACTGATGCCTGCGCCATCATTGAGAGCGCCTACGAGGCGTTGGATATAGAAAAAACGATTGCGCGCAAAATATGTTTGCGGGGCACAACACTGTTCGTTTTGGGTGCGCGTCCAGCGCGCGTCGACGTGAGCCGTTTCCGCCGAATTTTTATTATTGGTATCGGAAAGGGAGCGGATGTTGCGACGATTGCGCTGGCGCATGTTTTGAAAAATCATCTCACGCGCGCCATTGCGTTGGCGGTGCGCGGTGTGGCACGAAGCGCGAGGGCGCACCCCCGTGTTGAAGTTTTGTATGGCACGCATCCGGAACCGTCACGCGTCAATGTGCGCGCAACAGAAAAAATCGTATCGCTGCTTGCCGGTGCGGACAAGCGTGATTTTATTTTGTTTTTTATCGGCGGGGGTGGGTCATCGTTGTTGTGCGGAACTGAACGGGAGCGGCAAGCCGGGTGCCGTGTTTTTCCAGCCCTGACCAAAAGGGGTGTTACGATTCAAGAAATGAATATTGTGCGCAAACACTTCTCGGAAGTGAAGGGGGGTGGATTGGCACGTCTTGCGTACCCCGCGTCATCGCTTTCGCTTATTGTTTCCGATGTGTGTGGAAATGACTTTGGCACCATTGCATCCGGTCCAACGGTATATGATCGAACGACAATCGCCGATGCGTTGCGAGTATTGGCGCGGTATGGTGTCTCACCCGCGGGGCTAACTTTTGTCGAAACGCCAAAAGAAAAAAAATATTTTTCTAAAAACAAAACATTTCTTTTTATGTGCAATCAGGATGCGACACTCGCGATGGTAGCGCGTGCGCGTGCGCAGGGATACTCGGCCAAAATCGCATCTCTGGCTTTAGAAGGAGAAGCACGGACTGCGCTTCTCCCCTTAATAAAAAAAATCAAAAAAGGAGAAACGCTTGTGTGTGCCGGAGAAACGACGGTATCTGTCCGAGGAAACGGCACGGGCGGGCGAAATCAGGAGGCGGTATTGGGGGCGTTGGATTATATGCTGCACCATCGGAGAGAAACAACGGGGATGCTGGTTGTTAGTTTCGCGTCTGACGCGCGCGATAATACACCGGTGGCTGGTGCATTAGTTGATGCGCATACGATCGTCGCTGTAGAAAAGAAAAAAATAAATCCGGAGAAATTTTTATCACGCAACGATTCATATCATTTTTTTCAAAAAGCCGGAGGACATATTCGCGCGCGTCGAACGGCGTTTAACGTGTCCGATCTCATGCTAGTGATACGTAAGAAAATATAAAATTTTTATATCCATCGTATGTCGATAGACAGCGTGCCGTGGGCTATCAACCATTCGCCCCAGAAAGAGAAAAAGATGCGGGGGTTTTTAAAGCCTTGTGATCTCAAATCCTTCACCCTGATAGAGCTGTTAATTGTCATAGGAATATTAGCCATCCTGGTTGCCGCTATCGTTATAACCCTCAATCCCGCTCAGCTCTTAGCCCAAGCCCGTGACAGTAAGCGTCAACAA
>JBAYIV010000002.1:0-95486 GCA_041665445.1 Minisyncoccota bacterium
AGACTGATCTAAGGTGGTGATGGTGTGGAGGGCCTGGGTGAGTGCTGATAAGTCTTGTTGACGCTTACTGTCACGGGCTTCTTGCAAGAGCTGAGCGGGATTGAGGGTTATAACGATAGCGGCCACTAAGACGGCGAGGATACCGATGACGATGAGGAGTTCGATGAGGGTGAAGGAGGACCTGCCTTGCATATGAAGATAAGTATATCAAAAAGAGACAGAGAGGACTATGGGAAATCCCCTGTTTTGAAAAGTTTGCTGCGGGACTAGGACTCGAACCTAGATACCATGCTCCACCCCGCATCCTGCGGGGCAAGGCGGCATGTGTCCTACTTCACTCCGCCAAATGAATCCTTTCTTTTCTCCAAAGCTGCGGGACTAGGACTCGAACCTAGATACCATGCTCCAGAGGCATGTGTCCTACCATTAGACGATCCCGCAGCTTTGGAGACAAGCTTTTTAAAAGCATTGCCACCCTTCCAACTTTTTATTTTCTTTTCAAAAAGACGGGCGCGAGCAATTGTTGGAAATACTTCCCAGTATATCAGCTCCCATGGACAACCTCGCTTCGTAGACGTCACGTCACCTCTATTATGACGCTCGAGTCTTTTGTCTGGGGTAAGACTTGTTATCCCGACATAATACCCGCCTCTCCGATTTTTTAAAATGTAGAGGTAAGCCATTCGGCGGGGCAAGTTAGACCTGCCTGCCAGCAGGCAGGCGATCCCGCAAAACACGAACACTATAGCGCAAATAGAGGCCGGTTTCAACTTATTGATGCAAAAAGAAAAGAGCGTCTCGGTTGAAAATCATTGTATGATTATTCCGGACGCTCATAAACCTCGAACACAAAGTACTTGTACCCATTCGGCCGTTGGAGAATCCTTGTTTGGATATTCCCCAAACGAATGCTGGGGTCGTCCCCCGCTTGAACTTCAATCAACTCACATTCGGGTGGCATCGATTCGCCGTCCCATTGGAGAATCGATCGCAACTCATCCCAATAAGGGTGCGGATGCGTAGCCCACCGCGGATCAGGGTGGTGAGAAAAGAAGTCCTTCAGAAGTTTCATCTTTAGATGCAACGGCAAGCTAGACGAAAGAAGTTTTTCTTTTATCCTCTTTGTCCGCCGTAAACTGAAGAAATCCTTCCGATTCGGCCTGCGTTTCATATAGGGCCCCAAGGATTGCCCGATGAAATACGCCAGCCCCTCCGTAATACGTGCGATGTCCTGGTTGAGATGTGCCTCTGCCCAGTAGAGGTCCTTAATTAAAAATTCCTCTTTGGGCAGAACGGAAAATCGGACACCGTTGATGTACGCGACCTTTTTTGATACCGTTTCCGCCGAGCGTTTTTTTCTGTTCCAGCGCTGAACCGACAGAAAAACGGTACGAGGCGCCTTTCGATTTCCAAACAACCATGCCCGCGATGTTTCGTCCGTGATTCCTTGAAGAATCGAAAGGATGTGTGGAGCGACCGCCCGATACTGATCAAACGTCAGAGTAAACCAGGTGCGCCGCCACAGGATGAGTTTCCCCGATGCATCTCGCGCATATGGCGCTTGATATGGTTTTCCGCGCCTCAAGCCGATCTCACAGAGCAGTGCGAGCGGATAACGAACCCCCTGGAATGTTCCCTCTCCGATGACGGCGATAATTGACAGCTTGCCGTCAGGGTTTCTCTTCAGAGTAACGTCGTAAATGCCATCTTCTTTGTAAAGGATGAGTACATACTGCGCCTCCCGAGAAACCAAATCAACGTCGCCGTTGATTAGTTGCGGGATTTTCGCGGGGCTAATGCCATTCATCGCCATCACCTCCTTTTCTTTAGGATTTTTTAATGTGCTTCTTCACTCACATGAATGAAGAATAAATTAAAGCACTTTTTAAATCTATCGTCAAATATTGACCCAATATACTTTTCATGGTACTGTGCAGTTCTGGTCTTGCGGGCAATAACGCCTCCCAAGATCTCCCTGGACCTTACCAATTAAATAGTGGAGGCGGTTATGAGCGAGTTGAAGGTATTTGTGGACAAGAGACAGCGAGACCGAGTCTTTGGCAGGCTCTTGCGAGCACTGGCAAAGAACGAATACCCATACAACATATCCAAGCTCCCCCAACGCCAGGAGAATATTCCTGCGAGCATTATCCACGGAAGCAAGGAACACGCTCTGTTCCTCTTCGCTACTTGTTTCTATATGCGGGGAAGCATCAAGAGCGAGGCGGCGTTTCAGGGGCTCAAGCGGCTCTATGAACAATATCCCGCTTTGTTTATCCCTAGCGCCTTTGAAACCGACGCGTCAATTCCGGCATTCTCTAAAATTCTCTTTAAGCACCTCAATGACAAAACCATTTCTTTGGTCTTGGGGTACAAAAGCAAAGAGATCTGCCGATTCTGGCCACTTGGTTTCCAAAAATTGCACCGCTTCTGGAGGGGCAATCCGGCAAATCTTTTTGCCGAAATCGCCGATTACCACGAGGCGTACCGGAGGATTATGAACGGGAAAAAGAATACTCCGGAAAATCCCAATGGATTTTGGGGGTTTCAGGAGAAGATGTCGAGCATGCTTGCATACTTTTTAATGAGTGCGGGCATCATCGATCCCCTCCTTGTCCCCGTCCCCGTGGATTTCCATGTGCAACGAGTGCTTTTCTCTCACGAGATTCTCGTTGCCGATGCTCCGCTGGGCGAAAATCTCTGCACCCGCGAAACGCTGGAGCTTGCGCGTTCCACGGTGGTGGAATACTGCAAAGAGCACCACGAAAGCCCGGTACGGCTTTGCGATGCATTGTGGTTGCTTTCCACCACGATTTGCAACCTCAACCCGGGAAACGAAACGCGGAGGACTGGCAAGCGCAAAATGCGCCACACCGAGATCTGGCACCCACCAGTTGTGTGGACGCATCGAAACACCTTGCGAGATCATACCCGCTCATGTCTTTCGTGTCCGGCGCCATGCCGATACAACATTCCCTCGGGAACGTATTATGTTCGAGGGCACCTTATCCTCCTGGGAGAACGGGCAACGCCTCGCGTTGCGCTCTTTCGGGAAGAGAACGATCCATAGGAAGCTGCCAGCACGGAGCTTCCTTTTTTATTTTTTAAAACAATCTCAACCTCAAGCCCAATCTCTCACGTTCGTCTTTTTTAACGAGCGCATGCCTTAACGCTCGTGCCTCCGCCTGCATCTTCCCATTTCAGCGCATTTACCAAAGAAAAATCTCCTACGCGCGTACGTCTAAGCGTTTGGACGTATCCACCCACGCCTAATATTTCTCCCAGATCGCGCGCAAAACTGCGTACATAAAATCCAGATGATACCGTTAGCGTCACATCGACAAGCATTGTGCCGTTGCCTTTCTCCCGGATATCATTAATGGAGAAAGAGTACATTGTGGCCTCCTTAGTTTCCAATGCAACGGTGTTTCCGCGGCGTGCGTGCGCATAAGCCGGGATACCGCCAACTTTCACCGCCGAAAAACGAGGTGGTATCTGTTCTGTGCGCTCTTGCAAGAGACCGCACGCACGCTTTATCGCCTCGTGCGTCGGTGGCGCCACACAAACGCGTTGTTCGATTTCGCCGGTTGCATCGTCGGTTGACGATGATGCGCCCAAGACAATGGATGCCTCGTATTCTTTTGTTGTCTTCTTGAGTATTATCGAGAGTTGTCTGGTATATTCCCGCCCCACCCCCACCACAAGCACGCCATCGGCAAACGGATCCAATGTTCCGCCGTGACCGATTTTTAAAATCGCATACCGTTTTTTAATGCGGCTCAAAAAACCCGCGGAGCTAATCCCCACGGGCTTATAAAAAACATAGAGACCATCAATCAAACGTTGACGCATAAACAATGCCCGTCATCACGCTTGGCTTTCCCGCAAATACTTACCCACCGCAATAAAGCTTGAAATAAGACCCAGCGCAACCCCAAACAAGAGGCCATAGAAAAACAAGAGTAGGCTGTGAGAAACGAAATACTGCCATACGTTCATTTCGGGAACGAGAATCGTCCCGTACGGCGAAATAAAGTAAACAATCGGTGCAATGAGCAACATGCTTACCAGTGCCGACAAAATCCCATACAACGCCCCCTCAACCAAAAACTGCCCACGGACAAAGAAGTTGGAGCCGCCCACTAGCCGCATGATAGTAATACTCTCCCGGTTTGAATAAATAGCCAGACGAATCGTGTTAAAGGTGATAAGCATGGCAACCAATGACATGAATACCGTCAGTCCGATGCCGCCACGCCGCGCAATGTCAAGAATGCGATTGAGCCGATCGATAATACCGGCATTTTGCGCATACGAGATTTTTTCAACAAACGGCTGGATAGAACTGTTATTATTTAGGTAGTCGGCGATAACTTGATACTGATTCGGGCGATACGCTCGAACATTGAGCGATGCCAGCAAAGGGTTGCTTCCCAGTTGATCGATTGCTTGGGAAATGGTTGGATCATTCTGATGCTTGTCCTCAAACGCGGCCAGAGCTTGATCCTTTGAAACATAATCAACCACCGCCACCTCCGGCAATGATTTCAATTGAGATTGGACATTGAGAATATCATCCTCGGCAGTGCTGGCCTTAAAATAAACGCTGATATTAATTTTATTCTCAATACTTGAGATAATCGTACCCGTCATCACGTTAAACATCATCAATCCCAAAAATACGCTTAGCGCCAGCACCATAACGGCAATCGTCGCCGTTGAAAGCCATGCATTGCGCGTGAAGTTCTGCCACCCATATTTTGTGATGCGAACAATGGTTGTAATCATATGCGAATATTAGAAAAGAATATATTTCCCCTGTTCTTCGTCGCGCACAATCTGCCCGCTCTCCATTGAAATCACGCGACGGTTAATATGATTAATAATGTCCTTGTTGTGCGTGGCTAAAATAATAGTCGTCCCCAATTCGTTGATTTTGAGCAGAAGATTGATAATTTCTGCGGTGTTAATCGGATCAAGGTTCCCCGTCGGTTCATCGGCGATAATAACATCGGGATTGTTAATCATGGCTCGCGCGATAGCAACGCGCTGTTTTTCTCCTCCCGACATTTCGCGCGGAAAATTATCCGCTTTATTTGAGAGTCCAACCATTTCCAGCGCCTTGGGTACCAATTCGGCGATATCGCTTTGCGGAGATCCGGCAGCTTCCAGCGCGAAAGCAACGTTTTCAAATGCCGTTTTTTCGGTCAACAATTTAAAGTCTTGAAAAATCGTCCCAATGTGCCGTCTCATTTTGTAGAGCTCGTTTGATTTGAGCCGCGTGACATCGTAGGATCCAAAAATAATACGCCCTTTTGTTGGTCGTTCCTCGCCGATAATCAGTTTGATAATCGTTGACTTGCCCGCGCCAGATTTCCCCACTAGAGAGATGAACTCCTTGGGATTAATCTTAAAGTTTATATTATCAAGCGCAGTCGAAGCGTGCCCGTTATTTTTATACGATTTTGAGACGCCTTGGAATATAATCATAGAAAACAATTCATCGTGTCATCAATGAGTGAGTCACTCGGCCGAAGAGCTGTGTGATTTGGAGTATATCATATCTGTCAATAATACCACAATACCCTTTATACAACGCCTGCGTGAGCGGCAATTTCAGCCTCAATAAAATCATCCAAGTATCCCTCTTCTAAAACGGACTCGATGCGATTGGTTTCGTAATTAGTCCGATGGTCTTTGATGAGCTTATAGGGATTGAGCACGTAGGAGCGAATCTGGCTCCCCCATTCCGGTTTTGCTTTTGATTTAAGCGCTGACAATTCTGCCACCCGCTCCTTTTCCATCATCTGCACGAGCTTTGACTCAAGAATTCCCAATGCGCGCGCCCGATTTTGCGACTGTGATCGTTCGACTTGGCACGACACCACGACGCCGGTCGGCACATGCATAATACGAACAGCTGTTTCAACTTTATTGACGTTCTGCCCTCCTGGGCCAGACGATCGGAAAAATTCAACCTTCAAATCACTCTCTTTGATATTAAGCGTACTTTCTTTTATTTTTGGCGTCACATCAACTAACGCGAACGATGTATGACGAAGTCCATCAGATGAAAACGGCGACACCCGCACCAAACGATGGACACCACTCTCTTTTTTAAGATATCCAAACGCATACGCGCCGGCAATTTCAAAAACAATATTTTTGAGCGGATGGCGACCTGTCTTTGACTGGAACGTTTCTTCTGTAGAATCAAGAACATCAAGCCTCCACCCCTGTCGCTGGGCGTATTTTTGATACATCAAAAAGAGCATATGCACCCAGTCGGCCGCATCTTGTCCACCGGCGCCGGCGGCAATGCTTATAATGGCATCGTTTTTATCCCATGGTCCGGCAAAAAGTTTTTTTATTTCCATCGCGCGTACGGAGCGTTCAAGCGCATAGAGACCATCTTCGTTGACTGTTTCTGGCGTAGCGACAAAACCATCACATATATTCGCCGCCGCATCATAAGACTGGACAAGCGATTGTAACTCGCCCATCTCTTTTAGAATCGGCTCGGCGTCTTTTGGATTTTTCCACAACTCGGCGTCTTGAAGCGCGTACTCGATTTCTTTGATGCGCGTACGTTTACCGTCAACGTCAAAGCCAGCCTCCTAGCTGGCGGAGGCGGACCGAAAGCTCATTGAGCCGTTCTTGATATTCTTTTTGAATCATGTGCGATTAATTTTCCCAAAAAATTAAAACCAACGAAACTATGCCTAGTAAAATCCCAATCAATTGCATTCCGGCTATTTCTTCTTTATAAAAAAGATAACCGATTACCACAGCAAGAACGGCGGAGGCAACGGAAAATATGATAGCACCTCGACCTAAACCGGAACCATTTTTAAGTGCAAGAAGCCAATACGCATTAGCAATAACATAGGCGGTGATTGCGCCAATCCATCGGATAGCACCTCCATACAAAGACCATTCCTTTGCAAAAATGTCTGCAACAACTTCAAAAAAGATCAGGAGCGAGAGCGGTAAAAGCCAGCGCATGATGGTGAGTTGTGGGTTGTTGATTAATTTTGAGCCACCTCCCGGATTCGGACCGGGGACCCCATCTTTACGAAAGATGTGCTCTACCAGCTGAGCTAAGGTGGCGAGTCTTAACGAGCAAACGACCCTCTTTTGCTCTTACACTTACAATTCTATTTTTTCTTCCCTTCCCCCTATTGAGACCAGCATACGTCGGATTCAACGCATCACAGTTAGGACACAGCAAACGAAGATTGTTCTCGACGTTGTTCTCCCAGTTACCATCGATATGATCGGCGACTAACGGAACTTTCCCAGTTTTTGGATTCACCCTCTTCCATCCACACAAGCAACATTGGTTGTCGAACTTTTGACGCAAATATCGCTTTATATAACGCGAGACAATGCCCAAACCCTGCAGCCCGCTTACTTCACCAGTATTCCATTTTTTGATATAGGACTGGTACTGATATTCTATTTGGCACGCATTACTACAATAGACATAGGTCGCTCGAAGCACCTCTTTACTGCACACAAGACACCTTTTCCTCATCTTCTTAGGCATCGACATGCACTGAGTCTATCATACGAGAGACCACCGTCAATAAAAGAGGTGGTCGCATGTTAATGTACCATCAGATCATTGCGCTGTTACGCTATGCAACAACTCAAGAAGAATACGAAAAGATGCAAGAAAAAGCAACCTTTGTGCCCTAGTGCCCGTACATCAAAATACCAACCACGACGGCGCCATTGACGACAAGCCAGAGCGTATACGCAACGATAATCGGCATTTCTTTATGCACGAATCCGTACACAATCCATGGAATGTCAAGAACGGTGTAGACGAGCCATGAAAAAAGCGAGACTTCTCCGGCGCTGTGCGAAGAAAAGATGGCAATAATCTGCGGAATGGTGGCCGCCGGACCAATGATGGCAATGGCAACCAAAAGATTGTCCAAAAAACGCCCCCATGCGGTCGGGTGCGGATAGGGCATCGCTCGTTTGCGCGTATGAATATGATGTGTTGAAAATTGCATGCGCGATAATCCGATTATACGGTGAGAAACGCAAAATGTCCAAGTAGCTGTGGATATATATGTGCCAACACCAACGCCCCTGCCGCGGCAAGCAGCATCGGCCAGCCAAGGGTGGTATATTTTTCCTTAAAGAAAATCATCCGCACCAACGAAACCAAAACCACCATCACAAAGACCAACGGCACAAACAAGACAATCAACGGCCAACCGACAACCAATGCCGCCAATAAACCGACTTGCAATTCCGTTTCATCAAAAAAACGACTCCGATACTTTTTGAGTAGCGCTAAAATTCCCCAAAAAACAATCGCACACCCGATCCCAAGTAAAATAGCAAGCCAAAATCTACCATAGACATAGTAGGTAAAATATCCGGAACGCAGATGGAAAAGCCGAACAATCCACGCGACTGCCGACGTTTCTCCTATCTGAGCATCCAGCGGTTGGGCAAGCAAAGCCTTGGTGAGCGGACTGGCACCCCATGCAGCATATTGGGCAAGGGTCATATACACCGCATATAAAATCTGCGCCAGCATCGCTATAAAAGTCGCACCCCACACCGCACCACCAACGTGACGCCACCGAGCACGCATGGCATACGCGATCCCTCCGACAAAAAGCAAAACCGCATCAACACCAGCCGCCATTGCAGGAACGTACTGAGCAAACGAATAAAAAGTCATACCAATTATCTTTTTTCCTGATGGTCGAGCGAATCAAGCGTTCCCTCAATCTTTTTTTCTACATCCGCAACATCATCGCGCAATTCGGTCAGAAGGGCGCTTTCTTCTTCGGAGAGACGACGCTTAGAAGTTGTTTTTTCTAAGATATCAACGTGATTGCGCACATGCGCGGCAAGACGGATTAATGCTTGATGCAATGTTTCTTCTGTTTTATGTTTCCCGATGCCAATTTCTTTTTGCAGCCGGCGCAGGCGTCGCACCATGAGCAACGCGACAAAAGCGGTGCCAATGAGGAAAAATATAATAAAGGCACCAAGCGAGCCATACGTAAGCCACGACATTGCAATGCGCATCCATGCTTGTTGATTAATGACCAGCGATACTGGTGCCGTCGGATTACTTTGTGCGCCGCGTGCATCAACCGCATGTGCCGTAAGTACATAGAGTCCATCGCTGACTTTGGTGGGCCAGACTAACGCAAAGTTTCCGTCAACAGTTGTCGAGGCCGAAGCAACGAACGCCTCTCCGTTTTCTCCCTTTAACGAAAGAACAATTGATTCTCCCGACGTCGCATGACCAGCGATGATGATCGGATCCCCCGCTACGCTTTGAAGCGGGTACGAGTCAATAACGGGGGCGGGAATCGGAACCACCGTTAGTTGCGTCGTGGCCCGCGTGCTATTTCCTGCCGCGTCGAATGCTTCAACGGTGATTGTTTTCTGCCCGGGCGCTTGCGGGGGCAATTGATAAGTCGCCATATTCTTCGATGGATTGGCAGCGACTGTGTCAATTATCTGCCCATCAACGGTGATTGTATAATGATCAACGCCCGAAAGATCATCGGCTGTCCCAAATGAAATCGTCGGATGCGGATCGTCGCTTGGAGACTCGCCCTGAACGAGAACGGCAAAATTGTGTGGTGGTGCAGTATCAATATTCACTCGATGCATGCCAACCGCCCCCCATCCGTCCTTTGTTTGTTCCTGGACGCGGAAATACCATGTCCCGTCATCGCTCGCATCAATGTTTTTTGTCCAAATGGGGGGATCGTAGGACACCGCGGGTAGCGTTGCTTTGTTTTGATCATACACCAAACGAACGGCAGTCACTAAACTATTTTTTGGCCACGCAAAAACGACGGGGCTCTTGGCATACCATTTTGTTTGATCGGGATGCGTCACCGAAGATATGACCGGCGCACCGGACGGAACGGGCGGCTCGGGAGCGATGATTTCTTGCGCTCGCACCGCAACCTGCGCATTGGCGACGCTGGTTAAAATTTGCGTTCCCTGACCATCATTGGCGAGCACCGACCCATCGCGAATGGAAAACGACCCACTCCCCGCCGACTGCGCGCGCGCGTAGACCGTCAACACTAAACCACGGTCTCCGGTAAATCCCGGATTAGTCACTACGCCGCTAAAATAGACCGAACGGCCCGTACCGGCATATGATGGCTTCTGAATCCAGAAAGAGATAATTGAACCGTCAATCGCAACACTTGAAAAATCAACCATCGACGGCACAACCAGCGTTCCCTCAACAGCGTTTGTCGCCTCACCCGAGCTCCCCACATAGATGCGCGCGACAATGGTATCTCCTATCCCGTAAGTCGTGCGCGATGTAGCCACCGACAGGGTCGCTGCACTGGCGTACGATGGCGTTAAAATACCCAAGGCGCATGCAAAAAAAAGAATTCCGAAAAACGATCCGATAACTGCCTGAATAATTTTTTGAGGCCTAGGAAGAGACATGACGCTTGATATTGATGAGTATATACCATCCAACAATACTCGCAAACCCAACGCCAACCAATAACCAAAGAATCATCCGCCATGATTGTGCGATCGGGCCTAATAAAGGCGCACGCGCTGGCGCGACAATTGCTACGCGCGCATTGCCGGCTCCATCAATCGCACGCACATACACATAATTCCCCAACGACTGGTCAGCGAGCCGATAGGGGCTTGTCGCCTCATGCCAAACAAGAGCATCGCCATAATGAACGGGATCAATCACGCGCGAATCTTCTGCAACGGCATATCCCGCGATACCCGTGTCATTATCGCGCGTGGAAAACGAAACAAAATATTCCCCCTCTAACACCAACGGATCGCGCGCCACAAGCGGCGTAAACGCGTCGGGAGGAATAACATCAACGGACGTATATTTTTTATTTTGCGCATCATTTCCGGACAGCGCATTGTCACCGATCGTAAGATTGTCCCCCGTAATAGTCAGGGGCGCGGGGGTACCCTTCCCGTCATTGCGCAACACCAATGCATTGTGCACGTCAAATAAAGCTCCCCCGGCATGCTGGGCAAGGAAAACAAGATCAATAATTTTCCCCGGACGCTCTCCCTCCCAATACGCACTCAAACTGCCGTTATACCCGCCGGGCATAATGCCACTGATGGTGATTGCGCTGTTGACATTGGCGGTCGTCGTCGTATCGCGCGCAACCCATTCTCCGATAACCGAATCGGCATTGCGAATCGTCTGAAGATTTACTTGGGTGCCAAAACTGACGGTTGCCTGCACCGCATTCACCGATTCCCCTTGCGGGTCAAGCATCAGAGAAACCGTCACCGTGTCGCCGACACCAACCGCATTGGGTTGATGAACCAAATATAAACGAGCCGCAAACACGGAATGAGGAAAGACAAAAAGCGATCCGGTCAGGATGATGCCAAGCGCAACCAGCGGAGCGCTTTTGAAAAATTTTTGATTTTTAAATTTTAATTTTTGCATTTCTCTCCCTGAGCATACAAATACTCTTTAAGCATTCTTTTGAGTAAACGGCTCCCCTGACTTGTTTTTAAATATTTTTCTCTACGCATCGCATCATCTTTGTTACGATACGCCTCATAATGAATGAGCACCCATGGAACATATTTTCTTGTGTACGTGACAAAGCCATCATTGTGTTGTTTAAACCTTCTTCGCAAGTCATTCGTATAACCGATATACAAACTCTTATTTTTTACGCTCTCTAATATATAAACGTAGTAGAACATATTCGGTCCACCGGGTAGTGAAAATGCGATCCGCTACGCGGAAAGTCTCGCCAACAGGCGAGACAATCGCATTTCTACTACCCGGTCCAATAATATGCCATAATTGAAAAATCGATGAGATCCACTTTGCCGTCCATGTTTAAATCAACTCGCTGTTCCGCTTCTGCTGTCAGCGGTCGTTTATACCAATACGCCAGAATCGAAAAATCAACGAGGTTTACTTTGCCGTCGCAGTTCAGATCTGCACGCATACAGCTATAAGACTGCGTGTAAACGTTTGAATCGCCGACTTTAAAAAACGCAACGGCGGAATAGGGACTCTGCACCCCATTCAGCGTCGTCTTTGCCATCGCCGAATGATCGCCGTACGACAATAGCGACGAATCAAGTTGCTGTGTGTAAATTCCGTCCGCGCCGGTCGTCACTGTGCTGGTGACTATTTGACTAGAATGAATAGAGAGGTTAACCGTACTACTTGGAGCGCTCGCCCCTGTTATAATAATCGGGTCCCCCTGCTTCACATGAGATTTATCAGTTACAATAGTCGGCGGAATAAAAATTCCGCTCACAACAGTTGATATCCCGTTGGTGATATCAACCGCAAAGGTATTGAGCACCGACCGAGTGCCACGCGCATCTTGCGAATAAACGCTAAACGTATAGACACCCCCCGAAAGCCCCGACAAATTAAATTCAAAATGCGCATCGGGACTTGCGGTAACACGAGCCACTTGTTGCCCATCGCGCAATAAGACGATCGGGCTTCCCGGATATGCTGTCCCCCGAAATGTTACTTGGGTCACCGATGACGGCGGAGCACCACCGCCTCCCCCGCCACCGCCGGGCGGGATCACCATAAAACAAGCTGAGGCGTTTATTGTGCAATCAACATTGCACGATAAACCGCCTCCCGTATAGCCGAATGAGGCACAGGTGAGATTATTGAGATTTGCCCCATCACATTGCTCGCCGCTATCAATGCTACCGTTACCGCACGACAGCGGTATGACCCGCGCACTAACCGTTACCGAAACCGCTTGCGCGTGCAAAAAAACATGACGCATAATGATAGAATAAGCGCCCGAGAAGGCGCTTATTACCACGGCGCATATGAGAAGTAGTTCAAATTTCCTTTCTTTCATGCGTCAATAAACAACAACCGATCCCACCACCCCCTAAATTATGAATGAGACGCGCGATTCACGATCCATTTATTATATCGCTTGATGCCGACCGGCAAAACCCAGAAAATCACAATCAGAATGAGTGCGATAACAATCGTGTTCCACAGGGGCAGAACGAAGAACCACCTTGAGGCGGTTACCTGCGTGGAATTCTGGCCATAGGTCAGCGTTGCCACCGCATGGTAGAGCCCGAATGCCCAGGGATTGCTCTGCCACACGGCATCAAATGACTTCGTGCTTTGCGGCAGAACGTTTGACCCGGGTTCATTGACCGAAAGTGTCGCCGAGGTCATCCCCAACATATTACGTACCACGATGCTTCCCTGCGGTTTTTCATAAACGTTTCCTTCATTCTTGAACGAGGTGGAAAATGATATCGGGTATCCAAAGAAAAATAAACCTCCGTTATTGGCGACAAAATTAGTCATTGATCCGCCTTCGTGGATATCGCCGGCAACAGTCATGTACACCAAAATTCCCGCGCGTGTCACAATGGAGACTTGCTGACCTCCCTGCACATTAGGAGGAGCCGTGCTCCACCACATCACCGCAAAATGTCCTCCCGGCGGAGCATTTTTCGGAATATCCATTGTAAACGGAATATCTTTCTGTTCTCCCGCCTTAAGCGTTACTGATGGCAACGCCACGAACCACGTCGCGATATCGCTCGTTTCTTTGGTAAAAATTTTATTACCATTATTTTCTATAAATTTTTCAAACGATGGATAGAAAGTCGCCTCTTCGTTGCCATCATTGATCACCGTTACGGTTCCTTTCACCGTATCGCCCGGATTTACAGAAAACTCAAGCCGAACTGGTCCGACTGTAATCGCATGTGCCATAGGTGCACTGGCCAGTGCACCTATGATTCCAAGCACCATGAGCAGTGCCTTTTTTTTCATAATATAATATAAGCGGAGAGTATTTTGTGCTGGCTAGTTTCCCGTGCAACCATAGGTAATAGTGTCTGCATAGCTTCCCGCTGACGTCAAACCACTAATCGCCGCTTTATGGGTGACAACGACCTCTTTGCCGCTGATCGGTGCCGCTGACGACGCCAAGGTTACCGTAGAAACAGAGAGTCCACCGACTACATTCCCCGTCTGAAGATATTTTGTGGCGATCGTTAGGGTTCCACCAGTCCCTGCCGCCGTACCGGCGCCTTGAATGCCGTACCCCTCGACTCCCGCGGAAAGCGTCGCGTCAGCCGACGGTACTAAGTGTGAAGCAACTGAATTCCACAAACCTGGATTGGTTGTGTCCCCCGCATCATTGACCGACAACGTACATCCCGCGCCATAGTTACAAGACATAGTCGTCGTAACGTTTGGCGTTGAAGTTGTTATAACACCAGTTGTCAACGTTCCAAACGCTGTTGTGGTTGTTGCTGTTGAGCACGAAACCGACGTAGCAACTGTTGCGCTGACCGTCACCGTACCCGCCTGCACACTGACAATCATCGCGGCCGTACCGGCAATAATTACCGCTCCGACCAACAATCCCAACGCAATACTCTTTTTATTCATACCTTTTTTGTTTTAGTGACTATTATATATAAAACTATTTTTTAAATCCTCCAATTGCTGTCTTATTTGCCGTTATTTTCCCAAGGATAAATCGACCCCGTTGTTTAAAAAATCGGCACAAAAACTTTTATAACTACTTGTTTGAGTATAACACAAGAGAAAAAATAAAAAAAGCAAGTGGGGTGTGGATAACATACCGAAGGCTTTGGGGTAAAGGGTTTAGGGTAGAGGAGGTTGGGGTTAGGAGGGAGAATTAACAGCGAAGTTTAATTTTTCTAATCATAGCCGCGAGCATCTTTTGAATTTCCTCTAGTTTCCCCTCCGCATCACCAAAGGCTTCATTTTTATAGAGATCTCTGGCTATAGTAATCTGCGTCTCGAGTTCTGCCGCCGAACCATTTGCAATACTCAAAAACTGCAGGTATTCAGCGGTATTTTTTCTTTTATACCCTTCGGCGATATTTGACGGGATTGATACTGACGCTCGCCTCATTTGCGACGATAGTCCGTATATTTCTGACTTCGGAAAATGCTCGGTTATCCGATATATTTCCTTTGATAGCGCAATTGATTTTTGCCAAACCAAAAGATCTTTAAAAGATTTCAGGGACATAATTATATTTTTTTGCTCCTGCTACACCCTTTCCCCTGACCCCTCTACCCTTCTTCCTAATTTCCCACGCAACTATAGGTAATCGTATCCGCGTATGATCCGGCCGGCGTCACGCCGTTGATGGCGGCCTTGTGTGTCGTCACCACTTCCCTGCCGGTGAAGCTTGCCGTGGAACTTGCCAGCGATGTCTGTGAGAGAAGTAATCCGCCGACAGTATTTCCCGTTTGATTGTAGGCACTGGCAAGCGTCAGCGTGGCACCGCTTCCCGCCGAACTGGTTGCCGCCTGAATACCATATCCCTCGGTCCCCGCCACCAGTGTTGAGTTTGCCGAGCCGATTAAGTGGCTTACCGCACTCGCCCATAACCCCGCGGACGATCCGCTCCCGGCATCGCTCACATACAAAGTGCATCCGGCACCATACGTGCACGAAAGAGTCGTGGTGGTATTTGAAGAGGCTGTGGCAACACCAGACAACGTCAGCGTTCCAAATCCTGTTGTGCTAGGGCTCGTACTGCACGACACCGTGCCACTGGAAGCCATGGTGACCTGCGGATAGTTTTGATATGAGCCAAACAGCGTCCCGCTGTTCCAGATCATACGCAGACAATATGTCGTTCCCGCAGGAGCACTATTGTCTTTGAGCGAAAAATCCCATTTCCCGTCCTGTCCGATCTGCACCACGCTCTGCGTATTGGATACCGGATTTGCTTCAACATAGGTCTGATTCATGATGGTGTTTGATCCATCAGTTGGATCATTCGCATTTGCCGTCAGAGCGTTTCCGTTTACCGGCGTTGCGTTATCATTAAACGCAATCGGTGTTGACGCAGAGACGTCCGTCCAGGTTCCCGTCGGCGCGGCGCATGTTCCCGCCGCTCCCTTGTCTACATATTGCAATTTAAATTGCTTATTAAGCGCCAAATCGGCACCGGAAATATTTGCCAACATTCTTGCACGGAATGTCGCTCCCGCTGAACCGAGCGTGACAGCGGTATTCTGCGCCGCCAAGGCGGTCCCCACGTCCGTTGAATTGGTGTTGTTAAAAAGCCGGTACACCGCTTGCGCCATTGTTGAGGGCGGGTTGAGCGCTGAAGTGTCGGCAGAAATAGCGTTGGCAATATCGGTCACCGTTGTCAGATCGGCCGATCCCCATTGCCAAAACGTGAGCGAGGTGCTCGATCCGGATGCGATGGTCCCCAATAATTTTGTGAAAACAATATCCGATGATTGAGGCGATGTGCCCGCAGGATACGTCACCGCTACCGGCCATTCGGCCCACGGCGACACATTGGTGGTAATCGGCGCATGTTCAAGAAGATATGCCGTTGCGCTTGCCGTCTGCGCCTCGGGAACAATAACGCCCTGCGCACCAAGAGATCCGATATCATAGTTCATCCACCACGGAGAAGAGAGCAAGCTTATCGGCGTGCTCGTTTCAGTTGTTTCGTCAGCAACACTCTGTGAGAATCGTCCTCGATCATTGGTCGCACGATCCGTTCCTAGCCATTGCTCGCGCATCCAGATGAATGGAAGCGAATGAGCACTCGTGTCGTTGTTGGTGAATTGATAGTCATTTTTAATATATCGTTTTCCCGCATAATAGGTCTGCGTGCGCGCGGCAGAAATACCGTTGTCAAGATATTGTATCCATCCCGTTGAAGGATCAGTGTCGTTGTGAAACACCATCGTGATGTGATCATTGGTTGCTTCAGTTATCCAATCCTGCCATTCGCCCGCCCACTTAATGTTGGCACTATAATAGTCCGATGAATCGGGCAAAACAGTCTCATCCACATGGACCGCGACACGCTCCATACAATCAAGATTCACATCCCCCGTTCCCGATTTATGCCCCGTAAGCTCCGCCTGCTCTCCAGTTGCGTTAACATGCGTCCCGTTCCACACCACATCACCGCCGAATATCGTTGTATAGACATATTGATTGGCAACCATGATACCGTTATAAAATTGCCGCTCGCCGATATTGTAAGTAGCTAAATCATCAACGCGCGTTGCCCATAAATCGGTATCGGCGGTAAACGAGAACGTGAGAATGGTACGCGCTGTTTGCGAGGTTCCCAATGCGGCAGCCGGCTGTACATACAGCGCATGTTGATCCGAGTCCCACCACCAGGCGTTAGTGGTACTGGCCGCGCTTCCCTGCGACACCGCGGTGCCGCCAATAGTAACGTTGGTAATGGCAATGGCGCTGCTGGTCGGTATAAAGGGAATAGCCACCGCAGTTCTAGCCACCGCCGTTGACGCATAGATGGAAAAATCGGATACCGTAACATTCCAATGATCGGTACTCCACGTCGCCCCATAGTCGGTGCTGTTACCCATTGACCCGGTACTAATTGCATTCCATCGGCGCGTGATAAAAGTGGAAAAGCTCCCGCTATCGGTGTAGTCCACCGAACTAAAATCAGAATTGTTATCCAACTGAAGAGTAACAGCAAATGACCCGGTTGTCGGATCGGCGCACCCGTTGCAGTAGTTTGACCCTGGATAAATCGTTCCCTCAAAACGATCACTCGTGCTATTCCATGCCATCGGAACATAAAACGTTTGCCCAGCAGGCGTATCAACTTTTGCTCGCGCATAAGGATACGTGCCGTTATTCAATCCGCCAACCAGCGTCAATGTTACTGGAATCGCCCCCGACCAACCATCCGAAGATTTTCCCACTGAACCCGAGACGCCGGGAGGCATTGGGGCAATCATGTCGCCGAAAAGATCGTCGGGCGTTATCGCATACCACGTGGCATACATTTTAACAATCCCCGATGAATCAGAAAGACTAAGGTTCCCGCCATAAATATCATCACTAGTTGAGTAAAGCGGTCCAAATTCGCCACTCCACACGGACCCATTATTGGTTGACATCTTGTAATAGACGTTTCCCGTACTGGCGGTACCCGCGGTAGCTTGGGCAGTATAAAGAACGTACAAATCGCCATTGGAATTATCTCGGGCAATTTTTACCCCCGTAATCCCGCACTCGCTGCCGCCCGCACACACACTGTTAGTGACCACGTCAGACAGATTGCTCCACGAACCATTAAATTTTTTCACCATGACGTCATCGTCAGTTCCTAACGTTGCCGCAGAATTTGCATACGCCAAATACACATCGCCCGTTGTTGGATCAACAGTCGCGCCCCAGGATGCATCATAGGTTGTATTATCAAGCGCCGTAGCGACATTGCCAAAACCAGACCAGCTAGAACCATTCCAAGTGGCATACTTAATATCGTTAGTTGTTACGGAAATATCCCACCACAAAAAAAGTATTTGTCCCGAAAGACGCGGGACTAAAAGCTGAAAGTCGTTACCCGCAGTCCATGAAGCTGGTTCAGAAACAGCCCAGTTGGTTGCTACGGTACACGTCGTCGTGCAACGAACCATCATATTATCAGTTGCATCAGAAACGGCTGCATACAATGCGCCATCCGTCCCCTTAGTGAAAGTAACGTGGTTGGTGCCGGCCCCCAAAGAACCCGCATACCCCAAGCCTGAAGTAATATTTACTGGTCCAGTCGAAAGAGTGCCATTAGAAGTATCAAGATAGCGATAAAAGATATCATCGTTGGTAGTATCGATCATGGCGACGTGAATCAAATTCCCCGTGGTGTCCCCAGGCGTCCACCGGTCATACCACACCGCAACCTGAATACAGGTGGTGCCCGAGACATTAACCGCAACCCCCCACGTTGATCCGCCGTTAATCGTTTTGCTATAAGCACAGTAGCCCGTTGAATCTACATAAAACGAGTAGCCGACGCTCGTTGACGTAAAAACCGTTGTCGGACTGCCGCCCAAATGCGTTGTCGCAGTAGTGCTCACCGCGCTATCAATGGTTGCTTGTGCGGCGCGAGCTGGTTCAGTGCGAAACAAAAAAAACAGGTCGTGCTGCATCTGCGGCCATCCGGAAAATATCCACCCAACCATAAGAACAAAAACAACAACAACACCGTAGATGATTTTTGTTCCTCTGCGCATAAATTTATCGAACAATTAAATTAACCTGGCACAACCCCGTTGAAACATTTTTATCCGCATCCTTTGACCCGTAGAGCACTACCAGCGTATATGATCCGGGGGTCGTACTTGCTGTCGTTTTGATAATCAGCATTGTCTGTCCGATAACTGTCGCCATACTCGAAGGTGCGTCAAGCGTTGCAGTCGCGGTAGTGCTATCCGTCGCCGTGCTTATTGAATCCGAAGAACTACTCGCCGCCACCGTATCCGTCGCCGTGCTTGTTGAGGTATCCGCCGTACTGCTCGCTGCGGTTGTTGACGCCCCGCCGCCAAGAGAATTGCCGGTAATATCATTAGCGCTAACCGGCATGAAGATAGGCTCCATGTCCTGCGGATAATCACCCAATTTTGCAACAAATTGAGTCCCCTCGTTTGGAATAGTAATCGCATATGCAGCCTGTTCTCCGGGCATAATTTTTTGAGAGAACGGCGTAGCAATGCACGGCGTCCCCTGTCCAGCGGTATTAAATGCCGTGTCGGCTATTTCGTCGGGAGAAAACGCAACTTGGTCGGAGGAAAATGAAATGCGCGAACGATGCCCATCAACTTTCTTTTCGTCTTGATAAGAAACCGCAAGCGTCATTCCGTCTAAATAAACCGCCTGATTGTCAGTAAGCGACGAAACGTCTACGGGAACAATGGCAATCTGCAAATGTGACAAATCAACATGCGATGGGAGCGGAATAGGAAATGATGCGCCAAAATCGGCTTGCGTTACGCGTCCGGCAACATCCCACACCGATCCATCAAACGAATAACGGACTTCAAATAAACTTGGCAATGGTTGAGCCGGTGTTGTTGTTTCGCTTGATGACGCAGATATCGACGGCGACGAACTGCTGCTGGGCACCGAATCAGACGACGTACTCGCTGACGCATCGGTCAACACATCAGATGAACTGGCGACCGTATCTGATGCCGTGCTACTTGCCACATCGGTTGACGTAACAACCGATTGATCGGTGGGCACAGAAGACGAAGCATCCGGAACGGGGGCTGGTGCGGGTGTTGTATCGGGCGCAGGCGACGCGGTGACGTCGGGAGGAGGCGTTGCGGTATCTGGAATTGTGGCGGGTGCTGGCGGAGGAACAATTTCCGGTGGTGGCGTTGTCCCTTCTTGCGCTCGCGCACCGGGCGCAAGAAGGGAATCACTAATTGCATGCCACAACAAAGAAATCGACGACGCTTTGGGGGTGAGTAATGCGGCGGGAGCGGGTGGGGTTGATGTTTCTGTTGGCACGGGTGCGGTGTCGGTGTTGGTCGGCGTTGACGTCGATGCGTCCGAAGAGGTGCTTGAGGCATCTGTTGACGAAGGCACAGTTTGATTTTCAATAGAGGACGAGGCGGTATCAGTCGCCGTACCTTGCGCCGGCGCAGGCATATCGGGGTTAAGCTGATCCTTCCCCGCGATGGTCCACGACAACGAAAGCTGTGCCGATACGGCAGTAGAAGATGCCCGCTGATCCGCTTCATTAAACCCACTGCAAAAAATCTGTTTATCGCCCGCACCCGCGCCCCCCAAAAGAACCGCCGAGTTTACGCCATTGAAAGACAAGCTTGAGGCATCAGACGAAAGGTCGGGTTTTCCTGCCGCGTTTGAAACATTGAGCCACGATCCAAGACATGAGCTCGGATATTGCAACGCGACATCGGCGTGTCCCCAGAACGAATACCCCACAACAGAAACCAGCACCATGCCACAAAGCGACGCAAGACCAATGCGCCAAGCCATCATCAACTGACGCTCACGCTTCAAATTGACCGTGTGCGTGATGCGCCGAGTAAAAAATATTTTATTTTTCTTGCTAAAAAACATTGCTGAGCGTTTCGTCTTTTTCTCTAAATTCCTCTGTGCTCACTATATCAAATATTTCAAAGAAGAAAAAGTCCAAGTCGCCTCAAAATTGGCGCAAACACGCTCGATCGATTAATTTTCTTCGTCGCCCCCAAAAATTTGATTAACACCCGCTCTTACCATGAGGCGATCCCACCAACTTGGAGATGTGACGGAAACATAAACCGTCGCGTCGGCGCGGTTGCCGGCATTATCAATGGCGCGAACGGTAATCGCATGTTGTCCGGCATCGACAAAGGGAATGAATAATGGAGATGCGGCCGGCAAAAATGTCGGCTGATTATCAATGGCAATATAGAAATTTTTTTGAAGGCCGCTCGTCTCATCCTCACTGCCAAAAGCAAGCCGCACCACCTCCCCCACCGAAACAGAGGCATCGCTCAACAAAATGATCGGCTGACGCGGTGGCGTTGCGTCGATACGTATGGGAAGCGTGGCCGTTGGACCAGCAACGGATCCCGCGACAGCAGCCACATGAAAATACCAATCTCCATCATTGGGAACAGAAAGGTGAACGGACAGATTGGTCGTTGTAGACACAGCATCATCTTGAGAAAAATCATTCAAAGGATTTTGATCAAGGGCATAACGATATACCGCGTCTTTTGGCAGAGCCGCATTCCACGAAAAAGTTACGTCACGCGACGGATACCATTGATTTTCATTTGAATGCGATGGAGAGAAGACAAGCAATCGCAATGGATCAGCGGGGCCGCCCACGACATAGTTTCCCCCCGAAGCAAATCGAAGCACATTCGTCCCCAAGCCGTCATTGGCAAGAACCTGGGAATCGGGAAGAAATGAAAGCGAGGCATCTCCTGCACCGATTGGATGCAAGAGCGCACGCACAACAACCCCGCCCGACCCTTGATACCCGCCAGGAATAACACACGAGAAAAGGACAGTCCCATTTATCTCATCAACGACGGAATCAAGCACGACACCATTTTCGCAAAGTGTCCCGGCTACATCTAGTTTCTCAATTGACACCACGCGCTGATCAAATTTTAAATGCGCACGGATTGCATTGATGGACTCTCCGCCCGAGACGAGCTGTACCGATACAAATTTCTCAAAGGCGCCGCTGAAAATGGACGCGGGCGGATATATGTTCAAAATCGAGTTGTACATTACCTCCCTCTCTCCGTTAATAATCGGTGCTTTGTATTGAAAAGCAAGAATATTGGCGTGAAAAGATATGAAAAAAACTATTACAGCACCAACCCCCAACAAAGCACCGTCGATCACCTTTGAGAAGAACGATTTTCGATAGGAGAGATGAAAGAACAACAAGAGCCAAACAATGGTTACGAGCAATGCCGAGAAGGAAACCGCATGACTGACATAGTTATACGGGACCAAAATAAACGCTCCCCCGCTACTGTTTTCTGTCCCGTTAAAAGAAACCCGCCGCCCGATGTACTGCGCATTGCCGATAGTAATCGGCACCACGGCATCTTTCATATCGCCGCGAAGTAAATCTGAGTTGATGTTAAAAAGTTTTGTCGCTTGCGCACGATCAGCGGCACTATCAAACGAACTTCCCATAACACCAAATTGGTTTGAGTAGACAACTAGTTGCACCCCGTTTTTCCCAAGATATTTATCCTTGATATCGCGAACATAATCATCATCAAACCATCGCCCCGCAATAACGCCAGCCAGAGTAGCGCCGGAGTCATCTTTAATGAGATGCCCGCTGTTAATAATCAACGGATATACTGATCCGGTTTCAACCGACGCAAAATCGTGCCCCTGTGCCATTGTTCGTCCATATGATGTCGTTTCATAAATATAGTCGCCCCACTCCTGCAATGCATGCGTACGCGCTACCACCACCCCCCTGTCGTCGACAAAAACAACGCCGGCCGCCACAGTATTCTTTTGATCCGCCTCTATGATAGGAAGGATAACATCGGCATCGATGGTGGTGGCCAATTTGCGGGCAACGAGATCATTAGCAATAGATTGTGCCGCATGCGCCATTGCCAATTCTTCCTGCGCGATGCCCGACTCCAACACATACGCAAACCGCGTCATGCGCATGCGCTCAACATATCGATTGATTGTCCCGGTCAATGCCGCAATGGCCGGAATGGCCACCAACGACATCAACGACACCGCCATAACCCAGCGGATTCTTTTGAGGTGAAAAATTTCTTTAATTGTCATTGAATGCGGTCAAAATAAAAAATGCGCTTACTCTACCCATCAACACGCCAACGGGCATACGCGCATCAATTGCGGTGAGTGGGTACGCCTTGAGCTCCCCACCGATGCAGGCGTCCATCATACGCACCGGCGGATCATTGCTTCACCAAAATACTTAATTTATTTTTCTCTCTGTCTGTGTGATAGTATACCATACAGATACGTCACCAATGGCGCACTGGTGGATAACTCTCTCAAAAATAAAACGCCTATCGGCGCTTGTTTCTTCCATGCGCAACGTAATAAAAACAACGCATATTTATAGGCGTTACTGATATTCGGCCTCATTCTTCTAGAATACAGAATAGCGCATAAGCGAAAAACGGTCAGCCCACAGTCCTCTCGCCCGAACTCAATCGTGCCGATGGTGAAAACCAGATATCGGCGGCGCGCGGATATATTTTAGTCAAAGGATGATTGCGACAGTCGTGTTTGCGTGCCGGACAAATGGTGCGCCCATACATCACCAGACGATGATTCAAATCGGCCCACTCTTTTTTGGGAAAAATCGCCATTAAATCACGCTCAATGACCGTGGGATTGGCCGAATCGGTCAGGCCAAGCTTTATCGCCAATCGCCGCACATGAGTGTCAACCGCGATCCCTTCGGTAATCCCAAACGCATTGCTCAAAATAATATTTGCCGTTTTTCTGCCAATTCCCGGAAGCGCGACTAATTCCTCCATCGTGTGCGGTACGGCACCATTATATTTTTGAACGATAATCCGCGCCGTGGCCAAAATATTTTTTGCCTTTGCGTGATAGAGACCGATAGTTTTAATGGCTGGCTCAAAATCCTTTTGCGGGACACGCGCCATCACTTCAACGTTCGGATATTTTTTAAAAAGCGCGGGTGTTATTTCGTTGACTTTTTTGTCGGTCGTCTGTGCCGATAAAATGACCGCCACCGCTAGTTCCCATGGCGTGGAAAAATTCAACGCCACGCGAGCGATCGGAAAAAGTTTTTTTAATACCCGCACGATTTCGTGTGCCCGTGCCCGCCGGAGCATTAAAACATTTTCTGGGATTGTCATGGAACGCAACGCCGTAAGTTATTTTGCCGCTGACACATTGGCTCCAACAACCTGCATCCGCTCAACCTCGGCACGCTTGGTTAGCTGACCGGCAACCGCTGTTGCCAGATCATAATCCATTAACGGCACCACTTCATCATCGGCTTCGCTGGAAATTTCTCCGGGTTGTTCAAGATCGGTGGTTGTGGTAATGACCACATGCCCCACGCCGACAATGCGATACAGGAGCGATTGTTTAATAGCAATGCTTTGCAAGCGTCGATATGGAATAGCAACCTCTGATTTGCTCACGATGCCCTTGACGATATGCAATGCGGTATCATCAAGCATAACACGCGATGTATTGTATTTCAGACGCGCCGTTATCACACCAGCAATTTCCAAAATAATCGCGACAATAAACACGCCCCCCATCATCGCGTTAATAAAGCCGGCAATCCCGCTCATGAGCGCGCTGGCGACTACAAAGGTTCGTATCACCCCCAACACGAGCCCGAGCAATAAAACGCCGACCATGCCCGTGCTATTTTGTAAGACGAAAAAAGCAAACGTCTTTTGGCCAAGGCTATAATATTGGCCATCCTGTATGGTTATCATAGAATATTTAATTACGATGCATCTAGAGTATAGCGTGCTTCTCAACAAAGAAAAAGCGGGTCATGTAAACCCGCTTATCCAAACACGTTGACCGTAAGCATCCCCGCGACACAAGACATCAGCGAACCATGTGCTCGCGAAATGTTTCGGTATACTGGCGATCCATGAGAAGAATATGATTAAAGAGCCAGTCACCGGAAAAAATAGCTATTTCCTTTGCAAGATCATGCATGTTTTTTTCTGGATCATCAATAATCCCCAGGTATGATTTTATTTTTTCACGATATTGATTGTGCGCATTGATGTGCGCCGCGGCCTCCGGATAATGGAACTCGGCGAAATACGTTTCCTCCGTTCCTAAATGATACTGGACATATTCGCTCAATTCGCGAATCGGCGCGATGAGCGTCTCGCGAGACACATCTTTTTGATCAACCATATCCAGAATCGAGTTTACTATGTCAAAAAAATGCTGATGCTGTTCATCGATTGACGCGACGCCAACGCTATAATTCTCGCTCCAAATAAATTTCTTTTGCATATTGGTAAATAATACTTTTTATGTTAATGCCCACCCAACAAAGTATACCCCCTCTTGACGCACGGCGCAACAAACAAAGACCACCCACATATTTTTATTGGAACGACGCTCCCCCTTGTGATATGCTGGGCCTATTCTTTAAAAACTATATGAAAACCCCCGAATTATTTCCCACAATGACTCACGATAATCCACCCGACAAAGACACGCAAAACACTATGGACACGCCCGCAAAAAGAACATCCCCGCTCCATCGACTCGCCGGATCCCCCGACAAAAAACGCGAGGAAGAAGCGCGCCACCTAAGTGCGGAAATGCTCCGCAACCAACCCGCCGGCGATCAACGCTATAAACACGAAGGAACTATTCTGGAAAAACTTTTTGGCGGAAAAAAACTGAAAGATATTGAAAAGCCCCACAGTGAACTTGACGCAGAGCTTATCGCGGGCATTAATCATCATCTTGCCTCTTTTGTTGAACGATACGGCGGACATTCCATAGACGTTCCCGAACAAGCCGTGCATTTCATAGACATTCACGTCAAACGATTGAATCCGCAGACACGCGACGAGATGTTTGGACTTGAGAACGGAGAACCGGGGTCGTGCGCGTCTGGATATTATAATACACGAAACGAAGCAATTATTATCAACGATCAATCCGCATCGTCACATCCTCTTGCGCGAGCTAAATTGCTCGCTCACGAAATGATGCATCTGGAATCATTCGCATCGGCAACGCTTCCCGAACAAACAGAAAGCCAAACCCTCGACCCAAGACGGTCGGGATTGAGTGCGCGAGCGCACGATACCGACACCGAGTCGCTCCCCTGGCATCTAAAACAGCTCAATGAAGCGGTGACCGAGGAACTCACTAAACGATTCCTACAAGAGTACGCACCCACGCAAGATATTTTTAAAAAAGATTTAGAAACCACGCGCCTCTTCAAAGAAAAGCTTGAAAAAGAAAAACACATTACCACTGTGGACGGCACGCCGATATCAACGGACGACATGGCGTTTGGCATCGACACTGGAGATGAATTTATGTACCAAGACTTTTCATACGGAGACGAGCGATCCGCCTTACGCACCCTCATAAAAACAATACAAGAAAAAAATTCCGATCGGTTTGCATCCGAAGAGGCGGTCTTTGACGAATTTGCCAAGGCATACTTTGCGGGTAATTTGCTGCCCATCGCGCGCCTCATCAATAAGACCTACGGAGAAAAATCATTCCGTGCCGTCGGGAGGGATTTGATCGCTTTTATCCGCGCACACGAATCATAAGCGCCACATCAACAAAACACGTACCACACCAATCGTATATGGGAAATGCCGCTCAACGTGTAGTCGTAGCGGCATTTTTTGAGCCAACCCCTAGGGTAAGAATCCTTGCTCTGCGAGCCAAGACCGCAACCGAAGGAAAAGCCCCTCCGATTTTTTACCCAACACCGTATCAGCGCTGACTACCAGAAGCATATCCGCTTCCTGATCCCAATCAACGCCCTGTTCAAGAGAAAATGCCGTATCAAGTGCCATCGCCTGCCGATTAAATTCATGCGCAAACTCCAAGGTATAGCCAAAAGCGACAGCCACAAGCACTTTTTGATAAACTGCGCGAACATCGCGATACGTTGCCATGCGACCCTCCTCGAAAGCACCATTGAAAAACACGAATGTACCGCCGCGCAGTATATTACTTTTTACCGAGAAATCCAAAAACAATAAGATACACTATCGCGGGAATTAAAATCAGCGCCATAACCACCGTTCCCGTAAGGACAATTTTTTTATTGCGATTCAGTCGAGCGCGGACACGATTAAGCTGCGACTGACCAAGAACCGTAGGGGCGCCGCAATGCGGGCACGTCAGTGCCTCATCCGATACCGCCTGACCGCATTGTGAACATGGAAGAAGTGCCATACTACTTTAAAGGGTCGCAATACAATCCGCACGTGTTATTAAGACACTATCTGCGACGATCTCGTCCCTGCCCCCGGCTCACAAATGGCCTTCGGCTAGAGCCGCTCCCGCCTCTAAAATTTTTTGAAGGAACCGTGTGAGCCGGCGCAACCCGATGCGGCTCTCGGCCTCCGATAAAGGTAAGCGCCAATCCCTTCTTGCCAGCGCGTCCGGTCCGACCAATGCGATGGATATAATCATCGTAGGTTGAAGGAAGATCATAATTGATAACGTGCGTCACATCGGGGACATCAAGTCCGCGCGCCGCAACATCGGTAGCAACCAGAATAGCGATTCTTCCCTGCTTGAATGAACGCAATGTTTTTTCTCGATTCGCCTGATATTTATCTCCGTGAATAGCCATCGCGACAAACCCGCGCCGCTCCAAATCATCTGCAAGGTGCTGGACACCGATTTTTGTCTTTCCAAAAATCAAAACTTTTTTAAATTCTTTTTTCTTCAGGAGCGCGCTCAAAACATCCACTTTGTTTTCCGATAAGCTCACTCGAATAATATCTTGCTCAACATCCGACGATGTGTCGCGAAGCTTTGTCTCAATTTTTATCGGATGATCCGAAAATGTTTTCGTCAGATCATTAATCGCCTGTGGAACGGTCGCCGAGAAAAATACCGTCTGCCGATCCTTACGTAATTGCCCGAGCAAAAACTTTACATCCGGCAAAAATCCCATATCCAACATCCGGTCCGCTTCATCCAAGACGGCATTTTGAAAAACATCCAAATGAATGACTTTCCGATCAACCAGATCGCGCAATCGTCCCGGCGTACCGATTAGCAGATTAAACCCGCGCCGTATTTGAAATATCTGTTCTCGAATACTTTCGCCACCCACCGCAACAACCGAATACACACCCAAACCCTTGGCAAATTCCATGCATTCAACATTAATTTGAAGCGCCAGTTCGCGTGTCGGCGCAAGAATCAATACTTTCTGCGTTTTGTCTTTTAAAACTTTATTGATAAGCGGGATCAAAAATGCCGCCGTTTTACCGGTGCCGGTATCAGCCAAACCAATAACATCCTTCCCTTTTAAAATGGGCGGAATAGTTTTGTCTTGAATCGATGTTGGTTTTGTAAAACCTTTTCGCGCGATATTCTGTTTTAACCGTCCGTCAATTTCAAAATCAGCAAACGTATATTGAGGAACGTACTCGCTCGTGGCATTGGTAACACTTGCCTTATTAATAAAGCGAGATTCATCGATGCGCTGGCCCTTCTGCGCTGATCGGCCGCGACCGCGTCCAAAATTGCGTCGTCCCGCATGTCCGCGCGGCGAAGTGCCCGCCGACGAAAAAGATGCTTCCGATGATGACCCAAAACTCCTCGCGCGATTGCTACCGGCATGCGCCGGTTTAGACTTGGTATAATGCGTATTCATACGATAAATGCGTCACAGCTAAAATATAATGGCCCTGACAACAAGAACCTTTATAGTGCTACGACGCGCAGGATTCTTATGAGGGAGAGCCCAGTATGTACTTAATTTTATCTTTTGTCAACTTTTTATAAAAATGAATGCAGAGTTCCTTGACTCATGCAAAATAAAAACCGCCCCGCCGACCGCAATGCGGTCAAACGAGGCGGCTGTTTTTATCCGCGCAAATTATGCACGAGTAACATTCTTGGCGTTCGGGCCCTTTTCTCCCTGGACAACCTCGAAGGTGACTTCATCGCCGACTCTGAGCTCGTCGAATGTGACGCCGCTCAAATCCTTCGAATGAAAGAAAAGGTCTTTCTCCTGGCCTTCCTGAGAAATAAAACCAAATCCCCGATCCGTCAATGTCTTGATTTTTCCATTCATAATTAATTTTCTTTTTTACTATTGGTGCTAGCTCCTAGAAACTCGACTACATCTCTTAGTTCTACCCCTGTATGGTACTATGGAATCTTTAAAATGTCAAGCTTTTTTAGCGCCGCACGGACAAAGCGTACAAACCGTCCACATCGGCTACTAATGGCATATTATGTATGTTTTTTCTTATGGTACAAAACTCGAACGACGATGATAAGCGCGACAATCACTCCCATAGCAAGCACAACAATCCATCGAGAATCCGGCGCAAGAATACTAATGCCACCTAGAGCTCCCCAAATCGAGAAATACCACAGCGCGTCACCGATGAGAATAAAGACAAGCGTATCAGCAAAAGAAAGCCGCAACCATGGCCCTAAAAATCCATTAACATACGGAAAATTTAAAAAACCCGACACCACCAGCGTGAGTCGACGGCCATTGGTACCGATGCGACGCTCTATCGCCGACACTAATTCGCCGGCGTGTCGCGCAAGCGACGAAGTGCCATATTTCTTTTTTATCCATCCGCCGAATTTAAAGCCAAGCGTTACATCGATTAGCGTCGCAACAAGCCACATCGCATGAACCGCAAAAATATTTATATGATTTTGATAGGCAAATCCAAAAACCGCGGCAACAACCGCCAATTCCTGCACCATCATCGCCGCCGCAATCGATAACCAGATAATCATACTCAATAGACAAAACGAAAAATAACCCTCGCCTATTGATACAAAAAAATTTCTCTTATTGTTTCATCTCGCGGTCCACATCTCACGCACCGCCCGCCGCATCCGAACTGACAATATCGGCGCGTGCCACGCGCTAAAGTGAAGCGCCGTTATGATTATTGTTTTTCTTTTGATGAAAAGCGGCGCGTGCGTCTTCGGATCGTTGCTTGCGCCATTCTTTGGGATTAATCTCAAGCCACTCCTTGTGGATGTTTTTTATAAACCACAAACCTGAGCAGGGATCGTCGATCTCAATAATAACCAAAAAAATCAACACGAAAAGATATGCGGTGCTTGAGATTAAAAGCGTCCCACTCCATACATCTGGATATTTTATTCCCATAAACGCGGCCAATACCGCCAACGAGAGCACGATCATCATGACGTGAACCAACGGCGACATTTCTTCATCACGCAAATCAATAAACGTTTCAACGTCATATTTTTTAACCGCTGTACGCATTGTTTTATACTCGCTCCACACCGTAGAAAGCACTACGGCAGTTAACAAGCTGTACAGAATACCGAACGTTGGAATCCATGCGGCCGCGATAATTCCCTCAAGCCCCTGATTAAAATAAATCCCCCGCTGATAAAGAGCATAGTACCAAAAGAATAAGATACCCACGACGAACGGGATCGGCATAACCAGCATAATGGCGCACTTAATCGCAAGCTCTACCGCTTTGGTGAATCTGTGCTTGAGCCCTAAATGCCGATAGTGCTCTTTAAAAATAACGATGCTCCCGTTTTCTTGTGATTTCTCGTCAATTTTTCCGTTTATCATAGAATCTAAATATAACACACTTATCTCAATGTGTCAATTTTTGCTCATATCAAAATTTGCACTAAACCACTTCTGCGAGAAAAACAAACCGGAATTAACAAATCAGAACACCCGCAACGGATGGCCCGCCAGAATATCCTCCACCTCCTGATAATTGGAGAGGAAGGCAAAATTGTACCGAGCCGGCAAAGCAAAAACATATGCCGTACTACTCGCAAGCACGCTGGGGCCGATGGGGGCGGCGCCGATATGAAATGCATCACTCTGGAGTGCGCTCCATTGCACGGGAGTAAAAATCATTATCGGAATATCCTGCATTGGCTGTGCCGCTGTCCACTGCGGACTTCTGATAGAAATAGTCGGTCCGGTCGCTACCGGCGTATCTCCGCTCGGCCCTATCGCGTCCCCTTTCCAAGTACTCGTCACAATAGAATATCCCTCCCAGCTGATCGGCAAAGCAAATGAAAATCGGTATTGAGAATTAGTATAGCTTGTGCCAGTAGCCGTCGATGGGCACAGCGCAAATGCGCAGTCGGGCCCCGTTCTTTCGACCGCCGAACCATCGGGACACAGCTTGGCTTCCTGCGTGCACGCCACCGATCCACTCACATGAGGTGAAAGATACCAGATAGAGAAATTAAGATATCCCGCAAACGTCACCCAGAGAATATAGGGCACCAAAAGCCATGCGGCCGCCTTGGACACGCGCCAAAAGTTAATCATCACATACACAATTGAGATCCACAGCACAGCAATTTCAAAAAGCGCTGCGCCGGGCGAATGCAACCCGAAAAATAAGATTGACCACGCGACATTGAGTGTCCATTGCACCCAAAAAAGCGCGACAATATTTACCTTTTGCAAATCCCCCGTCCACAAACGCTGGGAAAGTTTGTTCCATGCCTTATGCGAGCCGACAGACAGAACATTGACCACCCGCCAGTCATTGTTCCACACCAGAAACAAAGAAACACCGATGAGTGCATACAGTGCCGTCCAGACTGGCCCGAACACCCACGCCGGCGGGTTGAGCGCGGGCTTGGCAAGCGTTGCATACCACGTCGCAATCGAGGGCGTGGTAAACACCGCGCCGATAATGCCGGCAAGCTCGGAAATAATAATTGCGATAATAAGTTTTGAAACTTTGTTTATGTGCATAGTGTGGCAACATGAAAAAATTACTTATTGTTTGAGTATATCACACCTTAAGAAACACAACCTCTTATCATCTGTTGTCACAATCATGTTAAAAAAATAACCCCCATACCAACGAGACCCTGCGGTCCATCGGCATGGGGGGTGAAACATCATTAGTTTTAGTTGATTGATTCATTTGGTGCAGTGATCACCCTCACGAAGCCTTAGCGCAAAGAGCCTTGACGTTCTCTTTCTTGCGCCCCGGCTTGCGGCCAGCCAAGTCATCGCCGCGCAGCAAAAGGAAAGCGAAAGAAGGAAGCATCTCATCGGCCATCTGCCGATTCCGCTCTTTCCAATCAGAGGGCGAGAGCTCCAGTGTGAGGGCGATGATAGCAACATGCTCTTGAAAACGCATGATCACCTTGTCATCGACCTCGCACGTAGCCCATAAAGGATGCCGCGTGTTGAATCGCAGAACACCGCAGACCGTGTCCAGGATCCATAGCCGTTCGGAGCCCTCCATCTCCTCATAGAGGAACTGCAAACCCTCCGAATTCCCCTTTACCAACGTGCGCCGACGACCGTGCGGACCGGCGACGGTCAAGGGAGTGTGATTGAGACGCTCAACCTTTGCAGCCTCCTGATGACCAGCTCCTTTCCGTGTGCGCTCTGCCGCTCCTCCGGCAATTCCGTCGATCGACAAAGACTTTCCCTCGTCTGATCCGACGATACGCGCGTCCGGCTTGGCATGGCCATCGCCGATGGTGCCCTTCCCAAAGGACTTAATGACGTCCTTGAGATGCGAGAACTGCGGGTCGGAGAGAAGCCCCTCAATCACCAGCATGGAGCGACGCCCCAGTTGCTGATAGCGCTGGTCTTCTTTCTCCTCCCTCGCCCGATCGACGTAATTAACGCCAACCTGGTAGTACCACTCTTCGATAGCGACACACATTTCTACGAGTGCGTCGCTTACCTGAAAGTGGTTTCTTCTCGCGTCAATTCTGATACCGCTTGAGAGAATCTCTCCCTCAAACAGTCCCGACGAAAGGGCGTTGTTAACCTCAGGCGCCAACAGATTCGCGTGCTGAGTAAACGACGGGAAGGAGATACGGAAATCGTTTGAAGACTCGCCAATGAGCACCTTCCCGTGGCGTCCCTCGGCCGTTTTGTTGGCGAGGAAAAGGCGAAAAGTTACCGCATTCCCGTCGTTGCCGGAAACGGTTCTGATAGGAATCCGCTGTCCGGTAAACCGATCGGCGGTGAAGCGATCCTCCGTCACTCTTCCGTCGCGCTCGCGAAGAAAAACAGCAACGACGGTCTTGTGCCGTTTCATCGCTAGAGAATATTTATCAAGAATCCCCTCGCGCAAGAAAGGCACCGACGTTCGAGTAAGAGCGCGATCCTTCGTGAAAGACACTAGACGAACCTGCGTCCTCCACGGAACCCCGCCTTTCCCGCTTGGTTCTCGAGAGAAACAAAGATCATCGAGGGCACGAAACGGAACGTTTGGCGATTCAGCATCCTTGATGACGCTAGTCTCAAACGTCCACTGAAGATACGATCTGGGATTGCTCTTCGGAGTTGACGTGAAGGTGAAACGCTCACATTTCCCAATGGGGCACACCAGCCCGATGCCGAATCTCCCTAGATCGGTGGGGCACTTGTTTGAGTGTGCCACAGAGGCAAGAGCCTCCTCAAATTCATCCCGGGAAATGCCGTCTCCGTCATCTTCAACGGTCAGGGTTCGCTTCTGAAAATCAAGCGCTACCCGAACCTGAGACGCTCCTTTGTCGAGAGCATTTTGAACCTGCTCAAAAACAACATCCGGAAGCGTCTGGTAGGTTGCGGCAAGGAGAACAAGCGCGTTCCCCTTGTGAAACTCGACCGGACTCGACCCATTTCTTTCAGACATTTCTCTCTCCTCTGGTTCCTGTGACCCTCTGTTTCTTGATGGTTACGACTTCTTTTCTGATCCGCTTATTCCCGAGACCTCCCTAGCCTTCTCACTACACAAGGCATTGAGCATTTTCGTTGCCTTGTAGAAACGATTTGAGAGATCAAAAACCAGCTGCCTGCCCGCATGTTCGCGGAAAAGGCGCCGTTGCTCGGAAGCGTTTTCGTCAATAACCATTTTTTCCAATCGCGGAAGGAGCAAAGAAACTATTTCATCAACCCCCTTGAGCAAGTGGAGTGTTTCGCTCTCAAGCGATCCATACGCACTTGCCTCCGACTTGGGAACGTTTTGCTCGCCGTTGTTTGACGCGACAAACCGCCCCAAGTTCTGATCGGAATGCCGAGCACACATGAGCTCAACTTTTTTCATCCGATCAGCAGAAAGTCCGCGGCGACCGTGCAGTACCTGGAGCACCTCGCTTTCATGAGCGAGCCCCAGATTCTGGACGACTTGATCAAAAGAAATCTTTCCGATCGCGATCAGCTTTCCAAGCTGATACACGTGCGCATCAAGCGCTCCCAGCTCGACAACTTCATATCCCTTCTGTTCCAGAAAGTAACGAAGTTTGACGAGCACCAAACCGATCGGCACCTGACCCTTGGCCCATCGGGAGATGGTGTCCGAGTTCTTGATGCCGACGAAATTCATCAGTGCGGCTCGGCCCTTGACGCATCCCTTCTCTCCGAAGGTAAGATGCGAAAGGTAATCCTTGAGACAAGCAGATGTCATCCCGTTCATAGCAAGCCTCCTGTGCGTGGCACATCGACCACGACCTGGATGGGGATTGCCGCCAGAGCGCGCCACCCCTTTTCAAAAAGAGTGAGCGATTCCAGCTGTACCACTTGCCCCTTACGTGGAAGAATGTTCCCCCGCCAATCGCTGAACGAAAAGGTAATCCGTTCGCCCTTGGGAATTTCTCCCATTGAAGCCAGTAGTAAAACCGCCGCAAATCCGCCCGATGCCTCGCGATGAACACTAGCAACTACGCCTCGAACCGCCCCTTGATTGCTTAATGTGCCGCCGGTACTCATTGTCCTTCCTCCTTTCTTCTCTCTGCGCCTGTACACCTAGAAACCAACTCAACCAAACCAATGATGTAAATGTTGCTATATATTATATTAAAACAAACGCTTATTTCTGTCAATTTTTGAGTCACGCAAAAATGCCACATACCATGCCCCACCCGTAGTCTCGTGACGCGACTATTGGGTTTTTTTAAGAAAATGGTACGTGCCCAACGCGATGAGCGCAGTAACCGCAATGACCATCGATGCCATCGGGTTGAGCATGGCCGAGAAAAGCACCAACAGTGCCGCCAGCATAGCGATAATTCCCTCAATTTTGTTTGACATAACAATACTTTTTTATTTTTATCATCAATAGTATATCACGCACCGTTTTTTCCCGACACCCTCCCCACCTCCAACTTCTTCGTCCTCGCCGCAAACAAGCCCCCGTCAAGTAAAAAGTTTTTGCCGTCCCTGCTGCAGATCCGCCCCACTCTCAAACCGTTTCATAAAATTCTCCACCCGGCGATCGATAAATGCATGCCGCTTCTCCAGCGGTCGCACCAGCCAAAGCCCATCCAAACTCCTACACCGGCTCAAGGCGACGTACGCCTGACCGTGTGCAAATGTCCCATGGCCAAAATCAATAATCATTTTATCAAAGGTTTTCCCCTGAGCCTTGTGGATGGTGAGCGCCCAAGCAAGACGCAATGGATACTGCGCAAATGATCCGACTCTTTGAGATTCGATTTTCTTCGCATCTTTGTTATAAATATATTTTATTTTTTCCCACGTATGCCGTTCAACGGCGTGAACGGTGCCGTCCGACAAACGCACATCTACAATAAGAGTTCCATCCGCATCTTTTTTTATGTCCTCGATGAAACCAACATCACCGTTCACCCATCTGCCACGCTGATCATTATTAAGCAACATTACCTGCGCTCCCCGCTTTAAGAAAAGCCTGCTTTCCGTCGGAAGTTCTCTTGCAAAAAAATCCCCAGCGACCACTCCTTCAGAGATGAATGCTCCCGATTGGATTTGACCAAGTTTTGCATTGTTGATTGTCGAGGCCGCGCCATTAGTGGGCACCAGATAAACATACGCATCATCAGAAAAATCAAACTGCTCGTCGACGACCCGCTGATTAATAATTTCCAAATGCCCATCTTCGACTCGGGAAATTCTCAGCGCATCCAAGACGGCGATAAACTCGGGATCACTCTGACGATGGACGTCTTTGAGCTCAACGCAATGGATGTCAAGCGACTGGAAAGAATGCGCGCTGAAAAAATATGGACTTTCGTACGCCGTCTCAAAAATAGCTTCCTCGCCGCCGCCGACAACGGGCGGCAATTGATACAAGTCCCCAATAAATATCATCTGGACGCCGCCAAAAGGAAGTTTCTTATTCCTGCCGTTCGCCCTCAAAAATTGATCAACGCAATCAAGCAGATCGGCGCGCACCATCGATATTTCATCGATCACAATAGCTTCGATTTCCTTAAAAAAAGCACTCCGCCTGCTGTGCCGCCGCCCCGCGTCGTCAACCGTTATCCCGGGCGCAAAACCGAAAAACGAATGGATCGTCTGTCCATCCACGTTAATAGCGGCCACGCCCGTAGGAGCCAAAACCACAAGCTTCTTGGCGCTATGCGTTTGAAAATGGCGCAAAAGCGTCGACTTGCCCGTCCCCGCTCGTCCGGTTAAAAAAATATTTTCCTGCGTTCGTTCCATGCGGTCAAGAACGAGCAGCTCTTCTTGCGTAAAAACAAAATCATCCATTGATGTTTTTCCATTCATCGCCGTATTGCGTTTGCACAAAGCATAGCACGCCCGGCCATCAGCGGCTACATTTTTTGCCTCCGCATATCAGGCGCAACGACGTAAAATTTGCCTCCTATTCGCTTATTCGCGCGCCTGCCGGCAGACAGGAATCAAAGAAGCAATGAGTGGGGAACATTTAGAGAACCACTTGTTCCTGCTGTGCTTGATCACTGGATGCGTTTTCCGAGGAAGGCGCGGCGGTTTTTGGGGAACGCGTGTTGCGTTCGATTTTCTCCAATCGGTCTACGATTTTATCTATTTTCCAATACCACAAAGCCACAAAGCGAAAAACGAGAAAGAGCCCCACAACAACCACCAGAAAAAACAAAAATGAAAACATGACGCCAAAGATTTCCATATTTTTTTATTAGTTATTTTTTAATTTTATTGTTTTAATTCCTTATTCGCTTATTCGCGCGAATTAGAGATGCAAATATAAGACGAACAAGAAAACTACACCCAGTTTTCTTTGAGATACTGAGCAAGCCATTCCTGCAATTTTTCTTTTGAGACAACACTCACATCATTTACTTTTGCTAAATCCAGCGCCGGTTGCGTAAACTCACTGGTAGTCACCACCATAGCCTTGTTACAGTTATAAAAATTCTTTGCGGCAACCGCTTCCTGAATCGCCGCATTACTGACCGTCCAGTCGCGATACGCCTTTGCTTGCACCACGATCCGCTCGTCTCCTTTTTGGATTACCAGATCCCCACCCTGATCGCCCGCGTGTCCGACATGTTGCGTCACATATTCCATTTTTTCAAACAACCGATAGAGCAACCCCTCAAATTCAACACCACTGAGCGCATGCAAATGCTTAGAAACGCCCGCAGATCCAGCAACGGTTCGATTCATTTCTCGTTCGTCTATATATCCCCGCAATAATGCCGTCACCTCTTTTGGCTTGAGCACGACCCTCTGGTCCGCAAGGTACTTCATTAGATCGTTAATACGATGCCAATCAAACGTGTGATTTCTATAGTGCCACACGCTTCCTCGTCGTCCATCCTGCCCAAAGCCAAAACTGGAAATAAAATTCTTGATATATTCCTCAAGATGTTTTTCTGCAATTTGCTCCTGAATTTTTTTATGCCGGGCGCCGCGCACCATTCGCACCCCAATAATGGTCGCTACCGCCGCGACAATGGCCACAACAAAATATCCCAACCACCGCCAAAATCGAGCGCGGTCACCAAACCACGACAATGCCATAACCAAAAGATATATACCAAACAAACCAATAACGGGACGATATAATTCTTCAGCGAGAGACGATTGGCGACGCATGGTGATTTATTAATTATTTTTTTAAATTGTACCACTTTAATTCCTTATTCGCATATTCGTACGAACAAGAAACAAAAAGAATCCCTCGCTCATTTCTCATAGATACCGCGGCTGAAACTTAGGATAACTTTCCTGATCGAAAAAATCTAAATCCTCATCATCAGCCCAAACAAGCTCCGTAAACTCTCCAAAATCTTCTCCATAACCAAGACACATTGCTTTTAAGCAACTAAAAAGATTGAATCTCAAAACAATTTTTGCAATAAGCGGAAAAATCGAAATCGCCATGTTTAAGTTAATTCATAGCGCCCGCGTGCCACAAAATCTAAATAGCCATTGTCTCGCAATACTTGCAATTGCTGGCGAATTTTATCCTTGATGTGGCGATTCTCTGGATGAAGTCTTTTTAACTCATTCTCAAATACATAAACATCATCAAGTTTAAACTCGCGTTTATTAAGTTTTTCAAGGCTTCGCATAATATCGAGAAGCCATCCCTTCGTCGAAACCTCTTTCTCTTCTCTCAAAAATAAAGTTTTCTTCCAATCGGCGAGCACTTTCCCCCTTGATTCAATTTTTCCGTCCCGAATAAAAAATATTCTTCCGCTTTGAGGAACATTACCAAGAAAAATATTACAACCAACCCAACCTGCGCGCTGAGCCGTCGACGCGAGAGGTTTTCTTTTTTCTATAATCCCCGGAACAAAAAAGTGTTTTGGAATTACTGAAAAATTAACTACCTCAAACCTCGCAGTGTAGTTCAAAAGAAAAAAATTAGGGTTGCCACTACTCGTGAGCCGATCCAACATTGTACGATAAGAACCATCAACAACCCTCAAACCGAAAGCGTCCTTTTTGCTTTTTAACTCATAATCCTCATGGCAATTCGAACAACAAAAATCGGCCACAGGCTGATTGTTTGAATATTTATCGATACCAACACACCCACAATTTGGACAGAAAATTGAATCGCTAACCCACCGCTCTGTTAAAACGCGAATTTTCTGTGATGTGCTTTGATAATTTGCCGCAAGACTTGTGTCAAACTTCAATTTCATAAAAACGTCATCCACTATCATACCCCTTACAGATGCGGGCGTAAAGTGAAAAGAGATGCCACTTCCCAAAAGAAAAAGCGGTGCCGGAGAGATGAAATAGTTCCATCTCTCCGGCACCGCAGGGTGCGATCGGACGACCAGATTACGAACAGTCGCCCGAAAGAAACTTCTTGATGATCTCCGGATATTCCGGATCGATCGGCTTGTACACGCGGTCCATGCCCCAAAGAAGGACCTCGCGTGCGTAGTTACTACGCTTGTCACGTTTGTCGAATGGGGGCAGTGTCTCCCACCCATCCTTGGATCTAACCAGGATCAGAGAGCCGTGCTCGTACTGCGATGGCACAATCGCCATCAACCCTCCGTCTCTCAATCGGATGACGTCCCCTGGCTGGCACGCATCAAGCAGGACTTCCATCTTGACTATGTGCATCTTGTCGCCGGTGGTTAGTGCGCCCTCCCACGCAACTTGTTTCTGCTGGGACACGCATGCCCGATGGAACAAGAGGAAGCACAATGCAAACAATGTAAGTGCTGCTGCGAAACTTAAGGTTTTCACAGAAACCTCCCTTTCGCAATCTCTTCTTGTGAGAAGTTTCCGCTCAGTCCCCCATGCCGCGCAGGAAAGTTTGGACATCTTTGCCCGCACCATCCTGAACGTCACCGAAGTTGAAGATCCGCTGAAGTTGGCGGACTTGGCAGTAGATACCGCCGTTGTACTTCTCCAGCGCGTGCCGGTACTTAGCACGCAAGGACGCGGGCGGCTCGAACGGCGGCTGCTTTCCCTCCTCCTCCAACACATCGATGGCCAATTGAGCGTCCGGGAGAAAGTCGTTCCAAAAAACGACCTCCTCCTGACTCATACTTGCCATGGTTCCCATGTTGAGGGGAACCCCATCCGGATAAGAAAACCCCTGACACATCATCGGCCTCCCTTCTGTGCACGCATGTGAATGTTAACAATCATTGCATGACTCGCCGGTCACGTTGAAGCTCTTCCCCAACGTCCATCCCAGAGGCAGGTTGAATTGCCTAATCCACCGATATTCGGCGGCGGCCCCCGGATTGGTTTTCATAAGCATATCAAGCTCATGACGTTCTTCCTGGCACGGTTCGCCGAAAATGAAAAGCCAGAAAGCCAGACCGCTGATTGCACAGGCGGTGACGGAGATAGTGAACAACCGCATTAAGATGCCGGAGGTGCTCGCATCAAAAAACTCCATCGTCCACGCAATGAGACCCGCACCCATAGAAAGCGCGACCGTCCCGATTGCCACGCAGAAAATGAAGCAAACAAGGAGACGATCAATCTCCCAAAGATGCGTCAACACCTTGGCAACGTTCGCGCGTCTGTCTCCGGAGAGTTGACGCACGCGATCCATCATCGCACGATACCCACTGTTTTTTGCCATGGGATTCTCCCCTTCACGTCAGAATTTTAAAAATGTCAATGTTCTATCCGTCATCGCCCAATGCGATAACGGTATGTATCGGTTTTTCCGATGATTGCTTATATCATAAAAATGATTTTTAGTCAATAAAAAGGGCGCCCACGTATACGCGTGAGCGCCTTGCTTCTTTCGCTAGGTTCCTCCTGGCTGGAACATCAGCGTTCCTTTCTGCGAACCATTGTCCGCACGAATGCCCCGATGCCCATCGATGGGCGGGGGCAAGTGATTGCCGTCGACTCCGTTCGCCGGGTGCGGGCGCCTCCGATGTTTCTGCGGAGAGGCGTCCCTTGAATGCCGGCGTCTCTTCGAAGACGATCGGGGACAATGCGCGCATCACTATGTCGCATTGCGCCCCCGCTTTGTTCGTCGTTTCTTCCGTCCCGACCTTGGTCAGTGGACGACGAACCCGATTTCGTGTGGTTGCACTAGAGTCCCCCTGGCTGGAACATCCTTCCTCCTTTCCGCTTGAACATTCGTCCAAGCAAGGTGATGTGGCGACTCGAGCGTTCCCCGTTCGCGCGCATTCTCCACTTCATCGCGGGTGCGAGCACGAGAACGCCAGGCCGGGTCGCGGTCAGGCGACGATGCCCTTGACGCCGAAGACGATGTTCATCAAAAGGATTTCCCGGTAGATTCTGAAGACACGCATGTGTCCTGCCCTCCAAAATAATAATGTAGTGTGCAAAATCCCAAGGAACACATGGATTGCGGCCATCCGCTTCCCATCCTCAAGATTGATAAGGTACATTATAGCACAATGAAATTATATGTCAAGTACCTCCAAAAAAGAAAACGGGCCCCGCGCAGTATATGCGGGACCCGGTTGGCACTGACGCGGAATAGAAATGTCAGCTCGCTTTGGCAAGGAGAGATGCCTTTATCACAGCCGACACGTGGTTGACCGGCAGATCCAGCGCAAGCCAGATGTGATCACACATCCATTCCCCGCCCTGACGATACAGACAGAAGGTGTTTCTGTGTCCGCACGGACTGCGGACGATGGTTCCGTCAAAATAAATATGAGGCGGTCCACCGCCGATCCTTTCCTCCCAGCACCGAGGAATCATCCGCTTGTTTTCCCAAAGCACGAGAAATGCTCTGGCATCAAGCAGAACCCACCCGGCCATTTTCAATCGGCTGATCCGCTCAAAACCGCCGACACGAGTATCCCCGTCATCAACGACGCTCCCCAGAGAAATCGTCGCAAGATCAACGGAGGCGACGCTCAAGGATTGTTCGTCCTGCTCGGAGATCTTCCATCCCGCGCCGACAAATGTCCCCGGATCAAAGGAAACACGCTTAAGCTGTAAAACCGTACCACCCATGACATCCTCCCTTCATCCAAGGTTTGCGTTTTGTTTGGGATCCGTCACCGACTCTTTTCCGCCATCGTTTCAAAGTTTCCGTTAACGATTATGTCACAATATAATTACCAGGTCAATCTTTGGCGGCCACAGATCATGCATGATCCCCCGCCACAAATCCGGTCGTCCAACATAGCTGGAGACTATATCCTCCCGATGGTCGGTTAATATTAAGTGCATCACCAACAATATATAACTGCGGCACCACACGCGATTGCATGGTTTTAAAATCAACTTCCTCAAGCGCAACTCCCCCCGAAGAGACGATTGCCTTTCGCGCGCCAAGAAGCCCTTTAACATGCATTGGAATCGCCTTTGATGCCTGGATAAGTTTAATCCTGTCTTCATGACGCACGCTGTGATTTGGCGTCTGACCATCGATGCTGGTTATTTCAAGTAGCACCGGCACAAGTGCCGGTGAGATGAGCAAGTCCAGCGTGTTTTTTAATTTTTTATTGCTTTGCGCCGCAAGCAGATGGTGCAAGCGTTGTTTTACCGCGCCGTGATCCAACGCCGGAAACAAATCAAGGGCAATGGTTACCTGACCATACCGCAGAGATTCTCCGATGTTTTGGCTCATATTAAGCACCGTCGGACCGCTGATGCCCACATGAGTGAAAAGCACCTTCCCCTTTTTAACGTCTTGCTTCTTCCCATCCAGCAAGACCGTAAGTTTGATGTTATCAATAACCACACCCGCTATTTTTTTTGCCCACGCATCCTTGAGCGCAACGGGGACAAGCGCAAAATCATTTTTTATAATCGTGTGCCCAATCTTTTTAAGCCATCCAAATCCCTCTCCTGTCGATCCCGTTTCGGGGTGCGAAATGCCTCCTGTGGCAAGCACACAGGCACGCGCCGTCAACATCTCTCCTTTTTTGAGATGAACAACGAATTGCTCCTCTTTTTTGTCAAAAACAAAACCATCAACCGTTGCATCGGTTCGCACCGCAACGTTGCCCGCCCGCATATAACCGACCAACGCATCCAGTACGGACTGTGATCTGTCCGAAACGGGGAACATTCTTCCCTCCGCCTCTTCTTTCGTCTTCATCCCCTGATGATTAAAAAAAGTAAGCGTCTTTTGGACGTCGTACTGCGCAAACGCAGACATGAGAAATTGGTCGCTCCCAACATAGTGTGCCGCCAACGTACGCACGATACGCTGATTATTGGTAACATTGCACCGTCCTCCGCCGGTGATAAGCAGTTTTTTTCCCAGCACAGGATTTTTTTCGAGCAGCAAAACCGAGCGGCCTCGTTCGGCCGCCCGTCCCGCCGCCATCATGCCCGCCGGTCCTCCGCCGATAACCACCACATCGCAGACACCATGCTTCTTGTTTTTTATCATACCGCAACCGCTCCGCTTGTTGTTTAAAATCATCACACCATCCACTCACTCCCTCCCGCCTCATTCGCCCATTTGCATGAATGAGCGAACAAAGACCGGGAGTCATTCAAAAAAACATTTTTAAAATCACGCCGAAAAAACAAATTTTATTTTTTCCCTTTTTTTACGGTCTTCTTTGCTTTTGCGGGTTTGGCCGCCGCCACTGGTTTGATAGTCGCCGCGGATTTAGCGTCAACTGGTTTTGTAACAACCGGATTCTGATTCATGGCCGCGCGCAAGGTTTCTCTAACTTTTTCTTCCACCATCACCGGTTTTACGAACGGCGCAGGAGCAGACATCGCTTCCACAGCTTTAATGAGCCGATCCATTTTTGCGTTCAGAAGCTCCAATTGTCTTTTCACTTCATCGTTGTTTCCTCCAGCAGTCCCGCCGCCAAAATCGGTTCTTGCCTGAATCGCACGGTCGCCAAAGCTCCTTTGCGGAAATCGGCTTTCTCCCCGGTCATCGCCTCCATCTCTTTTGGCCCCAAAGCAGGCCGTGCAATAGACGGGCTTGCCTGGCGCGGGACGAAACGGCACCTCGCAGGGTTTTCCGCACTGATCGCAAATTGCTTCGTGCATGGTAACCGAGCCGCGATCTCTGTCGCCAAAGCTGCCTCTATTGCCCCCGCCGGAAAAATTCGATCGGCCGCCGCCATCGCGTCCTCTAAATCCCCCGCCGCCTCCGCCTCCGCCAAAACGCTTCCCACCGCTTCGTTTAAAATCTCCCATATAGGTTATATCAGTTATTGCGACAAGCAGAGTATGCGCTGTTTTTATCCAAAAAGCAAAGACGCGGCATCTATCCCAAATCAAACCGCGCCAAACAAAAACACCCGCGAGGGGTGCTTTTGTTTTTATTTTCCCTTTTTCCCTCCTTTCTTGGCTTTCTTTGCCGCCAGCATGACTCGCTTTGCCTCAAGCCGCTTCTTGGTTTTGTGAGGATGCGATTGCTTTTTGCTCGTCAACCCCGTACTTCTTTTTGCCATAGCAATGGTGTGTTACTGCATTAATTATTGTATGAGTGTAGCAAAAAACATCAATAAAGAGAAATATTTTATACAAGCCCCCGCAGTCAAGCGACTAGACAATCGTCATCGTATTCCCGTATCACACGATATTGTCACCGAGGAAAAAGCATGCGGCAGAACGGTAATGGACGGATGGTCACAACTTGGCAAACGACTCTCGCCCGCACTCAACGTATATTGACCCGGCGGCACCGATACCGAAAATGTTCCGCTCACATTACTCATGATCAGAAGGAACGGATGAGTCGGATCACTGGCGCGAAAAATCGAAACAAGCGTTTGATATGGTTTATCGGCGCAATTTGGATCGGGGGGCATGTGCTCCACCGGACAGGTCGGCCCAAGCATTATGGTGCCGCGAATTCCTGCGTCAGAGAGGGTGCCGTCTGTGTTCGTCGCCAGTGTCCCATCCGGACAAGGCGCAAACGCACAATCGGGACCAGTTCTGCCGACCGATGAACCATCGGGACAAAGCTTTGTCTCCATCGTACACGCCGTATTAATTGGCTGTGTTTGAACAGCATACCAATAAGCACCCCCCGCAATCATAGTTGCGACGATAACGATGGGTGCGATAATAGTCTTTGCCATAGGAATAAAGTGTAGCACGCGCGAAAATATTTTGAAACGAACGGGAAAAAATAATTATCAAAACAAACCTTGTCAGTCTACCAGTCTCGATAAACCTCCCCACTCTGCTCAAGCACCTGTCCGGCTTTATCTTGTCTCCCCGCCCTGCCGAAAAAAATTGCCGCCATATCGGTCTCCCCTCTTGAGAGTGCCGCCTCTCCCGCATATTCCCAAAATTTCAACGCTTTTTCGCGTTGCCCCGCATTCTCCCAAAATTCAGCGACTTCCGTTGCCTGAGAGCGAGAAAAATAGCCGTGATTGTGCTTATTTTCCCATGCCAATCCAACCTCGCCCGCAAGAGCCAATTTTTCATATATCTTCTGCGCTGCGTCAGCGTCGCCAACATTTCCATATAACTGCGCCACTTTTTCCAAATGATAGAATTCGTTATAATTGCCTTCCGTGACCTCGAGACTCAATAATGTTTTTATTTCGTCTCTTTTGAGCAATTCGTCCAACTGTTTCCTTTCAAATCCCTGATGCTGTAAAAGGCTCTGCTTTATATCCAGAGCTTGTATGGTTGGACGATTGGCCGTTATATGTGGCCCCCTTTTAAGAATATCTTCCTTGTACTTTTCAATCGCCTCTTGGGGAAGATACATAATCGCCAAATCGCCATACTGCAGGTCCAAGGCTCCGCATTCTTTTATTATTTTTGCCTTTTCGGCTTCAATTTCTTCCGCGCCCGCCCCCTCTTTAATGCGATAAGCAAATATCTCAAGCATCTGCTCGACTCTATCTTGATATTTTTTTGAAAGATCTTCGCCCGCGTGGTGCAATGATCCGTCTTGATTATAAACGTCTTGAGGAACAAACCCCATCTTTTCCCAAAAACCGAAAGAGTTAAACGCCGCCTGTAATAAAACTTTTCCGTCCGCACCCAACTGGAGGCTCCTTTCGACGGCTATTTCCGTGAGCAACTTTCCAATATTTTCATACTTACCGCCAATATATCTGTCCCGTTCGGCCATTTCGACAAACACCTTTGCGGGTCTTTTAACTCTTTGCTCTCCATTCCCATAATCCTCTTCAAAAAAATGATCGTGATCCCACCCGGGACCGTAATTATTTTTATCCATCGCCCCATCCGGCAAATCCCTTCTTAGATAGAGATCACCGATGCGCTGGCCATCGGGACGAATCAAAAAAAATCCCTCTTGGTCCGGTTCTTGGGCTCGCCCCTTGGCCTTGTGTATCTCCACTCTGACCGTCTCCCCGCTTTCTTTATCCACAACATCAACCTCGCCGATTTTGGGACCGTAAAAACCACATTCCTTGTACGCCTCAATAACACTCACGTCTGCCTTAAACCTATGGGGACCAAAATACATTTCATCAATTTTCTTGTCTATCAGACTTTTGTTTGCTCCCGTGGGCTCACTGGCTTCTTTTGTGAAATCGTCGCCCTCCTTAATAGCAGGGACACTCAATTCTTCCTCTGCCACATCTTTGGGAACCGCAAAATCCTCCTCCGCAAGAGAAGTTGAATCGCTTGAACTTATGCCGTGTTGTTCGTCCATAATTAAAAAGAATGGTATCAAAAAAAATCTTTTCCGGCAACAAAAAATTTCTATTTTTTGTAAAAGAAAAAGCTCGAGTTTCCCCGAGCTTAGTGCGACGAAAGACCGATCGATCATTCGCCGACGAGCGACTGCATTGAGGCAACCCAATCCTTTCCTTCCTCGGTGACTCGTGCATGAAGCATCATCACTTTTGCCCCCTCGATCTGAACGGAAAAGCGCGAAAAGTGATCAAATGCCGCCGAGAATGGATCGTCGTGATGACTCAGATCAGTCACCACCGCAACGTGCGTTGCCCCTCGACGGGCCGCCTCGATCATGAGCAAAATGCCGTAAGGCACCAGCCCACCAAATCTGAAAGTGTCACCCAGCATCTTGGAACTCATGGGAAGGTGCAGGTCGCTTAGAACGACATCAAAGGTCTCCGTCGCAAGAGCCTCCATCGCGTCATCATACCCCATCACCGTGGTGAGTTGATGCCCCGCCAAACCCTTTTTGGCACTCCTGATGTGCTGTGGAGTATCATCGATGACGAGAATGCGTTTGGGATTGGCGAGAACCGAACTTGCCCCAATCTCTTGGGAAAGTGGTAGGGGTTCCTTGCTTATGCCGTCGATGATTTTCATGAACCCGGCGATCGCTTCCGTCGCCGAGACAACGGCACATTTCTCGGGCAGTGCCGGCACATCTCCACCCGCGTGTAAAAACGCATACGATTTTTCGTTGTCGTACCCCCTTTCGATGTCACGCGGGTCGGTAAAGATCACCAGATCGGCCTCACCGACGCTTTCGACGAAAGCGATGCCCGCCTCACCGATGAGCGTCCAGAGCACTCTCTTGATCGCCATCGCAAAAGGCCCGCGAGGGATCACCAGACAAACCTTCACCAGTCGTACCGCCGTCTCGCTACCCATGTTTCAACTCCCTTCCTTTGAGAAACCGCAAAAGTCAATGTGCGACTTGAACCAAACCATATAATGGCATTTATTCAATCAAGTGTCAATATATCGCACCGGCTCTTTTGACTGTACGGAACAATTGTGGTAGTATGAGCCCATGAACAACTTTGAAGATGCATCACAAAACGAACAAGGCAAAGAGCACATCCCTGCACGCGAAGAAATTCTAGCGCAAATTCACGAGCGATGTGAGAGCGCGGAAATTATCCGCGAGCTTGCCGACACTGACGGAGTATATCTCCTTGAAGCGCGCGAGCAAGGGAAAAAACCGGGCGAGTTTACCGATTATATTTATCAGCGCAAAGGAACATTCCCCGGCCACAATGACGCGGAAAAAACAGTTCTTGAAAAAGTATATTTTGAGGACGATATGCCGTGCGGCGGAGACATCATTGCTGAGTACGACGACACCACACGAACGTGGATCGAGAAATAGCTCGGCGCGTACATCGACGCTTTGCAATAGAAACAACAAACACCTCGCAGAGAGGTGTTTGTTGTTGTTTTTAAACCATTGCAATATTATTTTACCCCATCGGCAAACTCGCCACGTATTTCCATCCAAAGCTTTCCCAGATGGTTTTCTCCGTCTTTGTTTGGTCCCCACCCCCAATAGGCATCGCGCCATGAATCTTCAACCAGCTCTCGGTCTCCTGATTCAATAAGTTTCTTCTTCACGTACGGATGCTGTTCGACTTTCGCACGCAAAATTTCTTTCATAATTCCAAGCTTAACCGCATCCCAGTCGTTGCGATACTTGTCTTTGTTTGCATTGGCAAGTTTTTGAGAATCATGCGCAGAGCGAGTGAGACGTATCTGCTCTTTTAAGTCCTCGTTTTCAAACTTCTCGGAATGATACGCATGTTCGGAAGTTGGATACAGTTTCCCCTTCCACTCAACAGCAAACGAGGAGAAATTTGAAAACACGTAAAATTCGTGTTCATAGAAAAAGATTTGCGCGTCAGTGTCATTACCGTGATTCATAATGTTGAGAATAGCACAAAAATGTTTCGCCGTCCTCTACAAACGCGCGGAGAAACTCTTGCTTTGCAACTGATGTGTCGCAAGATAGAAATCGCATCACAATAAAAGAAAACCGCCAGAGGTCTGGGAAGACGTAGCGGGTTGTGGGTAGTCTGTTCTGCGAGGTTGAGAAAACCAGATCGTGTGGTGTGCGGAGCCGGCTATATATATTTGGCTCCCAATCGTCTTCCGGTTTCTTCCAGCTCGCTGTTGGTGAGGGACTCGACCGTTGTCCCTCCCTTGTTGTCAACGATGAATTTCCGAGGTGCCCAAACCTTGGGGACCAGTACGCGCCATCGCTTTGAACCGTTGGGTGAGTTTCCGGGAGTTTTTCCCTGGGGAACCCGAGAACGACGGTCCCGGTAGTCGTCCACGTCACGCGCTATGGACAGCGCGACGAAGAAGAACATGGCACCGAAAAAAGCTGCGCCAAGCTCCGTCAAGCCGAAGATCGGGTCGGCGTAGATGTCGCTTCCGGAATATCCAGCGCCCAGCGCGACACCGACGATGATTGAAGCTGAACGGACACAACCGATGGCTCCGACGAGCAATAAAACTGCGACAAGGACCTTCAGGAAGACATCACTCTTCTTCATCACAACCTCCTCAATTTGCTGGCTGTAGAATAATACGATTTTCCCCAAAGTGTCAATAGACGCCCGAGCGATGCGATGCAAGAGAAACGACCGGGAGAAACTAAAGTCTCGCTTCCATCGACACTATGCATCATCTCCCGCCAAGCGCAGGCGCGCCAGTGCGCGCCGATGAAGCACATATCCGACAATCCGATACATCATCAACAAGATGAAAATAATTCCCGTGATCCAATACATGTCTACCATCGCGCTCACCGCGCTGTCGGTCCCCGTCATAACGCCATGCACGAACGAAAACGCAAAAAGCGGATAGACGACGTAATGGGTCGCACGCCAAAAACGCGGCGTCCTGATGCGTAAAAAAATAGAAACCAAAATCGTTATCACGAGCAAATAAAAACCGATAATACCCATGCCGACATAGACCGGTTTAAAGCTTGACGCAAGTGGAACGAATAATTCAGTGATGCCGAAATGGACGAACGAATCAAAAAACAGGGAAAATATATGCACCAGCACCACCACACCCAACGCGATACTGACATATTTATGAATGGTCCATGCCTTAATTGGATTGATAAACCGATACACAAAGCCACCGGTCATGCCGGTCCCCAATACCACCACGATAAACATAAGAACGTACGCGGTAATCGCCGCCGAGCGCGTAATGTACCACGGCAAGTTTTGAGGGTGATGTGCGGTGATTCCATCCACCAGCGCCCCCAGCCAGTTACTCTGCAAAAGAGCGCCATACGCCACCACCAATCCGATACCGACAATGATCGCGACGCTCAACCACAAAAGAGCTTTCTTCATATGACGCGCATTAGAAATAGTCGAGTGCTCGTTTTGAGAATATCACGCTCCCATTTTTGAAAAAAATAAGGCACGCCGCCTCCGGCTGCTCCTCAATAAATTTCAATCCCTCTTGGGACCCCAGCACCAGAATCGTTTTTGCATAAATATCCGCCTCGGTCGCCGTGCGAGTAATGGCGGTCACCGCCAGCACATCGTTAACAACCGGCAAGCCAGTGCGCGGATCGATAATATGATGCCATTCGTATCCGCCCGCATTCCCCTTCCTTTTGAAAATACCCGACGTGGCGATGCCCAGCATACGCCCCCGCGTATTGAGTGAAAAAAGTTGTGTCTCCGGCCGATACGGATTTTGCACCCCCACGTGCCAATCTCCATCGTCTCCATTTTTTCCGCTCACATACAAATCGCCGCCGGCCGATATCCAAAAATCATTCACCTCTCCCAGTGCGTGACTCCCCACATAATCAAGAATATATCCTTTTCCAATGCCACCAAAATCCAATCGCAGGCCGTCCGGCTTGGAAACGGTTGTTTTCCCCACTTGCAATTGCGTCAGTAGCGTCCGATGGGCAAATGTATTTTGAATTTGAGCGACATTGACCATGACGCCAGCTTCCGACTCGGGCGTCATTTCCGTGAAACTTTTCCGGTATCCGACTTCTTCCAAACTGCCAATAATCGTCGGATCAAAAACGCCGTCCGTTGCCCAAAAAAAACGCTGCGTCGCCGTCAGGAGCTTTTTCATAAAATCGCTCACGGCGATATCTCCCCCCGGCGCATTATTAAAATCAGTCAATTCGCTGTCCTCAAGAAACCGACTGAAGCGTTTTTCAAAATCTTTTATTTCACGCTCCGCATCGTCAAGCGCGTTCTGTTGATCATCAGAAAGCCAAGCGGTGAGAACCACCTCCGTTCCCATCGCGTTTAGTTTCTTCCAGTAAAGCCGCATAGTATAGATAAACGCTTGGTTAACCGCTGTTAATCATCGTATCCACCGTCATCATCGGAATAATATCTCCGTCCCGTTACTTGCGTAGACGCGCTCCCTTGAATTCCTCCCGCGGCCTGCGCCGGAGAAGATGCCGCTGCCGGAGACGATACCGATGTTACCGGTGCGGGAGCCGTCTGACCGCTCACATACGCAGGAGTTGTTGGTGACTGTGTAATGCCGGCAGTCTGCTGTGGTTGAGTTTGTGCAGGCGCAGCTGTTGAAACGGGCGCCGACACGGACGTTACCGGTGCGGGAGCAAAAAGAGATGCCGGTTGTGTTCCTACTGTAGCGACATTTGCCGCTTGAGATGCGGAAACGGTTTGTGCTTGTGATTGCACGCCAGCCGGTGCGGCCGGAGACGATACCGATGTTATCGGCGCAGGAGCGGCGGTACGCGTGGCCACAGCCACCTGCGTTGACGCACGAACCGGTGCGGAAACGGACTTCTTTGCAGACGCACTCTGTCCCAAAGCAACCGCCATCGGGGCACTACCCGAACTACCCGCGGCATTTTCAGTAACCGGTGCGCCCGAGACCGATGTTACGGGTAACGGTGCCTGCGTTGATGCGGGCACGACATTTGATTGAACCGCTCCGGCTCCCGTTCGCACCAAAGAACCGGCAGTCACCGATGAGGCGTTAACCAGACGGCGCGAGTCGGAAGATTGTAGAGAAGATTGGACTTTTGCCGATAGCGTGCTGGCGTTTGTAATTGAAATGTATGCAAAGGTCGCGATTGCTGCCGAGAAGGCCATCGCATAAGAAAGATTTTTCATCTGCGCCCGCAACCCCACGTCCCCCGTCATTGAAAAAGCCTCAATCACAATCTGTGATTGATCAACGCCCGCCGCAAGAAGCTCCGACTGTATTCCTTTCATGAAACCAGGCGATCCGCAGAGAAAAAATGTTTTTCCATAAACACCGCCCGTAAAAGCATCAATGATACGTGCATTAATTCTTTCATTGATAAACCCCGCGGCGGGAAGCCGGACATTTTCTTCATCCGTAATGGAAATGAGTACGCGCATGCGCGGATTTCTCGCCGCAAGATGCGCAAGGTCATCCAAAAAGACAGCCCCCTCCATCGTTCGATTGCTATACAACAGTGACAGTTTATTTTCCAATCGATTATCGGCAGCATAGCGCAACGCACTCATAAATGGCGTCACGCCGATACCACCCGCGATAAAAACTGCCTCGCGATGTTTTTTCTCATCAAAAATAAACGACCCGTACGGCCCAGACACAAAAACATCGTCTCCTTCGTTTAATTTCGCAAGATCGCGCGTAAAACTTCCACCGATCTTGACTCCCAGTGTGAGCACATCAGTCTGCGTCGGCGAACTGGCGATAGAAAAAGCATGCCGCGCCGCACGGGCTCCTCGCGAAGTAATATAGGAGAGCATCACATACTGTCCGGGTCGAAAATTGAAAACCGGTTCTCCGCGAATATCAACCAAATCCAAAACAACGACATCGGACGATGCTTGTGTAATTTTTTTTATTGCATAGTGACGATCCTTTGAGGGGGATAATGTCGATAGTACAGACATAACGATAGAAAATATACTCGTATTCTAACCGAATCAAAAATGTTGCGTGATGGATACCGTCTGCGCGCCCACACCGCTTTGAGCGGGCACACTCCTACCTGGTGATACGCGCACTGCGTCTATCTTATTTCACGCCATCGCGACATATATTCCACGCATACGCGCGCATGTGAGGCGCTGCACCCGATAAGACGTAAATGGCCGGACAAATATGACACTCATGTCGCCCCCGCACCTTGCAAAAAACCACCCCAAAAAGCTTACCGCAAAACTTCCCACCGACACTCGTTCCGGCGCGCTACCAATCTTTGTGCCCGAGGTCTTTGAGCCCTTCCTTTGCCTTTTTCAAAAACTTCCCGAATTGGCGATCCTTCACCCGTTTTTCCACGTCGTCCATCTCGCAGTACTTAGCTTCTTTTTTGAGATTGACATAGTTGGCATATTTTTCTTTGTCCAGCTTGCCAGACGCGACCGCCTTGGTCACCTCGCACCCGGGCTCATGCGCGTGCGTGCAATCGACGTATCTACATTTTTTTGCCAGTACAGTGATCTGATCAAAAAAAGCATCAATCCCCCCGCTCGCATCGCCCATCCCGACTTGGCGCATCCCCGGATTATCAATAACGATTCCGCCATGAGTAAGAACATACATCTGCCTTCCCGTGGTCACGTGCTTTCCTCTGCCGGAATACGAACTGATGTCATCGGTGCGTATGGCTTCGTTGGCCGGCGGATTGCCCAATAGTTTGTTAATCAGCGACGACTTCCCGACTCCGGACGATCCCAGGAAACAATACGTTTTCCCCGTGGCAATATAGTTTCTCAATTCATCAAGACCCTCATTCTGTACGACGCTGGTAAAAAGTATATCCACGCCCGGAAACCTGCTCTCCAGCTGGCTCCGCCGTTCGTCCGATTCTTCGCGCGAAAGAAGATCAACTTTGTTAAGAACGATTGCGGGCCGCACCCCGCCGCTTTGCGCGATGGCAAAATATCTTTCAAAACGATTTAGGTTATAATCCCGATCAACCGATTCAACCACGAACGCAACATCCACATTGGCGGCAATGATCTGGACTTTGTCTCCGTATTTTCTTTTGATCACCGTCGCTCGTGGCAATATGCCGTGAATAACCGCCAAATCATCGTCGGCCTTGGCAATGGCAACCCAATCCCCGACTGCCGGATAATCCTCCCGCGACGACGCCTCAAACATCCGCTTGCCCGTAATTTTTGCCGGATACTCCCCGTCCGCATCTTTTATGCGATATGCCTCTTTAAATTCTGCGATTACCCGCGCCATCGCAAAATCACCCAGCCCGAGCTTGTTTCTGTTCGTCTCAAAAAATGCAGAATATCCTAAATCTTCGACTTTCATTTATATTTATTCTACCAAACAAACGGGATCAATGCTTTGGTGCGTTTTTTGTATTCCGGATATGTGTCTGGAAATTGCTCAGTCATCATTTGTTCTTCGACTGAAATTCTTCTCACAAAAACCATCACCCCAATCACCAACGGGATAAGCCATATATATCCAACGGTTAATCCGGTGCCCACCATAGCCAATAACATTCCGGTATAAATCGGATGACGGACAAATCGATACGGCCCAGACGTGACCAGCTCATGATTTTCTTTTAGCGTCGGATGCGAGCTCCAATTCTTACCTAAATGGAAACGCGCCCAGATCGCAAAGACAATGCCTAGGGCGCACAGGACTGCGCCAATTTCCGTGGCAGTACTTCCCATCGTATTGAACCTAGCCACAAAGACACGGCTGATACTGGAAAAGTGAAAAATGGCAATCAAAATAACCACCAGTGCAATTGCCAAACGAACGGCGTAAATCCAACCGCTCCACCAGATGCTTTTGGTAACGTCTTTTTTCGCACCAATGGCGGCAACCGCCCAGTAGCCAATAAAGACCAGCCAAGAGATTAAGATTATCCAATAGAAAATCGTCATGACGTATGTATGGCATGCTTAATTGCGACCTCCAATTCGTCGGGGGCATCTGTCCCTATGCGATACATTTTTCCGTTTCTCATCACTATTTCAACGGCGTCAAAACCGGAAACATTGTAAATCCACATATACGGCCAGAACCATACTCTCGCTCCCCAGCCGTAATACCAATGATTTTTTACCGATATCGCCGAGGTTATTTCATTAAGGAAAAATTTCTTCTTGAAAATACCATAGCCGAATTTGATCCTGAGATAATTCTGATCAACCGTTACCGTGAGGAATGAAAACGACGCAAGAATAAAAAGAACGAATGCCATGATGGCGGTGATGGCAAAATTTGTTCCGGAGTTGTATGAGGGAGGCTCAGCCCTGGCCGTCATTTGAACCCATGCGAAAAAAACCAGCACGACCAGCATCACCGAAAGCATCAGATAGCCAATTTGCGTGTGTCGATATGTGTTTTTCATATCAATTATTTTAACTTATCTTGTTTGCCGATAATCCATTTTTGCGTGGCATTCATAGGTTTGTCTGTGCGATGAACGCAACCACTCCAGCAACACGGCCGGCGCACGCCTTCCTTCAGCTCTGCTATAACTCGCCCTATGTGCTCCCGTCGCGTTTTGTCCTGCTTAACCGAAATAGTCCAGCAAATCCATTCGTTGCGCGCCAGCGGCGTAATATCCTCCCATTTTTCGAGCGCCGCCTTATCGGCCACAATGGCTTTCTTTAAATCTTTGGGCAGTTGATGCGCCGTGCCGGACGATATTTTTTTAGTCATACTTTTTTATCCTACCAAAAAATCGCCCCAAGAGCGATTTTTTTGAATGCTTGCAACCGCACAAGACTCACAGCCACAAACAGCTAGATATCCTTTTTCGGGGGTCCCCACTGCCAGCGGGGTTTTTCTCCTTTCCAGAAACCGAAAAATAATATGAACGCAACCATCAACAAAGCGCCCAAAAGCGCTGCGCCAGGCGCATCATCGATCTCTGCGACATAAACACCAGCACTAAGAATAGCAACGCCAATGGCCACCACGAGCCACCCTTCCCATTTCACTGGCGTCCATCCCCACCCGTAAAGCTTGGCCTTGAACCAATATCCCTGCGGGTTGTCTTTGAAATAAGCGATATAGTCTTTGAGCATGTGTCTTTATGTTTATGCTTTAGTATTAATTTAAATAACTGTTTATTCTGTCAATTTACCACCTGAAATATCAAAAAATCTTTCAAAGAAACTTGTCAATTTACTGAGAACGCTTTCACGTTTTTGGGTCCGCTCGCCAGTTGGAGAAAAACGAGACACAGGAGGTAAGACTTTAGTTATTGCTGTACCGGTCGTTGCTATACTTCCATCGCGAAAAGCATTTTTTACAAATGCGTATGTTGCATCATGATCAAGATTTTCATTGGTAATAATTTGCTCTAACTCTTCAATCTTTTTCTTGTCCACGAATTTCTGCCAATCATCGTCAACGATTGAATGTATATCAAGTGAGGTAATAAATTGATTGATGAGATCCTTTTTGTTTCGTAGTTCAATACTTGAATCAATCGCTTTATTGATATCAACTAAAATCTCCCGATTCTTATTGTGATCGTCGTGGTATCTCTTGATAAGTCCCAGGACAAAATCAATATTTATTTCTACCTGCCTAATAAGCTCCATTTCAAACACCAAGTCATCATTGATATTTTCTTGATCAACCTCGGTACCCTTACGAAATTCATTATAAAGATCAATATACATACTATGATAATCTTGCACATCCCGCTCGGTTAAAATCTCGTTGCCAGTAAATTCGTCAAAAGTTGTCAAAATATTGCGCACTCGCAAAATCCCACCATAGAGCTTGATAAAATCTTTTTGGTTTTGTTCTCCTATAATTTGCTTACCAACTGGGAATTTTTCCAAGAGCTCTGCCACCAGACTTGCATACCCACGCACTTCCTTATTGCCGTCTTTGTAGCCGTTGTAATACTCCTCGTATGATTTGAGAAGCACGACACCGCCAGCTTCTTTATCTCCAAAAAGAGCGATGGATTCGTTCGTCGCTTTCTCTAGGTTACGGAAGCAAATAATGTTTCCAAAGGTCTTTATGCTGTTTAAAATGCGATTGGTGCGTGAAAATGCCTGCAAGAGTCCATGCAGTCTCAAGTTTTTGTCAACCCAAAGTGTGTTCAGTGTTGTGGCGTCAAAGCCGGTCAAAAACATATTGACCACAATCAGAACATCAATCTCACGGTTTTTCACTCTCAAGCTCACGTCTTTGTAATAATTTTGAAACTTATCCGATGAAGTATCGAAGGACGTTCCAAACATCGCATTGTAATCAGTGATTGCATTATCAAGAAAATCTCTTGAGCTCACATCAAGCCCACTCGTATCCTCAGAGTTTTCATCGATCATTCCATCGGCATCCTCCTCATTCACCCCGAAGCTATAAATCGTTGCTACTTTAAGTTGTTTATCACTCGGTGCACCCTCAAGTTGTTTTTTAAATTCAGCATAATACTTTTTTGCCACATCGATAGACGAAACGGCAAAAATAGAATTGAACCCTGCCAACCTACGATCTTTCAATTTATAAAAACTATTTCGCTTTGTCTTTTGGTCAAAATGCTCACGAATATAGCCCACGATATTTGCCAGTCTTTCCGGTGAAGCCAACACTGCCTCACGGTCAATATCTCGCACCTGTGAGTCTTCAATATTCTCAGCTTCTCGAACTGTAGAAACATAATCAACCTTAAATGGCAAAACATTTTTATCGGCGATGGCATTAACAATCGTGTAGGTGTGCAATTTTTCACCAAAAGCCTGCTCGGTCGTTTTCAGGTCCGGTCGTCCTCCAGCAGACGCATTCATGGCAAAAATAGGCGTACCAGTAAAACCAAACAAATTGTAATTCTTGAATGTTTTGGTAATAGCGGCGTGCATATCGCCAAACTGTGAACGGTGACATTCATCAAAGATAAGCACCACATGCCCATCAAAAATAGTATGCCCGGAATTGCGCCCGATAAAACGATCGAGCTTCTGAATAGTGGTGATGATAATTCGCGCGTTTGGATTTTCCAGCTGTTTTTTCAAAATTGCCGTGCTGGTATTGCTATTAGCTGCGCCTTTCTCAAACTTGTCGTATTCTCGCATGGTCTGATAGTCCAAGTCCTTGCGATCAACTACAAACACCACTTTATCCACATACGGCAACTTACTCACGAGCTGGGCGGTTTTGAAACTGGTTAAAGTTTTTCCCGATCCGGTCGTGTGCCAAATGTACCCACCAGCATCAACTGTGCCGAGTTTCTTGTAGTTGGTGCTGACTTCAATACGACTGAGTATTCTCTCCGTCGCCACTATCTGATACGGGCGCATTACTGAAAGTTGATGATCTGTAGTGAACACGCAGTACTTGGTCAAAATATTCAAAAGTGCGTGCTTGGCAAAAAAAGTCTTCCCAAAATCTATCAAATCCGTAATCGGTCGGTTGGTAGCATCTGCCCACCAGCTGGTAAATTCAAAACTGTTGCTCGAGCGTTTGCCTTTTTTCACTGCACCTTCACCGGCTTCTCTAATATGCTCCGAACGGACGGTGTTGCTGTAATATTTGGTATGTGTACCGTTGGAAATAATAAACAACTGCACATATTCAAAAAGTCCCGACGCCGCCCAAAAACTTTCTCGGCTGTAACGGTTGATCTGATTGAACGCCTCGGCAATAGCCACTCCACGGCGCTTGAGTTCGATATGCACCAAAGGCAACCCGTTCACCAGCACCGTCACATCATAGCGATTAGCACGTTGACCGTCCTCGGTGGCGTATTGATTGATTACCTGCAAACTATTGTCATGAATGTTGTCCTTTTTTATGAGGTAAACATTCTTGGTCGTGCCATCTTCGCGCGTCAGGTTTTTGATGTGGTCTTCTTGGAGGGTGGCAGTCTTTTCGGCAATGCTTTGATTTGGGTTGGCAAGCTCACTGGCAAAAAACCGTTCCCATTCGCTATCGGTAAAAGTAAAATCATTGAGTTTCTCTAGTTGCTTGCGCAAATTCAATACCAAATCAGCTTCGGAGGTGATGGGCAGATACTCGTACGCCTGCGTTTTAAGTTGCGCGATAAATGCCCGCTCCAAATCCGCTTCACTTTGATAAGAAACACCTTCCCGTACCCGATCTGCGGGCTTATAATACTCAGCAACAACGGTGCTTTGAGGATTTTCCGCAACTAGATTGTATTTTTTGTTATTTGGCATATTCTTTGAAAGTTAAAAGCTTTCCTCGATAATATTCGTATTGCGACCGGCGAGCCGAAAGTTCAGCAGGTAAACCAATTGAGATGTCGTTAACGAGTGCATCAAATTTGTCTAAAATGGAAACGATTCGTTCTTGTTCGGCGATAGGTGGAACTGGAATTTTAATTTCTAACATCTTACTTTTGGTAAGCTTTGCACGAGTTCCACCTGTTAGAAATGGCGTAAACTTCATAGTTTTTAAATAATGAAACAAAAATCTATTATTCAATTTGTCCAATCCTCTAACAACATGAATATGGTTATTTGCCCAAAACTTTCCTGTAGCAAACTGAATTGAATAATTTTCTATGCTTGCCGATCCATCCTCAGCAATCAATACAAAATCACCCTCATGAGTAAAACCTTCAACTTGGTCTTGTATGTTGTTTGCACCATAGTATGGTATTTTGCCGGCCACGCGTAAACTTGATGCCACTGGTCTCCTTTTGTTGTCAGCAATTTCACAAACCTCTCCGAATTTCTTAAACTCTATACCATCCCCAAACGTCAACATCTCCTTCCGATAATGCTCGTACTGTTTCTCTCTTGCTTCCAGCTCTGCCTCCAGCTCTGCTTCCAGCTCTGTAAAACTATTAAGAATTTTGACAATTTCTTCTTGGATTGCAAGGGGTGGGAGAGGGATTTTAAAATCCTGTAAAGTTGATAAGACAATATAAGTCATTGCTGCGCTGTTTGTATGATTTTCAAGATATTTTTTAAAATTATCGCTAAGCGAAAAAAATAAAAATCTTACATCAACACCTTTACTAAAATTTGTTAGTACATAAGTTCGTTGATAAGCCTCAAACTTTCCAATGTAATGTTTTATCTCGCCAACATTAGCATTACCCGCAATTAGCAATGCTTCGGTGTCCCAGCGAAACCTATCAATTTTGCTCGGCTCTTTTGCGGTTGTAAAAAACATATATTCGCCATCATCAACTGCAGCATTGGCATTAAGTTTACCTGTCTCGATTTTGCAAACCTCTCCCAACTTCTTAAACCCCACCCCATTTGGGCAGAGTTCGGCGATCAGTTTTTCGATTTTTGATCTATTGTTTGTCATGATAGTAATGGAATCAAAAATTCAATAGAGGTTTTAAGCTCATGGTCTGTGAATTTTGTGTTATTCGAATTTTCAGGATGATGGATAATATTCCTGATTTTTGTGGGCAGTGTTCTGCTTTGACTCTCCGTTGAGCCGTCTTTTTTCAATTTAGTATACGATTGATCTTGTTTTATACCTTTGCCAATTAAATATTTTTCAAATTCATCTTCAAAGTAGTTTTTCTCGTCCTCTAAGATAGCTTTTGCTTGGATAAATCCATAAAGTTCATTATGAAATTCAACAGATAAAACACCGAAACCATAATAATTGATTTCTCCCCATGTCGGACTTGAAGACCCAAACAAATCGAACTCTTTGCCTGCCCCAACCCTGTTCAATCCTTTTTCTTTAGAATACACATTCATTGAATGAGTTTCTTTTTTGTATTTTTTCAATAAATATGGAGAGTGTGTGATAATAAAAATCTGTGACTTTTCAGAGATTTTCTCAAGTGCGTCAAGGAGTTTATTTTGTGCCTGCGGGTGTAAAAACGTTTCCGGTTCGTCAATGAAAAATAGTATCGGTTTAGAAGCCCCATTTTCATCCGATGAAGAAATATCGGCATATACTTGAATAAGTGCTAGTGCTAAGGCTCGTTGCATTCCCGTACCTTTTTCAGAACTTTTTGTTTCAATACCATTTTCAGACAGAGCAATATTTCCTGTTTTGAAAAAACTCTCAATCTCAGGCAATGAAAAACTAAACCTTACTTCCGTCTCTCCATACTGTTCAGATAGAATACTTTGTATTTTTTGTTCAACCGGTTGCAGGGTTTTAGCCAAACAATTTTCACCTTCGCCGAAAGTTTCTTTGTGTGACTTTTTAAAGTTTTTCCAAGTATCAGAAGTGATAAAATCTTTCGTTATTGTATTGATAATCTTTCCACTAATTTTTGTTTTCGCAAAATCGGAAATATCACCTGAATTTGTATCAGCCCAAACAAACTGCGCATCAAAAAGTGCAGTAATTGTATTATCAATACCAGTAGGATTTTCAAACTGATTTGTCGCAGAGTTAAAAACTCGAACATTGCTGATTGATAATGACTTTTCCTTGCCACCTTGCGTGATTTTTGTCTCTTCACTAGAACGCATTACCCGTAAACTTTTTTGACCATCTGTATCTACGAGGTAAGACTGGTATTTTTTGAGTGCATCAGTGTGGACAAGTGACTCAAGATCGTCACCCTTAAATTCGATTTCAACTGAGATAAAGCCATCTCCATCAATTTCAGTTTTGGTAATTATTTCATTTCTATCTTTCTTTGTGCGTATAAAATCTATTGCCTCAAAAACCGATGACTTGCCACAGTTATTGTCACCAACAAAAAAGTTTACGCCTTTATCAAAAATAATTTCATGATCTGCTTTAAATCCCTTAAAATTATGCAATTTTATTTTTGAAATATACATATATTTATTTATTACCTTCAATATCTGCCACGATCTCATCAATCGCAGTGCGGAGTTCATTTTGTCTTGCGACAATCTTGGTGATTTTTGTGTTGAGCGTGGTGATATCCACTACTTCGCGAGTATCTTCTGTGAGCACATAGCTTGAAACGGCGATATTGTAGTCGTTTTGGGCAATAGTTTTATTATCAACAAGCTTGGCAAAGTACTCCGCATCTTGACGAGCGGTGAAAGCGTCCAAAATCTTTTTGCGATTTACTTCGCTCAATTTGTTTTTGTTGCCACCACGGACAAACTCAGCAGAGGCATCTATAAAAAGTGTCTTATTATCTTTCTTACTCTTTTTGAGAACGATGATGCAGGTGGCGATGGTAGTACCAAAAAATAGGTCGGGCGGAAGCTGGATCACCGCATCGACATAATTGTTATCTACTAAATACTTTCTTATTTTACCCTCCGCGCCACCACGATAGAGAACGCCGGGAAATTCAACAATCGCCGCCGTTCCGCTTGTTGAGAGCCACGAGAGCATATGCATAGTAAAAGCGAGATCCGCCTTACTCTTCGGCGCGAGCACTCCTGCTGGTGAAAAACGCGGATCGTTGATAAGGAGCGGGTTTGCGTCGCCCTCCCAATGAATAGAATACGGCGGATTGGAAACGATGGCGTCAAACGGCTCATCATCCCAGTGTTTCGGATCTATAAGCGTATCACCGTGAGCGATATCAAAATTATTGTAGTTGATGTCATGCAAGAACATGTTGATACGGCAGAGATTGTAGGTGGTAGGATTGATCTCCTGTCCGAAGAAACCGAGGCGCACATTTTCTTTGCCGAGGACTTTAGCAAACTTGAGGAGTAGAGAGCCAGAACCGCATGCTGGATCGTAGACCTTATTCACTTCTGTTTTGCCAACCGTAGTGATTTCCGACAAAAGTTCGCTGACTTCCTGTGGGGTAAAAAAATCACCACCCTTCTTGCCGGCATTCGATGCATACATACTCATAAGAAACTCGTAAGCATCTCCGAATACATCAATTGTGTTGTCTAAATAATTACCGAGCTTGATACCACCAATAGCCTCCATAATTTTTATTAGGCGTTTATTGCGCACCTCTACTGTTGCCCCGAGATTCTTATGATTGACATCAATGTCATCAAACAATCCTTTTATGTCGTCCTCACTGCTAGCGCCTTTTGCAGAACCTTCAATGTTACGAAAAACAGCAGTAAGAGTTTCGTTAAGATTAATGTCGCTGCGCGCATTCCTGAGAACATTTATGAAAAGCTCACTGGGCAAAATATAAAATCCTTTTTCTTTGACGGTATCAGCTCGCCCAAACTCTGCTTCTTTGTCTGACAAGTCTGTATAGTCAAAATCTTTCTTGCCAGCGCGTCGCTCGTCGGCGTTGATGTAGTCAGTGAGATTTTCACTGATAAAGCGGTAAAAGAGTATCCCCAGCACATATTGCTTGAAGTCCCAACCATCAACACTTCCACGCAAATCATTGGCAATCTGCCAAATAGCACGATATAACTCCGAACGTTCTTGCTCTTTAGTTTTGGTGATGATTTCTTTTTGCATAATATAAATTGAGTACCTGGACATCAACTTTTTTGCGGTTTTAGTTGATATTTGCAATAGAGATGTCAACTACTTACAAAATGGCTACTTTCTCTTCTTTCCCACGCACTACCCCCCAGAAAAGCATCGGGACACGATTGCCTGATCCGCCGCACCCCCCAGGGCATTGCCCATCATTCTACTCCCCTGCCGACTGATTATAAAGATCACAACCAGGCACAGCTAAAAGTGAACCGGAGATAAAAAAAGAGAGCCGGGGGGCTCTCAAGGGTTTTGTGCCATAATGCTGGACAAGCGACTACTGTTCCTCGGAGACGAAGAACTGCGCCATCTTCTTGATGGCCTCGACGCTTGCCGTGCTGTTGGAGAAGGTTTCCCCATAGATCGCCAGTATCTGCTCGCGGGTCAGGCTGGGATCGGCCAACTGCCCCAGGTGAAGCTCATTGATTTTTCGCTTGATTTTGACCTTATCCTGCTGCTTGTTACCCCAGCGCGCAAAATCATAGAGCTCGTATGCCTGCTCAAGATCAAGGGTTGGGCTTCCCAAGTTCTCCGTAAGTCCATTGGGTGGATTTTCGGGAATTGGAATCCCCAGTACGTCGGAGATGTGGTCGAGAGGCATGCCCGTTTCCTCACTCATTTTCACAATATCGATTTTATCGCTCATCCCATTCCCCTTTCTGTTAAAGAGCGCTGTTTCCACACCACTCGACTATGCGTTTGGTGCAGAAACTTCGGTTGTTCAACCTGAATACGTAATAGCATTTATCTAAAAAAGCGTCAATATGCCTTCGTCGCCTTAGTTTACGATTCATCTGCGTAAGATATCAAATAAAAAAGAAAAGGCCCGGGGCATCGATCACTCGATACGTCCCCGGGTCTTTCAAGTTACTTGTGTGTGAGAAATCAACATGATGTCGTTACTCCTGTGATTTTGCCACTTGAGCCTTGATTTGTTCAAGGCTTGCCATGAGACCATCGATTTCCTCGAGGATCCTTTCCGCATCGTCTTCTGAACGATGATGAAACAGATTCTCAAGCGTCAACCCGCCCGGAAGATCGAGCAAGCGAGCGGCACTGGCTCGGCTTTTCCGAAGAAAGGTCCTCAAAATTCTGAAATCGTCGACGGGACCACGCTTTCTGCGAGCGCACAGCATGGACGAACCAACCTGCACCGTTAAATGCCTGACGTAGTGCCTGACCTCATCGATGTTCATCTGATGTTCGACGATGTACTGCACTGCCGTCATCTGATGGGCCGTCGGCAATTTGGACACTTCGTTGGCGACGGAAAAAGTAATACCCTCGCCGGAAGGAAGTTCGGGGTTCATCAGTGCTTGGACCTCCGGCGTCAAGCGCAACAGGCCCAGGTGCTGAACGACCCAACTCTCGGAGTTTGAGAACAAGACCGCCAATTGCCCGACGGACAGGTTCTCTTCATCCTTGATTTGCTGTAACGCACTGGCTATCTCCATCGGCTGATGTCCCTCTCGTCCGAAATTGCATATAGCCGATCCCTTGAACATCTGCGCCTCGGGGAGACTCTTGGCGATAATCGCCCGCAGGGTCGGTTTGTGAACCAGATGAGCGGCGCGCCAGCGACGTTCCCCATCGTAGAGGATGTAATCGTGTTCAGGATCGTCAACGGCCGGGACAAGGATGATGGGGATTTGCTGTCCGTGGAGCAAACTGCGTCCCAGCGCCAACAGTTTCGACATCGCGAAGTACTTGCGAGGCTGTCCTTCGTTCTGCTTAATCCGTGCAACCGGAACATCGCAGATGTCGTTGTGTAGTAGCTCGAGATCGTGTCCAAGCGTTAGCGTCGTCGAGTTCTTCTTTGGATGCTCGACGGTGTCGGAATCGGATTGTTCGGGTGTTTCTTGGGCGTGAATCGGCCCTACCTCTAGGGCCTCCGAAAGCTGTGGGAGAAGTTCTTCCTCGTTTGGGAATTCGATAAAATCGATTCCGCGCGAGGAAGCCGCTCCCTTAAGTTTGATGGAACGAGCCAGACCGCATTTCGCGAAAACCACCTCGATGTAATCGGGGATGGCGTCCCGGGGTCTTTCTATCGGGTCCCACCAGATTATTTGTTGAGAGTCCCGAACCGACGGCGGGAGCACAAACTTTCGTGCTCCAACAACAAGAACGGCGGCGCCCAAAGTGCTCGACGACGAAACCGATTGTTCCTCCATGGCCCTACCCCTCCTTTCGACTTCTATTCCTCCACACTGTTAGTTTCTCACACTGTCAAAGGGCTATTGCGTGTCGGGCTTAAAATAACAGAGAAAGACGGACTTGTAAATAAAGGTTTTTTAACCGACGTTTATCTGCACACGATTAAATTTAAAAAATTACAAGATAAAAAAAGAGAGCTGGTCAGGCTCTCGTTGTCATTGTTTTGCGACCGCGGATCTATCAGGCGAGCAGTTTCTCCGCCCGCTCTCTGATGGTGGACTCGATCTTCCCCTTGAAGAACGTGGCCGCGAACGGGAGATTGCCGGAAAGCTTCACCTCCGACGGCGTCACGGTCAGGATGCCGGAAACCGAGAACCCCATAGCCGAGAAACTGAAGCTACCCATGTTGCCGCTCCACTCCTCGCGCAGGTTGCTGATCTTGTCAGCGAACTGGTCCTTCACCTCGCCCAGCAGCGTTTTGATGCGGATGAGCGCTTCGTTCTGTGTGAGGCGATGAGACATCGTCATCTCGAGCTTTGCCATGAGAATCTCCTTATGTGGGAAAGTGCTGTCTGGACGAAGCGGCACTATTGCTACCTCATTCCAGTTTCTGACGGAGCACATTATATCACAATATAATAGAAAAGTCAATCTCTCACAATCCCCGCCCGAAATCAGCGCACATTCCGTCCGGATGAGAAAAAATGCTAATTAAAACGCTTTCGCTAATTACTTCCCCAGAATCAATTCCAAAATCTTATGGGTGTGAATCTTTGGCATTTGATCAACTCGTTCAAAAATTCTCTTTTCTAGTATTCGAAATTTGGAGACTAGGGCAAAAATTTCATCCTCATCCTGCGAGTAATCCACGTTCCCGCCACTGTCTTTTATTTCAAGATTGAAGTGGATAAAGACATAGCCGCCCGGGCACAAGATCCTCGAAAATTCTTCCAAGGCTTTCTTTTGATCAAGATAGTGAATGACATTGATAGCAAAAATCGCCCCAACGTTGCCATCGGCAAAAGTTAAATGTTGAGCATCTTGGACTTCGAACTTAAGGCCGGGAAATTTATCTTTGTCCTGAGCTATTTCCTGTTCGGAATTATCAACCCCCATGGCATTGAGTCCGTACCCGCAAAAGAACGCCACATCTCTTCCGCTGCCACAACCAACATCAACCAAAGTGCCCACAAAAGAATTATTCTTTAGAAAATCCGAGAAATGTTTCGCATAAAGGGTTGGATGCCCATCCCAATGCCTCCCCTTTTTATAGACATCATATAACCATTGTGACTGCATAAAAAAATATGAAATTTTTAATCGGTTTTATTCACTCTGTTTAATCAATAATCTCAACACCTCACAATCAAGAGGGATGAGATTATATGCATTATAATCACGGGGATCGATCCATTGATAATCGTCATGGTCAGGACCCAAGAGAATATCAAGCGTCTTAGGGAAACATCTGAAAAAAACACCGAAAATTTGAATCTTTTCTCCTTTGATTTCTGGGCGCCATTCACCGATAAAAAACGGTTCTCCAATTGTAACATCAAGACCACATTCTTCCTTCGTCTCACGCAAGAGTCCTTCCTGAAGAGATTCCCCGGGCTCGACTTTACCCCCAGGAAAATCATACTTTCCCACATTCTGACTCCCCTGATAAGCATGAGATTCACGAATGATGAGGACATTTCCATCATGGACGATAACTGCCCGTCCGGCAATTCGCTGTTTAATAATAGAACTGGGCATAAAAAATATTATGATTCGTCTAGTATGATCCTACTGCTAAATCTTCCTTGTCTCCCCGCTTTATCCTCTTTGATTTTTTCTAGAGCTGCCACGTTAAATTTTTTATAGATCGCGATTGCGTCAATAACTTCGAGTACGTCAGCAAATTCTTCCGGGCTTTCATCTCTGGTAAATTCCTCAATTTCTTCCAAAAGTTTTTCTTTTAATTTTTTCCAATATTCCTCATCATCTGCGATATGTGCAACACAGGACTCTCCTTTTGCATGAATACGTTCGGGAATCTTATCTCGGACAAGTTTGTTGTGTTTCATAGTATCGTGCATTTGCTCCATGTTTTCCTTGCAAAATTAAGACGTTATCGGAATTCGAATACCATTAATATAATTCTCTATCGATTCTCGTATTCCCTTAACTAACTCAAGCTTCAGTGCCTCGTGAGGGTCTATCCAGATAAATTCTTGCAGTTCCGTCCCATCAAGCCGCACGTCTTCAGCAAGCGCTTTACAGACAACGTGGAAATATACCAGATGAGCTTTGCGATGGAAATCAGGATCGTAGATGTTTTCACCGATATTAACACAATATTGCGGCTCAAGCCGCAACCCCGTTTCTTCTTCCCCTTCCCGCTGAGCGGTGGCACATATTCTTTCTCCGGCTTCTGCGTGTCCGCCGGGAATAAGGTATTTATCGCCCCATTTGTGCGATTTAATAAGGAGAATCTCCCCTTTGGTATTTACAATAATCGGAGACGCAACGACCTCAACCATGCCATCGTATTTACTGGTCATATTCTGTTGGAATTTAATATACCAAAAAATCATCACCAAAGCGACTTCTGGCGCAGACGGGTTGAGGGCACAGAAACCAAAGGCTCCCACACTTCCTAGTTGCTTATAAGTGCATTGTCTGCACGGTGGCGACTTTCTTGACCCAATCAAGCTTCGTCATTCGCGTCGGCCTAAGTTTATACCGTTTTATGATGTATTGAGTAATACAGGCTATGTCATTCACAATTTTTTCTCGTTTCGATTCCGATGGAGAAAAAGATATGTTTTCAACCTCTAGTTGATAGAGATCCTTCCCCCCTGCGGCGACGTGGTCAATAAGCAAAATATACAAATCTTTTGTGATAATGTGTTCTACAATAAACGTTTTTCGTGTTCGCAGTCTTAAGAAATACGGCTTTTGCAATAGCGCCTGAGGAGCTCGTTTTGCAATTTCTCTCCGTTGAAGAATGCACCCAAGGCCAAACCTATTCCGTGCAATGACTTCGTTTGATTTGTATACAACTTTCTTGCCGTTGTGCGTCAAGCGGATATAGCTTCCATCGCCCGCAATAACATATCGTGCAAAATTTGTGTGCTCCCAACTATCTTCGCATCCTTTTGCGATTCGAAATGCTTTTAATTTCCCTTTGCGGAAATCATGCTTGAGCTGAGTAAAAATATATTGCTTATTCACCGGTAACGAAAGTTTCGACTCTATCTCGGTATCAGAATTTTCCAACCATTTTTTATATTTCCGTTTGAGCAGTTGATATTCAGCATCGTATGCGGCCTGTTTTTTTGATAGCAATTGTTCGGCTCCATGCGCATGTAAAATCTTGATAACGCGGCGGTACAATTTTGAGTCGAGCAGAGCTACGTCAAACTTAAGTTCAACCCGAACGGTTCTATCTTCGGAACCAATCCGAACAGCCGTTCGCGATGTTTCAAAAACATAGTACCGGACATCACGATCGATGGTGACACGAAATCGTTCATTGTTTTTGACATAATAATGAGCGCGTTGATACGTCGCGGCCACATGAGGCATCAGCGGTTTTGCCGGCACAAAATATAAGAGCGGCGGCCGTTTATTGAGTTTCTTAATGATATCAACAAGCGGTATGTGCGCAAAAAACTTTTCTCGCTTACGAGAAAGGTTATGCGTTGATTTTTTCACTTCAAATTTCCATTCTTTTTGAAAATCGGGTCGGAATTGCTTCCCGGTCTGAGCGGGAGCATATCCGCGTGCCCGAACAGATAATCCAAACGGCACTTCGTGATCTGTGTTGTTGAAATATATTGTCTGGTTGTATCCGTTAGAATATTTCTGCTCGCACGAAATGACGTTTAACTGTTTAAGAAAGCCATCGAGCCGTTTTGCTTCCAAAAAATACCCCTCTTCCATTCGAGTTTCTATACCTTTCAAGAATTGACGCCCCAAAAGACGCACCGCGCCTTTTGATAACATCGCATTGTTGCGAGTGGACATGGATTTTCTTTATTGTTTTATTTTATCAGAAAATCATTTCTTTGTCCTCATCGGCCGCACTACGGTTCTACGACAAAAAACAGTTCGAATGGAGGACGTGCGGAGAATCCATCAGAACAGTGTCTGTGCGTGAGAGAAACAAAAAGATAAAAAAAGAGAGCTGGTCAGGCTCTCAAAGTTTTGTGACCAGGGCATCGACCTAATTAGGCTCAATGCCCTTGAGGATCATCCGCGCGAAATCCTCGATCTTCTGGATGCCTTTCTCGATGTCGGTGATGATCTCGAAGGTCTTTCGGTCTCGAGACCAGACGATGCCTTGGCGAGCGTAACGCCGCAGGTTCGCCAGTGCCTCCCTACGGAAAGCCTTCATCTCGGTCGCCACGCTGTGGCTCTCTTCCAAGGCATACTGAGCAACCTTGACGCCGTGGAGCATGGCACACTGACGTCCGTCGGCCAGGAATCCATTCTCGCACTTCTGAAAGTAGGGGCATAGCTGCCGCCCCAGGCGTTTTGATTCGCTGACGGTAGCGGGACCGTCGCCGTAGAGATTGGTATCACATGGCTCTGATCCGTGAATCAAAGCCTCCTCCTTAGCCTTTGCCATGGAACACCTCCTTCAAAACAGATTTGCCCCATTGCGCCATAGAAAGAATTAATCGCAACGACTCCTGCTGATTGCGCTTTGAGAGATTCTTCGAATCATCTCCGGCGTTGACTCATCATCGGCCGGAGCATCGGTGTAGAGCTCCCACACGATGTAGGGGTAGTCGTCTTTCTTGATGGCGAGGGTAACCGCCGAACCGCTTAGTCCGCTCCTCACGTAGAGAAGCTCGTGATCCTCGCCTTGAAAACGAACGACCGTCTTGGCTACCTTGACCCCCAGTGTTTCCGTGCAGGAAACCACCATCTCCGCCTCGCCGGTGATGGGGATGTGCCAGAAACACTGGCGATCCTTCTCTGTTCGCTTGGTCACACACAGGACATTGAACCGCTGAAGAATTTGCAGATCCATCGTTTTTCCCTCCTTCCAAAAGCACGTTTGCGTTTGTTGAGTTCTAAATAGAATATAACACGTTTATATATTAGTGTCAATTGATGTGGCTCCGCAGGTAGGAATCTCACAACGTCACCTTGCTCCGTTTTCAAAACTCTCGGTTTTGAATAATCTCCTACTCATCCCGCCATTTGGCGGGGCAAGCGGGAGACCGTTGCTTCCCCGACCCCCTCTGAAGGTTCGGGTCCGTACCAAGCAAAATAAAAATACCCCACAAGGGGGATATTTTCATTTGACTCCCTCTGCTGAACGAGTTTAGAACAGTGGATTGGAGTACTATAAAACAAGAATTGGAGCTTTCTGGCGTTTTAAGAGTATTAAACAAAGAATCTATTCTTATCGCCTAACCTGATTTGTTTCAAGATGATTGTTGGTAATCGCAATAACATAAAAGGTCCGCTCTGGTTCAATGTCAAAATAGAATATACGGGCCTCCTGTTGAAGTTTTATTTCTTTCAATTCAATATCATCCCTTAATCCATTAAAGAGCCTCCTATAGTCACCCTCACAACGAATAGGTATTCGGTCTATATGATTTCTTTGAAAATCGGCCATGGAACGAATCTTTGTGCCGATTAACTTTAGTGTTTCAATTGCCTTCTTTGATTTATTGCCAGTAAGTAGCGGAATTTCACACATACTCTCATTATACCTCCCAAAAGATATAACATACGGGACTGCTTCAGGGGCCTCTGTATCTTGAGGTAATTCCGCTACGGTTTGAGGAATGATATCCTCGTCCGTTACTGGTTCGGCAACTTTTTTAGGAATATCCGTCATTTTTCAGCTTCTTTCAACTTTTCAGAATAGTATTCCTTCATCGTTTTCAATGATATTTCTTTTTCAGAGTTTTCTGAACTTTGAAGTCCCGCCCGTGCATCCTGCCAAGGTTTTTCCGAATGAGTAAGCATCTCTAAATACCGGGCATCCATTTTCCCATATAGCTTCCAAACGGCATCAAGAAGTTCTTTTGCTTTCCCAGAAATGTTTAACGAACTTTGCTTAATATCTTCTTCTATAGGTTCAAATCCAAACTTCTTGTATTGTATATACAAACTTCGGACTGCTGGACCGTGAACCCACGCCTCAATAGGTTCACTAAATAACTTCCTATCATTCAAAACTAAAGACCAAGCCTGCGCATAATAAACCAATTTTTGGAGTTTTTTATTGGTTATCGGCTTTTTCTCTTGATTAGCGAGGAAAAGGAAATATCGGCCCACATCCTCTGCTTTTAGTGTTTTTGAGGAGTAAATAGCCATAGGTTTTTTATATATATCTATAATACACATTTATTAAACGAATGTGAAGTGTTGATGTTTATAACTATAAGACGCAAAGTATTGTTAAGTATTTAAGTATTAAAGAAGTAATGACTATGAAAAAGTATTCAGTAGAATATTTTAAGAAAAAATATGAAATCCTTTCCGAAAAGCTTCTAAAAAGAGAGGGCTTCGTTGATGAAATAAAAGCAGTTAGGAAGATTACGAATGAAATGTATGACAAGAAAGTGCGGGAATACAAAGAACGACAAGGGGCTATCCTTACTGAAATGCGCATCCATTCGGATGCTGATGAAGAGTTTTATTTGACCGCAAATACTGTGTTAAATGTAGCAAAACGAGCCCTTGATATATTCAAGAGTTCTGAAGTGCCTGAAAAAAGGCAATTATTAAACTTCTTACTTCAGAACTGCGAGCTACAGGGAAAAGAGTTAGTGTTTTCCTTGCGAAGTCCCTTTGATAAGGTCCTCGCAACTCGCAACCATCCTATAGGGCTCCGCAGGTAGGACTCGAACCTACAACCATCGCCTTACACGTATCCCAAAATTACTTTTGAGCATGGACTATATCACTCCCGTTCTTAAACAAAGAATACGGGACGAGGCGCTTCCGCCAACGCATGCGTTGGCGTACTTCCCTAAGGAATAGTCTCTACACCTGCTCTGATACAAAATCAGAGATTGGCTCGGTATTACCCCAAAAGATCGGGCTTCACCGATTTCACCTCGTTTTTCCTCTCTGGGTTACCCCAGAGGGCTGCGTAATGCCGGCCTCTATTTCTCTGTGGCAATTAGCGCATACAAGAATACATTTATCAAGCTCCTGTTTTATCTTTTCCCAGGAACGCGTGTATCCCTTATCGCCAATGCCAAAAGATTTTTTACCATTGACATGGTGGAGGTCCAAAGCACCTGGGTACTTATCGTATCCACATACCTGACATTTTCCACCTTTATATTCAATGGCCATGAGCTTGATTTTGCGCCGTCGTTTTGCAACGGCTCGTATCAGCTCCTCCCGTCGGTCGGCATAGGTTCTCTTGTCTGCCATACGTTAAGTATAACAAATAAAAGTTGTGTCCACAGGGCGCCGCTCTACCATTGAGCTACTGCGGAATATATGCACTCTTCAAAGATTATATCCCGAGGGCATCGTGGGGGCTTAGCTACTCGCTCCTGCGCTGACGCGCAGAGGCCGCTCTTCCCGGGCAACTACAAAACCTCAATGTTGCCCGTTGAAAGCAAAACCATTTGCTTCCAACCCATTTTGCTACTGCGGAATATATGCACTCTTCAAAGATTATATCCCGAGGGCATCGTGGGGGCTTAGCTACTCGCTCCTGCGCTGACGCGCAGAGGCCGCTCTTCCCGGGCAACTACAAAACCCCAATGTTGCCCGTTGGAAGCAAAACCATTTGCTTCCAACCCATTTTGCTACTGCGGAATAGTGCGCTGTCAATGTGCGCGTACACTTTACCAAAGGAATACCGATATTTCAAGTTGTTGACCGACACCGCCCGTGCTATTGTTGCCTCCATGAATACTCAACGATCCCCACTTATCATCGGCCTGGTCGGAGAAATGGCATCGGGCAAAACAGCAACCACGGATTACTTAATTCAAAAATACGGCGCCGAGCCCTATAAATTTTCCGGCATGCTGCGCGATATTCTGGCGCGGATTTATCAGCCGACCACGCGCGAGAATCTACAAAAACTCTCCACTGCCGTGCGGCAAATCTTTGGCGAAGACACGATGTCAAAAACCATTTTCCAAGATCTTTCGCACTCAACCGCGCCACTGATTATCGCCGAGGGCATCCGACGCCCCAGCGACATTGAACACCTGGCCACACTCCCCCGCTTTGTTGTTGTCGCCATCGACGCGGACATGCGCACGCGATACGAACGCATCATTCAGCGATCGGAGAATCCTGACGACCAGGCAAAAACGTGGGAAACATTTGTTGCCGAATCCCAAGAAGAACCGGAACAAAAAATCAGAGAGGTGATGCAGAGAGCCACGCACACCATCAACAACAACGGCACCCGCGACGAATTGCAGGCGCAGATTGACACGCTGATGCAATCGCTCACTGTTTAATGTTTTTTTACTTGCCACGGGACAACGCGAACAAAACAATTCATAAAATACAGCGCAACCCACTGGAAAAGAATGGATAAAATAATAATTGGGATGCTCCAGTCGGAAAGAAAGTGAAAAAGAAATCCGGGGAAAAGCGACGCAACCACGCCGGCGCCGATGGTGGCGCCACAAACGGGGGCGGCAACGCCGCAAACTTGAAGCGCCGAAAGCCCCAGCACAGCGGCGATGATGCCGAGTAGTGATGTTTTGGCGGTACGCGCCAAAGTAATCCGCTCCTTAATGCTCCGCGCCATGCACGTGATGGTCAGCGCAAATGAAAACATAAACGCAACCGCAAGCAATAGATGGTAGCCATGCGTCATCGTCTTGGGGATTAACAAGGCACTAGCAAGAAAAACAATAATAAACGTTCCCGTGCAATAGGCACTCCGAAAAATATCAATAATAAAAAGGTGTTTCATCTCTTGGCCGCCCACAGCGGAAAAATACTATAGCATCTTTTGGTTGTTTCAAAAAGAAAATGCCCCCACCCCTCACCGTATATCATACGGTGCGTAACGGGATGGGGGCGGCGTTGACAGCCCTGCGAACAGTGAGCTGTGGCGCGAAGCATCCATTTGCGGCGAGCAACCATGGCAATCACCTCCTTTCGGAAAGATCTATTTTTAGAGTAGCACACTTGTCAAGAGCACAGCGGTGCGTATACTATCCATGCATTACGGACAAAAAACACGAACCATATGAAAAAATTATCCATCAGACCATTCAAGCAACGCCCATCATTTTGCGGACCGGCGGCACTTAAAATGGTACTCTCATTTTATCATGTCATCATTTCTGAAAAACGCGCGGCGCTCGCAACAGGAACGCTCCCCTACCACGGCACACCCGGACACACTATTGTCGAGGGCGCGCAAGAACTCGGCTTTGATGCATTCATGAAGGATTACTCAACGTGGGATGATTTGTCACATTGGATTAATGACCAAGGGACGCCTGTCATTGTAAATTGGTTTTCGGAAAACGTCGGGCATTATTCGGTAGCCATCGGCATTGATAAAGACTTTATCGTCTTATCTGACCCGGAAGACGCGAAGGAAAAGAAATTTTCGCAGCACGTTTTCCACCGCGTGTGGTTTGATTTTGCCGGCGTCCCCTACCCAACTAAGCCGGACGATATCGTTATCCGCCGCATGATCGTCGTAACCCCCCGCCCCACAAAAAAATAATCCCGTTGTTTCGGGATTATTTTTTTTATTTACTCCTTACTCGCGCATTCGCGCAAAATTATTTCTGGAAAAAACGGCGGATTCCCCACCACCCCAAACCAATCAATGCTAAGATGCCGGCAATCCACGCAATCGCCTGCGGATTACCAACCAGCGAGAAGATGTTGGCGAACAATCCCGTTCCCGCCTGCCCTGCTGCCGCGGCTACATTAGCTTGAGTCCCGGCACCGGCTGGTGTGTTAGAAGCCCCCGACTGTTGCCCGCCCAGCGTTCCCGTTTGTCCTCCTTGCGTTTGTCCTCCTTGCGTTTGTCCACCGCCAGCGGTTTGTCCTCCTCCGGCTGTTCCTGTTGCTGTGCCACCATTAGGAAGCGTTGGAGTGCCACCCTGGGGAGGATTAGTCGTTGTTCCCGGCGTCGCAGGGACCAATACAATTACAGAAGAGACAACCGGCGACATCATGTCATGATCCGTGTAAAAACGGGCATAAACCGTTTTTTGGCCAAGGCCATCAGTAAGAACCCACGGTGCGGTTGATGTATATGGAATTTTATTGGCGCCCGTAAAATCGGCTGTGTTAGAAAGCATCATCATGCGCGCATCCGGACCACCAAATAACTGAAGCGTTACCGACGGAGCGGTTGTCTGCGATGCACCGCCATTGATAATGAGATGAAATCCGTCTGCCGGAGGAGTCGGGTTGGGATACAAAACTCCTCCACCGCCGCCACCCCCCGCACTACATGCCGGAACGGAAAAACTAAACGAATAACCGTTGGTTGCGTCGATAAGGCCGCCATTACTATCTTTAACGTTTTGAGCAATGGTGATAGCGCTTGTTTGGCTCCCGGTAAAATCACTGTGGCTCAGTTGTACCGAAGTGTTGCTCGCATTCCACGTCGGACCCGAAAACGTCATGCTGTTCGTGCCCGTCACATACGATGCCAGATGCGCATTAAAATCCGCCGCATCAATCGGATCGGAGAACGTAATGGTTACCGGCGCGACGCAGGTACTTGCCGATGCGGTTGCCGAAGGATCAGTTGAAGAAACAATGGATGGATCCCAGGTAACCACGAGTCGCTTGACGTACGGCGTGGTTTGCCCGCCACCATTTAAGTTGGCGCGGATTTTAATAACCGGATGCTGTGCGTGATCGATAGATCGCAAATCGTAGATACCGCTTACCGGCGCCGAAAGATTGGATTGGATAACATTGTCCGAAGCATCGAGCACATCAAACGTCAGACCGCTCCCCTGCATATCGGGAATAAGATATCCCCATTTGCGCGCGATGGTAAATCCGCCTTCGGCAGAATCAATTGCCGGAGAGATCACAGATCCGGACGCCGTATATGACGTCGCATATTCATCGATGCCACCACGAAGAACCGCAAACACACGCGTGCCATCAATGACCACGTTCGCGCCCAGATCCGCCAGCGGAATGGAAAGCAGCTGCTGAATTGACGATGGGTTAGCAACCGAGAAAACCGTCAATGCGTTTGATAGATTGCTTAACGCATAGGCATTGTTCCCACTGGCCGTCACGCGCGCACCAAACCCACTCGAACCAGCGCTCCCCAAAGCACTGGGCGATATGCGATTGGACACATTAACCGTTTCAAGTGAAACCGTTTTATTGGTGTCGACGAGATATGCCGTATTTCCCGAAACATACACGTCTTTGACACTGTTGGCGCTTGTGTAACTACCGACGACGCTATCAGTTGCGCTATTGATAACCGCCAAACCGCCGTTATATCCGGCCGCATAAACATAGGTGCCATCGCTATACGCGTGCAAACCGCTCCCGCTCAATCCAGACACGGTCGCTGTGGTAGTGGTTGCCGTATCGAATACTTCAATTGACCCGCCCTCAAGCGCGTAGATTTTTGATCCGGCCGACAGCACATTATAAGGCACCATCGCTGTTGAAAATGTTGCAATCGGCGATGTGGGGACCGCTGCGGTCAGCGCATAAACCGATACCTGATTGGAATCGTCGGCAATGTATAATGTTCCGCCGTAAATACTGATGCCTTTTACCGTACCCGTCAAAGAGATTGATCCCGCTGATGCACTCAAATTGTTTTCGTCGTACACCGTCACCGATGTACCATTGGCAACATAGAGATAGCCATTGTACGCGGCCGCGTCGATATTTCCTGATCCCGTTGTTACTGATGCAATGCGCGTCATATTAAATGACGGCATTTGTACCGCAATCATGCCAGCACTTCCGGCGGCAATATACACCACGGCCGGCGATCCGGCGGCAACGGCACAACCATAGGCACTTCCCCCGTTCATAGCCGTATAACTACCCACCAGCACAAGTGATGCTGGTGAAGAAATATCATAAATCAAAAGCCCTGATGATCCGTCAGCAACATAGAGATACGATCCGCTGACCGCAAGGTCGTTGACGGCCCCACCCGCGCTTATCGTCGCCTGAAGCGTTGGCGCCGCCGAATTAGAAATATCAACCACATCAATGGTCGCGCCATGACCGACATACATCGTTGATCCGCTCACCGCCACCGAAAGCGCGGCGCCGTCAGCAACATAATAGACCCCCACCATCGTCGGCGACGAAGGATTTGAAAGAGAAATAATATCAACGGCTCCTTTGGCCGTGGCCGTGTTGGCATCTTGAGCAACGTAAGCCGTCGCACCATCAACGACCAGCGCATGAATGACCGACCCAGTCGATTCAAGCCCAACTATTCCGGTCTGCGTTATCGTCGTCGATGCATCGTTATAAGAAGCGACCTCAAGCGACGGGGCGCCCGATCCATCAAGCAACCCCACATACAGCGTTGCGTCCGCTCCATTCTGTTGAGCTGAAATTTTTTCATAGGTTGCACTCTCCGTAATTCCGTACACCGTCAGCGGCGTCGAAGAAACAATTGAGCCACCCGAAACGTCAAATACCTGAAGACCGCCCGTCGCGGGCGTGCTGGTTGAAGCTGGTGATGCATACCGTCCCGCCGCGACAAATAATCGCCCGGCAAGCGCCATGCCCCACGGCGTATCGGCGATCGGTGCAGTCCCCGCAACTGAAAAATTATTTACCGTCGCCACCGCGGGACCGCCCCCCTGCTCATCGGCAATATATTGCACGCCACTCCCAACAATCACGGCACGAGCATCGGATCCGGCACCCAACGAAACAGCATTGAGTAATGCGGGCGTAGTAAGATTTTGAAATGCCAGACCAAAACGATTTTGCGTTTCATCCCAGCGGACATTGTGCATTGTCGTTCCAATTGGTGTGGTAAACGTATCGGTCCACGTGCGCTGTGTTGCATCAACAACCACATTGCCTTGAGACGCAAAAATGGCAAAAACGGCCTGCGTAGAAAAAAGAATAGCCGCCACAAGAAAAGCGAATATCGACCAGCGCGTTGCCCGAGAAACGATTTGTTTCATATGTATTGTTAAGGACATGTTTTTTTAAAACGATTGACGACGTTTTTTGACGCACATAATTTGCGACAATTTCTGTAACGAGTATTTTCCCATATTGTAGCAAGAATGTCAAGCATGGATTGACATTATTATTATTTTGTTTAATAATATGAGTCACGCAAGAACCATCGGGGTTTTTGCATTTATTGATCTTTGAAAAGAGAGAGGAGGCCTGCCATGAGGCATATAGTGAGTTTAGCGGCAATCATCGCCACTGTGGCGATGATTGGGGTGCCTGCCTTTGGGCAGACGTGCACCGATGACTTGATGTGGATGGAAACATCCTCGTCACCCAATATTACGCCCTGCGACACCTGGGTACACGGCGCATCCATAGGAGCCGATGACTGGGCTCCATGGCTAGCCAACGGATTCTGGTGGTGGTTTGCAAACGGTCCCACCACGACCACCGACAAGTGGATATACAACGGTCCGTTTGTCGTTGGAGCTGGAACAATTATTTTTGTGCGGTTCCAGTGCCGACTCGACCCCCGATACGATGGCGGCGTTTTCGAGCTGTCGTACGACGATGGGGCCACATGGATTGACGTGATCACGACCGGAGGCACGCTTTCCCCCATGTATAACACAACAATAGCAGGAGGAGTGCTTTGCGGACGTCAGGCGTATTCGGGAACGATTGAGCCAACGACACTGACGGTCAACCTCACACATGCGACACCCGGAAACGCTTTGTTTCGGTTCCGCATGGGAACCGATAACGCCATCGAAGGATGGGGGGCGGCCATCAGTCAGTTTGTGTATTGGCAAAACGGCTTAACGCCTCCGTCGAACGGGACAGGAACGGCCGACAATACCACGACGCATCTTTCGTGGTCACGCGAACCCGACCCGCTCGTCGTCGCAAGCCAAGTGTCCGACAACGGTGGACCATGGACAACGACAGCAAAGTGCCACATCCAGTTCACCGGACTGACGAACGGTGCGGAGCATACCTATACCATCAGAAACGTCGATGGTAACGGGAACGTTTCCGCATCGATCACTGTCGGCCCTCTGACGCCGACATGCACCGAGGCGCTTTCCATGACGTGGATTGACGCGGCCGCGACCGGAGGGACAGACGTAGAATTGTCGTGGGAATCGCAGACCACGGAAATCCCGTGTGGAAACGGAACTACGCCGGTGGACAGCTACCAGGTTTACCGGAGCGTCTCGCCTACGGGACCATGGACCCTCCTTTTTCAAGGGTCCGGTCTGACGACATTCACAGACCCCTGGGCCCTGGTTGATGGCAATAATTACTACTATATCGTCATCACCTACAAAAACGGAATCGCGGAGCAATTGCTCCCCGGCTCCGATCCCCCTCCGACATAAAGGAGGGACAGCACATTTGAGCGGACGCTTTACGCGCCCGCTTTTTCTTTTTTATAGCAGGAGCAATAACGCGGTTGTTCTCTTCTGGACGACGCGGAAACGACTACGCAACAAAGTCACGACGTCTGCCAATTTAATGTGTGAGTAAAGAATTTATATATGATCGCGTGAGTGGCCCGAAAAAACCAGTGCCTTTTGTAAGCCCCGCGGGGGCAAGAATGTCGACCCGGTGTGCGTCCTGAAAAGAAATGAGTGCCGCCTTCGTCAGAGAACCAAAATAAAAAGTCTCTTCGTCCAGAGAACCGGGTCCCTGCCTGGCAACAAAAAATCCATGCGTATTTAGAAATTGCTGTAATTTCTTTACGTCAGTGCCGATGCTTCCCTGCATGAGATTTTTTTTGAACGTAAATACCGTCCCCGACGAAGCATTGGTTGTCGTACTTTCTCCGGATATTGAGAATGGCAAAGGTGTCGGCGCATAAAAAACCGAAGAAGAAACGGCATCGGATCCCTGTCCCCAGCCGGTGAAATAACGAGCGTACACAGTATACAGTCCTGCTGGACAATTCTGACTGGGACATAAATTAAAAGTCTTTGTTTTTTCAAAAGGATATTGCGTGGCTCCGGCGAGCGTTGGATCGGTTGATAGAGCAACTTTTTCAACATTGGATCCAGCGATAAGCGCCAATACCACCGTCGTCGTTGCTGTGGTTGACGACCCAACAATACTTATTCCGAGAGGTAAGTACGGTTTTTCATATGCGGTCGGCGGAAGTCCGCCCCCCGACGAAACAACTTGAGAAACCGACAAGGTAATTGCATTTGATGCGACCGATCCCTTGTTGGGGATCGGATTGAATACGCCCACCGAATAATTTCCCGATCCGCCGAGCATCAATCCCGGTATTTCCATGCTTTGATCAGAAACAACCGTTGACGCGTACGGCATATTATTAATCTCTATTGAAGAATTTTTCGCAAACCCAACTCCCGTAACAGAAATCTTTGTTGGCGTATTCGCCATGATAGATGCCGGCGTAACCGCCGTTACCGTTGGAGGCGTAAGATTAAAAAGGGTAAAAACATTCCCCGCGGTGTCCCCCGTTACTGCGTCAAAACGATTATCTCCATTGAGATCGGCACTCAGCGCGATGCCCGCATTAACACCAACGCTATAACGAAGCGGACTCTGAAGCGTTCCGTCGCCATTGGCCAATAGGATGGCAATTTGACTCGATCCGGCGACCATAACGTCATCGATGCCATCTTGATTAAAATCATGGAAGGAAAGATCATCAGGGGTAACGTCCATAGGATAGTAGACTGGAGCCAAGAAATTTCCCGCACCATCATTGAGCAAAATCGCCAAGGACGGGTTGTCTAAGAACTTAGTATTAACCCCCACAATACCGATATCCGCCTTTCCGTCTCCGTTGCAATCCCCTGTCGCGATAGCTCTCGGATTAAACCCCAACGTAATGGAGCTCCCCGACGGGACAAACGTCCCATCTCCATTGCCAAAAAAGATAGAAACCGTTTTAAAGCTCGGCGACGTTACCGCAATATCACGGCTTCCGTCTACATTGAAAAATCCCCCCGCAATCGGCCCCGGCGATTGGGTTGCAATTTCCGGAGCTGGAGAGAATGTTCCATCCCCATTACCCAACCAGACAGTCGTTGAGGCAAGAGAAGAACCAAAGACGATATCATCGCTTCCGTCATTGGTAAAATCTGCCGCATAAACCGATTTAATCTGCGCATTAAATGGCGAACCAGTCGCATGGACAAATCCACCCGAAGCATCACCCAGAAGAACCGATAAATATCCTCCGCTTAACACACTGCCAGCGATAAGATCCGGTTTCCCGTCGTTGGTAAAATTCGCCATGCGAAGAACATCGGATGCGGGAGCGGTCGTGGTCGCCAGAGCGGAAAAATGTCCGGAACCGTCTCCGTGAAACGTCGTTATGTTATTTTCAAATTTACGGGAAACCAGCAGATCAACCTTGCCATCTCCCGTCACATCAGCAGCGGCTATATATCCGACGGCCGCACTGCCAATCGAAAAAAAGGTAACGGTTTGGAACGTACCATCGCTATTTTTTATTATTATGCCGATGCTCGCCCCGCTCTCACAAACCGCAAAGTCATCAAGCCCATCGCCATTAAAATCGGCAACAGCAACATATCCCGGTCCGCCACCAGCAACCAAGTCATTTGATCGATGAAATGTCCCATCGCCATCCCCAAGAAAAATCCCCAGTGAACCCTCGCTGGCCCCAGGGCCAACCACGATATCAACAAAAGAATCATTATTAATGTGCGCCAAAGCAATTCCTCCGACTATCATCGATGGCGAATAGGACATGGCAACGCCCGATTCCATTGTCCCATCGCCATGATTAAGGAATGACAGAATTGAAGAAAATCCATATATCGTACCGTCAATCCTCCCATCTCCGTTGATGTCCCCCGTTACCACCGAGGTATACAGTTCAGGAAGCTCAACGGTAGAGCTTGAGACAACAGAAAACGCACCGGTGCCATCGCCAAGAAAAATGGACAGTGTGCTGGTGGTAAGAAACGATTTAAGGATAACAAGATCCTTGCGTCCATCGCCGTTCATATCCCCCATACTGCCAAGAGCGGTTCCATTGTCCGCCCCAATAGCCATTGGGGAGCTGGGGGCGAGAGAAAAGGTCCCGTCGCCATTACCCAAGAGAATCGTCATCGACGTAGTGTTGACAATGCCAAGATCTTTTTTCGTATCGCCATTAAAATCATCAACCACAACGTCGGTGCTCATAAACGCGAGCGGAGAACTGGACGCAACGGAAAAGGTTCCATCCCCATTGCCAAGAAAGACGAGCATTGATGATGACGCGCTTGACGGTACAACAAAATCAATTTTTCCGTCACTATTAAAATCAGCGGTCTGCGGACGAAGCATGCCATCGGTGCCCGCAATCGGAGAGCCCGAAGCGGAAGAAAACGCCCCGCTCCCGTCGCCCAGGAGAATCGAGATAGTGCCATCATTTCCATTCGGGACAATGAGATCAAAATGACCGTCGCCATTAAGATCGGCGGTGGCAATGCTGGTTGGATTGTTCCCCGTGACATATTGATAGACGATAGGACCAAATGAAAGCGCGGACACCGAAGAGGCGGCACCCAAACCACACAGAAATACGACAACGCCCACCAAAAGGAAAACCAGACTTTTTTGGCGCGGGAGTAAAAGAGACATACGCTTATTGCGTCAAGAATATAGTGATAATGCGCATAGTATATTATTTTACCCTTTCTTTTGCAAATATATCACGCCACAATTCACTCATTTTCAAAGCCAGAGACAACTAATCCACCCCACCCTCCAAGATAAAAATGGATGCATCTGGTCATTATTTGTTGCGCGCAACGGCACCAGTTACACAATCGCGTCGCAATAACGATGGCAAGCCCTGTCATGACGAGGCTTGCCAAAACATAAATAATGGTGTACTATAAAATCACGACCAATATGGCAGGAAACGCTATCAAAACAGCCGCTGTGGCGCTCATGATTATCCTTGTTTTTGTCGCCATCGTCATCACCCTGAACTATCCGGGGACTTTGGCGTGGCGCGTCAGTTATCCCACGAGTTATTACGCGGCCGTGTTACCGACGGTCAGCAACTGCGCGCAAACCATGTCCAATAATTCGCCCAACATTACGCAATCGCAAGATTGCACTCCCGTCACACCGTTTGTCCCGCAATACCAGCAAACGTACTACTATACCGGCGGTTATTACTATGGCCCCGGATATTTTGCCTCTCAGCCAATGGGCAATCTTTAGGACCGCATACCTTTTGATTCTTACACAAAAAACGCATCAGGGAATGATGCGTTTTTTGTGTAAGAAATGTCGCCTGCATCCGTTATATCTCACGCAGGGACGCACCATGTGCTCTCTGCCTGCACGTGTCGACGTGCAAAAATATTTATTATTTATATTTATGAAGAACACATTAAAAGTAACAACGTTGGTGGCGCTCGCATTGATTATCGGCGGCACGTACGGCTTGGCAACCATCGCGCGCGCCGACAATAACGGCAACCAAATGCAAGCTCTCGCCCCCGGTCAAACGGGAACCGCGCCGGGATTAGTCAAAAACCAGAACAAAAACGAGTTTCAAAATGAGTTCGGCGACATGATGAATAAATTTAACGGATGGATCGGCATCAATGCGCCCACGGGGCTTCTTATCGGTCCGGATGGAAATACGCGCGTGTCAAATGCAAAAGCTACCGCCATCAATGGAACAACCATGACGGTGTCTTTGCTTGGTCTTTCGTTGAGCGTTGACACTTCGCAGGCGCAAATTATCGGTGGCATTATTTTGCCCCCCGTCAGCACCTCGACCGTTTCTTCAACACCCGTCGTTCAACAGACGTCAGTATCGGTCGGCGACATGGTGAGCATCAATGGCACGCTTGATGCAACGTCAGGGATCATTCACGCAAAGACGGTTCGCGATCTCACCACACAGTCATCATCGACGTCAACCATTCAAAACCGGATTGATCAGCTGATGCAGCTTATCAATCAACTCCGCGCACAATTGCAAGGATCACACTAATACGATCTTTTGAGCGCACGGCTTTCAAAAACACCCTCGAAATAGCGAGGGTGTTTTTTGTAGCGACGAATGAGTACGCTTTATTTTCCCGCCGAGTGCGAGTTATTAGTTGCCACTTTTTTTCTACATTCGATCAAGCGGTGCAATGCCCAACAACCGCAAGCCATTTTTCAATACCTGCCCCACTGCAACGACCACCGCCACGCGATAGGAAGACGACGCATCGGCGCTATCTACCACGACTTGTCTGGCGTAATAAGCACTAAACTCCTGCGCCAACTCGTTTAAATAGGTACAGATATGATGCGGCGATAATTGACTCCCCGCATCAGCAATAACATGTGGAAATCGCGCAAGACGACGAATCAGCGCAATGACATCCTCGGGCATCGTCCCGCTATTGTTAGCCGCCACGCCACTTTCAGCCGCTTTACGCAAAATTGCTTGCGTGCGCGCATAGGCATATTGAAGATATGGTCCCGAATCGCCCTCAAAACTAATGGAAGCATCGATATCAAATTGCATGTCGGTTGTCCGACCAACCTTCAGGATGCTGTATTTAATCGCCCCCAGCGCCACCGCTTCAGCAACGTCATTAACGGTCGCATCGCCGATTTTTTCTCTGTCTATTTTTAACACGACGCGCTCTTTGGCTGTGTCGATTAAATCGTCAATATAAATAACATTCCCTTTGCGCGAGCTCATGGAGCCAGCCCCCTTGATGCTCATCCAGCCATACGAGATGTGCGTGTAGTCGGCACGCTTCCCGATGCCCAGTTGTTCGCAAATGGCAAATACCTGCGCCAATGCATTGGACTGCTCAACGCCTACCACCCAAAACATTTTATCGGGAGAAAATGTATCGCGCTTCAATTTAGTCAGCGCAATATCCTGCGTGATGTACAACGACGTCCCATCGGCTTTCTGCACGATCGTGTCGGGTATCCCGTATGCGGCAAGATCAGTCAGAATGGCGCCGTCATCCAATTTTTTAAAAACGCCCTTCTCCAGTCCGTTAGCAATCAAATCTTTCCCCATCTGGTAATGCTCGTGTTCATACCAAGTTTTATCGATTTTACTCCCCAGGCGCATAAGCGTCATCTTCTGTCCGTCTTCCGAATAATGCATGACCCGTTCCCACAATGCGCGCGTGGCCGCATCGCCCGCCTCCCAATCAACCACCATGTGCCGCACCCGCGTTTCAACATTTTTATCGTCTTGAAAATCCTGCGATGCCCTCACATATAATTCATCGACGAAAATATCGGAACGCTTTCCCGCGTTCTCGGGCGTCTGCCACTCATCTTGATGCTGATACCAATAAACAAGATCAGTTTTCTGTTGGCCATTAATGCGGGCAAATTTAAGATACCCCCACATCAAACGCGCAATCGCGATCCCGCGGTTGTTGCTCACGTAGTCCCGGATGACGCGCACGCCGGAAAATTCCCAAATATTTGATATGGCCATCCCCAGTACGTTATTGCGCAAGTGCCCCAAATGCATCGCCTTATTGGGATTGGCCGACGTGTGTTCTATCAGCCACGTCTGATTTTTTTCTGCGAGAGAATCACCGCCATATTTGTCGCCCCGCAAATGAATATCGCCAAGCTCGCGATGCAATATGTCGCCACTCAACCAAAAATTAATATACCCAGGAGCAACCGCCTCAACGCGTGCGATGCCGTCAGAAAGCACAATCGCTCCGATTATTTTCTGCGCCACTTCCAGTGGCGCACATTTTAATTCTCGCGCCACTACAAACGCGACACTCGTCGCATAATCGCCACGCGCAATATCGGCCACGTCCAGCGTCCATTCAAAACGAGACGCATAAAAATCGGGCACCGTTTTCTCTAATGCCCCCGCTAATGCTTTTTTAATTGCTTCCGCGTACGAACCGGTAGCCTGCATAGATGTCTTCATCATACTATCTGCCTCTCTTTTTGCAAGAAACACTGCGCGCCTATTCATCTTTGGCAACTTCTACGGTATACTGTCCGCATTAAGATTGTGCATCGTTCCGCACCACCCAACATTCTCACATTCTTGAGAATGTGAGAATGTTTTTAAGGAACGGAAACGAAAAAACGTGCCGCCAGCGCGCCACGCGCAACATGACGCTTAAAAAGAAAATCAAAAAATGGCTACGGGTTATCGGCCCTGGATTTATCACCGGCGCCGCCGATGACGATCCCTCGGGCATCGCCACCTATTCACAGACCGGTGCGCTGTTCGGGTACGCACAGGTATGGATTGCGCTGTTTGCCACGCCATTCATGATCGCTATTCAGGAAGCCAGCGCACGCATTGGGCTGATTACCGGCAAGGGATTGGCAAAAAATATCAAGCAGCATTATCCCGCTTTTATTTTATACGCTTCCGTTTTTTTGGTGGTCATTGCCAACATCATCAACATCGGCGCTGATTTGGGTGCGATGGCGGCATCAACGCAATTACTTTTCCCCGCACCGTTCATACTCCTGCTCGTCCTTTTTGGACTGACCATCGCCTGGCTTGAAATACGCGTGCCATATAAAAAATATGCCAACGCGCTCAAGTGGCTCGGGCTTTCGCTCTTTGCTTATCTGATCACCGCGTTTATCGTCAAGCAGGACTGGGGAGTTATCGCCCATTCGTTTTTTGTCCCCAGCATTTCGTTTTCGCGCGAGTATTGGATTAATATCGTTGCGCTTTTAGGCACCACTATTTCTCCCTATTTATTTTTCTGGCAAGCCGACGAAGAAGTGGAAGAAGAGATCGCGCGCCACGAGCTGGCACGATCAAAAGAAGATGCCATCCCCCACCTGCGGCTCCATGATGTGCGCGCCATGCGCTGGGACACGATTGTGGGAATGATTTTTTCAAACGCAATGACCTTTTTTATTATCATCACCGCCGCAGCTACCTTGGGCGCACACCACATTCTCAATGTGCAAACCGCCGAACAGGCCGCACAGGCGCTCCTCCCGCTCGGTGGACGCGTCGCGTTTGTTCTTTTTACGCTCGGCATCGTGGGCACCGGACTCTTGGCCATTCCCGTTCTTGCCGGGTCGGCATCCTACGCTCTCTCCGAAACGCTGGGATGGAAAACCGGACTCTACCGTTCATTTAAACGCGCCAAAGGATTTTACGGTATCATCGCCGCCGCAACATTAATCGGCATGCTTATCAACTTAATGCACATTCCCGCGTTTAGCATGCTCTACTATGCCGCAGTCCTTAATGGTTTAGCCGCGCCTCCGCTGATGTTTCTCATTACTCACATGGCAAAAAACAAAGCCATTATGGGCGAGCACGCCAGCTCCCCGCTTTTTGTGTGGCTCGGCTGGGCAGGCGCCGGCGCCATGACCATTGCCTCGCTGGCGCTACTGTTTTCACTTTTTATATAAACAAAAGCCATTATTAATGGCTTTTGTTTTGTGCCGTTCTTAAAATTTCCTATTTTGTCTTTTCTTTCTCCTCAAGTTTTTTCCGAATCTCAATCACGTCGTGACGAATTTCAGCAATAAACCGATGCATATCATTAACTTGTTCTTCTTCTTTGATGACCTCCTCCTCCGTTTTCTGGTCAATGCGCTTATCTTCACGCAGACCCGATTCGATGATAGTCTCACCGACAAAGAAGGAGACAAATGTCCCGGTAGCAATCAATATCACCGTGCTGATAATAATAGACACCCCCGGCGTTAAAAAGGGAAAATAATCGGCAAATTCCCAGACGCCGCGCCAAAAAAGCACCGTTGCAAAACCGCCGATAAACGCATAGACAACCGGGTGCTTGCTTAACTCGTGACGAATTTCATCGACCAGTTTGTCAAAGAAATGGAAAATCTCCCGTAACCACTGTTTCATATTATTTGTCAGTATACTCAAACGCACTCTTTTTGGCAACAAAAAGCCGCCATACTGCCTCCAAGAACAGCAGGCGGCCTGGACGGAACGAGACTTCACGTCGTGCCGCGCTCAAAAGGCCAAGGACGCAATTTCCCGCGAGAAGATCTCCTGTTATAAATATTAAAATGGAGATTCATCGCTGTGCGGTTTTTTACGAACGGAATCAATGTTTCGTGATCTGGAACCCGATACACGCTGTGGGTCCGTCCATCGGACCCTTTGGCGCCGACCATTATCCCGTCCTCGTTTCCACTGTCCCGCAGAACGGTCCAAATGGTTTTGTTCGTTCCTTGATCCGTCGGCTCAATGAACCACTCCGTTTCCGTTTTTTTGGCCATCGCACACCTCCTTATGGGTACCGAGCAAGAGTGTGCGTGAAAACATAAGCTACGTCAAGAGATACAAAAAATATCCCCTTCCAATTCAAGCCTCCAGGAACACCATCTACAAAAAATATCCCTTGGGGATATTTTTTGTATGGGTGCCCCGTGTAGGGCTTTCACGTCGTCCGCCCTAGGCGGACTCCTTCAAAACCCTCGGTTTTGAATAATTTCCTACACGGGGAAACGTTGTTTCCCCGACCCCCTTCCAATTCAAGTCTCCAGGAGCATCACCTACAAAAAATATCCCTTGGGGATATTTTTTGTATGGGTGCCCCGTGTAGGGCTTGAACCTACGACCGTCTCCTTAAAAGGGAGCTGCTCTACCAGCTGAGCTAACGGGGCAAATAATTTTTACTCGTCAATCTTTTGCGCGCGGCACGAACGCGCCTTCATTCTCACGAATGATAAAAACCGCCGTCAGTGTACTCCCTTTATTGTTCTCTTTCAAGTTCATCAGCCAGTTCATCGGCAAGTTTTTTTACCTTCCCGCTCATTTTTTTAGGACGAACAATATTAAGATCAATCACTAAATCTCCGCGTTTCTGCATCCCAAACCCGATTCCGCCGCCAAAAGCACCCTGGCCCCTTACGATAACGGGCTCTGAAAAATTTGATCGTTCAGAAAGATCAACTTCCACGCGCTTCCCATCGACGTTGGTAAATGCGATTTTTCTGCCGCGGAGTACATCAGCCAAGGGAACATCTTTACGCATGCGAATAGTTGTGCCATCCAGTATGACCCCCTTTTCGGACGCTAATGTAATTTTAATATACAAATCACCCGATCCTTTGCCACGCAATCCCGCCTCGCCTTGACCGGCCATTTTAACAACTTGGCCATGATAAATTCCGGGCTTAATATCAAGCACAATCGTTTTTGTTCCCATCACACGCCCGGCGCCCTTGCATTCAACACAGACTTTATTGGGTTCTTTGCCGGTGCCAAAACACGCATCACATTCATGCGCCTGCTCTATAATACCAAAAAATGTTTGCTGCTGTTTCCTAATGACCCCCGACCCGCCGCATCGCGAACAAGTCTTCGTGCCCGCCGCCACGTCATACCCATGACCATCGCAATGCGTACACGCAATAATGGTACGGAAAGAGATGTCGCGACGAATTCCTGTGAATGCCTCAGTAATGGGGATCTCAAGCAACACTTGCACATCGCTCCCGCGCGCCGTTTGCCGCTGTCGTTGTCCCCCGCCACCAAAAAAATTTTCAAAAATATCTCCCGCATCACCAAAGTCGCCTCCGCCGAAATCAAAATGAATACCCGAAAAATCTCCTCCCGCAAAACCGCCAAATGGGTTGCCACCCTGCCGATTGAATCCTCCTTGGCCAGCCCCGCCGCCCTGCTGAAACGCAGCATGGCCAAAACGATCGTACGCCGCACGCTTTTGTTTGTCCGAAAGCACTTGATGTGCTTCGTTAATTTCTTTAAATTTTTTCTCGTCTCCGCCCTGCTTATCCGGATGATGTTGATGCGCCAATTTTCGAAATGCTTTTTTTATCTCGTCATCGGAAGCGTTTTTGGAAACACCTAAAACTTCATAGTAATCTTTCATAGGCATACGTTCATCTCCATTACGGCAAGACGACAACCTCTTTGCTTTGCGTCTCATACACGATCACCCCAAAGCCGGCCGCCAAAAGAATCTGATAAAGAGCAAACCCGACCGCGCCCACTACAATGTGGATAAAAGGAATGAATGCCAACACAGTCAGCACAAGTAAAATAATAATAGCCACAAGTGTCATGATTTTTGTGTTTCCTTCCAGTGCATTTAATCGCACCACCAACCCATCGTAGAGTGCCTGGGAAACGGGCTCGTCAATATTTATAGGACCACCGACAATCGTTTCGAATTTTGATTCAAACTCGGGAAGATATTTTTGCGCGAGCTGTTCTTTCATGGCCGGCGTTACTGATGCGGGCGGTATGCCGCTTTGCACAATGGCGCCATCGACTGCTTGCGCAGTAATCTGCCTCAATGAAAGAGAGAAATCAATACTGCTCCCAAGCATCGGTGCCAGCATGCCCGAAGATTTCGTCACCAGCGCTTGGAACAACGATCGCGGCATCAGCAGAGAAGCGGCATCGGCCAATGGCCGATTAACGATTGCGCCATACAACGCCGAACCTGTAAGCACTGCTATGCCCATGATAATTAATGGCACAACCGTTCGCACCACAGAGAAAAATCTAATTTTCAGCATGCTCTCAAGCTCTCGCTGTCCGCGCGCATAAGCACCAGCGAAAAAAAGTATTGTCACAATAACACCAGCCAGCATTGATTGTGAAAAATGAACAATGCTAAGTACGCTCATCACGCATCCCGCCACGACAAGCGTCCCATACCCCATAGGCCGATAGCTGACAAAAATAATTTCAAGCGTCGCCAGCACGCACACCGCGCCAAAAAGCACTCCGGAAAGAATCCAATCGGTCGACGTCATTTTTGACGCCGCATAGACCATCAGGTTCAGATAGTACCCCAACACCCCCGAGGCGATAACCAACAGTCCCCCCAAAACGCCTCCTTTCCAATAAGAGAATACATTTTGATATGCCCCATCATTAAGATGATGCACCGTCGGTTGAGTATTTTCCATACGTTCTTGTGAGCATACCACGCCCATCAGCCCAATACCATCGCCACATTATACCGATTGGCTCTGACCACCAGTTCCCTCATCGCCGTTTTCATGCGGCTGATCGTTTTTTTGTTCGGACCCATTGTCACTGGCAGCCGAACTATCAGCGTTTGGCGTGGCATACATTGACTGGCCGATTTTTTGCAATTCCGCAGACAGATCATGCAGCGCGCTCTCAATCTTCTGCGCCTCATCAGTTTTGAGAGCTTCTTGCGTTTCAATAATTTTTTTGCCGATATTTTCTTTCACCTCAGCGCTGATTTTGTCCTTCCACTCATCCAGATTCTTTTGCGCCGAATAGATTGTTTGCTCAGCGTGATTTTTTATCTCAATTAAGTCTTTCTTTTTCTTATCTTCCTCGGCATGCGCCGCCGCATCTTGTTTCAAGCGCTCAACCTCTTCTTTGGACAACTGCGTTGATGCCTCAATGCGCACCGACTGTACCTTGCCGCTGGCCTTGTCTTTGGCCGACACATTCAAAATACCGTTTGCATCAATATCAAACGTCACTTCAACCTGCGGAATACCGCGCGGAGAAGGCGGAATGCCATCTAAAATGAAACGCCCCAAAGTTTTGTTGTCTGCCGCCATCGAACGCTCTCCCTGCAAGACATGAATCTCCACCGACGTTTGGTTGTCCGCGGCTGTTGAAAAAATCTGCGATTTTGACGTGGGCACGGTGGTGTTTTTTTCAATCATCGGCGTAAAGACTCCACCCATCGTCTCAATGCCCAACGACAACGGCGTCACATCAAGCAACAAAACATCTTTCACGTCTCCCTGAAAAATACCCGCCTGCACCGCCGCACCAATGGCCACCACTTCGTCCGGATTAATGCCTTTGTGCGGTTCTTTGCCGAAAAGCGCTTTGACCGCACTTTCAATCGCCGGCATGCGCGTCTGGCCACCGACAAGAATCACTTCATTGATATCGCTCGTCTTCAGGCCAGCCTGTTCCACAACACCCTTCACGATAGTAATTGATTTTTCAATCAGGTCTTTAATAAGATTCTCAAGCGTCGCACGCGTTATTTTCATCAGCAAGTGCTTGGGACCGCTGGCATCAGAACTGACATACGGCAGATTAATTTCGGTTTCCATCACGGTTGATAGTTCGTGCTTTGCTTTTTCCGCGGCTTCACGGATGCGCTGGAGTGCTAACGGATCTTTGCTCAAATCAACGCCGTCGCTTTTCTTGTACTCGCCCACGATATAATCCATCACGCGCCGATCGATGTCGTCGCCTCCCAGATGCGTATCACCGCCCGTTCCTTTTACCTCCACCACATCGTCACCGATTTCCAGCACCGATACATCAAACGTCCCTCCGCCAAAATCGTAGACAACAATTTTTTCATTTTTTTGTTTATTGAGTCCATACGCCAGTGCTGCAGCCGTCGGCTCATTGATAATGCGCCGCACTTTCAAGCCCGCGATTTCGCCGGCGTTCTTCGTGGCCTGTCTTTGAGAGTCATCAAAATAAGCCGGAACGGTAATAACCGCTTCTTCGATTTTTTCACCGAGCTTTGCCTCGGCGTCTGCCTTCAGTTTTGCCAAAACCATTGCTGATATTTCTTCCGGCTTGTACCACTGCTCGCCCATTTTAATTTCAATGCCTCCCGCCGATGCCTGCCGCACCTCAAACGGCAACCATTTTAAATCACGTTGCACTTCGGCATCGGAAAACGATCGCCCGATTAAACGCTTTACCGAAAAAATAGTATTTTTTGGATTGACTACTGCCTGACGTTTTGCCAAAAGCCCCACCAAGCGCTCATTGGCTTTGCTAAATGTCACGATAGATGGCGTTGTGCGATTGCCTTCCGCATTTTCCAAAACCTTTGGCTCGCCTCCCTCGACAACGGCTATCGCCGAATTAGTTGTCCCCAGATCAATACCTAGAATTTTGCTCATAATTTTGTATAAAATAATTTTTAGTTACTGATTATTTTTGCATCATCTCTTTTGCCACCTTAACCCGCGCCGGTCTGATAAGCTTGCCGGCAAGCGTGTATCCCCGATCAACTTCTTCCACCACCGTCCCAGATTCTTGCGCGGACTCAACGGCGGCAACCGCCTCATGCACCGCCGGATTAAACTGATCCCCCGCCTTCACTGCTATTTTTTCTAATCCGTGTTTTTTGAGTGCATCCTCCAGCTGTGCACGAATAAGGTAAACGCCTTTTTCAACTTTCGGTTCGCTCCCCAGCGACTCAAGCGCTAAATCAAAACTATCCAGCACCGGCACCAACTCTCGAACTAATTCCTGTGCTGCAAAACGTATAATTTCTTCAAACCGCTTGGCTTCGTCTTTTTTGTAATTAATCAAATCCGCTTTGGCGCGCTTCCATCCGTCCAGATATTCATCTGCCTGCGCACGTAAATGCGTTGACTCATCGTGCGACTCTGATGTATCGCCATCAACCACCTGACCAACGGATGCGGCACCATCATCAATTGCCGCTTCTGTTTTATTTTTTTCTTCGTCGTTCATAATAATACTTTTTTATATTTTCAATTTTGGGACTACTGCCATCCGTCGCACCATCACTCCATCACATAACCCCATTGCCGCATCGCTCTGCCAGCACACGATGTTTGCCGATCATCATAATCAGAAATTCATTCCTGTCAAGTATCTCACGATCGTGAGATACTTGACACTTTGTCACCCCATCTCTCCTACAACATTTTCCGCAGACTCCCCGCTTTGGTTATCTGAAAAATCTCCACATAATCCCCCAACGCCAGATCACGAACATCACGCAAAAAATCTTCCGGCACGCCATCCTTCCCCATCCATACGCTTTTGTGCACCATGGCAAATCCCAGATCGCGCAATGCATTGCGCAACCAATCGCGCTTGCGCCGCTTCTCTTCAGGAATATCAAATGTCACGATCGTCACGCCACTTCCCGCCACTTCCGGCTTGGCGCCATAGCGGGCCGTTGGCAGAGACGTTTCCATGGTGTTCTCAAGCGAACGAAGTTTCTGTTTTCCCTGACGAGTGATGGTCACTATAATGCCCCGCTCTTCAACAATTTTGTGCACCATGCCGTCTTGCTCCAAATAACGAACCATCGCATAAAATCGGCACATGGCGCGCCGCTCCTCGTGCTTACCCTCACGTTGTTCACCCCGATGTTCCAAAAATTGCTCCCGTTCCCGCGCAATCCGTGCAGGGCTAGCAACCTTGCCGCCAATAAGCATCCATCCGAGCACATCAAGCGTCAGGTCTTTGCCCTCGTCCAGCGTTGAAAGGATTTTATAAGTAAATTCTCCGCGCATACTATTTTAATGGGGCCGTCCCCTCTTTTTTCCTCCGTTTCTGAGTGTACGCCAGCTATTTATTCTGTCAAGTATCTCACGATCGTGAGATACTTGACAGGCACTAAAATACACAAGACTGCACGACCGCAGAACGACTCCGCCCATCGCCACGCTCTTTCGACTGTTCTCGCGCGACCGAAACCCACACCGTCAAACCACATTCCCATTACTTCGTTTTCATCTTCTGCAATTGCACAAAAAGCGCTCCCCTTGTATACTATGCAGTAATTATTCATAGCGCATCTATTACCTATGGTCATAAAAAAAGGCGCGGTTACGTGGACGCATTTAATTAACCCTTCCCGCGCAGAATTGGCGGCACTCCAGCAAGAACACCATATCCATCCCGTCATCCTCGATGAACTGACACAGCCTTCGGCGCGATCAAAGGTTGAGATCTACGATCACTACATGTTTATCGTGTATCACCTGCCGATTTTTGATCTGAGCGATCGGGCATCGCGCAAAGGAGAAATTGACATGCTCGTTACCGAACAAGGTGTGATCACGGTAGCCTACGAAGACCTGGAGCCGATCCGCGTCATTGCCGAAAAAATAGACACAGACGCGCATTATAAAGAACGCGTGCTGGGCAAAGATAGCGTGCGCCTGCTCTACGACATCATAGAAGCGTGCCTCGCCTATTCCTTGCGGCAACTGCGCCACATTGAGGAGAAGATAGAATACATCCGCGTGCGCATGTTTAAGGAACAGGAACAAAATCTCGTAAAAATAATCTCCTACGTCAAAGGAGATCTTTTGAGCTACTACCTCATCACCCGCGCGCAAGCCAGTATTTTTAATTCATTCAATAAAGTGGGACCGCGTTTTTTCGGTGAATCGTCGGCGATTTATTTTTCCGATCTGGAGGGAGACTTCTTAAAAGTGCTCCAGCTCTGCGAAAATTATAAAGAAACCACCGAAGCGTTTGAGAGCACCAATGCGCAATTGCTCAACATCAAGATGACTAAGGTGATGCAACGCTTTTCAGTTCTTGCGTTTCTCACCTTTCCTATTATGGTTTTTCTGGCGCTCTTCACCATTGATACCATTTCGCGCCCCATCGTCGGCAGAACGCCATATGATTTTTGGATTTTGACAGGCATCGTGGTAGGCGCCACGGTTATCATGACCGCGATCTTCAGCCGCAAGGGATGGTTGTAACAAATGCAAAATGCAAAAATAAAACTGTCAAACAATGGTTGTCCTGCTGATTTTCTGAACATTTTATAATTTCACATCGTCATTTTTCATTTTTGCATTTAGTCCCATGTCCAGTCCCAAATCCTTCACCCTCATCGAACTCCTCATTGTCA
>JBAYIV010000003.1:0-58331 GCA_041665445.1 Minisyncoccota bacterium
CAATGCTTCTTCCTCTAATCTGTACTATACCTATGTGAGTGGTGGATCATTTGAACTGACGGCTGCCTTTGAATCAAGTAAATTCAAGTTAGGAGGTGATAAAGACACTGTTTCTACTGATGGTGGTTCCTATCCTGATCTCTATGAAGTCGGTTCCAATCTTTCTCTTGCTCCCCTTGATTATGGTGATACCTCCTTAGTTGGGTATTGGAAGTTTGACGAAACAACAGGAACAACCGCATATGATAGTAGCGGAAGGGGGAATAATGGAATTCTCACTAATAATCCCATCTGGACTGCGGGCAAAAAAAGAGGAGCATTGAGATTTAGTTTAGCTAGTCAATATGTTTCCAAGTCTATAGTAAGTTCGTCTCCTGTAGCTTTGAGCATTTCTTTCTGGTTTAATCCCGATTCGATAAACTCATCTTATCGAGATATGGTTGGTGTAGCGGACAATGATACAGGAAGGTTCCACTTGAATAATGGAGATAATGCAATTAATTGGTATCCCTTTATTAATTCGGGGATAATCCCCGTGGTGGGTAGTTGGTATTATGCCGTTGGTGTTTATGACGGACTTTCGAAAAAAATCTATGTAAACGGAATTCTGAGAGGCACCGCCACAAATTCGACGTCGTTTGTTTTTGACAGAATGAAAGTTGGTTCTGACGGGGAAATTTTCAATGGAGTGTTAGATGAAGTGAGTTACTACAACCGCGCTTTGTCGGCAAGCGAAGTTACTGCTCTCTACAACGCCACCAGGTAGTAGAATATGCGCTTGCTTCGCGTAACGGGGAATGGCGCATATTCACAACCTGGCAGGCCAGGTAGTGGGGCCATCGCTTGCTTCGCGCAACGGGGAATGGTGCATACTCACAACCTGGCGGGCAAAATAATCCAAACTAAAAACCGCCCCTAGGGGCGGTTTTTATTATCCTTGTTTTTTAAACGCGTCTACAATCGGATCCAAATCACCATTGAGTATCTTTTCAATGTTGTGCCATTTCTTGCCAATGCGATGATCCGTGATGCGATCGTCGGGGAAGTTATAGGTGCGGATTTTCTCGGATCGGTCGCCCGAACCAACTTGTTCTTTGCGCAAAGCGCCGACCGACTCGGTCCGTTGGCGCTGCATTTCTTCAAAGAGCTTGGATCGCAAGACGCTCATGGCATTTTCCCGGTTGGCATTCTGTGAGCGCTCGGTTTGCGAGGCGACGACGACTCCGGTGGGTTTATGCATGATGCGTACGGCTGTTTCCACCTTGTTAACATTCTGTCCGCCGGGACCGGAGGAGCGAAAAAACGATATTTCAAGATCGCCTGGGTTTATCACTACGGCTCGTTCTTCCACAAACGGCATCACAATGACTGATGCGGTTGAGGTGTGGACGCGGCCAGCTTTTTCGGTCGCTGGTACTCGCTGGATGCGATGGACTCCCGATTCGTTCTTGAGCGAGTCGTAGACGTCAAGGCCGTCGATACGCCCCACGAATGTTTTGTAGCCGTTAAGGGTGGTACGGCTTTCGTCGACGGTAATAAATTTCCACCCCTTGCGCTGAGCATATTTTTGGTACATCTCAACGAGATTTGCAGCAAAGATCGCCGCTTCATCTCCGCCGACTCCCGCCCTGACTTCAATAATGGCTTTGTTCATAATGGTGGCAAGCAACGTATAACTAATAACCAACAACAATAAATAAAGAAAAACGAGAGGATGTCCCCTCGTTTTTCAAAAATAATAAAAGCAAACTACTTTCCTTTCTTCTCTGTCTTGATTGCCTTCTTTGTGCCTTTTACCGCGCGCTTCTCCGTCTTTTTGCGGACGGGTGTTTTGGCGGCGGCGGCACGACGCGTCTTGAATTTCTCCACGCGGCCAGCGGTGTCGATTAATTTTTCTTTGCCAGTGTAGAGCGGATGGCAGGCGTAGCAGATTTCAACTGCAAGCTCTTTTTTGGTTGATCCAACGTAAAAAACATTGCCACATGCACAGGAAACCTTGGCTTCGGGGTAATATTCGGGGTGAATTTTTTTCTTCATGCGATTAATACTTATTTATGTAGGGGGATTGTAGCGTACTTTTTGTCCTTTGACAAGCCCCACGTGAATGACGTGTCGCCACAATGGGCGAGAATATGAGTCTCTGGGCATGCGATAATAAGGGGAGGAATGGGGGAATGGCCTGCGCTCAAAACGGGCCGGTACTGCGAGTCCCCGCGGTCTTTTGCAGGCTTGACAGGGGGTCTTTTTTGTATATACTTACTGGGCTCTTACTGGAAAGAACTTTGACATTGCTATAAATCGTTTGTTTGAAGATTTTTTTGGTTGTCCCTTAAAACGTGAACTCATCGAGGACTTCACGCGGACTGGTGCGGACATGGCAACATGTCAGCGTTAGTCTGCGTTTATAGTCAGCGTTAGTTGACGTATTTTTTGGAGAGTTTGATCCTAGCTCAGGATGAACGCTGGCGGCGTGGATAAGGCATGCAAGTCGAACGCTCGCCAAAGTTCTCGCAAGAGAATTTTGGCGAGAGTGGCGAACGAGTCAGTAACACCTTAGTACATACCTCGAAGTGGGGCATAGCTAGCCGAAAGGTTAGGTAATTCCCCATAGTCCCGTAAGGGTAAAGTCGCAAGACGCTTTGAGATTGGCTTAGGTCCGATCAGCTAGTTGGTGAGGTAATGGCTCACCAAGGCTATGACCGGTAGGGGGGCTGAGAGGCTGATCCCCGACGACGAGACTGAGACACGGCTCGTACACCTACGGGTGGCAGCAGTCGAGAATATTCCACAATGGGCGAAAGCCTGATGGAGCGACGCCGCGTGGAGGATGAAGGCCTTCGGGTTGTAAACTCCTTTTCTGTGGGATGAAATCCCGTTTATCGGGACTGACGGTACCATAGGAATAAGAGGTTGCTAACTCTGTGCCAGCAGCAGCGGTAATACAGAGACCTCGAGCGTTATCCGGATTTATTGGGCGTAAAGGGCGCGTAGGAGGCAGAGTGCGTCTTGTGTTAAATCGTACCGCTTAACGGTACGGCCGCACAGGATACGGCTTTGCTGGAGGGTGCAAGAGGTAAGCGGAACGCACGGTGTAGGGGTGAAATCCGTTGATATCGTGCGGAACACCAAAGGCGAAGGCAGCTTACTGGTGCATTCCTGACTCTGAGGCGCGAAAGCGTGGGGAGCAAAAAGGATTAGATACCCTTGTAGTCCACGCCCTAAACGATGTCTACTAGCTATTGGAAGTATCGACCCTTTCAGTGGCGAAGCTAACGCGTTAAGTAGACCGCCTGGGAAGTACGGTCGCAAGACTAAAACTCAAAGGAATAGACGGGGACTCGCACAAGCGGTGGAGCATGAGGTTTAATTCGACGGTAAGCGAAACACCTCACCAGGGTTAGAAATCTTATTGACGATATTTTGAAAAGAATATCTCCTTAGTTTTTAATTAGGGCAATAGGACAGGTGCTGCACGGTTGTCGTCAGCTCGTGGCTTGAGTTGTTCCCTTCAGTGGGGTAACGAGCGCAACCCCTGTCGTCAGTTACAAGTGTCTGACGAGACCACCCCCCTCCTTTTATCGGAGTGCCAGTCAATGGCATTCGGGTCAAAAGAGGGGGGAGGAAGCGGGGACGACGTCAAATCAGCGTGGCCCTTTGATACCCTGGGCAACACTCATGCTACAATGGCCGATACAAAGGGTTGCCAAGCCGTAAGGTGGAGCCAATCCCAAAAAGTCGGCCCCAGTTCGGATAGGAGTCTGCAACTCGACTCCTTGAAGCCGGAATCGCTAGTAATCGCGGATCAGCACGCCGCGGTGAATACGTTCTCGAGTCTTGTACTCACCGCCCGTCACACCAGGGGAGCCGGGAACAGGTAAAGTCTCTCTTTAGGGATCAGCCTGGGTTCGGTGACACGGGTGAAGTCGTAACAAGGCACGTGTAGCGGAAGCTGTGCGTGAAACAACTACACAGATTTTTTCGATCCCGAGCAATCGGGATACCGGGAGTTGGTCGCGGATCCATAAGTTGCGACCTTCCAATGCTTGCATTGGAAACAGGGGCAACCAAAAAAGCTTTCAAACACTCACAAAAGAAGGGCGCATTGCACTCTTCTCTTTTTTTATGCGACATGGTATGCTGAAAGGGACTACGGGTTAAAAAATAATGGTATCGCGGGCACGACTTGTGGCGCAATGCTTTGCGCGTGCCGCGCTCAAAAGAATATGGAGGAAAAACTTAAAAAAATTCTTTTAGTTGAGGATGATCCTTTTTTGTCGTCGTTGCTCAAGAATCGTTTTGCGCAAGAAAAAGTTGAGGTGATGCATGCGCACGATGGCGATGAGGCGCTGGCAATGCTCAAGACCGCAACTCCCGACGTGGTGTTGCTTGATTTGATATTGCCCAAAAAATCGGGGTTTGAAGTTTTGCAGGCAATGCGCGAAGACCCTCAGCTTGCCAACGCGCCGGTTATTATTATCTCCAATCTGGGACAGCCAGAAGACATAGAAAAAGGACAACAGCTGGGAGCGATTGAATATTTTATTAAAGCTAAGACATCTATTGAGGATTTGGTGGGCAACGTTTTGTCCTTTTTGACATCGGAAAAGGGATAGGGGTGTTACGTGTTTTGCTCGCAGGGAGATAGAGGGGGGGGTTATTCACACCCCCCTTTGTTTTTTGGTAGCGTTTTATGTATACTCATTGAGAAGACACGATGGTCGATCTCCCGGAATAATCACAGGGAGTTCGTTTGGGTGCTAGAGCACTCAGGCGTGATATAAAAATATAAAAGAATTTAAAAGTAATTTATTTATCGTACGTATGCAGAATTTAAAGAGGGGGTTTACGCTCATTGAGCTTCTTATTGTTATCGGTATTTTGGCCATTTTGGTTGCCGCGGTGGTGGTGGTATTAAACCCGGCACAGCTCTTGGCACAGGCTCGCGACGGACAGAGAATGTCCGATATGGATTCTATCCGGAGCGCGGTGAATTTGTACCTGGCGACGGTGGATGCTGCGGCCCTAACGACAACGTCGACCTACACAGTCGCGGGAACGGCTACGCCGACCGGATGGACGGGAGCACTTGTGGTTGCTTCGACCGCCGTTGACGGAACGGGGTGGGTTAAAGTAGCTCTCAATCAGGTATCCGGAGGAAGTCCTATCTCAAAGCTTCCAACTGATCCAACAAACCTTGGATCTTATTATTACGGATACAAGGCAACGAGTACGGCGAGCACATTTAAGCTCATTGGTCGTTTAGAGAGTGTCAAGTATCAGGGAAAAATGACGACTGATGGTGGAACTCTTAACACCTGCACTAATTTTACAGAAGCGACTTGCTTCTATGAAATCGGATCTGATGTAACTGGTCTCTAAACGAGAAACATCGTGAAAAACAAAAAGACCCGCATGGGTCTTTTTGTTTTGGTGAGGGGGTGGTATACTACATGAAATGTAACGTGTAAAAATAAAAAATCCTACTTGCTGGTAGGCGGGTAAAATGGTTGGAAAGCCCGCGGCACATCCATTATTTTACATTTTTATATTTGCATTTTGATTTTCTATGTTTCGCTTTCCTCAAGAAAAACTCAAAAGCATTTTGGAAACACAAAAGCTCGTTACCCCCGAGCAGTTTACCGATGCGCTTGCCGATGCCACGCGCATGAACCAGAGCGTGGGAGATGTACTGATTTCCAAGGGATATATTACGGAAGATTATCTCTATAACCTTGTGGCGACTCACTTGAGCGTTGAGCGGGCCAACTTAAACGTACGGGGAATCGATCACAAGATTTTAGAATTGGCGGATGAGAAATTTTGTCGCGAGAAGGGTGTTATCCCGTTTTCTCAAGATGCGGATAAAACCATCAATGTTGCCATGGAGGACCCCAGCGATCTGCCGACGATTGAGTTTCTTGAGCACAAGCTTAATACGCGTATCCGTCCGTTTTTAGCCAGTCCGCGCGATATGGCGAAAGGATTTTCGCTGTTTGGGTCCGAGTTGACCGATGATTTTAAAAAGATTATTGACCAGAATGTCCGCACGTCACTGGAGAAAAAAATCAATCTGGCTAACGACGAAGATGCCGCCGCGCAATTGCCGGTGGTGGATATCGTCAATAGCTTGCTGGCGTACGGGGCATCACTGAATGCATCAGATATCCACATTGAAGAATTGGAGGATGTGGTTATGGTGCGGTTCCGCATCGATGGTATTTTGTATGAAATTATCCGGATGCCCAAAGAAATTCAGGCGGCGATTGTGGCGCGTATTAAATTATTAGGCGCACTCAAGATCGACGAACATCAGCGTCCGCAGGATGGCCGATTCCGATTTAATGCCGTGCCCACGGTCATCGATGTTCGCGTTTCTATTTTGCCAACATTGTATGGAGAAAAAATCGTCATGCGTTTATTGCCCGCATCTCAGCGGCCGCTCTCACTGGCTGAAGTGGGTATGTTGGAAGATACCGCGCAGTTAGTCGCTGAAAATATCAAGAAAACGTACGGCATGATCTTGGTCACTGGTCCGACCGGATCAGGAAAAACAACGACGCTGTATGCGGTTTTAAATATGCTCAATCAGCCGCAGGTTAACATTGTGACGATTGAAGATCCTATTGAATACAATATTAAATACATCAATCAAATTCAGATTAATCCGATTGCGGGCATTACGTTTGCGGCGGGACTTCGATCTATTTTGCGCCAAGACCCCAACATCATTATGGTCGGTGAAATCCGCGACGAAGAAACGGGGGACATTGCGGTCAACGCGGCGCTGACGGGGCACTTGTTGTTGTCGTCATTGCACACCAACGACGCGCCCACCGCCATCCCGCGTTTAATGGATATGAAAATCCAGCCGTTTTTGATTGCGGCGGTTCTCAATTTGGTAATGGCACAGCGTCTCGTGCGCAAGATTTGCATTGATTGCATTGAATCATACGACGTTTCGGCGGAGCTCGAAAAAGATTTGCGGGAACAACTTAAGTTGATCGGTGTTGACGCGCAGAGCGTGCCGCATACGTTATATCGGGGCAAGGGATGTAAGGCCTGCAATAATACCGGTTATCGCGGCCGCATGGGTATTTTCGAAGCCTTTGAGGTTTCTGAAAATATACGCAAGATTATTATCTCGGGAAAATTTTCTCTTGATGAAGTTATCAGAACGGCGCGACAAAATGGCATGGTGACGATGTTTGAAGATGGTTTGCGCAAAGCCGCACTGGGCATGACGACCATTGAGGAAGTGCTCCGCGTTATCAGAGAGTAATCAATGCAATATGCAATTTTACTACAAAGCATTTAAAAGCAATGGGGCGGTCATCGAGGGTCAGCTTGACGGCCGCAATTTGCAGGAAGTGCTGGCAAAAATTGCCGGCATGGATGCCAAGCCGCTTTTGGTTAAACCATTGGGCGCAGCGCAACGGCGAGAGGGTCTTTTCTCTCGTGGAAAAATCACACTTGAAGACAAGGTTTTTTTGACGCGCTATCTGGGGTTGATGTTGAAGGTAGGAACTGATTTGTTTAAGGCTATTGATATTCTTATTGAAGACTTTGATAAGCCAGCAATGAAAGCATTGCTTTTGGAAGTTCGGGGTAATCTTGAAAAAGGGCAGCCATTCTATACAACATTTGCCCGCTATCCAAAGACATTTTCGTCGTCGTTTGTGAATTTGATTAAAGCCGGAGAGATGTCGGGAAAACTTGAGTCGGTGTTTGATGATTTAAGCGTTTCGCTGGAGAAGGAGCGCGATCTGCGTCAAAAGGTAAAAGGCGCGTTGATGTATCCGGTTATTCTGCTTATCGCATCCATTTTTGTGATGGTTTTAATGGTGAGCTACACCATTCCGCGGGTTGCTAATGTTTTTTCCGGCAATGGCGTGCAGCCGCCAGCGTTTTCACGGGTTGTTTTTGCAATAGGTATTTTTTCGGGGGATCATCTTATTATCATTCTTGCCGCACTCATCTCTATTATGGTGGGTGGATATGTGTTTTTTGGGCTGACGATGGTGGGGAGGAATTTGCTCTATCGTATCGGTATTAAAACGCCGGCGATAGGCCGCGTTATTAGAGAGACATCCCTCCAGCGTTTCGCTTCGACTTTTTCATCACTTCTGTCTTCCGGCATGCCGATCATTGATGCGCTGAATGTGACCGCCGATTCAATCCCCATGCCCGAACTCAAAAATGCGCTTATTCGGATTGGCTCGGAGGGATTGGCGAAGGGGTTGACGGTCGGCGAGGCTTTTAAGCGCGAGCCGGTTTTTCCCAAGGTGGTATCCAATCTAATTGCGGTTTCGGAAAAGTCGGGGCACATTGAAAATATTCTTCAAACATTGTCGGAATTTTATGCCTCAAGCATCGAGGGATCTCTCAAAACACTAATGACGTTTATTGAACCGATTCTCCTGCTTTTTATTGGTGTTATGATTGGCGGTATCGCGTTGGCAGTTATCATCCCGGTCTATCAGTTAACCGCTAATTTCTAGCAGAACGACCTATGGTGTTATGGGCACGGAGAAAAAGCGTTTGTACATATCATATGGCAAGAAGCGGATTCACCCTTATTGAAATTTTGGTTTCTATCGGCATTTTAGTTGTCTTGGTTTCCATGACGGTTATGGGCTTGGGAGCGTACAAAGGAAAAACATCGTTTGATTTGGACGTCAACCAAGTAGTGGCGGCATTGCGAAGCGCACAAAGCCGCGCGGTATCGCAGGATCGCGGACAGGGGTGGGGCGTGCAATTTACCAATAGTACGACCACGGGGAGCCAATACCAGCTTTTTTGGGGAACGTCGTATGCAACCTCATCCGTTGTTTCTGCGCGGACGCTCGGGTATTCATCTGTTTTTACCGATCCGGCTCCAGGGTTTTCTAAAACCATTTTGTTTGCGCCAGTATCGGGGGCATCCGCAGGGCCCGATGTTATAGTTATTAAAAATACCACCACCAATAATGTCGGGATTATCACAATCAGTGCGTTGGGATTAGTGGGGCAAACAACAGAATCAGGTCTGGTGGGATATTGGCCGATGGATGAGGGGGTGGGGACAAGCGCGTATGACGCGAGCGGAAATAATAATGGCGGGACGATTTACGGTTCGTCTGTCTGGGTGGCGGGTTTGAGTAATTGGGCTCTCGGTCTTACTACTGGCGCGATTGCGAATAATGTTATTGCAACTGCCAAAAATATTAGCAATCCTCAAGGATTGACACTAACGGCGTGGGTTTATCCGACGTCGTACAGTGCTGAAGAGATGACTGTCGTTGAGGGGCAAAGCCCCAATGGTTATTATTTGAGTGTATACAAGGATGGCTCCATTAATTGTTATTGGTATGGCACTTCTCCTGCTGGGTACCATAGTTCTGGCGCTGGCACGGTCCCACTCAATCAATGGACTCAAATCACCTGTGCGTGGAGTGGATCGGCAATAAATTTGTATACAAATGGTCAGTTAAAAAACACGGTAAGCGTTTCTGGTAGTGGCGTTATAGCGACGGTGGTAAACATAGGTGCCGAAAGTACATCGCGGCAATTTCGAGGGAAAATTGACGATGTGCGCGTCTATAATCGGGCATTGTCTGCTACCGAGGTTAAGAATTTATTTAATTCGTATTAAAATATTGTTGCGCATGCATCCAGCTACCGTTCTAAAAAAATCAATTGTTTTTTTCAGCCGAACCGAAGGGCAGCTGTTGGTAGAAATGCTGGTGGCGCTGGTTATCGGTGGGCTTTTAACCCTGACTGCTTCTATCGCACTGGTTTCTTTGGTGCGGTACAATTTTGAAAATCAAGGGGGTCAGAATGCCGGTGCATTAGCGTACAATCTCATGACTGCGGCGGCGGCATTTAGCGAAAATAACTGGCATAATATTTACGACTTAAATAAAACGAGCGGATCGCATTATTATTTGGTTTCCGCTCCCACGTCGTCGCTGGCAGTTGCGGGCGACGAGAGCGTCTTTTTTAATGATATCGAAGCGGGTTTGATCGGCTATTGGAAATTTGATGAAGCAACCGGGACGATTGCCTACGATTCGTCGGGGAGCGGCAATAGTGGGACGTTCTATGGCAGTCCTACACGCATAGCCAGCACAACCTGTGAAGCGGGGTCGTGTTTGAGTTTTGACGGCGTTGGTCAGCGAGTAAACTTGGGTTCTGTGCAAACGGGTACTTCAACAACCGTTTCCGCGTGGATTAAAACAACAACGAGTTTCCAACGCCCGGTTTTCAGTAATCGTGGGTCGGGTTTGTATTTCGGGGTCAGTAGCGGAAGATTTTTTATTTATGATAATACAGCCACGCCATCACCGGGCATGTCTTCTGCCATTGCGGTAAATGATAATAATTGGCATCACATTGCGTGGACATCAAATGGATCTGTGTCATTGATGTATGTTGATGGTGTTTTAAATGTGACGCAAAATCAGAGTCGTGCCAGTGACACGGGAGTTGCCTACATCGCCTATGATGCTCCAAACAACGAATATTTTCCTGGCAGTGTTGACGATGTTCGTGTGTATAACCGCGCGCTTTCGGCGAGCGAAATATCTTCCCTGTATAATAACTCGCCCTATGCGCGTTATTTCTATGTGGATAACGTATTGCGTGACGGATCGGGAAATATTGCTACCAGCAGTGGCACCGACGATCCCTCAACGCAGATGATTCATGCGGCTGTTTTATGGAAAGAGGGGAGAACCACGACATTGGGGCAGTATGTTACGCGCTCAAAAGAAACGGCGCTTTTCCAAAATAATTGGCAGGGCGGGAGCGGAAAAATTGGACCGATAACGACCATCTTAAGCGGATATGACACGTCAACGAATATTATCGCCGGTGCGACGCTTACGACTCCAAGCAGCACAGGAAGCCTGATGTCGTCGATTTTTGATACGCAAGTTGTCGGGGGAGCGGCTATTAATAGTTTGCTTTGGCAGGGGTCATTGAACGGCGGCGCGGTCCGATTCCAATTTGCTTATGCAAACAGCACATCGGAACCGTGGGTATTTTTGGGGACGGGGGGGAGTCCTTTTCGGTTTTACACGCCCCTCAACAGCGGAGTTCCGTTGGCTATCACTGACATAAACAATTTCCGTTATTTTCGCTACACGATTTTTCTTGACTCGTCCACGACTAGTACGCCGACCGTTTCCAGCGTTTCACTGGGTTGGAGTTGGTGATTCTTCTTTTGCCTTTTTGACGGTGGGGAAGTATACTAATAGCAAGCAGGTTGTCTTAAATTATCATGCAAACAAAAATAATTCGAGTTGTTGCACTTATATTTATCGGGTGCCTTATCATCGCGGGGATAGGTGCGGCGTGGTTTTCTGTGGTTGGCGTGCGAGCAGATGCGGCATGGTATGCGGTATATCTTGATACCGGCGATCTTTATTTTGGGCATCTGTCATGGTTTCCTTCGACAACGCTTTCACATGCGTGGTATGTACAGCATTCATCGCAGGGGGATTTATCGGTAAATGATTTTTCGAAAGTATCATGGAAGCCCGCGGGGACTATCCAGATTAATCGCCAACACCTCGTATGGACTGCACAAATCGCCTCCGATAGTCCTTTACTCTCTGTTATGAGCGATCAAACACATTCGGCAGGTGTGCCATATATAGATGGATTAAAAGAAAATATTGGATTGCCGCTGGCGTCGCCTGGGGAGGGAACGATGGCGCCCGCCGCTTCCTCAAGCGCTGGCGGTAGTCATTGAGGTTTTTAGTTTTATATCTGATGCGTATGACGGCCTCCACGAAAATCTTATCATCCCTGAACGCGCGTGACGGAGCGGTCGCACTGGCGGTTATTTTATTAGTTTCGTTTCTCGTTCTTGAAATAACGATCATGGGTCTTTTGACGGCATATTTTTCGAGTCAACAAGGGGCCAGCCAGCAGCTTTCGTTACAGGCATATGCGGCCGCACGATCGGGGATTTCGGACGCTTTATTGCGTCTGGTACGCAATCCTTTGTTTACATCCCCGACACCCTACGCTCTTTCCGTCGATGGCGCCTTGGCAAATGTTACGGTGGTTGATGCAAGCGGTACGCAGATTATTGCCATCACTTCCGTTGGTCAGCGACTTTTACAGCAAACAAAATTAACCGCAACGGCAACTGTTGATCTCTTGTCCGGATCCGTTTTTCTCCAGTCGATAAGTCAAAGCCCCGCACATTAGAGAGTTTTTTATCATGCGCATATCATTAGCATCACTATCAAACCTATTGTCTCTTCTCAAGCCGCGCGTAGCCATCGGCGGACTTGAGATTAGTGAAATGGGAGTTTCTTTTGTCGGGCTTCATATGGCCGGCAAAGACATTCTCTCGTTGTCGGTGCGTACGCCCGAGCAGATGTTTTCCGAAGGACGTATGAGCAATACGCAAGCACTTATTGATGCGCTTCGGCGCATCCATGACGGCATTGCGCCAAAATCAGAGAAAAAAATTCCGGTCGTGGTATCAATCCCCGACACTTTTGTGTATACGCAGACGCTTTCGTTGCCGCGGTTGCAGGGAGGGGATTTTCTTGATGCGGTAAAGCTTAATTTGCAAACTATCTCGCCGATTGATTTTTCGAGCGCTTATTATGATTGGGAGACCATTGCGTCGCTTCCGTCCGATGGCATGGAAATCGGCATTCTGGCTTCATTCGTGAAGAAGCAGTTAATTGAAGATATTCTTGCGGCGCTCGATCAGGCGCACTTGTACCCGGTTGCGATAGAGCAAAAGTCCGTTTCGTTGGTGCGCGCGCTTACCACGCATGCCCCGTCGTTTGAACCAACAAAGTCGTACTGTTTTATCCATGTTGCATCCGATGGAATTTCTCTCTCGATCGTGCGCGGCGGCGTCTTTTTCTTTAACCGATCTCTTTCGTGGCCGTCGATTGTTGATTTATCGCGCGGCGTGCGAGAAATATCCTTTTCTCAGTTTAAGGGAATTGTTACCGATGAAATTCGTCCCGTGCTCAATTTCTACACGAATCACTTTCAGGATTCGATTGCGGCTATTTATGTTATCGCGCCCGGACTTACTCAGGAAGTCCAGGAAATTATCGCCCAACAGTTTGCGACTCCTGTTTTTGCGGCTCAATTACCCGGAGAATATGGGTTGATGCAGGAGTGGGCGGCGCCATTGGGTGCCGCACTTCGAGGATTGATACCTCGGAGCGCCGACAAAAATATAACGCTTACCCCTCAAGGGGCTCAGACGCAGTACCTTCATTCTCAGGTGTTTGCCTTTGTTTCTTTGTGGCGCACTATTGTTGTGGTGGTTTCTGTTTTCGTTATCGCAATTTTTATGGGATCGTATTTGTTCCTCCACGCGCTCTTAGGATCGACCTCCCAAGAAGTTTCTGCGATGCAGGGCGGTTCTGACGCCAGTCAGTTGACGGCGCTTCAGAATGAGGCAAAGCAGTTTAATAAAAACATCAGCGGTGCCTTGGAAATACGATCGGCGCAAGTCCATTGGATGACGCTGATTGATGATATCGAGAGCAGAGCTACTTCGGCCGGCATAACGATCCAGCGCATTCTCATACAATCAAAAAACGATCCCGTGAGCATTGAGGCGCAGGCAAACAGCGAAGCCGCAGAGATTAATTTTAAGACGCTTCTTTTGGGTTCGCCCTTCGTTCTTTCCGCCGATATTCCATTGGGAAGCGTGACGCAATCGGGGAGTAAGGTGAATTTCAAAATGACGATTGTCTTGCGTCAGATCCCCTAAATCACCGCGCCCGCGGGTGTCACATTTGAGTGCGGCGTTTTTTTGTATATACTGATACATACCGATACCATGAAACGATATTTACCCGTTGCTGTTGAGCGGAAGTGGCAAAAGATATGGGAGAAAGAAAGGCATTTTTTTATCCCTTCGGCTACCAAAAGCAAAAAGAAGCTCTACGTTTTGGATATGTTCCCGTACCCATCCGGACAGGGATTGCATGTGGGGCACGTTGAGGGCTATACCGCGTCAGATGTCCTGTCCCGCTATTATCGTATGCGCGGGTACGCTGTTTTACACCCCATGGGATGGGATGCGTTCGGGTTGCCGGCAGAAAATTACGCCATCAAAACAAAAACAAATCCTGCGGCAGTCGTAAAAAAGAACGTTGCCAATTTCAAGCGTCAGATTAATAGTATGGGATTTTCCTATGATTGGTCGCGCGAGATTAATACAACTGATCCGTCATACTATCGTTGGACGCAATGGATATTTCTTAAATTATTTTCCCGCGGGCTGGCATATCAAAAAGAAATGCCGGTGAATTGGTGTCCTTCGTGTAAAACGGTGTTGGCCGACGAGGAAGTTGTGGGCGGGAAATGCGATCGATGCGGTGCGGTGATTGAACGCAAGAATCTTACGCAGTGGATGCTCAAAATTACCGCTTACGCCGATCGTTTGCTTGGGGACTTGGATGGACTTGCGTGGCCAGAGAAAGTCAAAACAATGCAGCGCAACTGGATAGGACGTTCGGAGGGCGCGCACATTGTCTTCCCAATCAAAACTGTCTTGGCACACGATCTGCCAGCTGTTGAAATTTTTACTACCCGACCAGATACTCTCTTTGGCGCAACGTATTTAGTCATTGCTCCCGAGCATGCACTTGCGCAGTGGGCGGCTCATAACGCCGATAATGCCAAAGAGGTTGCGGCATATGTGCGAGCCACACGGCATAAATCTGACGAGGATCGCATTGCGCAGGGCAAGGAAAAAATCGGCGTCGCGCTTACGGGCGTACATGCCGTTAATCCGGCAACGCACAAAGAAATTCCTATCTATGTTGCTGACTATGTCCTTATCCACTACGGTACGGGGGCTATCATGGCGGTTCCGGCGCACGACCAGCGTGATTTTGATTTTGCGGAAAAATATCATTTGCCCATAATCCCCGTGGTCAGTCCCGACGGCAAACCGGACTCAATGGTGCTTCCGTACGCGGGAGATGGCGTGTTGATACGATCGGGATCGTTTAGTGGAGAAAAAAATGTGACCGCGGGTGGCGCGATAGTCGCTGCTGTTGCGGGCAGAATGCACACGCAGTACAAAATGCGGGATTGGATTTTTTCCCGCCAGCGTTATTGGGGAGAGCCGATACCATTGGTTTTTTGTCCCGCATGCGCGGAAAAACTTCATGCGTTGAAAAAAAAGCCAAAAAATGTTTCCGAAGGGGAGTGGGTCAATCCTGGGTGGGTTCCTGTTTTGGAAAAGGATCTCCCCTTAACCTTGCCCAAGGTCAAGCAATATGAACCAACCGGCACGCTCCAGTCGCCTCTGGCGTCGGTTCGTTCGTGGGTGCATGCGTCGTGTCCGCGATGCGGAGGTCCTGCGCGCCGAGAAACCGATACCATGCCGCAGTGGGCTGGATCATGCTGGTATTATCTGCGGTATATTGATCCGCACAATCAGCGCGCACTCATTGACCCAAAAAAAGAAAAAGCATGGATGCCGGTCTCTATCTACATTGGCGGCGTTGAACATGCGGTTTTGCATCTGTTGTATGCGCGTTTTTGGCACAAAGTTTTATACGATGAAAAAGTAGTGCGTACCAAGGAGCCGTTTGCTCGATTGATTAACCAAGGTATTATTTTGGGTCCCGATGGCGAGAAGATGTCAAAATCGCGTGGCAACATCGTCAATCCTGACCAAGTCGTCGAGCGATATGGTGCCGATGTGTTACGTACGTATGAAATGTTTATGGGTCCGCTTGAGGATGCGAAACCATGGGACGACAAAGGCATTGTCGGTATTGTTCGGTTTCTTGAGCGGGTATGGATGATCGGTCAAACAGTAGGGAAAAAATCGGGACGCACGCGTTCTTCGGGCGAGACAATACGTAATCTGCATCGCACGATTAAAAAAGTTACCGATGATATTGAGGCATTGCGTTTCAATACGGCAATCAGCGCTCTGATGATTTTTTCGCGGGAAATGGATCAGGCAAATGGCCAGCTTTCGGCTGATGTCTTTGGGGCGTTCATAAAATTACTTTCTCCGTTTGCACCGTTTATGGCTGAGGAAATATGGCGAGTTGTTTTGGGAAACAAAAAGTCCCTTGGCACGCAGACGTGGCCCGCGTACAATCAACGGTACATTGTTGAGCGTCAGGCAACTATAGCCGTGCAGATCAACGGAAAAATGCGTGGAACGGTAACGACTGCGGTTGATGCAGATCGTGATGAAGCGTTGCGGGGCGTGCACGCTGATGTGCGGTTGGCGCAACAACTGCGCGATAGGATCGTGCGTCGCGTTATCTTTGTCCCCGGGCGCGTCATCAATATTATTTGCGATTAAAAACCATGGACGTTGCCAAGCGCATAGCGTTTATCGTTCTCTTTGTTGTATGCGGGTGGTTTGTCATAAAAACCGCTTTGGCGGTGCATGTACACTCCAACCACCCTAACGAAAACGCCGCCCCCTATCAGGGATATTTTGCCAATCGGTAGTGGGTTGAACGGCGCGTGTGTCAAACAATCGCTAGGTGAGCGGTGATCGCCAGCTCTCGTAACCCGCGCTTGATCGTTAAAATGACGGCTGTTTCTTTGGTAAAAGAATCAAGAAAATCTTGTAAAGTAAATTCGGTGGTGAGAGGAGTGCCATCGGCTGCAAGAATTATATCTCCCGCGCGAAGACCGGCCCGATCAGCGGGGCTTCCGGCGATGATTGCTTTCTGATGCGGTGCAGGGGAAACGATAAGTGCGCCGTTTTTCTGAGCTGTGTGGAAGAGGCGTTGCGTATGCTCATCGAGCATAACATAACGCACACCCAGAAAAGCGCGCGTGATGACCCCGTATTTCTTGAGCGTCGCCAGATCTTTTTTAATGATGTTAATGGGGATGGCAAAGCCGATATTTTCCGCGTGGGCAACACTGGCTGAATTAATGCCGATAGCTTTTCCGTCGAGCGTAATGAGCGGTCCGCCGGAATTGCCCGGATTAATGGCCGCATCCGTTTGAATGAGTCCATGGAGCTCTTCCTGCATTATTTCGTTTCGTGCGTTTACGTTTCGCAAGAGTCCCGATATGATTCCCGACGATACCGTATTTTGGAAGAGTCCCAACACATTGCCGATGGCCAAAACCGACTGGCCAAGTTTGAGATCTATTGAGTCCCCAAGGGGAAGTGCGGTTATTTTCTTAGGATTTTCTATTTGGAGAAAGGCGATGTCGTGTACGGCATCGGTGGATACCAGTGTCGCGTTATATACCGTCTGATCGGCGGTAGTAACGGTATATTCTTGTTGTCGAGAATCAATAACGTGGATATTGGTGACGACGATTCCGTTTTGGTCGATAATAAAACCAGATCCTCCTTGCGCGCGCGTCGTTGCCGAGGACGATCGAAAAGAGTCGATAAACGATGACGGTGTGCGGTGCGTTGTTTCGCGGGTATCGATGTTTTGCCGTAACCGAGGGCTGATGGATACGACCGCTGGAAGGGCCTTGGCTATTGCGGTGACGGCTCGTTGTTCTTCGATGAGCATAGGTATAGGTCTGAGTATATATGAAGTGGATGCGTTTCTCAAAGATTATTTTTGTGGGAGAAAATCACGTGAAGCGCGGGTGGTCTAGAAGAGCGCGAATGGCCATGGAGTCGGGATAGCGAGCAACATAAGCAATGCCGCGACAAGGGCCATGTTTTTTGAGAAGTTAATCATATTTCCTGCGCGCGTGGCGGCATCCTTATCCAGCCAGAAGCTGTGCATCAGTATGGTGACGGGGACAAGGAATAAAATAAGTGCTCCGATGGCCAGTTGAGCATACACCCCAAGGAGGATTCCCAGTCCTCCTGCCAGGAGCAAGAGGCCGGCTATGACAATCGCGATATGCGGTGACGGAATGTTTTTTGATGCGACAAATCCCTTAAGGTGCGTGCGTTGAAAGATTAGGTGGTTGCTTGCATTCATGAGCCAATAGGCCCCAAAAAAAATACGTCCAACTAAAAAAAGCATGTTTGCCAGTTCCATATACAATTACCCTTTTAAAACAAAGAAGCCTTTCGACGGATACTAGTATAGCACATGAGAAAGGGGTACACTATGTCCATATGAAACCGTTTACTATCGTCGGTATTTCAGGGAGTCTTCGGTTGGGATCTTACAACAGCAGTTTATTGCGTGTGGCACAGCACTATGCGTCAGCACAGGGGATGTCAGTTGATATACTAGACATCGGATCACTTCCGCTTTTTAACCAAGACCATGAGCGTGATGCGCATGAAGCGGTCATGCAGTTAAAACAAAAAATCAAAGGGGCTGACGGCATACTTTTCGTGACGCCGGAGTATAACTATTCAATTTCCGGCTCGCTTAAAAATGCGATCGAGTGGGGGACTCGTCCGTACGGCGACAATAGTTTTGATGGCAAGCCGGCGGGAATTATGAGTGTATCAACGGGGATTCTGGGCGGTGCGCGTGCGCAGTATCATCTGCGGCAGATACTGGTCAGTCCCAATGTACATGTGATGAATCATCCCGAGATTATGGTGGGGCAGGCAAAAGAAAAATTCAACGAGGTGGGGGAATTGATTGATGTTCAAACGCAAGAGCGGGTAAAGGAATTTTTAGAGGCGTTTGCACAGTGGATGGGGAAATTTGCACAATAGTAGCGTTATTGTTTGGCGTATATAAAAACACTCCGATGTATCGGAGTGTTTTTATTCCGTGGACCCACGGGGAGTCGGACCCCGACCTGTTCCATGCCATGGAACCGTTCTACCGCTATACTATGGGCCCATCAGTTGCCAAAAAGAGCAAAATCATAATACAATGGATTGAGACCATTCGCAACTACGCCTCCGTAGTTTCCGCCAAGGGCGGATCCATCCTTCGGGTGGCAACGGATGATAATACGCAACGCCCCCGTAGTTCAACGGATAGAATCGGCCCGTCCTAAGGGTTTGATGTGGGTTCAATTCCTACCGGGGGCACAGAGCAAGCAAATTGTTTTGCTTGCGTGGGGAATTGAACGCCGCCTGCCTACGGCAGGCAGGGAGCATGTGTGAGTAACAATGAGCACCGCGAGGCGGCGGTTAGACCAGTGCGAGCGACGGCGAGCAATGAGTCGGAGCCAATTCCTACCGAGGACACACAAAAAATATGAGTAGAGAAATACCACATAACGGAACAGAAAATTATCATGTGATGCGCAAAATGACGGCTGATGAAGCGGCTACTCTTTTAGATTTCTTTCATCTCCCCGACGAGCATCCCGAGTACATTATCATTCCGTATCCCAATAAAACGGTTTACATTCATAAATGGACGCGTATTCCGCATATAAAAAATAATTCTCAAGATCCCCATCTCATCAATGTCATCAGTGACACGGATGAGGTTGGATTGGTTGTCGCAAAAGAGCTGGAAAAGGCGCGAGAGGCGTTTGCTGCGATTAAGGCCAAAGATATTGATAAAATCGAGCCAATCAAGTAGGGTGGTAAAAACTGGAGGGTTCGCATAGTGGTCTAGTGCGCCGCACTCGAAATGCGGTTGGGGAGAGATCCCCTCACAGGTTCAAATCCTGTACCCTCCGCCCAGTGGTCAAACCATGTATTCTTCATAAAATTATTTGTGAGGTATCGACAGGGCTTTTATATGAAAAAATCTTTGCAGGAAAGGTTAATCAAGATAGCGCAAGAAAGGCAGGTTGCAACGGACGTATCTCATGATTTTGGGCATGTGCAGCGCGTTTTTAATCTTGCGGTGCAGATAGGAAAGAGTGTTAAGGCCGATTTGGACGTAGTCATTCCCGCAGCCCTTTTTCACGACACGGTTGTTTATAGAAAAAATGACCCAAGGAGAAAAAATGAGACGGATGAAAGCGCGGAAGTTGCCGGCAATATTTTAACAAAAGTAAGCGGATATCCGAAAAAGAAAATAGAATTAGTGAAAGTTTGTATTCGTCAATGTTCGTTCACCAAAGGAATAAAGCCGGACGCATTGGAATCAAAAGTTTTGCAAGATGCCGATTTACTTGAGTCGACGGGTGCCATTTCCATCATGAGGACGTTTTCTTCGTGCGGGCAGATGGGTCGGATTTTCTATAATCCCCAAAGTCCGTTTTTCAAAAAGAATGAGATTGGTGTTCAATCCGGCGTCGGGTTATTCTATTCTCGCCTTTTGGTGGCGGAGAAAAGAATGCACACAAAATTTGCCAAGCGGATCGCCAAAAGAAGGACTGCCTTTTTAAAGAAGTTTTTAAATGAGCTGAAGACAGAACTTCGGGAGTCAAAAATAATTTAATCCATCACTGTTAGCATTCACGCATAGACAAACAAGGGTAGGGCTGTATCATCAAATAGTATGTCTCAAGTCTTCCGGCGAACTAAAGAAAATTTTATCTGCGAGCATTGCGGCGCGCAAGTTGCTGGCAACGGCTACACCAACCACTGCCCCAAATGTCTGTGGAGCAAGCATGCGGACACCAATCCGGGAGACCGTGCCGCGCAGTGCGGTGGCATGATGGAGCCGATTCGGGTTGAGACAAAGGGGAGAGAATACCGTATCGTTCACCGATGCACAACGTGTGGCGTGGAACGAATTGTTGATGTGGCTGATGGGGATGCAATAGAGATTTTAATCGCGGGAAAACAATAAGCTATGGGAAAGAAATTGCCGAAAATAGGTTTGGCGTTGGGTGGCGGGGGTGCTAAGGGATTGGCACATATCGGTGTTTTGGAGGTACTGCAAGAAAACGACATACCGATTCACGCAATTGCTGGCACGAGCATGGGGGCGTTGATTGGCGGGATGTACGCACTGGAAAGCGACGTTGATGTGGTTTATGAGTATGCGCGTCAAGCGATCGACGGAAAGTTTCTGCCGGTGTTTTTTGATATGCCTCGCGGAGGCGGATTTTCATCCGGAGAAAAAGCACACAGGCTCATTGACACTTTTGTGGATAACAAGACTTTTCAACAAACGTGTGTTCCTTTTTGTGCTGTGGCAACTGATCTTGCAAAGGGAACGGCAGTTGGTCTGAAAAGTGGATTGTTGTCATCGGCAATTCGCGCCAGCATTTCATATCCGCCTATTTTTGATCCGATGCGAATTGGCAAACGAGTATTGGTCGATGGAGGATTGAGCAATCAGGTCCCGGTGGCATTTGCGCGCGCGATGGGCATGGATCGGGTTATTGCGGTTAACGTAGACGCCGATTATCAATTCGACCCAGAAAAGAGAATGACCCCCGCGACGCTTTCGCGTGTAACGATTAAGTTGCTTTTGCGATCCATCGCCGCATTCTCATCCGCATCAGCCGATGTGATTATCGCCCCTCGGGTGGGAGATATGAGTGTGTGGTTGGATTTTAACAAGATGGATGAAATTATTTTGCGTGGCAGAAAAGCGACCGAAAAAGCACTCCCCGCAATACGAGCGCTGTTAAAATAAATATTTTTTGGTCGGGCTGCTGGGAATCGGACCCAGACCGCATGCTCCCAAAGCATGTATACTACCACTATACTACAGCCCGTCACTTGCCATACTATCGTGATGGCATACAAAAAGCAACAAAGTTGCTTTTTGTATGCCATCATGAGTACAATCAATGAGATGCATAGTGTCCCCGTGGTTTCCACCAGAGGCGGATGGCACTCGGGGTGGCAGCGGATGGCGTGAATGGCGGCGAGGTGCTTTGTGCAATCAAATCATTGCGTGCTCAATAATAGCCCCCGTAGTTCAACGGATAGAACAGGGCTCTTCTAAGGCCTTGATGTGGGTTCGACTCCTACCGGGGGCACTGGTTTATATTGCACGGAGCGGTTTTTTCTGTTACTCTTTTACGGAATCAAAAGCCGCGGTAGCTCAGTGGTAGAGCTTTCGCCTGAAGAGCGAAGAGTCGTCAGTTCGATTCTGACCCGCGGCACAAGCGAGTGAAGCGAACGCAGAAGCCGCGGAGAGCGAGCAAACTGCTTTGCTCGTGATCAGAAATCGAACGCCGCCTGCCTACTGGCAGGCAGGGAGCATGTGCGAGTAGTAACGAGCATGGCGAGGCGGCGGCTAGACCACTGCGAGCGACGGAGAGCAGTGAGTCCGAGCCGATTCTGACCCGCGATACATCCCTGGCCGACGATCAACAACCGAAGAAGACTCTCGTTGTGTGTTGTGAGTGGTTGGCCGTCGGTTAAGGAATATGGTGGCCTTAGTGTAGTGGTAACACAACAGTTTGTGGCACTGTTATCACGGGTTCAAATCCCGTAGGCCACCCAGAAATCGATTGTTTTTAAAAGTCATTCATGCTACACTTCAAAAAGTCCGAAGGGGGATTTTATTTTTGGTCTGTCTGAAAAATGACGCCGGAAATGACTAGTATTTAAGCGGTTTTTAAAACATCTATGGCAGCAAAAAAAGCTCAAGCGCCGGAAGAAAAAAAGGTATCATACAGCGCAAAGGATATCTATGTTCTTGAGGGACTAGAGCCCGTTCGTAAGCGTCCGGGGATGTACATCGGATCGACCGGTATCGACGGTCTGCACCACCTGGTGTGGGAGGTTGTTGATAACTGCATTGATGAAGCGATGGGCGGATTTGCGACGCATATTCGCGTTGAATTGCTTCCTGACAACATGATTAGCGTGACCGATAACGGTCGCGGTATTCCGGTTGACATTCATTCGCACACAAAGAAATCGGCGCTCGAAACGGTTTTGTGTACGTTGCATGCGGGAGGAAAATTCGGCGGTGAGTCATATAAAGTCGCCGGCGGATTGCATGGCGTGGGCGTATCGGTGGTTAACGCATTATCATCGCGGATGAAAGTTGAGGTGGACCGAGATGGCGGATCATATGTGCAGGAGTATAAGCGAGGTGTGCCGCAATATAATGTCAAAAAAGTCGGCAAATCAGATGCAACTGGGACAAAAGTAACCTTTCAACCAGATGTGGAGATCTTCTCAACACTCGAGGTTGATCGGAAAAAAATTATTGAACACTTGCGTCAGCAGGCCTTTTTGGTCAAGGGAATTGAGATTGAAATTATTGATACGCGCGGCGAGGTGCCGTTGTATCATGCCTTTCGGTTTGAGGGCGGATTGCTTTCGTTCCTGTCGTATTTAAATGAATTTGAGGAACCACTCAACGGCACGCCGTTTTATGTCAATAAGGAATATGAAAAAATTCAGGTTGAGGCGACGTTTGTGTATGACAATGGCGCCGATACGAAAGAATTGAGTTTTGCCAACAATATCTATACATCCGATGGCGGCATGCACTCGACCGGATTTCGCAGTGCGTTAACGCGCGTGATAAACGATTATGCTCGTGAAACGGGATATATAAAAGACAAAGAAGAAAATCTGACGGGCGATGATGTGCGCGAAGGATTGGTCGCGATTGTTTCGGTGAGAATCGGCGATCCGCAATTTGAAGGACAAACCAAGGCGCGTCTGGGTAATCCGCCCGCCCGCACGGCCGTTGAGGCGGTCGTGGCTGAAGCGCTCAAGGAATACGTGCAAAAATATCCCAATGAAGGCCGTACCATTATTGCCAAGTGTATGCTGGCGGCAAAGGCACGCAAGGCCGCCAAGGCAGCCAAGGAAACGGTTTTGCGCAAGGGGCCCTTTGAGGGGCTTTCGTTGCCGGGGAAATTAGCCGATTGTACCTCCAAGGACCCGGCTGACTCCGAGCTTTTTATTGTTGAGGGAGATAGCGCCGGTGGATCGGGCAAGCAAGGACGTGATCGGCGTTATCAGGCCATTCTGCCGTTGCGCGGAAAAATTTTAAACGTGGAAAAATCTCGTTTGGATAAAATGCTTGCCAACAACGAGATCAAATCGCTCGTTATCGCATTAGGAACGGCAATCGGCGCCGACTTTACCGCAGACAAAATCCGCTATCACAAAATTATTATTATGACCGATGCGGATGTTGATGGTGCTCACATTCGTACGTTGTTGCTGACCCTATTTTACCGTCACTTCCGTGAGATTATTGAGCGAGGATATTTGTACATCGCACAGCCGCCGTTGTATCGTGTCAGTTTCGGGAAAGAATTTAATTATGCATATGATGATGGGGCAAAGGATGTGCTGGTAGCACAACTGCAACGCATGCGTGCCGCAAAGAAGAAACCCGCTGCGCCAAATGCCGATGACCGCATTGTTGAGTCGGTGCCCTCGGAGAGCGAGGAGGCAGTTACCGACCAAAAGGGTATCACCATACAACGGTACAAAGGGTTGGGAGAAATGAATCCTGATCAGTTGTGGGAAACAACCATGGATCCGGCGCGTCGCATGCTCTTACAAGTGGCCATTGATGACGGACAAGAGGCTGATCGGTTGTTTGATGTTCTTATGGGAGAGAAAGTCGCACCGCGCAAGCACTTTATCCAAAGTCGCGCAACCACCGTTAAAAATCTTGACATTTAGGGCATATCTTTATACACTGGGGATCAAAGAAGTACTGTGCCGTCCCGCTTCTTTGGTGCCGCAAACATCGAGGGATGGCTTTTTAAAACCATGATGGGACGCATACAGAGATATTTTGTTGAATCGTGGAGTGAGCTCAAAAAAGTGAACTGGCCTACACGCGAGCAGACCATCCGTTTGACGACGGTGGTTGTTGGTTTGTCGTTGGCCGTCGCGGTCTTTTTGGGCGTTCTTGATATTCTGTTCGCTTACGGATTGGCGTATTTTATTGCTCGGTAACCTGAAAATCACATTTGTTATGTCAGATCAAGCAACGGCTACATCAAAAAATCGCGAGTTTGAAATTGACGATGCGCTGAAAGGTAAGCGGCGCTGGTATGCGGTGCATACGTATTCGGGATATGAAGACGCGGTGTCGCGATATCTCAAACAGCGTGTTGAGTCGCTCTCTATGGAGGAGAAGATTTTCAATGCTATTGTTCCTAAGGAAAAAAAGATTAAAGTAAAGAATGGCAAGAAGCGCATTACCGAAGAGAAAATTTATCCCGGGTATGTGTTGGTGGAAATGATACTGTCGGAAGATTCGTGGTATGTGGTTCGCAACACCCCGCGGGTCATGGGATTTGTGGGTCCCGACTCAACCAAGCCGACGCCACTTTCAAAGGATGAGGTTGAATATTTGATGGCGCGCATGGGAGAAGAGAAAGACGCGAAGTTCACTCTCGATCTGTCCGTGGGAGATCTGGTACGAATCGTCGACGGTCCGTTTAAAGATTATGAAGGAAAAGTGATTGAGGTTGACGAAGAGCATGGACGTATCAAAGCGAGCGTGCCGGTGTTTGGCAGAGAGACCATTGTCGAGATCGATTCGGCGCAAATTCAAAAAATATAAAATCGTATGGCAAAAGCAATCAAAACAAAATTAAAATTGCAGTTGGCGGCAGGAAAAGCTAATCCGGCTCCTCCGGTGGGAACGGCACTTGGTCCTCATGGTATTAACTTGGCGCAGTTCTGCCAACAATTCAATGAGGCTACCAAGGATATGGTGGGGAGCATCGTTCCAGCGGAAATCACTATTTATGAAGACCGTACATTTGAGTTTGTGCTCAAAACACCGCCAGCGTCGGATTTGTTGCGGAAAGCTGCCGGCGTTGAAAAAGGAGCGGCTGACCAGGTACGCGGGAAAGTGGGCAAGGTGACTCGCGCCGATATACGAGCGATTGCGGAAAAGAAAATGAGCGATCTTAATGCCCGCGACATTGATGCGGCGATGAAGACTATCGCCGGTACTGCTCGATCGATGGGGATTGAGGTTATTGACTAGTTTTTGCCGTTCGTGCGGTTCGTGAGGGACCGTCGGATGTTTTAAAAAATACAAAGTCCTTCCCGCATGGGAGGGACTTTGTATTTTCGATGGTTTGGCGATACACTGTGTTTATGCGATACGAAAAAAATTTCGTGGTTTTTGAAGGTATCGATGGATCGGGGAAGGGCATGCAAATTGATTTCTTAAAGGAATGGTATCGGAGCCGCAAAAAAACTGATGTGGTTTTTACACGCGAGCATACGCGCGATGGCCAATGGTCGGAGCAGATTGAGGCATTGATTCATGGTGATGGCGCCAATGCGGTATCGGCTGAAAAAATGCAGTTGCTCTATATTCTTGACCGCAAAGATCATCTGGAGCGTGTCGTCATCCCCGCGCTCAAAAAGGGAGAGAGGGTGATTTGTGGCCGCTATTTTCTCTCGACGCTCGCTTATGGAGGCGTCGATCGGCAATTGCACTGGAAGACGCTTTTGGAAAATCACAAGGAAATTTTGGGCGATCTCTTTGTCCTTCCAGCCAGAACAATTTTTATCGACGTCGATCCGGATGTTGCGTTGCAACACATTACCGATCGTGGCGAGGGGCATACGTATTTTGAGACGCTTGAGCGTCAGCGTATTATTCGCGATGCGTATTTGTCGATTGGGCCGCATTTTGAAGGATTTGCGGTTGTGGATGGGCGCGGAACACCCGAAGAGGTTTTTGAGCGCGTCAAAACGGCGCTGGCTGATTATTTGTAAAGCGCTCTGGCTGTGGGGTATAATGTTCACCGATGTATATTCCAACCATAGGACTTGAAATCCACGCGGAGTTGGCAACAAGGCGCAAAATGTTTTGCGATTGCTTGAACGACGAAACAGAGCTTTCGCCAAACGTCAATGTATGTCCCATATGCCTCGGGCATCCCGGAACATTGCCGGTTGCTAATGAACGGGCGATTGCGTATGTCGTCAAAACCGGATCGGCGCTCAATTGCCGCATCGGTCGGTTCTCAAAGTTTGATCGAAAGAATTATTTTTATCCGGATCTTCCCAAGGCGTACCAAATCAGCCAATACGATCAGCCGTTATGCGCGGAGGGATTTTTGACTCTGCCACAGAGCAAAAAAAAGATTCGCATCACACGTATTCATCTAGAAGAAGATACGGCTCGCTTGGCGCACGCGGCCGATGGGAAGAGCAGTTTAGTTGATTTTAATCGCGCCGGCGTTCCATTGATGGAATTGGTTACCGAACCTGATTTTCACGCCGCGCAAGACGTTGTTGAATTTGCACGCGAGTTCCAATTAATTTTGCGGTACTTAGGAGTGTCTGATGGTGACATGGAGAAAGGGCATATGCGCATTGAGGCAAATATTTCTATCGCACGCGCCGATGCGAACACATTGGGGACAAAAGTTGAAGTAAAAAATCTCAACTCATTTCGAGCGGTTGAGGGAGCAATTGCGTATGAAATCGCTCGCCAAGAAGCGGTCTACGTTGATGGCGGCGTCATTAAACAGGAAACCCGCGGATGGAATGAGGCCACGCAGGAAACCTATTCTCAACGGTCAAAAGAAGAGGCTCACGATTATCGCTATTTTCCCGAACCGGATCTGCCGCCGCTAACGTTTGATGATGCGTATCTTGATACAATTCGTGCGCAAATCACGGAATTACCTCAGGCGCGGCGCGAACGATTTTCACAGGAATACAATCTTTCTGAAACGCAGGCAGATCTTTTGGTGGGTGATATGACGATGGCTGATTTTTTTGAAAAAACAGTTTCTGAATTGCGTGCGTTGGACGAATATGGAGATGCGGGGATGGTGTATAATTATCTCGTCTCCGATATTCAGGGGGTCTTGAGCGCTACGGGAATGGCGCTCTCTGAAACAAAACTGCAACCGGAGCATTTGGCGCATATTGTAGTATTTTTAGGACAAAATAAGATCTCCAGTCGCGTTGCCAAGGATGTGCTCAAAAAGAGCATGGATACGGGACGTGATCCAGAGGGGGTCTTAATCGAAGAGAATCTTTTTCAAGTCTCCGACGTTGGAGCACTTGACGCCGTGGTGCAGGAGATAATTGACAAAAATGAAAAAGTGTGCTTTGATTATAAAAACGGTAAGGAAGCGGCGTTGCAGTTTTTGGTCGGTCAAGTCATGGCCAAAACGCGCGGTGCGGCTAATCCGGAAATTGTCCGGACGGTGCTAAAGGGAAAATTGTTAATATAATAACAAACAAAGGTCATTGTATACATATATGAGTTTTGAAAACATGAGTCTGAATAATAATGAGGTCAATCCAAACGAAGACGTTATTGAGGTTAACGCAGACGATCTTGATCGGGAAATGATCATGCACGACGCAGAGGTGTTGGCAGACGTTTCTTCTGCCCTAGAGACGATGGAGGCGAGTGAGCCGACATTGTTGGAAAGCGCCAAGCATGACGTAATGGAAAAAATCGCCGGCATTATGCACCAGTCATTGCCGCTGTATGAGTTGATTAAGCAAGATGTTGATGCCATCCTGGATAAGATTGAAAAAGATGAAGCGACACCAGCTGAATTAGAAGAATTTGCGGCACGGCTTAATCCGGAAGATCGAAAACCGTTTATTCATTTGGCTGATGTTATCCGTAAAAAAATCGAGTCTTCTGATTTGGTTTGAGGCGATTGGGTTTAAAAATTTTTACAATGTTTTATCATGGTTATTATTAAACAATAAGCGACAATATAATCGCATGCCATTCGAAAGACCAAAATCGGAGATTGATCCCTTAGAAATCGAGACCGCATTACAACCGACGGAGATTGGTCATGGGGAAGTTCCTTATGTCCAGTTTGAACGCATAAAACGCGAAAAAACCGACACTATTTCCATTGAAACGTATGTAAACAATCAGGAACATCGTCGAAATATTACACTTTTTGCCAATCTGTTTGCGCACGAAATCGCTCTTACGGCGCATGATAGTGCCGAAACGGGAGATAATCACGTGCGAACATCCGATGAGGTTCTTATCCAGTATCGATTGCTTCGCGGGTCGTTTAAGAATTGGCTTGATAACGCATCGGGGTTTGACGATGAGGAAAGGGCTATTGCCACAGAAAAATTTCAAACGATGGTAGCCAGTGAATGGTCGCATGCGCTTAATGCCGATGGTGTTTTGCCCGATCAGATCGGGTGGGGTGAAGCACGAGCCCTATGGAAGGCGCTCAACGAACCAGAGGTTTATGCGGCGCCCGAAGAAGAGCCAGCCGATTAATTTAAGAAATAATGAAATAAAAAACTCCGCCGTTGGCGGAGTTTTTTATTCACATAATTCATTCATGAGCGACGCATTCAATGTCGGAAGAATTTTTTCCACATCAGCTATCCAGATAATATTTTTATTTCTTTTAAACCAAGTCATTTGCCGTTTCGCATAGCGCCGCGTGTCGGCAGAAAGTTCGGCAATCATGTTTTCTTTAGATATTGTTTTTTGGAGATAGCGCGCGATCCAGCGATATTCAAGGCCGAATTGTTCAAGGCGTTTCCAGGAGAGGCCGTTTTTGTGCAGGCGCGTAACCTCGGCGATCATGCCGTGCTTTATGCGGGTATGTATGCGTTTCTCTATTCGTTCGGCGAGGATGTTTTGCGGGGGATTCATGCCGACAATAATTGTTTTCGGGTAGTACGGTTCTCGTGTAGCGACGGGGATCGGCTTGCCGGTTGTGGAAATGATTTCAAGCGCACGAATAAGCCGGCGTTTGTTGTGGGGGTCTATTGTTGCCGCTCGACGGGGGTCTTTTTTCTGCAGTTGCGCAAAGAGGTTCTCCGTGGAAATCTTGTCGAGTTTTTTGCGAAGAGCAGTGTCTGGTTTTGCAGAGGGAAACTGCACATCGTAGAGCAACGAATCAACAAAAAAACCGGTGCCGCCGCAGATGACGGGGATTTTATTTTGAGCATATATATTCTTTATCGCGGTGCGCCCTAGTTTTTGGTAACGGGCAACGGTAAATGTGCGATGCGGCCAGGCAACGTCAAGTAGATGATGGGGGATGCCCCGCATCTCTTTTTTGGTGACTTTCCCTGAAGTAAGGTTGAATTCTTTGTATACTTGTCGCGAATCAGCGGATATTATTTCGGCACCAGCGATCCCCAATTGGCGGGCATGTTTTTTGATGGAAAGCGCAATCGCAATTGCCGCATCCGATTTGCCCGAAGCGGTAGGACCCACGATGGCAATGATGGGAAGCATTGTTTTCTGCATGGGCGTATGATACACCAAATGTCTAGGAGGATGCCATGCGCGACAGAGGACTGGTTTATCTTATAATTATCGCGTGCATCGTTGCTCCGGTATTGGTGTGGGGGTTGGCGACACCTTTCGCCCGACGGGATGACGCGGTTCAGATGCTTCGACCGTCGCTCGGTTGTGGAGAGGGGGTGGTAGATCTTTTGGTTTAAAAAAGGCCCCGCGTTGCGGGGCCGATTCTTTTTATGATTTTCTTTGGCTTATTTCATTCGTAACCATTTCCACGAATTCACTTGCCTTCATTTCTCCCAGTTGTCCCCGGTGGTAACTGCGGACACTCACGGTTTCGTTTTCCTTCTCTTTGTCGCCGACAATGATCGCGTAGGGGATTTTCTTCATTTCAGCCTCGCGGATGCGTTTGCCTAGCGTGTCAGTGGCTTCAAATATTTTTACGCGTATTTTTTTGTCCTTCAGGAGTGCCGCTAGTGCTTGGGTGTAGGCGGTGTGTTTATCGGAAACGGGAATAACCGCAACTTGCGCGGGTGCCAACCATGTCGGAAACGCACCGGCGTAGTGTTCGATGAGAAACCCGATAAACCGTTCATGGGTTGAAAGCGGGGCGCGGTGTATACAGAGCGGCGTCCGTTCCTTCCCCGTCTGGTCGGTATAGGTGAGTCCAAATCGTTCAGGAACGGCAAAATCAACCTGATTGGTGGCCAGGGTGAATTCTCTGCCGATTGCACTCCAAATTTCCACATCAATTTTCGGTCCATAAAATGCTCCTTCGTCAGAAACCTCAACGAAGGGGATTTTTTCTTTCTTCATGACATCGCGAACCATTTTTTCGGTTTTCAGCCAGAGTTTTTCGTTGTCGATATACTTTTTGCCCAGCCCTTCTTTACTGTGAGTGCTGAGGCGCATCACATACTTCTCGATGCCAAAGATTTTAAAATAATCCATGTACAGTTTGACCACCGCCATGAATTCATCGGCAAATTGCTCTTCAGTGCAATAAATATGAGCATCGTTCATCTGCATGGATCTGACGCGCATCAATCCGAACAACTCGCCACTCTTTTCATATCGATAGCAGGTGCCGTATTCGGCTAACCGTATCGGCAGATCGCGATAGCTATGCGGTTCTGTGGCGTAGATTTGGTGGTGATGCGGGCAGTTCATGGCCTTGAGGTAGTAAACGGTTTTTTGTCCATTCTCCTCAAGCGTCATTGGCGGATACATGGAGTCGGCGTAATAAGGAAGGTGTCCCGACGTCTTGTACATGTCTGCTTTGGCGATATGCGGAGTTTTGACTCGGTCGTAGCCGGCCTCCCATTCTTTTTCTTTTGCCAATTTTTCGAGTTCCTCAATAATGATGGCGCCGTTTGGAAGCCAAAGCGGAAGTCCTGGCCCCGTGAGATCGTTGAAGGCAAAAAGTTTTAGCTCTTTCCCCAGTTTTCGATGATCACGTTTCTCGGCTTCCTCTTGTTGTTTGAGGTAGTCGTCCAATTCTTTTTTTGACAAAAATGCTACGCCATAGATGCGGGAAAGCATTTTATTTTTCTCGCTTCCTCGCCAATAGGCGCCAGCAAGAGATATGAGTTTAAAGCCGTCAAGAGGAATCTCCTTGGTGTTTTTGACATGCGGTCCGGCGCACAGATCGACAAAGAGCGGTTTTGATTTTTTATCTGCCGTCGCGGTTGTGTAAAGAGAAATCGGTTCGTGCTTTTTTTTGAGGTCGTCAATGAGCTCGTTTTTATATGGTTGTCCCTGAAGCGTTTTTTTTGCGCCCGCAGGCGTGGTGGCTATTTTTTTGAAAAGAAGATGATGCGCGGCAAGTTCCCGCATGCGTTTTTCCAAATGAGGCAAATCCGCCTCGGTAATCGGTTTTTTAAAATCAAAATCGTAATAAAAACCGTTTTCAATTACTGGTCCGATGCCCAATTTTGTACCGGGAAATTTTTCTAAAACCGCGGTCGCCAAAAGATGCGAGAGCGAATGGCGGACGGCGTGAAGTTTTTTGTCGGCGACGCTGGGACGGATGATGGACATAGGAAATCAGTTTAATTTAATTGCTTGATCGACGATAATTTTTGGTTCGTTGTCACGCTCCGAGAGCTTCCCTTGAATGATGAGGATGTTTTTTTCTTGCCACAAATCCGGTTTACGCTCAAGGGTTTCTGAAAAAACAACAACTTCCATAGTATCGCTCAAATCCTCGAGTTTTGCAAACACGATTGGTTTATTGTTTTTTGTGATGATTTTCTTAATTGAAGTAATAATGCCGCCCGCCCGCAATGATCCGCCGATTCCTCCCTTGGCGCGGCGGGCAATGATGTCGGCGAGTGGCGAGACTTGTTTTTGTTTAAAAATCGTTTCGTATTTTTTAAGCGGATGATCGGACATGTAAAATCCCAAGAGCTCTTTTTCCCAAAATAGTTTTTCTTCGCGGGTGGCCGGTTGGCTGGGGGAGAGCGCCAAGGATGTGTGGGCAGTAGCGCCTCCAAATAAATTGTGTTGTTGTGATGCAATGGCGCGCCGCATTTCTTGTGCAAACAGTACGATTTTATCCAGATTGACCAAGAGCATTTTTCGTTCGACGCCCAATGAATCAAATGCACCCGCTTTTATCAGCGACTCAAGAGATTTTTTATTGAGATCTTTATGAAATACACGAGTGAGAAAATCCTCAAAAGTTATGTATGCTCCGCCTTTTTGCCGTTCGGCTACGATCGCGTCGACGATATTTGAGCCGACATTTTTTACTGCACCAAGTCCAAATCGAACATTATTTCCTTCGGGCGCAAAGGCGCGGTAGCTTTGGTTGACGTCGGGGGGGAGAATGGCGATGTGTTTGCGCTTGGCTTCTCCAATAAGGAACGAAATTCGCTCGATGTCGCTGGCGTCGGCATTGAGCAGGCTTGCCATAAATTCAATCGGAAAATGTGCGCGTAGGTAAGCTGTTTGATAAGCAATGTAGGCATAACACACGGCATGGCTTCGATTAAATCCGTAGCGGGCAAACGGCGGGAATAGTTCCCAGATAGCGCGTGCCGTTTTTTTGTCGATGCCGTTTTTAATCATGCCGGCGATGAGTCTCTCTTGTTGCTGATCGAGGAGCTCTTTAATTTTCTTACCAATGGCTTTGCGGAGGGTATCGGCTTGCGCGAGCGAAAAACCTGCAAGATCTCTGGCGATGCGCATCATCTGTTCCTGATAGACGCCGATGCCATAGGTATTTTTTAAAATCGGTTCAAGCATCGGATGAAGATAGGCAACCGGTTCGCGTCCGAATTTTCGTGCGATATATTGCGGGATCAATTCCATGGGGCCGGGGCGATACAGGGCGACCATGGCGATAATATCTTCCAGCTCATTGGGTCTCAAATCCTTGAGATAGCGCCGCATGCCGCTTGATTCAAGCTGAAAGACGCCGGTGGTGTCGCCGGCCTGCAACATGGTAAAAGTGCTCGGATCGTCCAAAGGAATGGTGTCAATGTGCAATTCAACGTTCTGAATGTCTTTAATGAGACGTATGGTGTTCTCAATAATGGTGAGGTTTTTCAGTCCAAGCATATCCATCTTGAGCAATCCCAAGTCCTCAACGGTGTGCATTTCAAATTGCGTGATGATGGTGTGGTCGTCTTGCGGCGCGTATTGAAGCGGCATATAGGCCGTGAGCTCGTCTTTCGAAATCACAATGCCGCAGGCGTGCACGGACGCATGGCGCACTACGCCTTCAAGATGCTTTGCCGCATCGATGAGTTTTCGAGCGTCGGTGTTTGTTTGGTACAATTTTTTAAATTCATCAACGCCATCCAGCGATTGGTCTAAAGAAAAATTAAAAGGGATTAATTTGGCAAGCTGATCGCAAAATGAATATGAAAAACCGAGCGCACGTCCGGCGTCGCGCAATGCCGCTCGCGATGCCATGGTGCCAAAAGTGATGATGTTGGCCACATGTGTTTCTCCATATTTTTCCTTCAGATAGCCCAAAACTTCGTCGCGGCGCACGTCGGTAAAATCCATATCGATATCAGGCATTTGAATGCGATCGGGGTTTAAGAAACGCTCAAAAAGCAAGTCATAGCGGAGAGGATCGACGTCGGTGATTTTGAGAATATAGGAAATAATACTGCCTGCCGCCGATCCGCGGCCGGGTCCCACGACGATTTTATGCGCTTTAGCCCAGTTCACATAGTCTTGGACGATGAGAAAATAATCCGCAAATCCTGTTTTTTCGATGACAGACAGCTCATAGTCGAGGCGTTCTTGTATCGATGGGGTCGTATCCGAATAGCGGTCGTGGATTCGTTGTGCGATAAGTTTTTTAAGATATGAATTTCCCGTTTCTCCTTCTGGCACGGGAAAGGTTGGCAGTAAGACCTTACCGAGCTCGATAGAAACGGAACACTGATCGGCTATTTTTTGTGTGTTGGTGATTGCTTCCGGAACATCGGAAAATGCCGCCGTCATTTCCTCGCCGGATCGCAAGGAAAAATCTCCGGCACGCAAGGTGAGCCGATCGTCATCGGTAACTTTGTTGCCGGTTTGTATTGCCAGAAGAATGTCATGGTAGAATGAGTCTTCTTTAGTGAGGTAGTGCGAATCCTGCGTTGCGACCATGGGAACATTTTGCGCGCGCGCCAATGCAAGAAGTTTAGGGAGCGTTTTTTGCGCATCGGGAATTTTTTGCTGGGACCAGAGTTCAATATAAAAATCATCGCCAAAAATATTTTGGTATTCTTTGAGGGCGGTCAGTGCCTCGGCGGGACGATCCTTGAGCAATAAACGGGGTATTTCTCCCGATAAACATCCGGAAAGCGCGATAATGCCTTCGTGATATCGGCCTAGGAGTTCTTTGTCTATGCGCGGCTTATAATAAAATCCTTCAAGATTCGCTTTGGTGACTAATTGGATCAAGTTTTGCCACCCAATATTGTTTTTTGCCAAAAGAGTCAGATGATAATACCGTTCATCGTCGATAGGGGTGCGGTCAAAACGGCTTTTGGGAGCCAGATAGGCCTCAACACCCAAGATTGGCTTGATGCCGGCCTTGGTTGCTTTTTTATAAAATTCTATAGCGCCGTATAAATTGCCGTGATCGGTGAGCGCCAGCGACTCCATGCCCAGCACTTGTGCGTGTGCGATCAAGTCATCAATTTTTGATAGTCCATCAAGCAATGAGTAGTGGCTGTGCGTGTGAAGATGGACGAATTTCATACAAGTAACTCAACCATAGCATGAATAACGTACCGCCGCTACGCCGCATGCGGACTGCGCGGAGAAGGTAGTATACCCATATCTATTTTTTAATGCAAAAGGCAGAAAATTTTGGGTTAGAAACGTTTTATGTCCCGTCGATTTATTGTATACTGCCGTTCATCTATGAACGCAACTCGTTCTTACCGGTATGTCGTCGGAATCGATGAAGTCGGACGCGGTCCGTTGGCGGGGGACGCGTATGTCGGTGCCGTGGTTATTTCCGCGGCTCTTAATAAAAGTTTGGCACGCGCGTATCGGGCGCACGCACATACGAGTGGACACTTGTTTCCATGCAAACTTGCTGATTCAAAAAAGCTTTCGTTGCGCCAGCGAGAAGCATGGTTTGCGTGGATGCGTTTGCGGGGCATTGAGCCTATTATCGCGCGCGTATCACCGGGGGTTATCGATACTCTTAATATAGCTCGTGCCTGCGATCGTGCCGCACAAAGAGCGTATGTGCGCGTTCGTAGAGTTGTGCGGGGCGTTGGCGTGGTGCGTGTGGTGGCCGATGGGGGATTGTCGTTAGGCAATGCATTGCGCGCGCGCGATGATTTTGAGCATTTCGCAAAGGCGGATGAACGAGTACCGGCGGTATCGTTGGCGTCAATTGCGGCAAAGGTTTTGCGCGATCGGGCGATGATACGCATGGCACGCCGTTACCCTCATTATGGATTTGACGCACACAAAGGATATGGGACCAAAAAACACATTCGGGCGATAAAAAAATACGGCCCAAGCCCCCTGCATCGCCGTTCCTTTATCAAAAAGTTTGTTTAAATCGTGAATTGACATTTACCAAAAAATGCCATAGTATCAAACCAGAAACCAAGGACGTAGTGTCAAAACGGCAATGTAAAATGTAAAAAAATCGGGGAATGCCCTTTTTGCATTTTAGATTTTTATTTTGCATTTTGGTTTTTGCCTCAGGGCTTGTCGGCCTCGGGGTGGCCTATTAATTTTTTTCAGTTTATATATGGGTGGCGTACCAACAAAACATCATACACGATCAAAGACGGGGAATCGTCGGTCGCATTTGGCGCTCAAGTCGAATCAGTTGATTGCATGTCCCAAGTGCAAGCACCCAACGTTGCCGCATCGCATGTGCTCAAACTGCGGATATCGGCCAACAAAAATAAAAAATCAAAAATAAAAAATCAAAATCGGGCGGGATCCCGCCGTATTTTTCATTTTGATTTTTGCCTTTTGCATTTTTACTATGGCTACTCGTCATCTCGCACGCTCGGTCGTTCTTCAATCGCTGTATGAATGGGATTTTTCCGGTCGCACTGGTGATTTGGTATCTATCGTCCAACGCAACAGCGATGAATTTGCTCCCGGCATCAATGAGCCCGAGTTTGTGTGGAAAATTGTCAACGGCGTTGTCCAGCATCTTGCGGAGATTGATGCGATCATCAGCGCATCGGCGGTTGAGTGGCCGTTTGACCAGATTGCACTTATTGATCGCAACGTATTGCGCATAGGCGTTTACGAATTGATGTTCGCGGATCACGAGGAGGTGCCGCATAAAGTCGCTATTAATGAGGCGATTGAATTGGCGAAAAACTATGGAGGCGTCAATTCGGGAAAATTCGTCAATGGCGTTTTGGGAACGGTATATAAACAGTTGGAACAGGTGTCGGCTGAAGACAAAGATCCTTCGTCAGCGGTTTCTTCGTCGGAGTCCGTTCAATAAGATATGGCCAACGACATTCGCGCGTTTCAAAAAAAAATTGGGTTCTTTTTCCACAACGAAGATCTTCTCAATGAAGCGTTGACGCATCGCTCATATTTGAATGAAAATCCGTCATGGCGATTGCCGCACAATGAGCGGCTTGAGTTTCTTGGTGATGCGGTTCTTGAGTTGGTTGTTACCGAATTTTTATATGGAAAATATCCTCACGATGACGAGGGAAGATTAACCAGTATTCGAGCGGCGCTGGTTAACTATGTTGCCTTGGCAAAGGCGGCGACAGAGATAGACATGGGCGGATCGGTGCTGATGTCGAAGGGCGAGGCGCGAGATACGGGTAAGGCGCGAGAAGTCATTCTTGCGAATGCGTTTGAGGCATTGCTGGGTGCGTTATATTTAGATGGAGGATATCGAATCGTCGGTGATTTTATCAGGGCGCATGTGTTGTGCAGTGTTGACGACGTGGTTACCCATCATCTTTATCGCGACGCCAAGAGCTCTTTTCAGGAATATGCGCAGGAACATTTTAAAATAACGCCTACGTATGTGGTTCTCAAGGAAGAGGGGCCGGATCATCGTAAAGTTTTTACGGTGAGCGTTTTTGTCGGCGAACGAAAGGTCGCGGATGGTCAGGGGTATTCTAAACAAGAGGCCGAAGTTGAGGCGGCGAAGAACGGTTTATATGTTTTTAAAGAGACTGGAAATAAACGGATTTAAGTCGTTTGCGGCAAAAACAACATTCGAATTTCCTTCGGGAATCGTTGGTATTGTCGGCCCCAATGGATCGGGTAAATCGAACGTTATTGATGCGGTGCGGTGGCTCTTGGGGGAACGAGAGGCGAAAAATTTGCGCGGTGATACCATTGAGGATCTTATTTTTGCCGGAACGCCGAAAAAGCCGCGTGTCGGCATGGCTCAGGTCAGCGTGGTACTTGATAACGCATCGGGCAAACTTCCCTCTGAATTCAAGGAAATTGTGATAACGCGGCGGGTAACGCGAGCGGGCGTATCGCAATATCTTATGAATGACAGCGAGGTTCGTCTTAAGGACGTAGTTGATTTTTTTTCAAAAGCAAAGCTTGGCACGCGAGGATTGACTATTATCAGCCAGGGATCGGCGGACATTTTTGTCCGTGCATCGGCGGCCGACCGCATGATGATGGTGCAGGAAATTCTTGGTTTGCGGGAGTATCAATTAAAAAAAGCTGAAAGCGAGCGCAAATTGAAAAATGCGCGCATCAATCTTGATAAAGTATCGGCGATGATGGGGGAGGTCGCTCCTCGTTTGCGCATGCTGAAACGGCAGACGTCGCGATGGGAAAAGCGATTTGAAATTGAAGAGGACTTGCGCGAGTCAGAGAAACTTTTGTATGCATCAAAGCTTGGGCATCTTTTTGTTGCTCGCACCCAAGCGCATTCAGTTGATGGTGGCGCGATTGATGAGGCGCTTGTTGCGCACGAAAAAGAGCTTGCACAGGCTGATGCCCATGTGCATCAGATTGAAGATTCTTCGTTTTCGTCCGATGCACTCAAGAAACTCCAGGAACAAAAGCGTGATCTTTTTTCAAAGAAGTCAGGGCTCGAACGGTCCTTGTTTAAAATAGAGGCAGACATTGATCGCGTTGAACAAACAACGATGGATGTTGATGTTTCCGTCGGGGTTCTGCGCTCCGTGCTGGCGGAGGTAAAAAATATATTGCGCGATGTATCCGCCGAAACATCGATCCATGGCATGCGAGAATCTATCGCGCGCGCTTTGCGGGCTATCGATGGGATGACGAAAACGCCTCAGACTGATCAAATGCGTACGGCGACAAGCGCACTGGCACAACAGAAGAAAGAAATCACCGCAACCCTTGCTCAATTAGATCAAGGCATTGCCGATATAGAGAAAAATGAAGAAATGCTTTCTCGCGGAGTTCAAGATTTTAACGTTCGTTTTAAAGAGGCGTTTGCTCAGCGCGAGCGCATTGGGCGAATGTTGCAAGAATTGCGTGAACGGAAACAGCGAATGATTTTCGAGGATGAAAAAATACAATTCCGTATTGCCGAAACTCAGCGAATGATTGAAGCGGCGGGGTTGTCGATGGTTGATATTGAACGCGTGGCCAATGAACCAGCGTTTGAGCCGGTGGGTGATGATTCGGCTATGGGAGATTTGGAACGAAAGGTGCTTCATTTGCGCGGTGATATTGCGAGTATCGGCGAAATTGATCAAGGGGTGGTACAGGAAACCCAAGAAGTTGAAGCGCACTATTCTTTTCTCGAAAAACAATCCGCGGATCTTGAGCACGCCATTGCGGATCTTGATGGTTTGGCGCAGGAGCTGGGGAATAAAATCACGACGCAGTTTTCATTGTCCTTCAAGCGCGTCAACGAGGAGTTTAACACCTTTTTCCGGTTAATGTTCGGCGGCGGACATGCGCACATGAAGGTGGTGTATAAAGAGCGGGCACCGCAATTGCTCGAAGGTGGCACTCCCGAAAATCAAGAAACATCCACGCAGGAGTCAGAAGAAATTTTGGCGGGCATTGATGTTGAATTAGCGATCCCTCAAAAGAAGGTAATGAGTTTAGAGGCGCTGTCGGGAGGAGAGAAGAGTCTTGTATCTATTGCGGCTCTTTTTGCGCTGGTATCGGTTAGTCCACCGCCATTTTTAATCCTTGACGAAGCTGACTCGGCATTGGATGAGAAGAACTCAAAACGATTTGCAGATCTCATTCATACATTTGCGTCCCATACGCAATTTATCGTGGTGACGCACAATCGGGTTACTATGGAGGCGGCCAATGTATTGTATGGGGTTACGATGGATGAGGCCGGATGTTCAAAAGTTCTGTCATTGCGGTTTGCCGACGATGCCGTTGTTGAGCAAAAATAGTGCGGGCGGATGCGGCCGGCGATGGCAATGCTATTCGCGGGGAGCTTCCAACTGGCAAAGCATCGGGGTTGACTTTGCGGGTTTCTGTCAGTACAATACGCGCACTGGTAATTAAACAGATTATGATTGCAATCAAACTACGTCCCGTGGGGAAGAAAAAGCAGATTTCATACCGCGTTGCGGTTATGGAGAAGAAATCGAAATTAGTAGGGAAGTTTATTGAAGATTTGGGGTGGTACAATCCGCATACCAATAAATTTGGCATTAATGCTCAGCGTGCGACCCATTGGATTGGCGTTGGCGCACAGCCAACGGATACGGTGCACAATATTCTCGTGGATGCCAAAATCGTTGTTGGCGCAAAAATCGCGGTACATAAAAAATCAAAACATCCCGCAGAGCCAGCTGTCGTTGCTCAAGAATCTCAATCGGCTGTTGCGGAGGAATCGGCGCCCGAATCTGCTGTCATTGCCCCCGAATCGGAGGTTCTAGCGGAGCCAGTTATTGAAACGTCCGAACCAGCCGCTGAATAGTGAGCGAGTCTCTGGTGACTGTGCGTTACCAAACCGAGTATCTGATATTCTGATCGTATTGAAAAGGTCGAGTACAAATCAAGCAACACAGAAATAGCCATGGAACGGGATCAAGCATTTCTTGAATTGGTTACAAAATCGTTAGTCGACTATCCTGATGATGTCCTTATCGAGCGCACCATTGATGAAATGGGCGTGTTGTTGAAATTAAAAGTCAATAAGGCGGACATGGGGCAGATTGTCGGTCGTGCGGGATCAACCGCTAAAGCGATTCGATCGCTGCTGCGCATCGTGGGTATGAAAAATAATGCTCGGGTTAATTTAAAAATTCTTGAGCCAGAAGGTGGAACGGGTCCTCATCATCATGAAGAGGTTGGCGTCGCTTCGACGTCAGCGATTGATCAGGCGATGGAAGATTTGAAGAATCTTTAAGCGGTATATTGGAACAGTCCCGTCTGCGGTTGGCAGACGGGACTGTTTTTTGTATAGTATATCTCATGGGATCCATCCGTCGCCGCGGGATCGTTCGATCAGCGCCTAAGACATTTCATGTTTTTTCTGCCATTCCAGAGGTTATTGCGCCGTATTTTATGGCGTCAATTTTTGGGAAGGCGCAGGCGCGCAAAATAATTTCGGTACGGGTATATGATCTGCGCGCAGGAGCCGTTGATAAACACAAAAAGATAGACGATAGTCCGTATGGAGGAGGACCGGGGATGGTTCTTAAGGTGGATACTATTTATCGAGGCGTTGCGGCGCTGAAAAGAAAAATTGTTCGCACCATGCACAGAAAAACACGTATCGTGCTCTTAAGTACGCGCGGAAAGTTATTCACCAGCGTCGAGGCGCGACGGCTGGTTCGGTACGATCATGTGGTGTTTATTTGTGGGCGGTATGAGGGGGTTGATGAGCGCGTGGCGCGCCATATTGCCGATGAGGAACTATCGGTGGGCCCCTTTATCCTCTCGGGAGGCGAGATCCCAGCCATGCTGGCCATTGATGCCATTGCGCGATTTGTCCCGGGTGTTTTGGGCAAAGAGGAGTCGTTGGAGGAAGTGAAGGGAAGCTACCCCGTTTACACACGTCCTGAGGTTTTTTATCCCGATTCCAAAAAAGCTAAAAAAGCATGGCGCGTGCCGCAAGTTTTATTGTCGGGTGATCACAAAAAAATAGACGAATGGCGAAGTGCGCGAGGTTGATTTTCCTTGCTTTTTGTCTTTTGGTGAGGTATAGTCTATGCGCTGTTTGCTGAGCGCTTTTGTGCGATGGCAGGCGGTTTTTATTAATAATAATCGCTCGGTGTCCCGCATGTGCGGGATAAAACGGAGCCCAGCCGCGGACAGGCGTGGCATGCATACGTATGGATATACCAAACGATCAAAAAGACCAAAAGCAGGTGAGCGGGGCATTTCTTGATGCGGATACTCTTTTTTCCGGCGTTGGCGCTGATGAGGAAACGTTGCTTGAAATGGCACAGGCGGGAGTATTGTATGGCCACAAAAAGTCGCGCAAGAATCCGCATTTTGACGAATATATTTTTTCTACGCGGAATGGCATTGAAGTTATTGACTTAACAAAGACGCTTAAGGCAATTGATATTGTTTCCGGTTTCTTGAAGAAAGCTATTGAAGACAAAAAAACATTTGTCATTGTTGGTACACAACCAGCAGCGACTGATTCGGTTATGGCGCTTGCTCAAGCACTGGGTGATTGTTCGTACGTAACTCGTCGCTGGATCGGCGGGTTGTTCACTAATTTTTCTATTCTCTCCAAGCGAATCAACTACTACAAACAACAGAAAGATGATTTAACCCAGGGTCGTTTAGATAAATATACAAAAAAGGAACAGCTCTTGATTAAGCGCGAAGTCGAGAAGATGGAACATAAATTCACTGGCGTTGAAAATATGGGGCAAGTGCCTGACATCATGTTTGTTATCGACGGTTCTCCCAAGGGACACAAGACGGCTATTGCTGAAGCGCGCATCAAACACGTTCCCGTATTGGGAATTATTGATAGCGACGATGATCCGAATGATTTTGCCTATTTTGTGCCAGCCAATGATCACGCGCGGTCATCTATTGACTGGGTGATAAATCGAATCATTGCTAATCTTAAATAAAATCTATGACAGACAGTATTGTGAAATTGCGCGAAGAAACCGGAGCCGGGGTTATGGATTGCAAGAAGGCGCTTGACGATGCCAACGGTGATTATGAAAAAGCGCGGGCGTTTATTTTTGAGCGTGGCGGTGATAAGGCAACGAAGCGGCAGGAGCGAAAAACGGGATCGGGTATCTTGGAGGCGTATATTCACAGCGGGCGCATCGGCGTGCTTTTAGAGATTCGTTGTGAAACGGATTTTGTCGCTCACAACGAAACATTTAAGGCGCTGGGGCACGATATCGCCATGCATATTGTTTCCATGGATCCGGCAACGGTTGATGAGTTGCTTGCGCAACCGTTTGTGCGCGACGAGTCAGTGACTATCCAGGACTTAGTAACTCGAGCGATCGCAAAAACGGGAGAAAATATAAAAATCGAACGTTTTTGCCGGTATGAAATTTAGCCAAATCGTGCGTTGAGCGTAGGGGCGGCTGATGTGGTATACTTCCCACTATCCATGTTCTATTTTATTCTCGAGATGATTTTTTTCTTAGCGCTCGCAATGGTAGCGCTTTTGATGTTGCGTCGACTGCCGTTGGTTGATGGATTTGAAGAAGAAAAACCATCGCGCGGCACGGGAGCGTTCTGGGGAGGGGTTCGCTGGCATTGGGTTGACGCCATGGACAAGAAGGTGTTGTTCTATTCAACCAAAACATTACGACGTCTGAAGATATGGACGATGAAATTTGATGCCTTGATTGCCCGTTCGCTTGAGCGAGTGAGTCCCCAAATAAATAGCGGCGAAGGGGATGCACCGCATGTCATTAAGACGTTGCAAGAAGATCGTCAACGTGCGCAGGAGGCCGACGATGGGAAGCATCGTCGATCCGATGAGTAATTATTGCGGGGTCTTGAGAAATAGATAAGTCTAGTATACACTGGCAACGCTATTTCTTAATGAGTGCCTTGAAAATAAGGCGGCACAGTAAATGTTTGTCTCATCATTGGGTAGGTAGTCTCGTAGGGGCCGAGGGCGGTCTGTAAAACCGTTGGCCAATGTGCCCGCGTGAGTTCAACTCTCACCCTACCCACACGATAAAGCAACCGCCACCTTAGCTCAGCTGGTAGAGCAACTGTTTTGTAAACAGTAGGTCCCCGGTCCAAATCCGGGAGGTGGCTCAGAGTAATCAGGCAGAGCAACCAACCGAAGGCTTGCGCGCATGGGCAGATATCGGTATCGTACTCTCAAATAAAGTTTCTAAAATAAGCCAATGTAGCTCAGCTGGTAGAGCAACTCCATGGTAAGGAGTAGGTCCGCGGTTCGAATCCGCGCATTGGCTCACAAGATAAAGAATTTTTTGCGGACTTTTCCTGAGATTTTCTGTCTGTTTTATTTTGTCGTCTTAATTTTAAATGAGTCGCGGGATAATGAAAGGGGACTTGCAATAATGCCGTTGGATATGCTACAGTAGGCGCACTAAACAGGAACTATGGCAAAGTCAAAATTCAGTGAAAATTTGATCCGATTGAAGTGTGGCGAATGCAAGCGCATCAACTATTTCACCCGTAAAAACAGGAAAACTTCGGAAGGAAAGCTGGTGATACAGAAATATTGCAAATGGTGTCGTGCGCACACCAAGCATACGGAAACAAAGAAATAGCATTTTCCCCCGCTTACAAGGCGGGGGATTTTTTACGCGCGTGCACAAGTTGTTATCGCTTAAGTGCGATCTTGCGTGGGTGGCGTCACAAAAAAATCTTTCTGCGGGAGCGTCAGGATTCGAACCTGAATACCTGGTTTTGGAGACCAGAGTCCTACCATTGGACGACACTCCCAATCTCATTCGTTGAATAACAATAGCGAATCGGTTGATTTTTTGCAACAAAATGCCGTCCTTTTGGGGCGGCGAGGTGTGCAAATGTGCTTGAGGGGATAGAGGAGCTGGAGGATCGGACTCCGTACTGGCTCCCGAGTGCGAAGGGTTAAAAGTCCATGTTCTGGTGGGCCACGAGGACATGCGTCCCAGCGCATGCAAGTTGATGCACGCGGTCGTACACATCTTCCATTTCATGGCCTGGGCGGTAGTGGTTGACGTCGACGAACTTCTTGCCGCCCCTTGCGGAGTTTCCGTCCAGGATGGGGATGAGGATCACTTTGTTCCGCGGGCTTTCTTTCACCGCGTCAATGAGGCGGTGAACGGGGTCCGGGGTTTTGAGGCTGATCGACGTATTCTTGTCGACCACCACCTCATCGATCCTCTTAACCTTCCCAACCTTCGCCGGCGAGGTTGCCTTGCCGGTGAGGACGACCGCCGCGATGGTGCATTTTCTTTGCTGCATCACTGCCTCCGCTCTCATGTGATTATCCCTTCTTTTGAAAAAGAATCCCGGCTACAAATCCAGTCAGTAATCCATTGGCTGAGCCCTCCTCTTTGTTCCCTCTATTCAGTTTACGTGATGCTGGAATTTATTATATCCCACATTTTATATTTATGTCAACTCATTGCTGTGGACAACTGTCGTGGGCGTTTGCGTTGCAAGGGGGAATGTTTTTGATGTATGATGAAGAGCATGATTTCGTCAAACGAGGAATTGTTTAAGGAACTGCGCTTGTTGGGCTATCTTAAGACGGATCGGATTGCTGAAGCATTTTTTGCCGTTGATCGAAGATTTTTTGTGCCCAAAGAAATAAAACAGCATGCCTATCTCAATGAACCGCTACCCATTGGACATGGGCAGACTATTTCGCAGCCGCTTGTTGTGGCTTTTATGCTGGATCTGTTGGAAATAAAACCGGGAGAGATTATTCTTGAAATCGGCACCGGGTCTGGATGGCAAACTGCCCTTTGTGCTTTTTTAACGCACGACGCTACCGCGCACGATTCAGAAAAACCCGCAATTATTTCCCTTGAACGCATTCATGAATTACACGATGGTGCACGGGCGGTCCTTGCTCGATGGGATGGAGAAGGAGCAAAAAATATAGCGCTCATTGAAGGAGACGGCACACGAGGGGATGCCGAGCATATGCCGTATGATAAAATTATCTCAGGCGCTGCGGCGGTCGACACTATTCCGCAGACATGGAAAGATCAACTCAAAATCGGCGGTCGCATTGTTGCGCCGGTGCGTGACAGTATTGTGGTGCTTGATAAGACCGGGAAAGATGATTTTCTTAAGCGGGAATTTTTTGGATATTCCTTTGTGCCGTTGATAGCCGGAAAATAAGAGCAACAGCACATGATGTCTGTTTTGGGTCGATTTTTCGCGGTATTTCTGGGATTGCTTTTTATATATGCATCCCGTATAGTAATCGGGTAGCGCAGGTGTTTCTTTATGAGGCCAGCCCTCGTGCGGCGTAAAGTAAAGAAGGTCTTTCCTTGTGCTTTACTAGATAAACTATATTTTGTTTCAAATGGCTAAGAAGTTATATGTAGGGAACCTCCCGTACACAACAGCCAACGAAGACCTTGCCAGCACTTTTTCCGAATATGGAGAAGTGACCAGCGCAACGGTTATGATTGATCGGATGACCGGTCGTTCACGCGGATTCGGATTTGTCGAAATGGCAAATGACGATGAAGCCGATAAAGCTGTTGAGACGTTAAATGGAAAAGATTTTGGCGGACGTTCCTTGGTGGTCAACGAAGCTCGTCCCATGGGGGAAAGGCCTCCTCGTCGTGAGGGTGGATTCCATGGCGGACGCAGATAAGTTAATCAATTTACTAAACGCTCCCGATGGTATCGGGAGCGTTTTTGTTTGGCGTCTGCGAGCGTGATATACTTAAAAAATATGGCACACACGCGGACATCGGGAAAACTTTTTGAACCAGGCGCGCCCTTTACGCTCAGCCGTTCCAAGCTTGAACTTTTTATTAATTGTCCGCGCTGTTTTTATTTTGATCGGCGTTTAGGAGTCGCCCAGGTTCCTGGATTTCCCTTTACACTTAATAATGCGGTTGATGCGCTTCTTAAAAAAGAATTTGATATCCATCGCGCTGCCGGCAGTGTTCACCCGTTGTTAAGGGCATACGGCGTGACGGCGCGTCCTTTTATGCACGAGAAGATTGATGCGTGGCGTGACACCAGGCGCGGAATATCATACTTTCATGAGCCGACGCAACTGACTATTTTTGGCGCTATCGACGATGTGTGGATAAACGATGCGGGCGAACTGATTGTTGTTGATTATAAGGCAACCAGTACAACGGCGCCGTTGACGCTTGATGCAGACTATCGGCAGGCATATAAGCGGCAGATAGAAATTTATCAATGGTTATTTCGCAGAAATGGATTTGCGGTGTCACCGACCGGCTATTTTGTTTACGCAAACGGGAAAAAAGATCGCGCCGCCTTTGATGGCGTGTTGGAATTCGATGTTTTATTACTTCCCTACGCGGGTAACGATGACTGGGTTGAGCGCGTTGTGGTGCGGGCGCACCAATGTCTTGCCGAAGAATATCCGCCCGTGGCCGCAAAGGCGTGTCCGTGGTGCGCCTATCGAGCTCAGGCATCGTTATACGAATCTTAAACCATGAAAATTCATCGTTTTTTGATAACCGACGACCTGTCGCCCCAAAGCGATTTGATTCTGCGGAATGCGGGGATGATTCGTCAAATAAAAACAGTGCTGCGACTACGAGAGGGTGGGGTGATAGCTCTTTTTAACGATCGTGGCCAGGAGGCGCACGCGCGCATCGTGCGTTTGTCGGGTGATCAAGTGATGTGTCGTGTCGACGAGGTGAGTCGGCGATCGGCCGACGCGCCCATTGCGGTGACGGTATATTGCGCCATTTTAAAACGCGAGAATTTTGAGTGGGTGGCGCAAAAAATAACCGAAATCGGGGCTCATGCGCTCGTCCCGTGCGTTACGGAACGTACCATAAAAAAGAATATTATACCGGCTCGTGTTGCGACGATTATGCGCGAAGCCGCCGAACAATCGGGACGCGTCACCATGCCTTTATTGCTGGAAACGATGCGTTTTGTTGATGCGTTTGATGGTGCGATGACCGCGCATGAGCCGTGCGTATTATTTGATCCGCGCGGATTGACGCTTGATAACTCGCCATGTCTTGCCGCGAGCCATCGGGCGGTAAACATCTTTATTGGTCCAGAGGGTGGATGGTCAGATGAGGAATATGAGTACGCTCGCGCAAGAGGAGCGTGCATTATTTCGCTTGGGGGGACTGTTTTACGTGCCGAAACGGCTGCGGTAGTGGGGACTTATGCGATCGTATGGCGCGCACGAGAGCAAAATGCATGACAAAATGGATAATTGGTGTATACTGCGGTGCATGATGCAAATAAAAAATAAGAAGTTACTTTTTATCACGACGGGGATTGTCCTTGTTCTTCTGTGCGTTGGCATTGCTTGGTGGTGGCAACAATCAAGCGGTGGCGCGCCAAAAAGCGGAGACAACCAACCGCCTGTTTCCGGACAATCGGTTTATGATGCGCAACTGGGATTTAGCGTGGTTATCCCCGATTCATGGCAAGGGAAATATCAAATGAACTCGGGATCGCAAGCGGTCGCATTTAATTTTGCCAATGGAACGTCGTCGTATCCTCTTTTCACGGTGTACGCTTATCCGGAAAAAGATTGGGCAGTCGTACAAAAAAGCACAAGCTTGATTGTTTCGATTGCCTCGCACAATGGAACGGTTTTTGCATATAACGTGACGCCCAGCGGCTTATTTAAGGGTGCGGCGGGACAACAGCAACAATTTGAGACCATGCTTAAAGACGTGCCCGCCATCGTACAGAGCATGCAATTTACCGGGAGTGGAAAATAGAGTTCGCCGAAGTTTTTGCACTAGTGAATAAAAACCCCGCATGGTGCGGTGGTTTTTATTTGGCGGTTTTCCCGTGCATTATGGTGACCACGTCGCCGATGTGAATGGCAAGTCGGTCAATGGTGCCGGCAGGAACTTCCAGCACCATGGTGATTGGTTTTTGCGGCATCACTATCTCGGCATTTTCCCCGCGAGTCGGCCAGGGAACGTTTTGGTCGATGTCCATGACGTGGTTATCGATGAGCCAAACAAAATCCAGAGGAAACGTCATCCCGCGCATAACAAATGGGTATTTTTGTGCGCTGCCAAAAACAAAAAGCATGCCGGCATCTTGTGCTAGGGGAGCGTGCCCGGAGAGTCCCTGGTATTGCTTTATCGTTGAGCTGGCCACCTCGGCAAGAATGGTTCCGTTGGGGAATTCCACAATGGCTTGCTGATGGTCGTCCCATCCTGCGCGCGAGGTCCTAAAAACGAGAAATATCCATGTGCCTAGGCCGATGAGTGCGGCGACAAAAATAATAAGGGGGAATAAAACGTATAATGAACGCATGGGTGCATTGTACTCGCGGGTTATATTCCCGCAAGGGGTTGTGGGCGGTAGCGGATATCCCGCGGGATCTCTTTCGCGGCGATTAATTTTTGCGGTAGAAAAAATAATCTAAAATGTATATGAAAAAAATTATTGAAGGAACTATGGCGCCAGAGTTTACGTCCATTGATCAAGACGGGCATACCTGGCGTTTAGCTGATCATCGGGGAGGATTTGTATTGCTGTACTTTTATCCAAAGGATTTTACGCCGGGATGCACCATTGAGGCGCAAGAGTTTCAAAAAATTTTCGACGAGCTTAAAAAGAAAGTGACGATTATTGGTATCAGCGCTGATTCGGTTGAGAGCCACAAAAAATTCTGTAATGCTCATGGGCTCGAATTTACCCTACTCGCGGATCCACAAAAAGAGGTCACTGCCGCGTATGGCGCCGATGGAATTCTTCTTACCCGTCGATCCTCTTTTCTTGTTGACGGACAAGGCATTGTGCGAAAAATATATGACCGTGTAGATCCCAAGACCCATGCGTCTCAGATTCTTGCGGATGTGGTTGCCCTTGGCGCCTAGGCGGATTTATGCAATACTAGGTCAATGATAAAAGAGTTTTTTATTCGGCGGATGCTTGAGACTCAGTTAAAACAAGTTCCACAGGATCAGCGTGAAAAAATCGTTCAAATGTTTTCAAAAAATCCTGAATTTTTTGAAACGCTCGCTCATGAACTTCAGGAAGAACTTAAGCGTGGGAAGAATCAGGCAGACATAATGCAGGAGCTTATGTTGAGACATCGCGATGAATTACAGCGCATAGCAAAGGAAAACGAGGCAAAAGTCGATAGCTAACCACTCTCCGCCCTTTACCGCATCCATGCCGACCCAGCATCGCATTGGCGCTCATGTATCAACCGAGGGGGGCGTCTTGACGGCTCTGGACAATGCTCAGCGTATCGGGGCAAACACTATCCAGATTTTTGGGGCCAATCCCGTCCAGTGGCGTGCGCAGGTTCCCGATCAAGCCATCGCGCAACAATTTAAGGAAGGAGCGCACGCGCGCGGCATTGAACCCGTCTTTTTGCACGCACCGTACCTCATTAATCTTGCGAGCGAGAAGGGTAATCTGGCGGGCATGTCAAAAACGCTTCTCGCAAAACATCTGGAGATTGCCAATGCACTGGGGGCGTTTGGGGTTATTTTTCATATCGGATCGCGCGGAGAGCGTGCGGAGAAAGACGCTGAGGCGATGGTGGTGGCGGCCTTGGATGAAATCGCTCGTGATGTTCCTCGGGGCATGTTGATTATTGAGAACAGTGCCGGTGCCGGTAATTTGGTTGGTGATACGCTCGAAGAAATCGGGTCTATTTTGCTTGGGCTTAATAATCCGCGCGTCGGTTTTTGTCTTGACACGGCGCATGCCTTTGCCGCGGGGATATTGAATGATTTTTCCGTCGGAGGCGTCGATGCTTTTGCCACCAAGATTGATCGTTATGTCGGGCTTGAAAAATTATGGGCTATCCATCTCAACGACAGTAAGGTTCCTGCCGGTTCAAGCAAAGATCGGCATGAAAATATTGGAGAGGGCTTAATCGGGGCTACGGCATTGAAACAATTTGTGATGCATCCGGCGTTTGTTAATGTGCCGATGATTCTTGAGGTCCCTGGATTTGATGGCGCCGGGCCGGATAAAAAAAATATTGATATTGTGAGATCTTTTTTCGAGGTTATATAAGTAATCAGTGATAGCGCCTATGTCAAACGAATCAAAGAAGGAATTACTCAAAGAAGTGAAGGAAAAGGCCAAGGAAGACGCACGCAAGGCATCGAGAACATTTCTTGAGAAAACGGGCATTTATGTTATGGCTGGTCTTGGATTGGTGGTCGGTTTAGCATGGAACGATGCCATTCAGGCACTCGTCAAAGAGCTGGTTCCTATCGGAACGGGAACCGTGGTATTGAAATTTATCTACGCAGTCATTATCACCGGCGTGCTGGTCTTGATCTCAATGCGGATGGAAAAGAATTCGTCGTAAGGATGGGTCATGGCTCTGCGGCTGCTTTTTGAAATTCTTAGTTATTATTTTTCCACAAAACAAAACGCCGATACTATCGGCGTTTTGTTTTGTGCTCGTCGTGTTTGATTTTTGTTTCTGCCTTATTCGTGCTTCTTGGCGTTTTCAATAATGTCGCCATCTTTAAAGAGAATCTGCTCAAGTTTCTGACGCCAGGCTGGCATTTTGCGTGCAAGCCATTCCAACTCGGTGGCAAAATGTTCCATTTCCTCCTTCTGTGCGTGTTCAATGATTTTTTTTACTTCGGGATCTTTTGAGACGGCAATGCGTTGCTGGTATCCCTGGATTGCTTCGGCCTCCTCAACCATTGAGGCGATCATGCGGGCAATGTCTTTTTCTCCCTCGGACAGCGCATTGTCTGACTCCATGTATACTTGTGCCATAAATGTTGCGGTTACTGATGATGCTGATAGTATAGCATGGAATATCAGGTGAGGCGTAGTGCCTTGCTTTTTAATGTCTGCGCGGTATACTGGCGCTCATGTATAAGAAGAAAAAAGTAGCCGACAAGAAACATCGAAAAAATAAGGGGAAAAAAATAGCCTCTTTGCGCAATCGTTAAGCCCGCTCTCCCGCTTTGCCGGGAGAGATTTTTTATAAAAAAGTATATACTGCGCCTATGTTGTATATCGTTGGAACGCCTATTGGCAACTTAAAAGACATTACCGAGCGGGCACTTGAAATTTTACGTACGGTGCCGGTGATTATTATGGAAAGCCCGCAAGACTCAATGCGTCTGGTCCGTGCCTATGCCTTGCCACAGAAGGAAATTATTAAATACAACGAACGCAATAGAAAGAGAATGGAAGCTGAGGTGCTGACGGTACTGCAGGAAAAGGACGCCGCGTACATCACGTCGGCGGGCATGCCTGGGATTAGTGACCCAGGCGAAGATTTGGTGCGTTTGGCGCGAGCGCATAGTGTTCCGGTCAATGTCGTCCCGGGGCCGTCGGCGTTGACGGCCGCACTCGCTTTGTCGGGGTTACCCATCCGCGAATTTTCTTTCATTAGTTTTCCTCCCAAAAAGGAGGGTCAGTTGAAAAAACTTTTCGTCGAATATGCGGAACGGAAAACGACGTTGGTATTTTTTGAGTCGCCGTTTCGGATTGTTAAAACCATCGCCGCACTTGAAAAAACGGTTCCCGATGTGCGCGTTTTTGTTGCTAAGGAACTGACCAAAATGTTTGAAAATTCATTTGAGGGAATGCCTGCAGATGTTTTGGCGCAACTGGCTACCAGTCCCAAAAATACCAAGGGCGAATTTGTCGTGGTGGTTGCGTTCGGATGAATGTGCTAGGCGATAAACATTCCGTCGCCGAACGAGAAGAAACGATAGTTTTTATCAGCGGCTTTTTGATACAGCGAGAGAATTTTTTTGCGTCCGACAAATGCGGACACTAACATGAGTAGACTGGATTGTGGTACATGGAAGTTGGTGATGAGGCCGGTGGTGAATTTAAAATGGTACCCTTCGCGAATAAAAAGATCAGTAGTCCCCAATGGACGCACGATGTGTCCGCGTGCGTTCGAGGCTGATTCAAGCGTACGGACAACGGTGGTGCCCGCAGCAATAATGGGACGTTTTTCTTTTTTCGCTTGAGTGAGCAGTGCAACGGTTTTTTGATCAATCTGGTACCATTCATGATGCAGGGTACCGCGGGAGATGTTTTCTTGCGTGAGCGGCGCGAAGGTGCCCAGACCAACGTGCAATGTGGTGTAGGCAATAGTAACACCTTGTTTTTTGAGGCGCGTGAGCAGGCGTTTGGTGAAATGAAGTGACGCGGTCGGAGCGGCGATTGAGCCGTTCTTCTGTGCGAAGATTGTCTGATACTTTTTTTTCAGTTGTGCGCGGGTAAGCGGAGAATGTTTGATATACGGGGGGATAGGCATGGTTCCGTGTCGTTCAAGAATTTCAAAAAGGTTTTTAACTGGAAAGGACGGCAAAAGAAAATAATATTTTTGTTCTTGTCGGGCGACGGTAAATGATATGGTATGTGAAAGTATTAATCGTGAGCCGACGGGTAGTCTTCGGTCGGCCATGACTTGCATGTGCGGCGCGTGTGTTTCGACGTAGGTAATAGTCGCTTTGCCGCCGGTTTCCTTGGTTACGGAAAAACGTGCGGGGATGACTTTGGTTTTATTAAAAACAAGAATGGCATTGTGAGGCAGATAATCGGCTAGGTTCAGAAATGTGTCGTGCATTACCGCCTCTTTTTTTCTGTTGTATACTAAGAGCCGAGCGCTGTCGCGAGGAGAGGCCGGTTCTTGAGCGATGCGGTCGGAAGAAACTGCGTAATCGTATCGTGTGAGTAATTTTTTGAGTGTTGCCATATCGATGCGGGGGGGCGGAACATAAAGCAAGATTTTTTTGGTTTTATAGCAATCCGTTTTTTATTCGTGTGCGAATATCGGCGACATACGCATTGAAGGTATGCAGATTGTGGATGGTGAGTAAGATGAGCGGTGTAATTTCATATGCGCGGAGGAGGTGGGCGATAAAGCTACGGCTGTGTGTGCGGCAGGTAAAGCACGAACAATGCGGATCAAGCGGGCGCATGTCTTTGAGATAGACTGATTTGTGCAGATCGAGCCGTTCAAAGCGGGGGAGCGTCGTTTTTGTTCCAATGGTTTTGCGGATAAACGCGTGGCCGTGACGCGCATAGTGCGTGGGGGTAATGCAGTCAAACGTGTCAACGCCTTCTTTGATAACTTCAGCAATGTCCTGCAAATGTCCAATACCCAGCAAGTGTCGAGGTTTTTGTTCGGGGAGTTCGTCGACAACCCAGCGAATCATCCCGGTCATTTGTCGTTTGTCGTCCCCGAATTCTCCACCGATGCCAAATCCGTCAAACGGCAGTGCACCGATCGTACGGGCGCTTTGCGTTCGCAAGTCTTTGTATTTTCCTCCCTGTACAATGCCGTACAGTGCCTGATCTGTTTTTTTAGTTTTGAGGCATTGTGCGGCCCAACGGTGGGTGCGTTCCATGGCAGTTTTGGTGTATTCGTGCGTCGCAATCGGAGAGGTGCATTCATCGAATGCAAAAATAATATCGGCGCCGATTTTTTCTTGAATGCGGATTGATTCCTTGGGACCTAGAAAAATCGGCGAACCATCAATGTATGATTTAAATGCAACGCCCGCTTCGGTGATTTTCAATGATCGCGGCTGATCGCCGCGCTTGATTTGAGCGTCAGTTTTTTGTTTTAAGATTTTACCGGTGCCAAAGTCTTTCCCGAATCCGAGTGAAAAAACCTGGAATCCTCCCGAGTCAGTCATAAGGGGCTTTTGCCAACCGATATAGGCGTGGATCCCGCCGGCGCGCTTGATGACATTTTCTCCCGGACGCAAATGCAAATGGTAGGTATTGGCAATGAGCAACTGCGTGCCGACTTCTTTTATTTGGCGCAGTTCCAATGCCTTGATGGTCCCTTGGGTCGCCACACCAACGAATGATGGCGTTTGAACGATGCCGTGAGGTGTCTGTATGATGCCCAGCCGCGCGCGGCTCCTTTTTGATTTTTTTACAATGCGAAATGTTATCATGCCAATTCCGATTCATACTAATGGCTGGAAGCAAAAATGGCAACCCACAGGAGCGTTGTTGATGGTCGTTTTTAGCGGCGGTCACCGTTCATTTGTCCGAATGTTGCATCACGGAGAGAAAAAACGTATGATGGAGGCACTAAAAATCTACCGTATTATCACATGGCGCTGACTACAAAAATAGGGATTGATTTAGGGACGGCCAATACCGTTGTTTTTGTCCCTAAACGAGGGTTTGTGATTAATGAGCCAACGATGGTTGCTTTGAGCATCCCCGACAATCATGTGTTGGCGGTTGGCAAGGAGGCCAAGGAGATGATCGGTAAGACTCCCTCGGACATCATCGCCTATAAGCCGCTCAAAGACGGTGTGATTGCCGATTATTACATCACCAAGGCATTATTGCGATATTTTATTGCTAAGGCGGCCGGACCTTTGCGGAGGATCATTAAACCCGATGTCGTTATCTCTGTTCCTGCTGGTATCACCCAGACCGAAAAACGGGCGGTTCTCAATGCCGCACAAGAAGCCGGAGCGCGGCGGGCACACATTGTGCGTGAACCGATTTTGGCGGCGCTGGGTGCTGGGATTCCCATTAACTCGCATTCGGGAAACATGATTATCAATATCGGCGGCGGTACATCGGAAGTGGCGGTGGTGTCGCTGGGTGGCATTGTGTCGTGGGCAAGTCTGCGGATTGCGGGAAATAAATTTGATCAGGCGATTATTAATTTTATAAAAAAGAAATATGGTCTGTATATTGGGGAGCAGACCGCTGAAATGGTGAAAATTGCCATCAGTTCTGCAGTATCAACGCGTACCAAGAAAGAGTATCAAATCCGCGGGCGCGACGTATCGTCGGGATTGCCCCGCGACATCGCTATCGGGTCAAATGAAATCGCCGAAGCGTTGCATCCGCATTTGGTAGAAATCGCCGCAGCGGTACAAAATGTTTTTAATCAAACGCCTCCCGAATTGGTTGCCGATATTATGGAAAAGGGGATTGTGCTTTCCGGTGGCGGCGCACAGATTGGAAATTTGCCGATGTTTTTTAAAAAAGCGTTAGGGGTCAATGCTTTTGTTGCCGAAGAACCGTTGTTTTGCGTAGCCAAGGGAACGGGTCTCATTTTGAGCCATTTGGATGTTTATAAAAGGACGTTGCTCAATAAAGGCGTGTAATACAATGATATACGGGTACGATGATATCGTACAAGATTTAAAACGATTGGCAGATACGCGAGCGTTGGCGCACGCGTATTTATTTTTTGGCGAGGCGGGCGTGGGAAAATATGCATGTGCCCATGCTTTGGCGCGCTATTGTGAGACGGGCGTCTGGGATCAAGACGGGGCATTATTGCAAGAGGTATTTATTCTTGATGCACATGAGCTTTTGGAGCGCGACGACGCGAACAAGGAAAGTATTGGTATTCAGAGCGTGCGGGGACTTGAGCGGTTTTTATATCAGACGCCCATCCGATCACCCTATCGCATCGGCATTGTGCGTGATGCCGAATGGCTAACCGACCAGGCACAAAATGCTCTTTTGAAACTTTTAGAAGAGCCGCCCGCTCGCGGTATGGTTATTTTGATCGCCCAAGACCCTTCGGTCCTTTTACCAACTGTTTCTTCTCGTGTGCAGGGTATTTGTATGGGCATTGTGGGGGACAATCGGGTACTTGACTTTTTGAAAGAATATGCTAAAATAGCACCCAGTAATGCTCAAAAAATAGCAAAAAAAGCGCGTGGGAGGATTGGGAGAGCAAAGAGCCTTCTTGCTCCCGATAAAAGTAGGGAAACGGCACAGAAGCTCGTTAGTATGTGCCTTAAGCGTCCCGCAAGCGCATATGCGCTTAAAAAAATTGCGGATGACGTGGTGGACTTTATGGAGAAGAAACCCGCGCATATGAACCTGTTTTTTGAGGAATTACTCGATGCGTTGCCGGTCGACCCGGCGCATGTATCGGTGCGGCGCGCGATATCAGATGGCATTGCCGCCATCGCTACCTATGGTGCGCACAAACGATTAATTCTCAAAAAAATATTATGGGTGAAACACTCTCTTACGTCCTTCTCCTCATCGTAGCCGTTATCGGCGTGTTTTTCGGTTTGGGCGGCGGCATGAGCGCTATTATGCCGTCTGGAAATTCAGGGGGCGGGCTTTTTGCTTCGGCGTTTGCGATGGTTGAGACGAATTTTGGTGCGGACATCACGCAAGGAATGTTTCTTGTTTCGTTTGATAATTTTAAAAACGTTTACACGACCATTCTGGACAAGAGCCAGCCCACCAAAATTTTTGATGTGGACGGCTATGTGCCCCAGAATCTGTTTTATGTCGCCACTGATCACGGGTTGTTTTTAAGCAATGACGGTGCGTTGACGTTTAATCGGTTTATTACCTCCAATAATGAGATCAATGCTACGGCGGTCGTGTATCGCGTGGTTCCGTTTTCCAATCGCGGGAAGGATTATTTTATTTCGGTGTATAACAACGGGGTGGGAACGGTGTATTCGACTAATGACTATTTTTTCCATCTAACAAAAGTTGTTGATTTTACGGGGGAGGCCGCTTACGACATCGTGGCATCGGGCAATACGCTGTATATTGCGCTTTCGAATGGCCAACTCATTCATTACAATCGGACGACGCAAGAAATGCGAGTCGTTGAGGCATTTCCATCTCCCATCGTCAAAATTCAACAAGGTCCGGATGGAACGTTCTATGTAATGCTTAAGTCGGGCTCGGTCAAAACTGCCTCAGCGTTGGAGGGGCCGTTTGCTGATCTGCATACGCCTTCTGGCGGGGGTTTTCTGGCATTCCTCTTTCCGTTTATGTCGTCCCCAGTGGCACATCTTGATTTTGATGCCGCTGGCCACCTCTATGCTCTCAACAATCAGGGTGTCTGGAAAAGCGTGGACAAGGGGATACATTGGGAGCTATTAAAAACTATTCCCATCCAAACAAAAACCATCGACACGGTTGCGGTTCATAACGGTGTCGTGTATGTGGTTTCTGGATCGCGTATGTATGTGAGTCGTGACTTTGGACGTAATTGGAAAATTCAGGATCTTCAAAATCAGTTTAAAATTGCCAACATCTTCTTTGTACAAGATCGGATTATTATGGGGATGTAGAATCAACGAAAGGCAAAATGTAAAAATAGAGGATGCTCTGCGAGCTTTCCGCACCGCCCCTGCTTCACATCTGAAGCGGGGGCGGTGTTGTTTTTGCCGCTGTCCTTGAGTATACTGGTGGTATTATTTCTTAATTTTTATTGACCATGGAAAACATCAAACAAGAATTGCAAGGGCACTTGGACATTATTCGGCAGATGCTCAAAGATGAAGTCGCGGCGGTGCGCGGATCGCGCCCGACGCCGGCATTGGTGGAAGATATTATGGTGGAATACTATGGACAAAAAATGCCCATCAAACAAATGGGATCAATCGGCGTTGTTCCGCCCCGCGAAATTCAGGTGAGCGTGTGGGATCAGAGTGCGGCCTCACTGGTTGCCAAAGCAATATCGGACAAGCTCAACGTTCAAGCCGCTCCCGATGGAAGCATTATTCATGTTAACTTGCCGTCGCTGACGCAGGATCGTAAGGATGAGTTGATTAAAATGGTGCGGGCAAAAATCGAAGATGCACGCATTAAGTCTCGCACCATGCGCGATGAGATTAAGAAAAAAATCGCCGACAAAGAAAAAGCGGCGGAATTAACCGAGGACGACAAATTCGAACTAGGTGAATTTATGCAAAAAGCTGTTGATGCGTTCAATAAGGATCTTGATGCGGTGTTGGAGAAAAAAATCGCGGAGATAAACGAATAGGCGGAAATGCAAAATGCAAAAATAAAAATGCAAAACAATGGTTGTCCTGCTGATTTTCTGAACATTTTATAATTTCACATCGTCATTTTTCATTTTTGCATTTAGTCCCATGTCCAGTCCCAAATCCTTCACCCTCATCGAACTCCTCATTGTCA
>JBAYIV010000004.1:0-54418 GCA_041665445.1 Minisyncoccota bacterium
AGCACTGCGTAAAGATGAGAGATCTTGCACCCGCTTACTGTCACGGGCTTCTTGCAAGAGCTGAGCGGGATTGAGGGTTATAACGATAGCGGCGACGAGGACCGCTAAGATACCAATGACGATGAGGAGTTCGATGAGGGTGAAGGACCTGGGACTGGACATATTCTGTTACGACCAGTTAGTTGACTGGTTGTAGGCCGTCAGTTGCTGGTCGTGCTGGCAAATGAATAATCAATCGACGAAATCTGCCAAACACCATTTGCCGCTTTTTGAAGTTTTACTTTCAGCGGTGACGGGATAGCAACAACGTCGCCCGTCAATTTAAGTCCGGCGGCCGCGGCTGTTTCGTCTTTCATGAGCATCACAAACTGCCACACTTTGTCTCGTGACACCCCGTCAAAACGATGCGCTTCTTGTGCACGCATATCGCGGACAAAATAGGTGCTGGGAACTTTATAAAATCCAATCTCAACCGATTCAGTATATTGATACAGGGTTTCCTCGGGAGTCTTGCCGCCCAAGTCCTGCCCATTGCGCATTTGATAGATCTGCTCCATCACCTGCGCCAGCTGGACTTGTTGCTGTGCTATCGCCCGCTGAGCTTGCGCTTGGATGGCAGTAAACCACCACTGTGTCGCTATCCCGCCAGCAATAATCAGCGCCGCTCCGATACCAAGAACGAGCCACGCCGTGGAACTCATCCAGTTATCACCATGCTGATGTTTTGTCATATGAATATCCATATGCATGTAAAAAATTATTAATTAATAAATGGCATACATCTTACCGCACGGCCGCCCCGAATTCCTGTCTTGTCTTCTCTATGATTTTTTCTTGTATGCGATTGACCTCATCATTTGTGAGCGTCCGCTCCGGAGAGCGGTACACGATACGGAACGTATAGCTGACTTTGTCGTCTCCGAATTTTTCTTTGTTCTCATAGGTATCGGTGCATTTCACCTCCTCGACCAAATCTCCCGCACAATCACGCACCATTTCGTAATAATTATTGAGCGCCATATGCTTCTCTACCACAAATGAGATGTCGCGATAGCTCATCGGGAACTTGCTCACCTCATGATACTGACTGTTGATGTCTTTAAACTGGCCAGTGATGCGCTCATCGCGTGACCAAAAAATACGGATATCAGGAATATTCATCTTAACCATCGCTAAACGCTCCAAACCAAACCCGAACGCCCATCCGTTGTATTGCTCCGGATCAATGCCAAGATTTTTTAAAACCTGCGTATGCACGACGCCCGCCCCCACCACCTCAAGCCACGCATCGCCCTGTTTGATTTCAATCTGCGTACTGGGATCGGTAAACGGAAAAGTGTCTTCTAAAAACCGATACTCAACCGATTCGCCATAAACCGCCTTCGTGATAGCGGTTAAAACGGCCTGCAGTTCGGGGATGCCAAGCATTTGCTTTTCTTTTTTACAAACATAAAGTCCATCAACCTGGTGAAAGACCGGAAAATGATTGCGATCAATTTCGTCTTTGCGAAATACTTTACCGTAACTCAACAAACCGATTTCTCCGGTTTTTTCTAATTCCTCGCGCACTTCCGGCCGCCCCAGATAGAACGACCACATCACTGTCGTCTGCGTGCGCAACACATAGTCGGCATCTATATAGTAGGTATCGGTTTCCTTTCGACTGGGATGATCGGCCGGGACGTTAAGCAGATCAAAATTGTTTTTCACCGTCACGATTTCGGGAAACTGCAAAACATCAAAGTGCGCAAAATCCGGAATAGCCAAAATAGCATCAACAATGAATTGAATGGGTGACCCCGGTGTTCGTGAAAGATCGGGGAGCGCGAGCAACCGCTTAAGGCGCTGGCCCGTGATATCGGCCTTGGCTTCTAATTCTTTTTGTAACTGCTCTGCAACCGGGTCGGTTGCAACAATATACTGTCGATCATTCATACGCTGAAATAAAAAATAAAGTATTTTCAGTGTAGCAAGAAAAAATAAATAAAAAAAGGCGGGGGCTTACGCTCCCGCCACCAAACTCTGGTTGCGCCCCGCATCGCAGAGACGTTTTTCGTCTCGTGCACTCCGCAGAGCGTCAAAGATTTTTTTCCGCCCCGCGCACGCGGCTTTCCATCCCGCGCTGGCCCCTTCCCCAAAAGCACGCATAATTTCCCTTTCGTACTGTTCAAAAAGCACCGTCCCGCGAGCAGACTTCCCGAGCTTGGCGCAGACCACGTCAATGTTGGCAACCATGATCCGCATCTCAAGTCGCACAAGCCGGATGGGAAGATGCGCCCGATCCAACGGCCGCTCTTTCAAAAATATGGAGTGCTGAAAGTCGGCGCGCGCCATCGCCCATTCACCCTCAACAACGGCAACCACCGCGGGATGATAGCACCGCTGAGTGTCAATGGTCTTTTCGAGCCAACTGGACGCCTTGTGCCAATGATAACACGAAAAACAAATTGTTTGTTCCGGATATTCATGGGGAACAGGAAATGGTTGACGACATTCTCCACACTTTCTGATAACCATCGCACACCTCCTTAAGAACCATCTCCAGAAAAGCACACCTTGCACCCGCGAGCAAGACCTCGCGCGCATTGGCTAGAACCTCTCGATGAATACGGTATCGCGACCCAAGAAAAAGAGAGGTGGAAAGTTTGCTCGCCAGCACACAAAATAAAAACGCCGATAGGCGTTTTTACATATCTGTGCGCGGGAGAGGATTTTCCCTCGCCTCTCGTCGCGCCGCCGCGCTCCTCGGGCTGGGCACCGCCTCGCCGTCCCGATGTACTCATCGGGACATGGCTCCGGCGTTCAAATCCCCCGCGAGCAAAGAAGTTTGCTCGCCAGCACACAAAATAAAAACGCCGATAGGCGTTTTTACATATCTGTGCGCGGGAGAGGATTTGAACCTCCATGGGACATAATGCCCGCTACCACCTCAAGGTAGTGCGTCTACCAGTTTCGCCACCCGCGCGATCAATCAACCGACAACCTACGATATTATCAACGGAATTAGTATAGGGAAGAGAAACAACATTTTCAACTCCCATTCAAAAAGAGGGGGCGCCCCCTCTTTTTGATTAAAATTTCTACGTGGTTTAACGCTATACCGCCAAACCAATCTTTTGCCGAGACCGTTTTTTGGAAACAGTTCGAAGAAAATACAACTTTGACCGCTTCACTTTCTTTGGTGATGAAACAATCTGCACGGACGCGATGATCGGCGAGAAAAACGGGTACACCTTCTCAACCCCCACGCCCCCCACAACCGAACGTACCGTAAAAGTAGCGTTCTTTCCCGAACCATGTTTGCACGCCAACACCACGCCTTTAAACTTGCTGGTGCGTTCTTTGTCTTTTTCTTTGATCCGCTCGGTGACAACCACCAAAGCACCGGATTTTATCATATCCATAACATCCTTGTTCATATCGAGGCCATGCTACTATGTTTTTTGATAAAAGTCAACGAAGTCTGGCGAAGGATCCGCGTCAAACTCCATGCGCTTCCCCGGATCCACATCAAATACTAACTTCTGCGCGTGCAACATGAGTCGTGACGCCAAACGGACGTTTTTCTTCCCTCCGTATAACGGGTCGCCAACAACCGGCCATCCGCGCGACGCTAGATGCACCCGAATCTGATGCGTACGCCCCGTACGAGGCATAACCCGCAGAAGAGAAAACGATTGGTGATTGCGCTGAAAATGACGGACAACTTCATACTCCGTTATCGCTTCTTTGGCCATTTTTGTCGATCGGGTACTTCGCTTGGTCGTCCCCGAAGTAATGCCAATCGGCTTGTTGATAACGCCGCCCGGCTCAGGCACTTTTCCGCGGACAACGGCCAGATACGTTTTTTCCATCGCGTGCCCAGCGAATAATTTTTTAAGATATTCAAAATATTCTTGCGTCAGCGCAACCACCATCACGCCGGACGTATCTTTATCAAGTCGGTGCACAATCCCCGGACGATATGCCGGATCATCACCAACAGTTTGCGTTTGAGGAAAACGCTTGCGCACCCAATCGGCAAGCGTCGGTTGCGTTGATTGCTCCTTCATGTGTGGCGCCACGTGCACCAAAAGACCCGCCGGCTTATGTATGATGACAAACCGCTTCTCTGTATAAAGCACTGCAGGACTTTCCGTAGAAACTTTTTTATCTTTCGTCGCCATTACCATGCAAAGCGCCTCGCTCAAGACGCGATAGTGCCCAATTTCTTTGCGACCACATCCCGCGTTTCATTGGCTGTGAGTTTCCCTTTGTCGCGAATTATTTTTTCTGCCACATCATCGGCTTGACTGGAAACTCCCAGCGTCGAATAGGTAAAGTCATCCCCCGCATTAGAGTATTGCGCCATGCAACGGGATATTTTTTGATACTCTTTCAATGTCATGGAAATAGGTGTGCGCCTTGTAGGGATTGAACCTACGACCCCTTCAATGTCAATGAAGTGCTCTACCACTGAGCTAAAGGCGCGTACGCTTCCGATTTTTAATAAAGGTACCACCGTACTATCATCAAAAACAAAAACCAGAAAAATTGGTGGGGCGGCTCCCATTTCGCCCACCTCTGGTGCGCACACTAGGAATCGAACCTAGAACCTCTGTCTTATCAGGACAGCGTTCTACCATTGAACTATGTGCGCATAACAACAAACGCATCAGAACAGCATCCCCGTCCGCACTCACGGCGAGCACGTTTGGGTAAGCACCACCAAATCAAACACCCCCGATTCCCAAACAAAGAACGCTGAGAAAAACGTGCCGCCATTGTATCGCGGGACAATAAAAAAATCAAGAAACAACTAGCGTGCTGGCGTGCTCGATGGCGCACTTTGCGCCGGGGCCCCTACGTTGAGCTGACGCAATCCGTCAAGATTGAACCGAACAACGCTCTGTGCTCCTGCGTTGCTTTCGAGCGCACGCGCCAATTCTTGAGCGACGAAACTCAACGCATGAACAAAAAAAACAATCATAAGCGCACTCACCACTAAACCAATGGCGGTAAAATAAATGTCATGCTGATATTTTTTTATTGTGGCAAACGTTTCTTTCATAAAGCGCTACTGACTAGAGAATAGCATCATCCCCGCAAACGACCCGCGATTGTTTTGTGCCGTCAGATCAATCGTCGCTATGCTTATGTACGGATACTGCGTTTGTAACATGCGCAAAAAATTAAATATTCCCGAAAACGGGCCTTCGGCAGTGGCGGTGAATGAAATCGATTCCATCCCCGATTCGCTGACTTTGCTCTCTTGGCCAAACGTAATATTAATCGAAACTCCTTGCGACGTTCCCAGTTCCTGAAGACTCTTTTGGACCAACAACACCTGATCTTTAGTCGGCACCAATGCACTGACTGCCGATTCATATCCGCGTGCTTCTTTTGCGTCCTGTAAAAGCTGCGAAAGATTTTGCGAGGAATTTTGAAGAACTGCCCGCTGTTTTTTGAGACTCACCAACTCATCCACCTGGCGAGAAATATTCAATTCAAACAAAACGGCGAAGACCGCAACGATGACGACAAAAACCGCAACCACGCTAAGTTGAACAGTGAGTTTTTTCTTAAATTCCTGATCAGGCATATCAACGAAATAATAACATCTTCCTTAGAATAGTGTATACTACCGCATAATGGAAGACAACGCCATGATGCGATTTGATCGCACACATCCTCTCTTCCCCCACAAGCTTGGTGTTCTTGAACAACACCCGGATCAGCGATGGTATGCCCGCGGCAATCTTGCTGCATGCACGCAGCCGTCCATTGCCATTGTTGGCACACGCCGTGCCTCGCCCACCGGTCTTGCGCTTGCACGCACGTTAGCACAAGAGGCGGCACGACGCGGACTTGTCGTGGTAAGTGGATTGGCGTTAGGCATCGATACCGCGGCGCATACCGGATGCGTTGAAAAAAACGGCGTAACGGTTGCCGTCCTCGCACACGGCCTTGATCGCGTTTACCCGTCCTCAAATACCCACCTGGCCGCGCGCATACTCGCAAACAACGGATGCCTTATCTCCCAATACCCCCCGGGCACCCCGTCATATCCCAACCAGTTCGTTGCGCGAAATCGGATCATTGCGGCACTGGCCGATGCAATCGTCATCATTGAAGCTCCTCATGACTCAGGATCGCTGCGCACAGCCGCTTACGCACAAGAATTCGGACGTCCCGTTTGCGTTCTCCCGGGTCCTCCCGATGCACCGCTCTATCAAGGATCAATCGAACTTATCAGGCACGGCGCTTTGTGCGTCCGTTCGCTTGATGACATTCTCCGCGACATCCCCGCACTGGCAGATGCGATAAGAGAAAAACAATCCAATACACCGGCGCACGCCGCAATTAGCCAGGCACCAATGAGCCAACCCGCGCGCGCAATCTATGCCGCATGCGCCGCATCGCCGGTTTCACTTTCCATTGACAAGCTCTCGGCATTAACTACACTAAAACCCCAAGACGTCACTACGGCAGTGACTGAACTGATTTTGATGGACGCACTTGAAGATTTAGGAAACGGAACCTATCGGCGAAAAATATGAAATTGATTATTGTTGAGTCCCCCACAAAAGCAAAAACTATTTCTTCTTTTTTAAAAGGAGATTTCCGCGTGCTGTCTTCCTACGGCCATGTGAGGGATCTTCCCAAGAGCAAGCTCAGTATCGATGTTGAGCATAATTTTGAACCGCACTATATTATCCCCCCAAAAGCCAAGGAGCACGTGGCCGCGTTGACCGCAGCGGCCGATGCAGCCGAGGAAGTGATTCTGGCAAGCGATGAAGACCGCGAAGGAGAAGCAATCGCATGGCACATAGCCCATATTCTCGGCAATCCGGAGAAAGGAAAAAAGGCAAAAAACGCTACCACAAAAACCGTCTACGCAAAACCGATGCAACGGATTGTTTTTCATGAAATCACCAAAACCGCCATCAATGAAGCACTTGCTCATCCGCGACAAATCGACCTTCGTCTCGTTGACGCTCAACAAGCACGCCGTGTTCTTGATCGCCTCGTCGGCTATGAACTTTCACCGTTCCTGTGGCGCAAAATCCGCTATGGTCTTTCGGCCGGACGAGTCCAAAGCGTCGCCCTGCGCCTCGTCGTAGAACGCGAACGCGAAATACAAAAATTTACCGCCCAAGAATACTGGTCCATTGACGGCATATTCCATAACGCAAAAAATGCCAAAACGTTTTCTGCGCATCTGGCAACATACGCATCAAAACACATGGGCAAGATGGCGGTTCAAACGGAACGGGACGCACATGCTATCGTTGCCGCCCTCGAACACACGGCGTGGCACGTCGAGACCATCACCACAAAAGAAATCTCTCGCGCACCTGCGCCACCGTTTACCACCTCAACCCTCCAGCAGGAAGCGGCACGCAAACTCGGATTCTCCGCCAAACAAACAATGGGCGTTGCCCAGCAGCTTTATGAAAATGGGCTGATTACCTACATGCGCACCGATAGCGTACACATGGCCTCCAGCGCAACCGCACAGGCAAGCCAAGTGATTGCACAGCAATTTGGGCCATCATACGCGCTTGATGCTCCGCGCTACTATGCCACGCACAGTAAGGGGGCACAGGAAGCACACGAAGCCATTCGACCAACTGATTTTTCACGGCCAGCCGCAGCCATTTCCTTTAAAGACCGCGGGCATCAACGCCTCTATGAATTAATATGGAAACGGGCACTCGCATGCCAGATGCAAGCGGCACGCCTTCAACAAACCGCGGTTGATGTCGCCTCACCGGAGAAAGAACATATATTCCGCGCCAACGGACAAGTAATTCTTTTTGACGGTTTTATGCGCGTCTACATGGAAGGATCGGACGGCGGTCCCGAAGACGATGACGGCCTCTTGCCACCACTGGCGCAGGGCGACGCCATAACCGCCACAACCATTACGCCCGCACAGCACTTCACCGAACCGCCCGCGCGCTATACCGACGCCACACTCATTAAGGCGCTTGAATCGTATGGGGTTGGGCGCCCATCAACCTACGCCCCGACGCTTTCAACGATTCAGGATCGCGGTTATGTTGAAAAGATAGATAAAAAGTACGTCCCCACCGAAATCGGATGCGTCGTTACCGATATGCTCGTCGAGCATTTTCCCGAAATCGTCGACATTAATTTTACTTCGCACATCGAAGAAGAATTGGACCAAATCGCCGAGGGCAATATTCCCTGGACGCAAGTCTGCAAAGAATTTTACGTCCCCTTCAAAGAACACCTCAATCAAAAAGAAGCATCAGTGGACAAGCACATAGAAATATCCACAACGCTCTGCCCGCACTGCGGCAAGCCGATGATTATCAAATTCGGCCGCATGGGAAAATTTCTTGCCTGCCCCGATCCGGAAAATAAATTTACCATGCCTCTCCCCGAGGAAGCCGCGAAAATAAAAGAGCTTGAGGAAAAAACGAAGGACGAGCTATGCCCGCTATGCGGCGCGGCGATGAAAGTGAAGCGCGGACGATTCGGTTTTTTCCTTGGGTGTAGCCGATACCCGACGTGCAAAGGAATCGCAAAGATTTGGAATAAAATCGGTTTTACCTGTCCCGCATGCTTGGCATCGCCCGAACGCATGGACAAACCCGGCGATCTAGTTGAACGCAAGGGACGTGGGCGCAGTAAGCCATTTTGGGGGTGCACCCGTTACCCGGACTGCACGTTTATCCTCAACGTTAAACCGACGACACGAGAAGAACTTGATGTCCTTTTTAAAGAGTGGAAAGAGAAGGTGGCCAACGGAAAAAAGACTCGTAAAACAGCCGGCACAAAGAAAATAAAGCCGGCATCAAAAAAGAAATGACCGTTGATACGATCATCAATGAATACCGCAAGCATTTCCCGGCCAACCAAGATGACGGCGAACAATGTATCCGCCGTGCGTTTGCATTTGCCAAAAACGCCCACAAAGACCAGAAACGAAAAAGCGGAGAAGAATATTTTTCACACGTTTTTGAAACCGCCAAACAACTTGCCTGTTGGCGCATGGATGCCAAATCGATTGCGGCTGGCCTTTTGCATGATTCCATCGAAGATTGCAACATCACACGCGCAACAATCGCCAAAGAATTTGACGAAGAAACCGCATCATTGGTTGATGGCGTTACGAAGTTGGGCGCATTAAAATATCGCGAGGAAGACGTTAATATCGAAAGTCTGCGCAAGATGATTTTGGCCGTGAGCAAAGATCTGCGCGTCGTGTTTATAAAATTGGCCGATCGGTTGCACAACATGAAAACACTTTCGTTTGTTTCGCCGGCCAAACAGCGCCGCATCGCGCTTGAAACCAATGAAATCTACGCACCCATTGCCGACCGATTGGGAATGCAGGGTATTACCGGCGAATTGGAGGATCTCGCATTCCCCTACATCCACCCCGAGGCGTATCAATGGCTCAAAAATAATATCCGAGAATCCTATGATGAACGCCAGCGGTATCTTAAAAAAATAGAGCCCATTGTCCGCGAACATATCCGCAAAGCGGGCGTCGTCCCTCAATCCGTCGATTACCGCGCCAAACGATTTTTTTCGCTGTATAAAAAACTTCTGCGCTACGACATGAATCTGGATCAGATTTATGACCTGGTTGCCATGCGGATTATCGTTTCAACTGTCGACGAATGCTATCTGGTGCTGGGCGCCATTCATCAACTGTGGCCTCCCATGCCTGGAAAAATCAAGGACTACGTCGCACTTCCCAAGCCCAATGGTTATCAAAGTTTGCATACCACCGTTTTTTGCGTCGACAATCGCCCGATTGAATTTCAGATCCGCACGCACGATATGCACGAACACGCCGAGAACGGCTCTGCGGCACATTGGTTTTATGAATCAAAAAAGCATAGTGAAAAAGAACGCACTCGCGCCGTGGCTGATTCTAAAGAAGTGCTCTGGGTGCAACAGCTCAAAGAATGGCAGAACCAATTCCCCGGATCACAGGAGTTTATTGAAGCGCTGAAAGTCGATTTCTTTTCCGACCGCGTGTTCGTGCTCACCCCCAGAGGAAAGGTTATTGATCTGCCAACCGGCGCCACGCCCGTGGACTTTGCCTATAAAGTGCACACCGATGTGGGCGACAGTTGTGTTGGAGCTAAGGTAAACAATAAAATTGTTCCGCTTGATTTTCAACTCCAATCGGGCGATGTCATACAAATTCTGACGCAAAAAGGAAAACATCCCTCCGAGGACTGGATGCGTTTTGTCAAAACCGGCGAAGCAAAGAAAAAAATAAAAGCCAGCGTGCACAAAAAGGAACCACGCGTGCGGAAAACCGAATATCGTATTGTGGTCGCCAAGCGCATCGGCGCGGCAAAAGATATTCTGGCGATTTTTGCACGCAATAAAATATCAATCAGTGGTCTACGAACAACCGGAGAAAAGAGCCCGTTCCCCATTGTAAAAGTTACCGCGGACGTAGCCACCAAAGAGCGCGCCGAAGAGATTACGCTCAAAATACGAAAAATTGAGGGAGTCCGCGAAGTAGGATATAAGATCATATAAAAAACGTCCCCCGCACGCTTGCGCGATATTGGGGGACGAAGGGACACGAGAGGAAAGCAAAGGAGTTAGCAGGAAACGCTGCGAGAGCGCAGATAGTCGCTCCGGTCATCGGCGCGGTACCAATAAACGTCCAGCCTGTCATGACCACCGTCCCAGTGCACGCGCGGAACGTTGCCGTCAGATTTCCGTGATCCGGCACAAAGCGTTGTGGTGCTTATGTCCAGATGCCCGCCAAGCCACTTGAAATGAACATATTCCAAAATCAGGCGCTCTATGAGAGTAATTTGGGGAGTGGTGCCTAGATCGTTGGCTGATTTGTGGGCGTTCTCCCGGCCGGCCTCATCGTTTGCCTTAACCCAAATGGCATATGGATTGTCAGTTGCTCGCCGCTGTTCCTTGGTTATATCAATGACCTCGTCAAAGTCAGCGGCATTGATCCAGACCGGGAACAACGTTCGAAGTTTTTCGATGATCTGATTGTGGGTAACGTCGGGCGCCACCACAACCAACCACCAGTTGCCTTCGGGTTTTTCGGGGATGACCAGGGACGAGAAATCAACCGTCATTTCCATGACATCCGAGTAGAACTTCTCCCACTCGTTTCGCCACCCACCCCAGGTGTCAATTTCCGACACTAAGGAAGTGATAGCACCGGTGATTGTCTCTGCCAGCTGTTTCTTGTGACCGATGAGCCACTGGACCTCTTCCTTAGTAAAACCGAAAAGCGCCTTGGTGATCATCTTGATGATGTCCCCGAACAGTTCTGAAAATTGCTCGGGGGTCAGGACTCTCCCATTCTTAAACATGGGCTTTCTCCTTTCCTCTTTTGAAATGTGCTTCTGATAGCAGGAGGGCACTGCGCCGTCCTTATAACTATCAGGATGATTATTTTATAGCACGCTTACAGCATTGAGTCAATCGCGAAGACCGCACAAAAAAATATTTTCATGCCATCCGTCTTGAGCTATCCCGCCAACCCACCTCAATTCTTTGTGCGCCACAAACACCACACAGACACCAACAAAAAACCAGATAACCATTTCTGACGATCGTCAGAAATGGTTATCTGGGATTGTTTTCGAAAACAAAATTATTTTTTCCCCAATTTCACAATTGTCGGGATAACCGCATCGGGAGAAAGCGACATGGATTCAATGCCCTCATCAACCAAGAACCGAGCAAAATCAATAAAGGTTGAGGGTGCATCGCCGCAGATGCCGATATACTTTTTCTTCCGCTTGCACACGGCAATAACACGCGCCACCAATTGCTTGACCGCTTCATTGTTTTCATTGCCAACGCCGCGAATGCGTTCATTGCCATCCCGATCCAACGCCAGCGTGAACTGTGTCAGATCGTTTGATCCGATGCTCATACCATCAAAAATCTCTAAGAATTCGTCCGCTAAGAGCACGTTGACCGGAATCTCGCACATCGTATAAACTTTAAGCCCCTTCTTCTGCGACAACCCTCCTTTTTCGATGACCGCAACAACTTTTTTGCCCTCATCAACCGTGCGGCACATCGGAATCATCACCGCAACATTTGTGAGTCCCATCTCTTCGCGCACCTTTTTAATCGCCTCCACCTCCAAGGCAAATGCCGCCGCAAATTCAGGATGATAATACCGTGCGGCGCCGCGCCAACCGATCATCGGATTTTCTTCGTGCGGCTCATAGAGATCGCCGCCAATTAACTGACGATATTCATTCGTTTTAAAATCAGAGAAGCGGACGATAACCGGGCGCGGATAAAACGCCGCGGCTATTTTGGCAATGCCATACGACAACTGATCAACATAAAATTGTTTTTTATCCTTGTACCCGGCCGTTTTCTTCTCAATCTGCGCCACGATCACTTCCATCTGCCGATCGCGCACCGCCTTCTTTTTTAACTCGGCAAATTGCACCAATGCCATGGGATGAATGCCAATGTATGAGGCGATAATGAATTCCTCGCGCGCCAATCCCACGCCGGCAACCGGCAGAAATGATTTTTCAAAGGCGCTGTCGGGCGTGCCGATGTTCACCATGATTTTGGTTGCAAGTTTGGGAAGTTTTGTTATGTCATGTTCGGTAACCGCAAATGGCACTGCGCCGTCGTAGACAAATCCTTCGCTCCCCGTCGTATCCACCGTAATCGGTTGCCCATTTTTTATCATGCGCGTTGCCGTGTCGGTTCCCACGATGCACGGGATCCCAAGTTCGCGCGATACGATTGCCGCATGCGACGTCCGCCCGCCCTTGTCGGTAATAATCGCCGATGCCATTTTCATAATCGGCTCCCAGTCCGGATCGGTCATCGTGGTTACCAAGGCTTCGCCCTTTTTGAACTTGGCGATATCTTTGACGCTTAAAATAATGTGCGCCGAACCCGTGGCGATTGCCGTTCCGACCGATGCCCCTTTGGTGAGCACCTTCCCCTCTTTGCTGAGTTTATATTCCTTCACTTTTGAAAAATCCTTGCGTGCCTGCACGGTTTCTGGACGCGCCTGCACAATATATAATTTGCCCGTAACGCCATCCTTGGCCCACTCCATATCCATCGGCGTCCATACCTTATGCACCGACGAATAATGATCCTCAATTGTTTTTGCCCACAACGCTAATTGCATAATCTCTTTATCCGAAAGCACAAAAGCGTTCCGTTCGGCATCGGTTGTTGAAACGATCTTCGTTGGTTTGGTCCCGGCGGCATAGATCATCTTGCGATCTTTCTGCCCCAAAGCTTTGCCGATAATCGGCACGACGCCCTTCTTCCCCAAAAATGATTTGTACACCAGAAATTCGTCGGGTATCACCTCGCCTTGCACAATCATCTCTCCCAACCCCCACGAACCATTGATGAGAACCACATCCTTGAATCCCGACTCGGTATCAACGGAGAACATTACGCCCGACGCACCCTTGTCCGAACGAACCATTTTTTGAATCCCGGCTGACAAGGCCACGGTCATATGATCAAATCCCTTATCGTGCCGATATGAAATCGCCCGATCGGTAAAAAGCGACGCAAAACATTTTTTAACCGCCACAAGAAGTGCTGGCGCGCCCTCAATGTTTAAATACGTCTCTTGTTGTCCGGCAAATGATGCACCCGGAAGATCCTCCGCCGTCGCCGATGATCGCACCGCCACATCAACATTTTTGAAATACTGCTTTTCCATCTCCCGATAACGGGACACAACCTCAGCCTCCAAATCCTTGGGAAGCGCCGCCTGCACAATCGCCTTGCGGATTTTCTCACCCTTCGCGTGAAGTGATGCTAGATTTCTGGTATTAAGCCCTTTCAATTCTTCCCGCACAAAGACATCAAGCCCCGTCTCCTTCATAAAATAACGGAAGGCCGACGCGGTGGTCACAAACCCGTCCGGCACGGCAACGCCTTTTTGGTGCAATGCCTGGAGCATTTCTCCCAGCGATGCGTTCTTGCCGCCCACCTCAGGCACATCGGCAATGCCAACCTCGATAATTTTTCGCGTTAAGTTTTTTCCCATATAAAAAAATTACTGATACGGAAGAGAGTATAGCACACGAAAATGCAAAACGAAAAAACCAAATATCAAAATAATCAAGGCATCCGCGCAAAAGCGTCGATTTTGCATTTTGCCCGTCTACCCCGCCTACCGGCAGGCAGGCGGCAGGCATGATTTTATTTTTATAAATCCAGCATCCCGTTGGCGCGCAATGGCCACACAACACTCTGTGTGCTATCCATATACGCCGCAACCGCGATCATCGCCGCGTTGTCCTGGCAATAAATAAACGGCGGGATAATAACCGGCACATCCATTTTATTTTTTTTCAGTGCACGCTTGAGCAGACGCGGCAACTCTTTGTTGGCCGACACGCCCCCGCCGATAAAAATTGTCCGTGCACCGTATTCGCGTACCGCGCGAATCGCTTTTGTCGCCAGTACATGAAACGCCGCGTATTGAAACGATGCGGCAATATCGGCGGCAACCGTTCCTTTCTGTTCAATGCGCGCCAATTGTTTTTTTTGCGCCGCCGAGAGAGAAAAATCATTCGCGCCCGCGCCAAGATTGCGCAAATAATACAGCACTGCCGTTTTGAGGCCCGAGTAACTGAAGTTATAATTTTTTTGATTGATCATCGGCGAGGGAAATGGAATAGAGAGTGGGTTTCCCTTTTTTGCCAGCTGTTCCAACGCTGGACCGCCCGGATAGGGCAGGTTTAAAAGACGCGCCACTTTATCAAACGATTCACCTACGGCGTCATCATATGTTTCTCCCAGTGTGACGTAGTCGTGCAAACTCTTCATAAGAATAAGCATCGTATGTCCCCCACTTACTATAATGCCAATCGCTGGAAATAATTTTTTCTTCTCCGTACGCAGACGCATGACCGCGGGCGACAACAAAAAACTATACAGATGCCCCTTGATGTGGTTGGTACCCGCAAGCGACAGATTCCATTTTTGCGCAAGTTCTTGCGCAAATTGTATCCCCGTCCAGAGCGCCGGCTCCAGTCCCGGTCCAACCGTTACTGCAATTGCGTCAATGTTTTTTTTGAGTGTTCCGCGCGGATCGATTTTTTTAAGAAGAATGGGAAGGTTTTTAAGATGCTCTCGCTTGGCAAGATTGGGGACCACGCCGCCAAACGGCGCGTGTATTTTCACCTGCGAGGCAATAATGTTTTTGAGTATGCGAAAACGCGGCGCCAACCGCGTGCCGGAAACATTTACCACCGCAAATGCGGTTTCGTCGCAACTGGTCTCAATGGCAAGTATTTTCATGTTTCAAAAGTAAAATTTAAAAATCAAAATGGCAGAATGGGATTTAGAATCATCCGAAGAACCGCGGGGCATTAATTACTTTGCATTTTTAAGTTCTTCCCGTCTTTCGATGTTTCGGCGTCACCCAAAAATCTAACCGGTACTTTCCCGATAGCATCAAACGCGTTTGCGCCTCAAGCGCCGCAAACGACCCGAACACGATAAGCGTTATAGGAATTAATACCCAGGAAAGAAAATACACCACATATTGGAACCGCTTGAAATGAAGCGGGCGGGGCGGCAAAAGCATGATAGAAAGTGTTGCCGAGGTCGCAATGCCAATCATCGCCAGATTCATAATCCATCGCGTGATTTCGGGAAGATTGTACGCCAGCAAAGATGACCGGAACACTTGTCCTCCCAAGATAATCGGCAACCAGCCAAGCGCAAAGATAATTAACGAGTTGGTCGCCCACGAATGGAATCCCTCCAGCAAATCAAACCCGCGCGTCAGCTTATCGCGCAATGCGATAGCTTTGTTCCCAATCATGGCGGGAAAAACGTACGATATATTTTCTGCTCCCCATCCCCAGCGGCGCTGTTGTTTATACAAATTCACCATCGTCCCCCAAAATGTGGGCGCGACGTTCGAGTCCATGGAAAGCGGATAAAACAATGGCACCGTTTGCCAGTCTCCCTTAAAATGAACCCAGCACTGCCAAAAAATGCGTGAATCCTCCGATACCACATCGCGATGCCAAAACCCGATTTCCACCAACGGCGCAAACGACATTGAATGGGACGAAAAACTGCGTAATTTTTCCGGACGCGACTGCTGGGTCAACTGCCAAAAAGTGGACGAAAAACTAATCACGCGCGCCAGTGCTGGGGCATCAAAGATGTTATTGGTAAAAAGTGCAACCGGTTGGAATGTTGAACGCAATGGCTTGTCCGCCGTTAAAAACGAATGCGAGAGCAAACCGAAGTATTCGGGAAAGACCTGGGTATCAATATCAAAAACAGATGCAATGACTTTTTCATACGCGATACCCAGCGGATCGATAATTTCTTCTTTCACTTTCTGCGCCGCCCACGCCTCATTGGATCCCTTGCCGGGAATTTCCCCCGCCACGCCCGCCGGATGCGTGGTTACAAGAAATTTGAAAAAAGTCTTTCCAAATTCATCGCCGATTACCCGCGCTGTTTTTTGCGCTTCTTCGCCCGCACGCTCCTCCAATGCTAAGACGATAATAAATTTATCCAGCGAATAGTTGGTCGCCGCCAGTTGCTGAAATGTTTCTCGCACGACCGCATGCGGCTCGTTGTACATCGGCAAAATAATCAGATGATACAGTTCGTGCCATGTGTCGCGCGTGCGCGCATCTTGATCCAGCCGTGCCCGCCAATTGATTTTCATCGTTGCGCGCATCTTTGAAAAACTGGACCGCAAATGCAAAGACAAATAAATGGTCTTGAGGAGCCAGTAGAGGTCAAAAAGAATAATAAAAACGGCCGCCCACACCGGCAGATACCACGATCCAACAAACATCAGAATAATGGTGAGCCACGCCAGTGCGCCCGGGAGAATCTCAAAAAATCGCGATGATTTAAAAAATGCCATACAATCAAAAGAGCGCATCAAGCATGCAACAAATAAGAAAAATAGTCAAAGGAACGCGCGCCATATAAAAAAACGCCACACGGGCGTTTTTTTATATTGTGACCCCACCGGGAATCGAACCCGGATTTGCGCCGTGGAAGGGCGCCGTCCTAACCGTTAGACGATAGGGCCATTGCTTATTCTTTTTAAAAGTCCTTCTTTCGCCGCACTGTTGTTTTTCAAAAACCGCTCCCTCCGCAACACATCTGTCTTTGTATCAAACTTTTCCACTTTTTATGTGCCGTGCCACCCAGAGGGTGGTCACCCCTGTCTACCGTCAGGCAGGCGCAGGGTGAAAAGGGCGCCGTCCTAACCGTTTCGCTCAAAGAGCGATCACCCTACGGGCGAAGACGATAGGGCCGATTGCGGTTTGGTGTGCCGCGTTTTTTCTACGGTATGAGCGAAGCGGCGCTTGATGCGGCCGATGCGGCATTTGCCGATGACGGAACCGCCGCCCCTTCTTCGGCAAAAGAAGCGTATGCCATATACCCGATGCCGATGAGAATACCAATAACCCCCAAAAGAAGAATTGTTCGTTTCATGGATGTTTCTCGTACAAATCGCGATTACCATATCATAGCGATAACAAAAACTCAATGGTACCGCCAAGCCGCTCGATAGCCCCGACGCATCCATGACATGCACGCAACAGACCGCGCAATACTGTTTTTGTCTGTCTGGTTTTTTCCCCTCCGCTGATATACCATAGGAAGGCTCTATCAACAGCTTTATGCGCATTCACTACGTCAACGGCTTTAAGATTCGTCAATTTCTTGATCCGGACTTTAACGTCCTGGAGACCAGCCAAGCTGGCGCGCTTTCATTTGGCTCAAAATGGTATATCCCAAACGGCGAGTGGTGGTGCGACGAGCGGTTTGCCGATGAAGCACCTTTTCTCCTGGCTGTTGAGCGCGCACTCTGGGCCGACGCCACGCCGTCCTTTGCGCTTCTTCGAAAAAAAATAATTCGCCGCTTTACCGTTCCCGGACCGATTCCCTGGTTTATCACCAAACGGTCACGGCACCAGCAGAAGCAAATCATCTCCGTTGACGGCAGTATTGTCCGCCGCCACATTGACCCACAGTTTGTTATGGGCGGACACGACTTGGTATACCCATACATCCCCAAAAATGAAATCTGGATTGATGCCAAGCTTGATCCGCGCGAAATCCCTCATGTCCTCGCGCACGAATCGTTGGAGCGCGACCTGATGAGTAAAGGAAAGTCGTATGACGTGGCACACGATTGGGCAACTGCCGCCGAAAAGGAGTCGCGTCGTGCCGCCGGTGGCGCGTATCTCGGAGACGACAACTTCCCCAAGAAATACAAAAATCTAAAAACATTTATTGCCGACATCCATGTCAGAACAAACAAATAAAAATACGTTCATACGCGTTGACCATACGCAGCAAACCGCCGGACTATGCGGTCCGGCGTCGCTCAAAATTTTGCTTTCACATTTTGGGAGGGCCTATACCGAAAAACAGCTCCAAGGACTGGCATCGGCCACCATGGACAGTGGCACGGAACACGAAGGCATGATACAGGCCATCAAAGAAATCGGCGGCTTTGTCTTTGCCAAAGAAAACAGCACCATTGAGGACTTGGAGTATTTTCTCAAAGAAGAAAAACTCCCCACGATTATCGGGTGGTTTGATAAAGACGGCGATCACTACAGCGTTGTTATATCCATCACCGACAAGAATATCGTCATCTCCGATCCGGCGGCAAACGAACCGGAGCGTTGGATTGATCGCGAGACATTCTCCGATGTATGGTTTGATTTCGTTGGCGCGGATAACCGCACGGTTTCCTGGGGGTGGTTCATGGTAGTCACGTTCGAGAAAAAACACTTCCCCAAAATACAGGGCGGGTATTATTACTGAATGCTCCTCTCCATCAACAATAAAAAAACAGACTGGATTTTCTCCGGTCTGTTTTTTTATTGTTGAATAAGATTGAACGGAACAAAAAATATTACGGCTGTTCATGTATGTCCCGATTCTCCCGCCATTCCTTGAGTTCTTCGGGGGTGAGCACAACGCCGTTGGGCGCCGCACCAACCAAACCAGTATCGTTATCGCTTTTTTCTGCGGTAGTTTCTTTGTCGCCATCTTCCGCGCTTACCTGATGATCGGGGCCCGATTTGGTCCCGTCGTTATATCGCTTTCCCTCTTCGTCCTTCTTGGGCGGAAATATTTTCTCAAACATAGACATGCCTCTTACGATTACTTATATTTGACAATACACTCAATGTATTGCATAATGCTAGTATATCAGAAATCCTTCTGATATACAATAGCACTCAATAAAACATCCCCTCGGGGATTATCGGGAGGTGGCCATGGATACCAAGGAGCTCAAGACAGAGTTTGATCTTGATCTCTTCCGGAAAAGAATTTTGTATCTCCACGGAGAGATTACAGACCAAATGGCCGCCGAGGTGGGAGCAGCCATCGTCTGGCTCAATGCATTAAGCAGCGAGCCCATCACGATCTATGTCGACAGCCCAGGAGGGAAGGCGGGAGCTGGGCTGGACATCGTCGATGCCATCAAAAACTCAACGGCACCCGTGGACGCCATCATTTATCGGCGCGCCAACAGCATGGCCTCCGTCGTCACACAAGCGTGCCGGCGACGAATGATTATGCGCGGAGCAGAAATGCTCCTCCACGCAATTCGCGTCGACCGACCTCTGGACGTTCTGGAGGATGACGCAGAAAGAGCCAAGAGTTTGGCGGAAATCTCCGGAATGCAGAGACGCGTCGAAGAGCTGTTCGCGGCGCGAACGGGACAGGACATCGACAAGATCAGACAACTGATTCGCGTCGGAGAGAACGTCACCAGGCTCAACGCCGAAAAGGCGCTTGAACTGGGATTCGTCGACAAGATTATATAAGTCGACGGAAGAACAAGAAGCACGGGGACGGCTACGGTCGCCCCCTTTTTTTATTGCAAACGATTTATTATGTGCTCGGAGTGGGACTCTCACGTCGTCCGCCCAGGGCGGACTCCTTCAAAACCCTCGGTTTTGAATAATTTCCTACACGGGGAAACGTTGTTTCCCCGACCCCTTTCCAATTCGAACCCACCATCCAAACACATAATAAAATCCCCCGCTTGGGAGACTTTATTATGTGCTCGGAGTGGGACTCGAACCCACACGGCCATTTTGTGACCACGACATTTTAAGTGTCGCGCGTATACCATTCCGCCATCCGAGCATATTTATCTCTCGACTTTGTCTCACTCAAAAAACTGTTTCGGATGGCGGCCCAGGGAGCGTTTGCTCCCGTTAGAAAGCTCATCCACTTTCTAGCCCATCCGATCGTAACAGACCGCCTTGAGGCCAGGAGGGGAATTGAACCCCTGCATGATGGTTTTGCAGACCACCGCGTTACCACTTCGCCACCTGGCCACATTTCTTTTTCAACAGCTCTTTCTGTTGCCCCGCTTCATGGGACCGCCCCATTTTCATCGCCTCCAAACGGCGTAACACGACCGCATAAAAAGTGTACGGAAAAAATTATACAAACTCAAGCAACGGCACTTTGCGGATCTTCATTTTTTTTAAAAGAAAAAACGCCAGCGTGGGAGCATTTTTATTTAACGTACGCACGAGACCGCTTTTTTTGTCGTCGGGAAAAACAGAAATCGTCACCACCGCATTTTCAAGATCCTCGTCAATCGAAACATCCATCACGGTTAACAACGCACCGTTGGGATCAATCGTTTTTCCGATTTCTTGCGCCAGCAAATCGCGCATCACGCTGGCCATCCGTTCTTTTCTATACATACGCCGTAGTCGTCAAAAAAATTATTTTTCTATAATCAGATAATCCCCCACCTGTACCTCAACGGGTGATTCCACCATCACGCCGCATTCTCCCGTATCCACTTTCGTCACGTTTTTCTTCCCCTGCTGAAGATTGGTAATGCGCCCCTGGCCGATCGGCTGTTCAGCGCGGACAATGTTGACCCGCTGATTGAGAGTTAAAAATCCGGAGAGAATCTTGCCGCCCACTAATTGCTTTCTGTCTTTTTTTGAAAAGAGCGCCAGCACTTCCAATGATCCAATCTCTTGTTTTTTATATAACCCGCCCACCCATGCCTCCAACGCTTCAATGATGCGGTAAATAACATCGGACGCAATCATTTCTACGCTTTGCGCGCGTGCGGCAAGCTCGGCAGCCTTGCTTGTTTTTACGTTAAACCCGATGATCTTTGCGCCAAAGGTTGCAGCCATTTTCACATCGCCATCGCTGATGTCGCCTACATCTTGGGACATAATCCGAAATCGCTTGCCGTCAATCTCAAGATTTTGAATCATCTGGCAGAGCGCCTCAAGCGATCCACTCACATCTCCTTTGACGATGACGCGCAGTTGATCGCCGGTTGATTCGGTTGGAAGCGGCGCGGCTTCTTTTTTGTCGGGAGCTATCATTGCCGCATCGCCCGCATCAAGAATGCCCGCCACAAATTCATCTCCAGCGGCCGGCAATACATCAAAGCCCGTTATCAATGCCGGGCTGGACGGCGTGAGCGCATCAACGCGTTTTCCCATAAAATTTTCAAGCGCTTTTATTTTCCCGCGCGCATGGCCGGCGGCAATCGCATCACCCACGCGCACCGTGCCATCGGTGATAACCACCGATGCCAGGATTCCTCGCTGACTGTCCATTTTTGATTCAAGAACAAATCCCTTTGCCAATCCCGTCGGATCGCACGTCAAGCTTTCCATGTGCGCCACCAACAAAACCATGTCAAGCAGATCGTTGATTCCCTCACCTGTTTTTGCCGAGAGCGCCACCCATGGCACATCCCCGCCGTATTTTTCCAAAAGCACGCTGTTGGCAAGCAATGAATTTTTTGTCCGTTCAATATCGGCGTTGCCCTTATCAATCTTGTTGATTGCCACGATAAACGGCGTCTGCGAATCTTTTAAAATAGCGATTGCCTCCTGCGTTTGCGGCTGAACGCCATCGTCGGCGGCAACAATCAGAATGGCCACATCGGCAACATGCGCGCCGCGCTGGCGCATGCTCGTAAATGCCTGGTGGCCAGGCGTGTCGATAAAAGTGATGCGCTGGTCTTTTTCTTGGACCTCATAGGCGCCGATTGATTGCGTAATACCGCCCGCTTCGCGTTGGGCGATTTTTGTCTTGCGGATAGCGTCAAGCAGCGTCGTCTTGCCATGATCAACGTGGCCCATCACCACGACGATGGGCGGACGAGGCATTTGCGCGCCAATTGCGCCACTGTTTTCAGTTTTTGAATTTAAAGAGGCCATAACTGGCCTCTACGGTAGCACACAAAATAAGAGATGGCAAACAAAAAATCCCGCTTGTATGCTAATTATTGTTTCAAATGGTCCGCAAATTTTTCAATAATTTTCAGGTCGGAATAGAGCGACGATTGGGTCAGCCCCTTAATATTATTGCGGCGCTCCAGTTCTTCGTACCATTCTCTGTTGTTTGCTAATTGATAGCCGAATTGATCGGCAATGGCATCAATTTTTGCATCAATTTCGCGCGATAAGTCATCGCTGGATTTCACATAGGCATCTTCTCCCAGAGTTTCGTTCTGAAAATCGTGTGCGATCGCCAGCAGTGCATCAAAATCGTTTGTTATTTTTCCGAACAAGCTCTCATAATCGGAGAGTCGCAAAGCGCCGATATCCAATTTCCGATGGAACGAAACCTTAAACCCCTTCTTTTCCAGCGCCGTCTGACGGGGAAAAATAACCTCGTCAAACCAGCGAACAAATTCCCCCAATTTTTCTTCGTATAATTTCAACGACCCCTCAAAATCAGACGGCTGGACCGGAAGTTTTACGATCCGTTCCCCATTCAGAATAATAAATCCTCGCCGAGCGATGTCGTCAAGACTTTTCATCACCGCCAAAAAAGCAACGGCAAGCTTTTCCTGTTCTGATTCGGTGCCCCGCAATTCATTTCCGCTTTCCATTCCTTCGGGAACGTTTACTTTGCGGGAATTGGGAACCACAATGCGCACGTGACCATCAGCTCCTTTTTCGCTCATATTATTTTAACAGCCGCCGCGGGGGCGGGATCATGAATGATTGGATTGATTATAATTGATTTTTGCATTCTGACAAGGTAGTATCACCAGGAAGTTGGTGACGGTCGGCGATTAGTTGTACCTTGTAAGTTGTTTGTTAAACGGAGAGGTGGCTTGGGCCCGAGGCTGAGTCCTGCCTGCCGGCAGGCAGGGGTTGAAAGCGGCATCCATTATGTTTTGTGTCTACGTCCTAAAAAGTGAGAAGGATGGCGGCATGTACATCGGCAAAACGAATGATTTAAAACGACGTTTAGCCGAACATAATTCCGGACAGACACAATCAACTAAATCACGCCGGCCATTTGTACTCCTCGAGTACGTCGGGTGTGATACGGAAAAAGAGGCCCGCATACTTGAGAAAGAATACAAAAAAGGGTACAAACGAGAGGAGATACGAAGAAAATATGGTTTGTGATAAATACGGAGAGGTGGCTGAGTGGTTGAAAGCGGCATCCTGCTAAGATGTCGAGGGGGCAACCCCTCCGAGGGTTCGAATCCCTCCCTCTCCGCCAGATTACCAAGTTTGAACCCAAGTAAAATAAGGGTTTTTGGACAATAAAAGCTGATTTCAAATGAAGTCGGCTTTTTGTATTATTTTAGATAGGGTGTATAATATAATCAATATATTTTAGTAAAGATAAATTATGTCCACAATCAGTAAAAACATTCGAAAATTAAGAGAGCTAAAAGGTATTTCGCAAGATCGGCTTTCCAAACTGGCAGATATTTCTTTAAATACTATTGCCAAACTAGAACTCGACGAGACTCAAAATCCCACTATTGAAACCTTGCAAAAAATTGCAAAGGCTTTAGATGTTAAGGTTGAAGATTTAATAAAATAATTATGCCAAAGATAAAAGACATTCCAAAATTTGATAGACCTAGAGAAAAGTTTCTGGAAAAAGGCCCTGATGCGCTGACCGATAGCGAGCTTTTGGCTATTTTGCTTGGAAGCGGTATCAAAGGAACAAATGTTAAGTCGCTTGCTCAGAAAATTTCTCGAAAATTTGGCGATAAGCTCATGAATGCGACAGTGGAGGATCTTATTCAGATTCCTGGGATCGGTAATGCGAAAGCGTTGCAAATCACCTCAATGTTTGCACTAGCACGTCGAATGTACGAAAAGCATAACGGGGAGGAAGAACATAAAGTATTGTCGGCGCTTGATGCCGCACGATTAGTCCCTGAACTAAAAACCGCAAAAAAAGAACATTTGGTCTGCCTTTACTTGAATGCTCGAAGTGTGCTTGTGCATAAGGAGATTGTTTCGATCGGCACATTGGATAAGAGTATTATCCACCCGCGAGAAGTGTTTGCTCCTGGACTTGAAAAACATGCTGCCAGCGTTATCGTTATTCATAATCATCCGTCGGGTGACCCATCGCCCAGCGATGAAGATAAACAAGTTGCCGCTCGAATTGTTGAAGCAGGTAAAATTGTCGGTATCAATGTACTTGATTTTCTTATCATCGCAGAACGAGGCGTGCATAGTATTCTTGCTGAATTGCAAAAAGTAGAACCAAAGGCGACTGACTATGTTGCCGAAGGCAACCAAGGATCACTTTTTGATCTGCTTGTGGATTCTCGTCATATGTATTTTCTCGGAGTAAATGATAAAGCACCCGAACCTATAACAAAAACCAAACATAAGTTTATCGATCTCTTTGCAGGTATTGGTGGTTTCCATGTTGCCTTTCATAATGCGGGCGCTGAATGTGTGTTTGTGTCTGAATGGGACGAAAAAGCGCGAAATACGTACAGACACAACTTTTATAAAGTATCTCCCGATATATTTAGAAATGGCAATTTCGTTGGCGATATCACTAAGGTGAACGAAAAAGAAATGCCTGATTTTGACATCATTACGGGCGGTTTTCCTTGTCAGCCATTTTCACAAGCAGGTTTCAAGAAAGGTTTTAATGAAGCACGCGGCACATTGTTTTTTGATGTAGTTCGCCTTATGAAAGAAAAGCAACCTAAGGCATTTTTCCTTGAAAACGTGCGGGGTCTTTACGCTCACGATGGAGGAAAAACATTTGAAACAATTAAGCGCATCATTGAAGAAGATCTCGGCTATTCATTCCATGCAAAAATCGTTAAAGCATCGGATTTTGGTATGCCACAACACCGTCCGCGTTTGTTTATGGTCGGTTTCAGGGACGGTCACGATTTTGAATGGCCCGAACCAGTCAAGGAATTGAAATACACAATGTCCGATATTTTCGGTGGAAAGTGTAATAAAGATGTTGGCTTTACACTTCGTGTAGGAGGTCGCGGAAGTCAGATCACTGATCGACGCAACTGGGACGCGTATCGTGTTGATGGAAAAATAGTCCAGCTCGGGCCTAAAGAGGGCTTGAAAATGCAAGGATTCCCCGAGTGGTTTGAGTTTCCTGAAGATGTATCGTCAGTACAGTCAATGAAGCAGCTCGGCAACTCTGTCGCTGTACCTGCAATTCAAGCTGTTGCGGAAAGAATAATTGAAACACTAGAAAAATATGACAAATAAAACTAAAACAACTATCACAGGCAACAAGGGCGAATGGTCTGAGTTCTATGCCTTTATTAAAATCCTAACCGACGGAAAGGTTTTTACTGCTGACAAATATTTAAAAATTCTTGAAGATCATTTCCATATCGTATTGAAAATAATTCGCCAAGAAGCAATCGGAAAGAAAGAATACGACATTTCAAAAAACGATGGACGAGTGGTTGTTTCTGATGGAAATACAGAACTAGCAATAGTGGATCTGGAAAAAATCAAAGGAAGTGTCGCCAACGTTTTTGAGCAAATTAAAAATTCCAAAGGCACGACATTTGAAGTCGCGAGCGCAGCAAGTCCGATGCACGATCTTCACTGTACTCAAATGCGTGCTTCAAGTGGTAAAAAAGCCGACTTGACCATTGTTCTGCATGATAAAAAATCTCCCGAATTCCAAGAACTCGGTTTCAGTATCAAATCAATGCTTGGTTCGCCAGCCACGCTTTTAAATGCTTCTGGGGCTACAAATTTTCTATATCGTATTGCTACAGAAGATAACCAACCCGTACAAAGTAGTGATGATATGTCGGTGAGAGACGCGACAAAACTGACGTATGGTGTCGGTGCGCAACTTGAGTTTATAGGAATGGACAGCGACGTGTTCCGTCGCAACCTACGAAAGATTGATTCCATATTCCCCGAAATAGTTGCTCAAATGTTGCGACATTACTACATGGGAGAAGCGATCACAATCAATGATCTCGCAAACAAAATTGCAGATGATTCCGTCTTTATGGGGCGAATTGATTTCACCAAGGAAATGCTAGTGATGAACATAAAGCGTTTTCTCTCAAGCATAGCTCTTGGAATGATGCCGAGCAAAGATTGGGATGGATATACCGAAGCACATGGTGGCTATATTATCGTTAAAGAAGACGGCGATGTTGTTTGTTATCACCTCTACAACCGCGATAAATTTGAGGACTATCTATTCCATAACACAAAACTCGATACGCCTAGCACTACTCGTCATGGATTTGGGAAAATCTATAAAGAAAATGACGAACAAAGAATGAAGCTTAATTTTCAGATTCGATTCCTAAAATAAAATTATGGAAGAAGATCAAAAATACAATCGGGGTTCTGAATGGAGTAAGTGGGATTTACATGTCCATACGCCATTTTCTCATACATCAGAATACGCTGGGGCGACAGAGGAAGAAAAATGGGAGAGTTTTATCAAAGGGCTAGAAGCCTTGCCGAAAGATATAAAAGTTGTTGGCATCAACGACTATCTATTTTTAGATGGTTATAAAAAAGTAATAGAATATAAAAATAGTGGAAAATTGAAAAATATAGATTTGATTTTACCTGTTGTAGAATTTAGATTAAAAGAATTTGTAGGTAATGAACAATTAAAAAAGATTAATTATCACATTATTTTTGCAGAGCAAGGAATACTTGATGTTAGTGCTATTGAAGCACAATTTCTATCTTGCTTCAGGTCATCATGCAATCTTGATGAAAGTGATGTTAATGGTGTCACATGGGGTGGTGTTGTTACAAAACAAAGTCTTATTGATCTTGGTAAAAAAATATACGATTCAACACCAGAGGATAAAAGAGAAAATGACAATTATTTTGAAATTGGATTTAACAACATCAGTTATAGTCTCGATAAACTTAAAGAGTGTCTGGGAGAAATCAAAGAACCGAACACGTATCTTAAGGGTAAATACATAAAAGCTATTGGAAAGTCAGAATGGGAAGATTTTAGATGGACAGGATCTCCCGCCGATAAGAAAGATATCATCAATAATGCTCATATCGTTTTTTCTGCTTCGCCAAGCGCAGAACAAGCGAATAAAAATATTAAATCATTAAACAGCCGACAAGCAAACGCTCGTTTACTACACTGTAGTGATGCTCATACCATTAAACAAACTAAAGATAACGGTGTAGCAAAATTTGATTTTACCAGTACTAACCCTAAAGATCTGGGGCATTGTTTTACGTGGATTAAGGGCAATACTAGTTTTGAGACATTGAGACAAGTGGTTGTAGATTATGAAAACAGAGTTTTGATACAAGAAAGAAATCCCTCTGAAAGCAAAAATTCATCCCCTGAACTTTTTATTGATCGAATGGAATATAAACAAGGGCCCGAAACTCAAACAGTTTATTTTAACAAGGATATAAACTCTGTTATTGGCAAACGAGGTGCTGGAAAGTCCGTTTTACTCAAACATATTGCTTTTAATGTGCTTGGTGAGCAAGAACAACCTGACGTTAAAAAGATAGAAAAGTTACAGGATTTTCAAATTCATTGGTGTGACAATACGTCTGAAAATAAATTTGTTGAATATATACCACAAAACTATTTATCGACCATCACATATGAGGACGGTAGAGACTATGATAAACGGGATGAAATGCTTAAGGCGCGTCTGTTTAATAATGATTTATTCAAAAATGCCGATACAAGCAAGACTGATACTGTTGATTCGATAGAGCTTAAAATCAATGCAAAAGTCAAAGAAGCCCTGAGCATACATAGACAGATTGTTGATACTACCAGCCAACTAAAACCGCTAGGAAAAGCTGAGGATAAAGACAGTGCAATAAAAATTAAGCAGGAAGAAATCAACAAGCTTGGAAAGATTGATATAACCGATGCGGATATTGAAAATCAAACAAAGCATTCGTCAGAGATAGAATCACTTATCAAAGAGATTAAGTTACTAGAGCAAGACGTCCAGATTATAAAGACTATCAACAGCGGTAGTGATGTAAGTTTCATCACAGTCGATAATGAAGCGTTCTTTGGGTTATCTCAGACAACCCTAGAGTTAATTGAAAAACACATTGAGAAACTTTCAGCTCAAGAAATCAAAGCGTATCTAAATAAGCTGCTAACAGATTTGACGACTAAGGCTAAGACTAAAAAAGATAGAAAAGTTACTGTCGAAAAAGAGTTAGTTCCGATAACAGAGAAATTACAGCAAAATAAAACCATTGAAAAAATCCTAAAGGAAATAAACAAGCTCGGTGAAGAGAAAAAAGAAATAGAAAAACTGGGAAAGTTTGTCAAAGAATCTAACCAAAAAGAAGGAGGAATAATTAGCGAAATAGCCGATTTGTACTTATCTTTTAAAGGTAAAATTGAGGGAATAGTTCAGACACTCAAAGATGCATTTGATAATTTTACTTTCATAACATTCGATTTTACTGTGAGTTACAGTGAAGATGAATATAAGAGTAGGTTTTTTGATGTATACATTGATGGACGGTCTGGGGAGTGTTTCAAAAAGTTTTTTGATGAAAAAAGGGATTTTGATAAAACTGAAATAGTTCAAATTATTAAAGACATTGTCATTGATGCATCTACTGCAAAATTGAAGACCACTGGTGGTGATAAAGAGAGCGCATTGCTGACATTGCTGAGCTGTAGATATGGTATCAATTTCACAAAATCTGTTAAATATAAAGATGGAGAGGAATTGATAGATTTTGAAAATATGACTGGCGGACAGAAAGCGATGGCGCTTTTGGATCTCATCTTTAATCTGTCAAAAAGTGGATATCCGATAATTATCGATCAGCCAGAAAATGATATCGATGTCTCTGGAATTTCAAATGACCTAAGGAAGCTTATTTTAGACCAAAAAGAAAGACGTCAAGTGATAGTGGCGACCCATAGTCCTAATCTGCTACTACTCACTGATTCTGAGAATGTCATAGTTGCGGAAAATGAAAACAATACTCTCAAGTATCGCAACGGTGGAATTGAAGTTAAGCAGATTCAGGACGACATTGTAAATATACTTGAAGGAGGGGGTGATGCACTAAAAAAACGAATGCAGAAATTGAATATTCGTTAGGAGGTTTGATATTCACAGGTGGAACTTCCTGGCGCACATAGTTAAAGATGTTATTATCTTATTAGATTGAATAATCCACCTCATTTTTGCCCCTATTAGACTCCTGATGTGGTGTTTCAAACCATTCTGGATGAACTTTGAAGATACGCCTTAATTCCTGTACACTATTATCAATATCCTTGAATTTGAGCCACTTTTTAGGTTCCAACTTCGAGGCATCACCACCGCAGTGACAATCTAGCATCGGAAGCCCTGCAATTTAAACTATATGAAATTTTTTATAGGAATTACTCCGCCAGAGCCCATACGAGGGAAGATTATTGCTTTTCAAAAAAGCTTTCCCAATAATAAAGTCCCAGAGAAAATTGAACCACACATTACCTTAAGACCACCGGAAGAATTAACGGAGAGCGAAGCATGGCTGTCGAAAATCAAACTGGCCACCAAAAATTTTGGTGGATTTCAAATCTCGCTTGAGGGAATTGATGGATTTGGCGAAAATGTTGTTTTTTTGAGACCCGCTTTTTCACAAAGACTCGTAGACCTCCACAAGATTTTACTTGACGCCCTTGGAGAATACGAAAACTCGGCAAATAAATATTCTGACGACAATCAATATCATCCGCATCTAACTCTGGGCGGAATGAAATGGGGCCTCACCGAAAAAGAGGCGACCGAAATGAAACAGAGGGGACAACGAGAATTGGGAGATATCGGCGGGTTTGAGGTTACTTCAATTCGCATTTACCAGAAAAACATCGAACATACGCCATGGAATATATGGCTGGACGTTCCACTCAATCCATAACGCCTCTTCATATCTGCGGCGCCCAATCCGAATGATCCGCCAAGACAATTTTTATCCAGAAGCTCCATCACGACTTCAATCGAATTTCCTTCAGCGCTGGGAAGTTGCCAAAGCCCAACTTATCGTTTTCTTGCCTCGTGACTTCATAAGAATTAACTTTCATCGCGGCCCTAGAAAACCCCCCACCAATAATTTCCATAGCCAAAGAGACTTCCTTGGGTTGCAGTTTTATTATCGAAATATGCGGATCGTAGGCGTATTTTGGTGGCAATCCACCAATCCCCTCAAAACCAACCCCTTTGGTCGTAGCAAGAGCGCGTTTATGGAGAGCACGAAGCGTCTCTTTTGATTCCTCGCTAAGGTTCAGAAAAATATAGTCCCCCGTCTCCGATGGAGAGAATCCGACAAATGCAAGATCCCACGCTCTATCTTCGGAAAATTCGCCGGACAATGCTTGTATAAATTTTTGCGTATCAGACCCACGCATAAATTTAGTGGCTATCGCCAGATGTGGGGACGGGTCATAGTCTCTCCTTTCGGAAATATTTTTTCTTAATTGTTTTTGGATAGCAAAAAGCTCTTGGGAAAGCTCCCTACTTAATTTCACGTTAAATGAGTGCGACAATTCTTGCTCCGTATCAGCCATGTAACAATAAAACCGCTAAAACACTCTGACAGTTTCTCTCTTGTGACATTCAGAGTCAAGCAAAATAAGATCCAACGGCACATTGCCGTGCTCATCGTTCTGTCCCAAATTCAAGATGCGATCTCCTGATTCGAGCGTGTCAGTCATCCCCAATCGACCCGCGTCCCAAAAAGTCTTATACTACCTCACGTCATAGACACCTAACCCGAAAGGTTCACGACAAAATAAAATCACCCGCAAGACATGAGAAAAATTATTTATAAAATAACCCACCCCTTCGTTCGTTTATATTGGCGGATTTTTAAACCAAAAACATACGGATCGCGAGCGCTTATTTTACACGGTAATAAAATTTTGCTAGCCAGAAATATCAACGTAAGCCATTGGTCGCTCCCGGGCGGGAAAATTGATTATCCCGAATCTCCAGAACAATGCTTGATGCGCGAATTAAAAGAAGAGCTTGATTTGTCTATCGCAAAAACGGAATTCAAACTTGGGGAATATCTTACGCACAAAGAAGGCAAAAGAGACACCGTTCATATTTTTGTAGTTAAACTGGACGCTCCTCGATTTGAAAAACAATGGGAGCTTGAGGACGCCCAATGGTTTGATCTGGGTGACTTGCCGCAAAACATAGGTCCAGCGGCTCAAAGAAGAATCGCGGAGTACCTCAGGGGATCAAGAAACTTAGTCGCTGACTGGTAAACCCGAAGATATCGCACATCGGGACACGAGTTGATATCTAGACCAATCACGCGCGACGGCGTACAATTGAGCCGAAGGAGAATCCCTCGCTTACCCGCGAGCATACATTTCTATCAGTAAATCAGGTGCCACTATCCCGCCGACATAACCGAAGCGTTAAAACAAACAACATGTTTGAAATTGAGTTTCGAGCAAGATTGGATCGGGAACAATACGACGCTCTCAAAATGTTCTTGGACGAGAGGGGCGAATTTTTAGGTGAAGACGACAAGGAGGTTATCTACTATATTCTTCCCGATAGATTACTAAAGTTGGTCAATAATACTTCGAAAGGAACGGCAAAAATCTCTCTTAAACTTAGCCGGATTGGCGACGGAGCAGCCTTCCCGGAAACGGAGCTGTATTTCCCGCCCGAACAATTCGAGACAGCACATCATCTCATTGAAAACCTAGGGCTTCCTGCAAAAATAATGAGTGGGCCACAAAAGAGACTCAATTATCAATATAAAGATTGTGAGATTGCTTTGAAATACAGCGATATATGGGAGTGGCACATGGAAATAGAACAGATGATTGAAAAGAAAGAGGATCAATTAAAAGCAGAGGCCCACATACGAGATGTTGCACAAGAGCTGGGGGTGCAACTTATGACGGAAGATGAGCTGAAGAAATTCACCCAGGAAGCGGAGAAAAATATTGAAGCATGCCAGCAAACGAAAAAACAAAAGATTGGTACGAGAAAAATGCAGAGGCATATGCCGCTCACGTTCGGGACCCCAAAAACTCTCCATACCACGCCTATTACGAAAAACCAGCCATGCGTGCATTGCTACCCGATTTGAAAGATATGTCGGCATTGAGCATTGGATGCGGAAGCGGAGAAGACAGCAACTATCTCAAAACGCACGGCGCACAGAAATCAGTCGGGATAGATATATCGGGAGCACTTATTAAAATAGCGACTGATACCTACCCGGATTGTGAATTTCAGATCATGGACATGGAAAAATTGGACTTCCCCGATGCACATTTTGATTTTGTATATTCAAGTCTGGCGATTCATTACGTAGAAGATTGGGAGGGGGTGTTTCAAGAGGTTTTTCGCGTGCTCAAGCCCCAGTCATACTTTTTATTTTCGTGCGGGCATCCGGCACGATTTGCAATGGACGACGCCAGTGATAACGCTCATTCAATTTTGAGACTCGAAATGTCAAAAGATAAAAACACAAAAGAACTAACCATCACCGGAGACTATCTGGCAAAGAGAAAGATAACCAACCTATTTGGAGACAACACCGTTGACGCATGGAACATGCCCTTAGGAGACATTGCAAAAAATGTCACCGACGCAGGATTTTTAATTGAACGTCTCGTTGAGCCGCGGCCAGTAGATGCACTCAAAGAAATTGATCCGACTGTCTACTACCGGCTCAGCAAAATACCAGATTTTGTGATATTTAGATTGATGAAAATCTAACAGGGGTCTCTAGTAGAACGACCCTAAACCAAAAACCACATTTTCTTCCCCTCCCCCTCCCGCCAAAAAGGGACTATAATCGGTACATGATACCCTCATTCAAAACACCCCTCTTTCGGCTCGTGGTCGCACTTATCGGCGCGGTTATTATTGTTGGCGCCGGACTCTATATCTGGAAAACAAGCGACCGATCTCCTGCCGTGCCGGAAATTACCGTAACCTCCCCACAGACCGGAGACAACTGGACGATCGGATCAGCGAATACCATCACCTGGACGACAAAAAATATCCCCGCAGAAAATAAAATTTCCATCACCATCCACAGAGTTCCCCCGCCGCCGCTGCAAACCGAAGGACAGGAGTTTGATCCGATTCTTTTTACTGACCTCCCAAACACCGGTACCGTTGACTGGACGATCGCCGATCAATATCCGACCGGCACCTATGTGCTGGGAATCAGTAGTTACCAATCAATTCCCGTTACCAACCCAATATCGGCCGAAAGTGCGCCGTTTGAAATAACACACGAGCCGCTCATTGGCGGGGACAAAGACGCGCACGGATGTTTGGCCGCCGCCGGCTATTCGTGGTGCCAGTCAAAAAATAAATGCCTGCGAGTCTGGGAAGAAAGCTGCCCCACAACGCAGCACTTTCCCGCCGCTCTCTATCCTCTCTATTCGGGAATTACATGGGGAGCAGAAACGCCATCAACCGACAGCGTCCCCATGGGAGAAAGACCAATAAAATTAACCGGATACCGCGTCACTTCCGAAACGGTACAAAATATCACCAACATCGCCGCCGTCTCCACGCCGTTTGAGCAATACTACCGTCAGAAACTCCAAGCGGCCGGATGGACTAGAGACAATATGCTTGAGGCCGGCGGACCGGGAAGCAGTATCAGCGGCTACACAAAGGGAAGTGAGTATATCATCATCTCCTACGCAACGGTCTTCCATGCCGGCGGGGTCAACCAACCCGTGCAATGCCCGTGCGATACCACGCTCTCCATTTTTTACGGGACAAAATAACCACCCTCTCGCTCTCCCTATCAATCTATTGACATTTATATATAAACAGTCTTTAATATATACCAGCACGAAAGGAGGGCAGGAGATGATCACAGAGATGGAGATCGTTGAACTGATGCTGGGAGTCCAGTCAAAACGTTGGGACCCCCGCCAGGAGGTAGCACTCCTCCTGCAGGTGAAGTTGAAAAATAACCTGCAGGACGCAGCCAAGGAGGCGCTGGACCGGAGGATCGACGTTCTCCGCAGGATTATCCTCTCGGGACCCTAAGGGTCCCTTTTTATTTTTATTTCGTGCGAGACGCAAAAAGATGTGCCCCCTTGACTTAGTGGGGCAATTGGGGCGACAATGTAGCGTAGCTCTAGAACAATATCATCGTCTATCACAAGGAGGGTCTGATGAAAAATACGCACTACTACAGAGATCAGTGGGAATCATGGCCATTTCCGGTCATCAAAATTCCGTCGAAACTCAACCCGTTTGAAAATGACGGCGTTGAGTTATTTGCAGCCACCGCGTCTCATCTGCCGTATGAAAACATTAAGTTCTACGGCGTGCTCGGACTGCTCAACGGAGCCGAAAAATGCGGAGCGCTTGATGGCACACACACGCTCGTTGAGGCAACATCGGGGAACACCGGCATCGTTTTAGCGGGAATGGCAAAGGCCTTTGGCATCTCCCACGTCAAGTTGGTGGTCGCCCCGGACCTGCCGGATGGGAAACGGTATCCGCTCATTCTGGCGGGCGCCGACATCATTGCACCGCACGAGAACATGAGCGCAATCGCAACGGCACGCGCACTGGGCGGCGGCGGATGGAAACCGGACAACTGGCAACACGACAACGGAGTGCTCAATCTCGATCAGTACGCCAATCCCAACGGGATAACGCTTTACACCGATTTCGTCGCTCCAAAAATTCTGGGGCAGATGGACCACGCGCCAACGGTTTTTGTCGCCGGCATCGGCACGGGAGGAACGCTGATCGGCGTCGGCAACGGTTTGCGCCAGCGAATTAAAAGCATGGCAATAACAACCGTCGGCGTACTCTTGAGCCCCGGGCATGAGATCCCAGGCGTGCGGGACAAAAACCGCATGAAAGAAATTACGCTCCCCTGGGAAACATCGGCGGACCACATCGTTGAAATGGAGACTCGCTCATCGTATCTTGCCAGTCTCTGGTTCAATTGGATCATGGGCATCACGCCGGGTCCCAGCAGCGGTTTTGCGTATCTGGGGGCACTGCAATTCCTCAAGAACCAAAAAAAGTCAGATACCCTGGACAGCGTTCGCGCCAAAGATGGAAAAATCCGCGTGGTCATACTCTTCCCCGACGGGCATCGCCCCTATGGCGATCGGTTTATGGCCAACTTGCCATTTGAATGGACGCGACCATCAACCGCACCGCTTCCCTGGGCGCTCCTTTAGACGAACAGAAGAAGCAATTGACCGCCGGATTTCTGCCGGCGGTTTTTTTATTCACGAACACTCTTCACACGACATAATGTCCCCTCTTTTCCGCAAACAGTCCTTCATCAACCAGAGATTGAGCGATAGCGAGTATCCGTGTTTTTCTAGCGCCTGGCATATTTTCCACCAGATCCTTTTTTGATACTTTCTCAACGCGGACAACAAACGCCAATATTTTCCCGCGCAGTTCCCGGTCTGATCCGGCGAACGGTTTTTGACGGACGTGATGAGCGCTTTTTCGTGAAGGATTTTTGTTTATTTTTTTAAGGAACGTGCCGTAGTCCATTAACGCGTTATACCAGCGCGCCGGGCAAGAGCGATCGAGCGTTTGTTCGATGAGGGGGACCAAGCGGCTGTCGGACACACGCCGTGCCCGCGGGAAAAAAGAATGAATAAAAACGCTCCGTATATTAGTTTCAATAAAAACCGTCGGCGCGTCATAAGCAAAAGCGGCGATAGAGGCGGCCGTCGCCGGACCGATCCCCGGCAACTGCGCCAATATAATCGGATCGGCAGGAACTGTGCTTTTGTGCTGGGAAACAATTATCTGCGCGCACCGCCAAAGATATAATCCGCGGCGATTATAGCCAAGCCCTTGCCATGCAACCAATACATCGCGGCGAGAAGCACGCGCCAATAATCGAATTGTTGGAAAAGCGTGCAAAAAAGAAGTATAAAATGGCATAACGCGATCCACCTGCGTCTGTTGGAGCATTATTTCAGAAACTAAAACACGATACGGCGTAGGACGCACGCGCCACGGTAAGGATCTGCCGTGCACACGGTAATGCGCATACACAATCCGTCGAAAATTTTGAATAGCATGAGAAGATAATTCCATAGATTTATCATGCGTTGCCTGTCGCCATTTACTATACCCGCACTCGTCAAAACCGCAACACGCTCTTTCTGTATAAAAATCCGCCACGGCACACACCGAGGCGGATTATTATTTACTCTTACTCATCAACTATTATTTTTTGCCAAGCTTGCCCGCAATAATCAAGACATATACGGCCGCCAGACCAACCAGGACATACACGATGCGCGACAAGACGCTGGCGATCCCCAAAAGATATGCAACCAGATCAAACTGGAAAAGACCATACAGTCCCCAGTTCAATCCGCCGATAATCACCAGCACCACCGCGGTCCAGTCGAGCCAATTGAGTTGTTTAGTATCCATACTCGTCCCGATACCGTTACTCACTTTTCTTCGACCTTTGTCGCCTCTATTATTGGCGTCAGCCCACTTAAATAAAATATTTTTTGCGGTCAACATCCGCCTATTCCTTTGCTATAGTATATCACAAACAATACCATCGGAAAAGACATTATCCCCCGCATTTATTGCGCAAAATCATGCCCTGGAGTATACTGGGCGCATTATGACTTTGCCGTCACACGACCGCACGCATCGCGAGCACAATGATGCGCCGACACAAGAAGAATCAGACCCCGTTTTCTTGTGGGACATCAAGACACACACAGAACGAGAGCATGGAAATCTTTTTTATTTTTCCATTCTCGCCGCCATGGCACTCTTGCTTATGTTTGCGATATGGCAAAATAATTTTCTCTTCGGTGTTTTTGTTATTGTGGCAACGGGGACTGTTTTATATCTTTCAACGCGGCGCGCACCGGTCATTAAATTTATATGCACCGAACACGAGTTGATTATCGGCGATGAAGCGCGATATCCCTATAACCACCTCGCGTATTTTGATGTTTATTCATTTTCACCCGACGACATAGAGCTTTTCTTTGTTTTCAAAAAACGCGCGCGTACTATGCTGCGCATTCCCATTTGGCGCGGCGATAAAGATAAACTCGTTGCCTTTATGCAAACAAAAGTCCCCCAGCATCCCATCGAACCGTCATTGCTTGACATCCTATCCAAGATAGTGGGAATATAAAGCGCGGAAGAAAAATCTTCCAGAAGCGCACCCGTCGTTCAATGGATAGGACGCGAGATTGCGGATCTCGCAATAGGGGTTCAATTCCTCTCGGGTGCACATATAAAAATACTCTGCCGTGCGCGGGGTATTTTTATATGAACATCCTTTGAGAATTGAAACGGGAAGGGGTCGGGGAACTAGCGGTTCCCCGTGTAGGAAATTATTCAAAACCGAGGGGTTTGAAGGAGTCCGCCCAAGGCGGACGACGTGAAATTCCTCCCTGCCCCGTGATTTTTTTTGCGGGGTCGGGTGCACATATAAAAATACTCTGCTATACGCGGGGTATTTTTATTCACAGATAATCTATTGACTTTTTTTGTTGAAATGATAAAGTAACCTCCAGCAACCTAATCCACGGAGGGTTGGGGCGAAGAACCTCGCATCGCGAGGAGAAAGGAAGGGCAACATGAGAAGGTGGCTCGTTCTATTGACGGTGTTTCTCACCGTCGCCCTACTGGCGAGCGTCGCGATCCAGGCAAACGGCCCACCCATCGCCAAGACCGCGATGGTGAACGTTTGCGGCATCCCGGCCAGTCTGACGACGCCATGTGCGGCAGCGCGCACGATCAGTCAAGACGCGGCGGCCATCACCACCCGAAACGGCAGCTTCGAACACGCCGCTACGGGCAGCATCATCGTGGTTCCCAACCGAGAAGGAGTGTCGGGGACCCCCTACTTCGCCATGGAGAGCCGAACGACCACTGGTCGTATCGCCCTCACTCCGCTGACCGTCGCCTACGTCAATGTTATGACGGCCAGCAACCAAAACCCGCCGAGACCCGCGTCCGCGCCAGAGGTGATCGACCTCAGGCGTCAGCACCTTTACTCCGCGAACGTCTGACCCCGCCCGCCCCGAGGGAGAAGAAGCTCATTCCTAGTAGCTCGCCGTCTTTGAGCGAGCACGAGCCCTTCTTCCTCGGGGCTCTTTTTTTATAAAAGATTTTCATTGCCAGCGTCATCAAAATCCGATATGCTGGAATGACCGCAAAAATTGCAACGCCCTCGTAGTTTAACGGATAGAACACGGGCCTCCGAAGCTCGTGATAGAGGTTCAATTCCTCTCGAGGGCACATGAGCAAGCAAACTTCTTTGCTTGCGTGAGGAATTGAACGCCACCTGCCTACGGCAGGCAGGGAGTGTATCCGCCCCGGGCGGACGCGAGGTGGCGGCTAGACCATTATGAGCGACGGCGAATAATGAGTCGGAGCCAATTCTTCCCTGCCCCGCGTTTTTTTTGCGGGGTCGAGGGCACATATAAAAATACCCTGCACATGGCAGGGTATTTTTATATTAGTTTATTTTAAAAACACGCCGCTTTTTCTCTTGTGGTAAAAAAAGGCACCGCCACCGGTGCCGAAATCCCTTCTTTCATTTCGAGTCCAAAAACACAGTGTCCATCGCCAAGGCGCTTCTTTCCTCGGCAGCGACGATCGGTTGATCCGGCATTACCTCCAGATACTTTATGTGCTCGTATTCGCACCGAGCACATTTGAAAAATACCATAATCTTGTCGGGAGTCTCCGCGTAACGAAACCCAACCGCGTTGAGGTGATGCCGATGCTTCCGTTGAAAAAATCCAACCATGGCTCCTTCTCCCTTCTCTATGGCGACAGAGAAATAAACGAAAACAAACCAAGCGATCCCCGTGCGGTGAGGCGATGGTTTTCGCACCCGATCTTTCCGATGAAAGCAAAATCATTGCCCACATCCGGAAAGATGTGCACCATATGCGTACCGTCACACAACGGCAAGAAAGTAACTCTGGCAAGACATGCCTCTTCGCCCGCCAGCAATACTCGATATCTCATGTCAACCTCCACGTTTTTTTCACGCTCGCAACTATCGCATTCCCTTTGCCGATCAGCGCCACAAAAATAGTTCTGTATATTGACTCAATTCAAAGTGCTGGACGTTTCGGACGATTTACCATCGTTCATAACGCCGATATGGTATAGCACTGCCGACAACCACTGTCAAAGCCCATCCCCAGGTGCCGCACGCGCTCTTTTCGTATATACTATTTATCATGGAGATCAGTCTCGCAACTCGCGTCAGTGATATTAAAGGCATCGGCGCCCATTTTGGTGCACGGTTGGAAAAACTCAACATCCTCACCCTGAAGGATCTTCTTTATTATCTCCCCTTCCGCTACCAAGATTTTTCGCAGATTACGCCCATTGCCGACATTGTCGACGAAGGGACGGCGACGGTATACGGCCAGATACAAACCATCCGCATGTACCGCACGCCGCGCCGGCACATGTATATCATTGAAGCGACGATTGCGGATGACGCGGGGACAATGAAGGCCGTCTGGTTCAATCAGAAATTTATCATCACCACCCTCAAACAAGGGACATGGGTCAATCTTGCCGGCAAGGTCGCGCGCGAAGGGAAACGGTTTGTTCTCCAAAGCCCCGAATACGAAATTATTTCGCACAATGCCGATCCGCACAGCGGGAAACATACCGGACGGCTCGTCCCTATCTATCCGGAAACCAAGGGCGTCACCTCGCGCCTCGTGCGCTTTGCACTCAGCAAAGTCACTTCGGAAATGCGAACCCTCCCCGAATTTCTCCCCAAAAATTTGTTACCAGAACACCATCTTCCCGCCATCGGTGACGCGCTCTATCAAATCCATTTTCCCCGTACGCTTGAGGAAGCCGAACACGCCCAGAACCGCATCGCTTTCCAAGATCTCTTTTTATTACAACTCATCAACGCCTCCGAACAACACGCGCTTTCTTCGTCGCCGGCCCATGCGTTTTTGTACGACGTCGACGTTATCAAAAAGGAATTAAAAACGCTTCCCTTTGAACTCACGCTGGCGCAGAAAAAAGCGCTCTATGATATTTTAGAGGACCTCAAAAAGCCGCACGCCACCAACCGGCTCCTGCAAGGCGACGTGGGATCAGGAAAAACTATCGTCGCCGCACTGGCTGCACTGGTTGTGGCACGTGCAAAAAAACAGGCGGTTTTTATGGCACCCACGGAAGTTTTAGCAACCCAGCACTATGTCACGTTTACCAAATTCTTTCCCCACTTTGACGCGGGTATTGCGTTGCTCACCGCATCGCGCAGCGCACTCTTTTTGGGAGACGGGCTTGAGACTGGAATGAAGAAAAAGGACGTGGTGGCGCATATCGCCGCCGGGCGCGTGCGTATTATCATCGGCACTCATGCCGTTTTACAAAAAAGCGTTGTCTTTGACGATGCGGCGTTTATTGTTATTGACGAACAGCATCGATTCGGCGTTCAGCAGAGAGCTTCGCTCTCACGCAGATTAACGCAGATAAAAACGCAGATACACGCAGACACCGACGCCGAAACTTTTTTATACAAAGACCTTACTTATGCTCTCCGCAAGGCTTTTTTTGCCGTATACAACACCCTCGGATCAGGCCACAAAGAATCTATTTATCACCGAGCGCTTCTTGAAGAATTAGCAAAAAATAATATTGCCTTTTCGACCGAAAAACAACTTCCCGTTATGTACGCGGGAAAGAAAGTGGGAACGTATACGCCCGATATTATCATTGATGATAGAATAATTTTAGAATTGAAGGCTTTGCCGTTCATCGGATCCGCAGAAGAAAAACAAACGTGGAATTACCTGCGGGGCACAACATACAGGCTCGCTTTATTGGTAAACTTCGGCACCAGAGAACTTGCCATAAAAAGGATTGTCTACGACACCGCACGGCATCCGCGTTCATCTGCGTCCCATCAGCTAAAATCTGCGTCTTTGAGTCCGCACTTTTTATCTATGTCGGCCACCCCGATCCCCCGCACGCTGGCACTCACCGTCTTTGGCGATCTGGAGCTTTCCCTGGTTAACGAGATGCCCAAGAACAGAAAACCGATTCTCACCAAAATCATTCCCCCGACCGGACGCGATGACGCATACGATTTTATCCGCGCACAGATTAAAGAGGGGCGCCAGGCGTATGTTGTCTGTCCGCGCATCGACCCCACCGACAAAGACGAAAAAATGACCCGCGCAAAATTATTTCAGCTGGACGCCCGATCGGTCAAGGAAGAATACGAAAAATTATCCAAAAAAATCTTTTCCGATCTACGCGTGACAATGCTCCATGGACAAATGAAATCCGACGAGAAAACGCACACCATGCGGCTCTTTAAGGAAGGAAAAATTGATGTCCTGGTCGCCACGTCTGTTATTGAGGTGGGAGTAGATGTTCCCAACGCTTCTATTATGATGATAGAGGGGTCCGAGCACTTCGGCCTCTCGCAGTTGTATCAGTTCCGCGGACGGGTGGGACGCGGGGAACACCAGTCGTATTGTTTTCTCTTCACCGACATCAATTCAAAAACCACACGTGATCGCCTCAAGGCGCTGATTGCCGCCAAAAACGGATTTGAACTTGCCGAAATAGATCTACGATTGCGCGGGCCGGGACAGTTTTTGGGAAATGAGCAGACCGGGATGCCCGACATCGCCGCCAAAGCCGCCCAGCATCCGGACTTTGTTAAGGCAACCCGCACCGCGGCGCAAGATCTTATCGCCGCCGACCCGACACTTTCGCAGCACCCCTACCTTGCCGCGTATTTGAAGCTCTTCAAACAATCCGTTCATTTAGAATAAGTACATAATGATGAAGGGCTCGTCGTAGACGAGCCCTTGTGTTCTGTGGAGAGGATTCCCCCAATTTTCGTGTCTGTTCTGAGCTTTTTCCCGCTCGCAGGATCCGCGATTTGATGCGCGTGCTATTGGGTTTTTGCCCCGTGAGCTCTGTGCTCACCAGCAGACGTCATCGACGCAGCTTCTGCGAGCCCCTCGTGGTACGCCCGCACCTTCGTTCGGTTGTTACCCAGAGTTGCTCAACTTCTTTTTCACGGCCGCTCTCCTTTGGTAGCTGGAGTTTATGGTATCATAAAACGCCTTCATATGAAAGCGTTTTATGTGGAAAACTTTTTAAACCCTCGCTAGTCCAACCGCACCTTCACTTTTTTGGTGCGATCACGATGAATCTTGGGCAATACGATTTTAAGCACGCCGTCTTTGAGCGACGCGTGCGCGCGATCCGGGTCAATCTCCTGGGGCAAAATAATGGAACGCGAGAACTTTCCCCAGAAACATTCCTGGTGCAAATAATCTCCTTTCTTTATTTTTTCTCTCCGTTCCCGACGCCCTTTAATAGCCACCGATTCGGGCGTAATAGCAATATCAATATCGTCGGGTCCCACGCCGGCAATCGTCGATTCAATCGTAATATTTTCCAGATTCTGATAGACATCAATCGTTAAGTGCCCTTCGGCGTCTTCAAAGTCATCACCCAGTAAATCATCGGCATCGCCGGAATCAACCACGCTGGGCTCAATCTCGGTTGGGGGCGCATCATCAGCCTGCGCGCGAACCAATTGTGCCTCAATGGTTTCTTCTTCTTCGCGATATACCGCGGCTTCTACCGCGGCATTATCCGCTTCGACCCCGGCAAGTTTTTCAAAAAAATCTTTATTTGAGTCAGCCATAGTTTTAGTATACATCATCATCTAGGCGAGCACAACGTATTTCTATGAAGCGGCTGGCGGACGCACGGGTGGCGGTCCTTCGGCCTCTTCTATTTGCTTCAATTCTTCAAAATCATACAGGACAAAAAACCCGACGAGGAAAAGAAAAGCCGTGGGATAGACCAACAGATCGCTATATTTAAATATAAAATAATTAAAAAGCGCATGAATCCCCGTTGCCAGCGCAAGCCCGATTAAAATCGCCCATCCTTCAATTTTATACTTAATACCCCGCGCCCAGTGATGCCCCATCACACCCGACGCCAGCGCGTGCAATAACGTGGCGCCGATAAAACGAAGCACGATAATTGAAAAGGCGTCCTGAATATTATGCGATGAAAAAACTAAAAACAGATTTTCGGCCGTCGCAAACCCGAGTGCGCCGGTCACCAGATAAATCATTGCATCCAGCGGCTCATCAAAATAAGAACTTCTCCGGACCACCGCGTACACGAAAATAAATTTAGTCAGCTCCTCAATAAACGCAAATCCCACAAAAATATTTATATTGTCTTCAATGATGCGCGGGATGGTCAACGCAACCCCCTGTAGCCAACTATGAGTAACGATTTCAATAAGCAGCGCCGCAATCGCCGAGAGCATGCCCGCAAAAAAAACTTTAGCGATCATCCGCTTGGGATCGTGATTAATGTCTTCCTGCAGAAAGAAAAGAAGCCAGATTAATCCGGGCAAAAACGCAAGTATGATTTCCAGTCCTAAATTCATTCAATTAGTGACCGCAAGCGCGTGTCTGTGTCCGATTTAAAATACCCTCCCTCGACCGTGCCATAGTATCAAAAAAAGGAAAAATCTGCCACCGTGTTTTTGGCCAGTGGTTAAAGCACTTTGCGCACAACCTCAAAAAGGATGCCAATAAAAACCACCTGCAATGATGCCCCAATAATGGGATTCTTGATGTCCTCTTTGAAATGAGTGGCGTGATGCAGCCGCTGTAGCCACACCAGAGGCTTCCCGCCTAATTTCCAATATAAAAACTCCAGCGCATCGGGAAGTACGCCTCCCACAATGCCCACCAGCGTTATCAATACATCGTGCCACGACTGCGGGCGAAACAGAAGAAATGCCAACCCCAAACCCAACACTCCATCAAGCGCTATCTTTGAAAGGTCGACGAAAAAATCCCTCCCCCACGCCATGTCCGGACGTCCGTGCGTTGTTTCTTTCGTTGAACGAAATGAGCGGAGATGATAGTTCCAATGCGGGATAGCATCAAGAAAATAATGAGACGCAAGTGCCGCCAAAAAACCGATGAACGGGTACTGAGGAAATAAACGCGCGACCGCCGCGCCAACCACTGCATGCGTTGCTAAAATCATTTTTGTTTTTTATATTCTGACGATACCCCATCAGCCACGCACAGCGCCTTCCCCGATCAAATTCATTCTTAAAATTTTTCAAAACTCGGCGCACCCGAAGAAAACACCATACTCCCGCACCGCTCTTTTTGCAACACCATGCATACCTTGGTGGGTATTGACAAAATAATATTTATGATGTATAATGCGTATAAGAAAGTGAGGTGGAAAATGTCTTTAACATTAGCTCTTTTAGCGGTTTTGGTTGGATCTTTCGGCGGCGCCGTGGCGTTATACAGCTGGCAGATCCACCAGGACAACAAGACCGCAACGATCAAGTACGTCTCGACGCTCTGGCCAATGGTGGCGTCGGTGATTCTCCTGATCGCCATCACGTTCGCGGTGGTATCTACCCGCGTCCACTAAACGCGACTGGGTCCACCCCCCAAGGAAGCCCCCCGGCTTCCTTTCTTTTTGAACCTACCACTTCTCCACCATCAAAAACTCCTTATTTTTAGCGGGTAACCGCTGATAGATGGCCTCGGTGACAAACGGCATAAACGGATGCAGAACCACCAATGACCGGCGCAAAATCGTATCAAGCGTTGCGCGTGCCGACTGCTTTTGTTCTTCGGATGCGGCTGGGTCGGCGAGTATTTTTTTCTCCTCTTCAATAACCACGTCGGCAAACGTGTGCCAGACGTAATGGTATGCGGTTTCGGCGGCCTGCGAGAAACGAAGTTTTTCGATATTTTCCGCCACCTCCGCCTTTGTTTTTTCAAATACCGCAATTCGCTCTTGATCGTCGGACGTTAGCTTGATGTCCCCCGCGTTAATTTGCGCACTATCCGCATCAATCTGCGCCGCAACAAACCGGGCGATATTCCAAAGTTTGTTTGAAAAATTACGGTATCCGCGCACCTTATTTTCATCGTACGCTACGTCCTGCCCGGGAGAATTGCCGACAATCAGCGCCATACGCAAGGCATCGGAGCCGTATTGATCCACCACGCCCAGCGGATCAACCACATTCCCCTTTGACTTGGACATTTTTTGCTTATCCTTGTCGCGAATCAGTCCATGCAGATACACATCTTTGAATGGCACCTTGCCGGTTGCATACAACCCCAGCATCATCATGCGCGCCACCCAGAAAAACAGGATGTCGTATCCCGTCTCCATCATCGCGGTCGGATAAAATGTTTTGAAATAATCAGTCTCAGTTTCCTCGATTATTTTTGCATTTTGATTTTTGCTATTTGCGTTTGAGCCGTTTTGCGCCAGCAAAGCGGCGAATGGCCACTGTCCCGACGAAAACCACGTATCAAAAACATCCGGATCCTGCTGCAGCCACTCGCCTTCGGCTCCGCAGTCGGGGCATTTAGGAGATCCTTCTATTGAGATAAAATGATTTGGGTCTCCAACCAAATATTTTTTACTGCCCCAATCAGGATCAGACAAAGTAATGCTGTCGTTCTTGTTAAATTTTCCCCAGTTACATTTAATACAATACCACGCCGGAATCGGAATCCCCCAGGTAATCTGTCGGGAAATATTCCAATCGTGAATATTTTCCATCCAATGGAAAAATATTTTTTCCTGAAAATCGGGAGTAATTTTTGTTTTGCCGCTTTTAATCGCCTCTATCGCCGGCGCAACTATTTTTTCTTTCCCTTTTTTTGTCAAATCCACAAACCACTGCGGCAAAATCATCGGCTCAACAATATTCCGGCATTTATAACAGACTCCCACCTGATGCTGATATGGTTCGGTTTTTTCAAGAGCACCATTTTGAGCTAGTATTTCTGCGGCTTTTTGACGTGCCTCGGGAACTTTCATCCCCGCCAACGGACCGGCAAGATCATTAAGTCGTCCATTGGCATCAATGGTTTGACGCGTCTCAAAGTTGTGTCGCTTGCCCACCTCAAAATCCACCGCATCGTGTGCGGGAGTAATCTTGAGCGCCCCGGTGCCAAACGCCATATCAACCGCTTCGTCGGCGACAATAGAAATGCGCCGTTCGGTTATCGGTTCAATAACCTCCTTGCCAACAAAATCTTTATACCGCGGATCGGTGGGATGAACCGCCACCGCCACATCTCCCGGAATCGTCTCGGGACGCGTGGTTGCGATGGTGATAAATCTTTTTGCATCATCGGCAAATGCATAACGAACATGATACAGTTTGTCCTCGCGATCTTCCCATGCCACCTCAAGATCGGAAAGGGACGTCTGGTGCTTAACGCAGAAATTGACAATCCGCTTATCCCGATACACAAGTCCGTCGTCATATAATTTCTTAAACGTCCGGTAGACAACAGCAACAATCCGCGGGTCAAGCGTAAATAATTCCTTGCTCCAATCACACGATGCACCCAAGCGTCGCACTTGGCTCTCCATCCCCGATTTGTGAGCCTGGGTAAAATCCCAGACCATCTGATAAAACTTTTCACGTCCACCCTCCTGATTTAAAATTTCAAAGCGGCTCGTACCTTCTTTCTCCAGCTTTTTTTCAAACACCACCTGCGTTTCAAACCCCGCGTGATCGGCACCGGGAAGCCAGAGGACTTTCTTGCCCCGCAGACGCCAGTAACGTATTAAAATATCTTCCACACCCACCATGACCGCGTGCCCCACATGCAAAGAGCCGTTGGCATTGGGCGGCGGCATAATAATGCAGTAGGGATCGCCCGCGTCCTTTTGCGGAGCAAAAGAACCGCTCTTTTCCCAGGCAGCGTAAATATCGTTTTCAAAGGCGTTGTGATCGTACGGTTTGAGAAAATCCTGATGCATAGTCAAAAAGGTAAAATGCAAATATCAAAAATTAAAATGGATTCCCGGAAAGAGGCGCAAAGGACGTCTCCATCCATGCTCAATGCACATCAAAAAAGCATAGGATTATCCTATACTTTTTTACTCAAAAAGGCAAAGCCCATCAGTTTTACTCTTCCGACTTTTTGCTTTCGCCCCCCTTTTCAATTTCCTCAAGCAGTGCCAGAAGCTTGGTGTTTGCCTCGGGACCCTTGCCGACTACTTGCACTGGTTGTCCAATGTCTTGCGCCACACGAAACATTTCGTCATTAAGCTCATCGACGCCGCTCATCGCTACAAAATACGTCGTTGCTTTTTTTGCATTCAGTTCTTTCCCCAACGCTTCAATAATCTGCGGGCCGGTTTGTTTGTTCCGCCCCAAATCGCCATCAACCGTTACCATTGATGGCATCGGCACACCGCCGGACTGCAATGCTTTAACCGCAGACTCTCCGTCGCGAAATTCTTTTACGGTAATACCGGGAAAAGAAACTTCAATCATCAGACGGATAACGTATGCCATTTCCTCGCGATCTTCTATCATCCACATCGTTGTCGCCAAAGATTCTTTTCTCTCAATGCGCTGGGTTGATGCTTGTTCTGAAATCATATATCTGGTTCTTAATTATGTCATTGCCTCGCCTCAACAAACACGCGGGTGCGAGTCGGATCCACGTTCCCTAGCTGCGTATCTTGCGGAACATAAGGAACCTGTGCCTGCAAGAATAACGTCAACGCCGCGCGCGTTACTTCATCAAGCGCTCCCGTTTGCTTCACCTTCAGCTGCACCTGCAGTTGTTTAACCGCCTGCACCGTTGCCACATCATAATACCCCGTCGGCGAACGTGCAAGCAATCCCTGTTCAGCCAGCACTTCCTGCAAATTTGTCACATCATCACCGCTCATGCCAACACTCACGTTGCGCGGGAACGAAGGAATTTGTGGTGCCTGTGGCGGAACATACAGCATTAAATTACTCGCAAAGGGAATAGTGAATAATTGCGATCCGAATGCTCCCAAGTCCCCCAGCGTTACCTGTGATGCGGCGAGAATGTCTCCGTTTTTATTGTAGAGCACCGCATCAACAATCGGTGCGGGAAAATCGTACTGCGTTTGATTAGCCAATCGTCCCGCCACTTGCATGGTCGGCTGCATGGCAGTGACAATATTCTGCACATCAATTTGCGGTTTAACGAATCGATCGGCGCCCACCCATGTGATGGTTGACGTTGGAATAGAAACCTGCGCTTGCGTAATTTGTGCCGGATCCTGCATTATGTATGGCTTAATAATATACTTGATTTCTCCCGGATAAATAAACATGGAGCCATTAATAGTTTGCGGCGCAGCGCCCAATGCATTAATAAGCGCTATGGAATAAACAAAATTTGTTGCGCCCAGCGTCGCATTGGGATTCTGTATTTCCGCGATCACCCCCAATCCATCAGCCGCTTTGAAAACTTTTACATAGTGAATCGCAATCGGTTGTGCATTTTTAACGTCGCACGATAGACACGGCCCACCGCAATCAATGCCTGCTTCTCCTTGGTTTTGCGTGTTATCAAAACAGGAAGGCGGTACAGAAAAAAACATCGCCTTGATACCCCAGCCAAGGAGAAAAACAACAACCAAAAAACCGATCCCATATATCAACTGCTTGAGTAAACGCACGTTAAAAATGCAAAATTTAAATATAAAAAATCAAAATGAAAAACACATGCCAAAAAAGCGATAAGAACTCTTGCTATATTATACGGACTATGGCTCTCAAAAGCAAAATGCCCGCCCAGAGGCGGACTAGTGAAATAAAAAAACACGAGGCATTGCATATGCTGGCAAACCCTACTTTCCCCAAATGAATGAGTATCATCGGGCTCAAACGCTTTCACTTCTCTGTTCGGAATGGGAAGAGGTGGGGCACATTTGAGTAGATCACCAGCAAGTGCAATGCCTCGTGTTTCTCACGATGGCACACATAAGAGCAAAAAATCATCTTGGCGCACCACGCCTCTGAAGGGCAGTGTAGTGCTCAAAAAAATAATGTTTGAATGGACTATTAGTACGTCTCGGCTAAACACCTTGCGGTGCGTACACCTGACGCCTATCAACCTGGTCGTCTTCCAGGGTCCTAAGACGCCTAATCTTGGGAAGGGCTTCGTGCTTAGATGCTTTCAGCGCTTATCCCTGCCGAACATAGCTACCCAGCGCTTCAGTTGGTACCAAAGCTGGTAGACCAGAGGTTCGTTCAATCCGGTCCTCTCGTACTAGGATCAACCTCCCTCAAGCGTCAACGCCTGCAGCAGATAGAGACCAACCTGTCTCACGCATGTTTCCACATATTGCTATGTGCATTGGACTATATCTTCACCCCGCAAAGGGTGGCTAACGTGTAGTCTCTACGGGCTCCCGATTGCATCGGGATTCCCTCGGTATCGCCCGCGAGGGGTTCTACCGACATCAGTCAGCTTGATTCATGCCGATTACTCAGCATGACCGCCGTGATATGTTGGATTTCTTTAATCTAATTTTGTAAACGAAAAGATAATATCGAATAGCGCTTCTGCGACTATCGATTGGAATAACGCGCCTCGTGGGATTTAGACTGTCCAAACGCAAATCATGTTTGCATCTGAACGGTCTAAACCCAGCTCGCGTACCCTTTTAATTGGCGAACAGCCAAACGCTTGGGACCTTCTCCAGCCCCGCGCTAGGGTGAGCCGACATCGAGGTGCCGAGCGAGATCGTCGATATGGACTCTCAGATCTCACCAGCCTGTTATCCCCAGGGTAGCTTTTATCCGTTGTCTCCGGCCTTCCTATGAAGTAATACGAATCATAAATGTTCCGCATCATTACCGTCGGGTCACTAAGTTCCGCTTTCGCGTCGGCGCGACATGTCTGTCTTGCCGTCAAGCCAGCATTTGCCTTTACACATTCAGTCCGATTTCCATCCGGACTAAGCTGACCTTTAAACTCCTCCGTTACTTTTTAGGAGGATAACGCCCCATTAAAACTGCCCGCCAGACACTGTCCCCCGCCGTTTTTGCCGTCGAGGTTAGACAGTAAAGCAAAGAAGATGGGTGTTTCATTGTTGCCTCCGCCACATCCGAAAACATGGCCTCAAAGGCTGCCCACTACACTACGCATCCAAGCCCTACAATCAATATCAAGCTACAGTAAAGCTCCTGGGGTCTTTTCGTCCCGCTGCAGGTATCCCGCGTCTTCACGGGAATCGCATTTTCACCGAGCTCATCCTTGAGACAGTTCTCAGGTCGTTACGCCTTTCGTGCGCTTCGGAACTTACCCGAAAAGGAATTGCGCTACCTTAGAACGGTTATAGTTACCGCTGACATTGACGAGGGCTTCGGGCACTCAGCCGTACCTTGCGGCACGACCGGCACCGTTAACCTTCTCGCATCGGTCAGGCGTCACCCCCTATACGTCCTCTTACGAGTTTGCAGGGAGCTGTGTCTTTAGTAAACAGTCACCCGAGAGACTTTCGCTGCGCCCCAACTTGCGTTGGGGAGACCTTATCCCGAAGTTACGGTCGCTTTTTTGCCGAGTTCCTTAAGGATGACTCACTCGTTCCCCTTAGGCTTCTCGCCTCACCCACCAGTGTCGGTTTACGGTACGGAGCCCACAACGTTAACCTTAGAAGTTTTTCTTGGAGATGTGCTTTGAAAACTTTATCTGCCAAAGGCAGACATCGCCGCTGCACTCGGATTTGCCATTGAAAGCACCTTCGCGGATTTACCTACGAAAGATCCCTATGCCACGGATGCCAAACCACTGAGACACTTTCCATACTACACCTCGTCACTCCATCGAACGATGCGGGCGGGTTGGAATATTAACCAACTGTCCATCAGCTGCGGCTTTCGCCATCGCCTTAGGGCCGCCTAACCCTCCGTTGACTTCCATTGCGGAGGAAACCTTGGATTTTTGGGGTGCTGAATTCTCATCAGCATTGTGGTTACTCATGCCAACATTCTCCCTTCGTAGTACTCCACGGGTCCTCGCGGATCCCGCTTCAGCGCGCTACGAATGCTCTCCTACCGCTTGTGGACTTCATTGAGGAGGCAAGATTAATGGCTCTTGCCCATGGCCTCCTCTTATATTGGAGTGGGTTCCAGGATTCGAACCTGGGATTTCCGGATCCACTGTCCGGCGCCTTTTTGGAATCGTTCCACATCGAAGTTCTCACACTTCCCGGGAAGCATGAGAACTCATTGAAATGGAGAAGGATCCCCCGCTCGGCCAAACCCACATTGATTGATATCAATAATCAATATAAGAAGAAAATCTAATGTACTAATTTTTATCCTCGATGAAGCCCACAAACCCATATCTTCGGCAGTATACTTAGCCCCGATAAATTTTCGGCGCAGTCGGCCATCTAGTAGTGAGTTGTTACACACTCTTTAAAGGATGGCTACCTCTAAGCCAACCTACTACCTGTCTCTGGCAGGCTACCACCTTTGACACTGAGTATACATTTAGGGGCCTTAGATGATGATCTGGGCTGTTCCCCTCGCGAACATGGAGCTTAGCCCCCACATTCTGACTGCCCGGGCGATTCGCACGAGTATTCGGAGTTTGACTGAGAAGGCGGGGTTTCCCCCTTTACTTCTCAACCAGTTGCTCTACCCCTCGTACGTTAATCCCGGACGCTAGCCCGAAAGCTATTTCGGAGAGAACCAGCTATTACCAGGTTCGATTAGCTTTTCACTCCCTACCTCAAGTCATCCGAAGGTTTTGCACAACCAACCGGTTCGGGCCTCCCTCTCGATTTCTCGAGAGTTCACCCTGCTCAAGGCAAGCTCACCTGGCTTCGGGTCTTATACATACCCCCATTGTCGCCCTTTTAAGACTCGCTTTCGCTCCGCCTCCGTTCCGTAGAACTTAGACAAGGGATATACATAAACTCGTTGGCTCATTCTTCAATAGGCACACGGTTGTCCTTGCGGACTTCCGTTCCTTGTAGACGTATGGTTTCAGATTCTATTTCATCGGCCTTGTCGGCCTGCTTTTCACCTTTCCCTCACGGTACTAGTTCGCTATCGATCATCAAATGTATTTAGCCTTTCCCGATAGTGCGGGAAGATTCCTCCGAAGCATTCATTCCTCGAAGTACTCAAGAATACATGCTAAAAGGTTCTTTCGTTTTCGCCTACGGGACGTTCGCCCTCTTTGGTTCCGCGTTCCAGCGGATTCGACTAACGGAAGAATTTGTAACCTCTCCTTTCTCTACTTTTCGCCAAGCACTTAAGCATTCAATGCTTAGCGAAGAGCAAAGTAGCGCACATACCTTACAACCCCACCCACATATCCTTGCGGACACATAGATGGTTTGGGCTAGTTCCCTTTTCGCTCGCCGCTACTAGGGGAATAACTTCGTTCTTTTTTCCTCTGCTTACTGAGATGTTTCACTTCAGCAGGTTCGCTCTCCACTTGCGCGGAGTCATTGCGGGTTACGCAATGGGGTTTCCCCATTCGGAAATCTCCGGATCACAGGTTGCTACACACCTCCCCGAAGCTTATCGCAGTTACGCTACGTCCTTCATCGCCATTTGATGTCAAGGCATCCACCATACGCCCTTGAGTAAACACTATTTTTTTAAGCTTACGACTACCCTTCGGAAACGTCGTTCCCAAAGGGTTATACCTGCGTTAAATGGTATCTTTCTTGAATACCATTTTCGCTTTACGCTTGATTTCTTGCTCTTTGATTGTCAACGATCAATCGTTTCGGCTCCCATGCCCGAGGCATAAAAAATCCGCCAGGCAGGCGGATGGAAAGCGACACGCCATTGCGTATCGTCACCGTCCGCTCATGGGTATCTTTGAATTCAACATCGTGGGCAGAGTATAGACAAATGAAATAAGGTTGTCAACCCCACATAAGTCACCCAAGCTAACCGCCAAACTGCGCCGCTCAGTCACCGAACTTTTCAGATCTCATAAATTCCCCGGCATCAGCTACAGCGCCGTTTCTTGAAAAAGTTTCCGATATAAAAACACGGTTGCACCCGCACAAATTATCCCGATAAGCAAAGCCAACCCCGCCACCGAAAACGCCGTCGTTCCGTCATCAATAATTGTTTGCGCTACCGCCGCCTCGCCGCCCCCCAACGACGGGATGATACTCTCGGAAAACGCCCCACCCACAGACGACGCTAACGGGGATGCCTTCTGTTTTGGCGCTGTCGCGACAATCACATTTTCTTTCCCCGGTGTCGGCTGCGTGGTCACCACAATATTCCCCGACACATTGTGCACCAAGGCCACATCATCTTTCATCGTCTGTGCGTATGAGAATGAATCAACTAACGTACCAGAACCATCATACAAAAAAATCGTATCGCCCGAATTATTAAGGGAAATTTTTGTCGTGCTATACGGCAAAACTAAAAATCCATGCGCGGGCATGGATTCGGTTTTAAACACATGCGTCTTTCCCGATGCATCTTTGAGCGACCACCCCGCAAGCGATTGTGCGACATCACCGGTATTGTGCAGTTCAATCCATTCTCCCGCCGTATCCGACCCGGCAGGATTAGGAAGAAGCTCGGAGATAGTTACTGCGGGCATAGTTATTTTGTTGCGTTGTATAAGGCCTGGATTTCTGATACGGAGAGGGCGCGATTGTAGACGCGAACGTCGTCGATGGAGCCGATAAGTCCGCTTATGCCCGAATACCCCATAGTTAATGGGTATATCGTTGCTAAAGAAAGACCATTCTGAGCGCTGATATCTATGCGACTCTTATAAACCGAATCAAGATATACCGTCATGTATCCGCTTCGAGAAACAGTCACCGTTATAAAATGCCATGAATCCAGCGGAAGAAAAAAAGATGGCGCGTATTGCCTCTGACCACCAACGGGATAAACTTCGCTCCAAATATAATGAGAAGCGCTTAATGCGGAGCCCCAACCAAGATTTCCGCCACCGGCAGACTTTGAAAGCGCGTAGCTAAAATCTATATCGGACGACGATTGATTTATCCAAAAAGAAAAAGAAAAGTCGGTTGTCGTTAGATCCAAAAGATCATTATCGGGGATAGTTATCCAATTGCCGTTAAAGTAAGGGCATGTACCAATCTTACAAGAAATCCATTGGGGAGCTGGTATACCCGCCCACGTCCCATTATTCCCATTCCCACTCGTATCTTTAGCAATCGTCCCGGTCCCCTCATCAAAATTCCAATATCCCACGAGTCCTGAGGTATTGTAGAGGGGAGAAAGAGCTTGGTTAGAACCATACGAAAGAACACCAGGAAGGTTGGGTTTAGACAGAGAGGGATTACTAC
>JBAYIV010000005.1:0-52142 GCA_041665445.1 Minisyncoccota bacterium
AAAGAGGGACTGATCTAAGGTGGTGATGGTGTTTAACGCCTGGGTGAGTGCTGATAAGTCTTGTTGACGCTTACTGTCACGGGCTTGGGCTAAGAGCTGAGCGGGATTGAGGGTTATAACGATAGCGGCCACTAAGACGGCGAGGATACCAATGACGATTAACAGTTCGATAAGGGTGAAGGATTTGGGGTCAGAAGGTGACATGGCGCGGTAAAAAAATAAAAAGATAGGGAGCAGCTGTTTGCGATACGTTGTTGATCTATCCCTGCTGTGGATAACTGTTTCTGACGATCGTCAGAAACAGTTATCCACAGAACAATCATTGATAAGATGCAATGCTCTGCGGGCTAAAAGAATAATTTATATTTGTTGCTGGTTGTTGAATATACCAAGTATATCACGCCAGAAAAATCTTTACAGCAAAAACGGGGCGCATCGCCCCGTTTCGTGTTTTCCCCTCCTTGTTATTCGTTATTGGTCGTCGATCGCCAGTTGTTTAATACTCCTCCAACGCATGAGATTTTTCATGGTCACGCATTTTATCCAGCGCCTTAGCTTCAATCTGCCGAATACGTTCGCGCGTCACGCCAAATTTTTTCCCGACTTCTTCCAATGTATGCGTCACGCCATCGTGCAACCCAAACCGCATGGAGATAATCTCCCGTTCGCGTGGAGCCAAATCTTCCATGATCTCCAGAATCTTTTCCCGCAAAAGCGTATGCGCCGTCACCTGATCAGGAGAGAGCCCTTTTTCATCCTTAATAAACTCGGAAAGCGTTGAATTTTCCTCATCATCACCCACTGGCGCTTCCAGCGAAAGCACTTCCTGCGAAATTTCCTGAATGTGGCGCACTTTGTCTACCGAGATACCCATCTCAATGGCAATTTCTTCTGCCAAGGGATCGCGCCCCAATTCCTGCGCTAAACGCCGCCGAACCTGCGTATATTTTGAAATCGTTTCCACCATATGAACCGGAATGCGGATCGTGCGCGATTGATCGGCAATGGCACGCGTAATAGCCTGCCGAATCCACCACGTGGCATAGGTTGAAAATTTAAATCCTTTGCGATAGTCAAATTTGTCCACGGCACGCGATAACCCGATATTCCCCTCCTGTATCAAATCCAAAATCCCCAAGTTGGAGCTCCGATTCACATAATGCTTGGCGATAGAAACCACCAGACGCAAGTTTGCTTGAATCAATCTCTGCCGCGCCTCTTCGTCGCCCCGCTCGGAGCGGCGCGCCAAATCTTTTTCTTCTTGCCCCGTCAGCAATGCCGTGCGGCCGATGGATTTAAGATACAACTGGACCGCATCGGGGAGATCGCTGGTCTCGAGTGATAAAATTTCTTTTTGCGAAACTTCCGCCTTATCATTAGCGACAATCAATTGCCCGACTTCAATAACTTTAATATTGCGCTGCTCCAACTCACGATAGACCGCTTCCAAAAATTCAATATCGGTTTCAATGTTCGGGAAAAGGGTCATAATTTCACCATCCGTCACAAACCCGCGCCCCTTGCCGCGGTCAACAAGCTCTTCGATCAACGCCGGATTAAAAATCTTTGAGGTGGGTGCCGGCGTCAGCGCAAACGCCGCCTTGCGCGCCGTGATGGCAATATCTTCCTTCTTATGCGGCAAGACAGGACTTTGTACAATCGGCGCCGCTGTTTTTTTTATGACACGAACTTTGCGCGACACGGAAGTGCGCGACTGTTTTTTATTCTTTACCAAACGAGACGGGCGTTTTGCCGGTCCTTTTTTCGCCCGTTGTGGGCGCGCGACTTTTTTTGTCCGTACCGAAGATTTTTTCTTGTGTGCCATACAATGCCGATAATATAAAAAGCGCGTCAGAACGTTTTTTGAGGCGCTCTAACCGCGGGACTCATTATCAATTACTTTTGCCATTTCGTCAAATGCCGCCACCAGCGCATCCACCCGCGCCTGATCGTGTGCGCGTTCAGCTTCTTGTATCTGTGCGGCAAGCTCCAAGCGCCGTTCGCGAATATATTCCTGTTTTAATTCCTGAATCAAGAACGCCGCCTCCGCATGCATGGTTTCCGCCGGCCCCTGTTGAGCCACCAGAGACGCACGCATATCTAACGCATCGAGAAATGCCCGATCCTCGAGTGTGCCTTCCTTCCCGCCCAGACACGCCAGTATGCCCCCATACTGCTCGGGAAGAAAGGTTTCCGCACCCATAAGCGCACTCACCGTTCCCGGCTCAATCAATGCGATGATAAAGAGCTGCACCCACAAGTTCTCGCGCCGCGTCTTTGGTTTATATCGCTCCTTCGCTGGATCGACGGGACCTGTGACCACCGTTGGCTGCGCACCGAGTGACGGAGAGACGCTTTTTTTAAGAAGTGCCAGCTCGTCGTTCAGGACGCTCTCTTTTATACGCGCCGCCTCGGCAATTTTTTGCATCCAGGTGTATTGCTCCATAGGACTGGCCAATTCGATGACTTTTTGCAATACGTGCCGCACCCGCTCCTTCTGACTTCCCATACCGGCACGAATATAACGATCAATGTAATAAACAATTGCCGTCGGTGCGCTAGCGATGACGCGCGCACTATTCCCTGGATGCGCGGCGACATATTCGGCGGCATCTTTGCCGTCCGGAACCGTAAAGACCGATACCTCAAAATCAAGCCGATGAGCCATGTCAATCGCACGTTCGGCGGCCGCTTGTCCCGCTTCATCGGCATCAAAAGCCACCACCAAACGATGGGCCATTTTTTTAATAATATCCAGATGCTGATGAGTGAGCGCCGTTCCCGATACCGCCACCGCATTGCGCACCCCGTCTTGGTAAAGCATCAAGAGATCCATCTGCCCCTCAACCAAAATCGCCTCACCCGTTTCGCGAATGCCTGTCTTTGTTTTATGAAATCCGTACAATATTTTCGATTTATTAAACAAGAGCGTCTCTGGCGTATTAACGTACTTCCCCGCCGTTCCGGTATCCAGGCGCGGCAATATTCTCCCCGAAAATCCGACGGCTTTCCCAAAGACATTATAGAGCGGGAACATAATGCGGCCCCGGAATCGATCGACATACATACCGCGATCATTTTTAAAAACCATTCCGGCGCGCTCAACATCGGCGGCATCATATCCCCGATTAACCAAATAGACCATGAGCGCATCAGTTTCGTGCGGCGCATAGCCAATCTCAAATGTATCAATCGTCTCGGATAATAATTTCCGTCCCGCGAGATATTCTTTTACTTCGCTGGTCAACCCTCGCTGCTCAACAAAGAAATCTTTTGCCGCATCAATAATGTCGTAGAGTACCCCGAACTCTTTTTGACTTGAGGGACTCACGTGGCGCAATTCGACGCCCGCTTTTTCCGCGAGCATTTTGAGCGCTTCATGAAACTCGATCGCGTGATACTTCATCACAAAACTGAAGATATCACCCCCTTCATTGCACGAACCAAAACAGTGCCATGTCCCCCGATCGGGAGACACGATAAATGACGGCGTTTTTTCTTTATGAAAAGGACACAACGCCTTAAAATTTTTCCCCGCCGGCATCAGATGGGCATATTCACGCACCACATCAGCGATTGGAAGTTTTTCTTTTATTTGTTGGACGGGGTCTTGCATACCAAAAAAAACGCTTAGTGCGCCTATTGTAGGACAAAAGAACATGAGACGCAAAGCGCCCCGCGCCATCACCGCAAACGCCACTCAATGATGCTGTTTCATGCGCGCGCGAACCAGACGAACGATATCACACGCATCTTCAATGGTTGTGGGGAAGATCAGTTCATCGGATCCGCGACGCGCACATAGAAGAACCATTTCCCCGCCGTTTCCGCTGACGCGCAGCCCTTGCGAACGCGGGACATAAATATGCACCAAACAAAGCCCGAACCATCTGCCCGCAAACGATCGTGTCACATACGCCGACGCAATGTGATGATAGGGAATAATATCGTGTCCGGAAAAAAGAGCGCCACATCGTACAATCATGCTCTTTTCTCCAAAGGCATACGAAAAACGATGCAAACGAATGGCCGCAGTGACAACCAGAACGGCCGCACAGCCAAGACCGACACGAAAAAGAATTATGGGGATTCCCAGAAAATAAGCGGCGCCCATAAAACACAGTATAACGCCGGCGCCGATCGTCACCGCATATGCAAAACGCAGAAGCCACGCCCGCTTCCGCAACCGATAATAGTGATTGAGCTGGATCACGGCAAAGAGAGAAGTGTTACGCCTCCCGACCTTTTGCCCGATACCCTATCAATTACCAAAAAAGCTCTCTAGCCGCGCAGTATACCACAAAAACGCTAAAAATAAAAAAGAGCGGCCGAGGGCACCGCTTCTTTTTTTCTCATCTGACGCGCCAACGGCCGCCAGAAAATGTTCTGTAAACTCCCGATGATAAAAAGTCGGGATACTCTTTGTCCGCCCATGCGGACTGTGGGGATGAGGTGAGCGACAGGAAAACGATTCCTATTGCCCGCGTTCGTCGGAGCAACGGCTCCGCGCGGTGGGACATGGTCCCATGTCAATCAAGAAAAGCCTGACGTCCTTCATCCCCCAAGAGAGCTCAAAGATCAATGCAAGTGGTTGCCCACTCACTCCTTGAGTATACACCCGCGTGTGATGCACAACAACCGGAAAGTGGATAACTATTTCTGACGATCGTCAGAAATAGTTATCCACTTTTGAATTGAGGGAAAGCGCTTATTCGTATCGGAGAGCTTCGACAGGACTTTTTTGCGCCGCACTACGAGCCGGAAAAACACCGAACGCCAATCCAATCGCCGCCGAAACACCAACTCCCAGGACGACCCCCGTCCATGAAATAATAAAAGGAAACACAATGCCCGTTGCACGACTCGCCACAAAAACCGCTGCGGCCGTCACGCCCAAACCGGTGCAAATACCCACAATGCCGCCACCGACAGCCAAGAGCAACGCTTCAAAAAGAAACTGCAATAAAATGGATCCGCCCGTCGCGCCCAGCGCTTTGCGCAGACCAATCTCCCGCGTACGCTCCGTTACCGAGACAAACATAATATTCATCACTCCCACTCCGCCAACCAACAAGGAAATCGCCGCCACCAAACTCAGAAACGCCGTCAATGACGCAAAGATAGTATCAATGCTTCGCATCACATCTTCTTGCGTTTGCACGGTAAAATCATCTTTGGCTGGATCGGTAATATTGTGATCCGCGCGAAGAGTGCTTTTGATATCATTCACCATCCCCGGAATCGCCGCAACCGTCCGCGCCTCTACGACGACTTCATGAAAATAATGAATTCCACCCAGAAGATATTCTTGCGCCGAGGTATATGGCACCGCGATCATATCATCGATTCCGAACATGGAAGCATTGAGCGATGAGAAGACGCCAACGACGGTAAACTTTTGATTTTTCATCCCGATTTTTTTACCAATGGGATCGTTGGCCCCAAAAAGTTTCTTGGCGACGTTGGCGCCAATAACCGCCACGCGCGCATACGAATCAACATCACTTTTCGTAAACGCTTCGCCGCGCGCGATACTCATATTGTACACCTCAAGAACGTGCTCACCGCTGCCGATAAGCGTTTCAATCACCGTTTGATTCTCATACGACGCGCTGATCGAACCTTGGACAGACGGGTTGACGACCACCGCGTCAGGAACATTGTTCGGATTTTCCAATTGCGTGATATCAAACATTTTGAGCGACTGACTCAATACCGATCCGACCGCGCTCATAGGACTGTTACCGTCAATGCGCCCGGGGTTAATAAAAACATTGCGCGCCCCAAACGATTGCACTTGCTGTAAAATCAACGCTTGCGCGGCATTGCCGATCGACATAACAATAATGATTGCCGCCACACCGATAATAATACCCAGCGCCGTTAAAGCGGAACGCACTTTGTTGGCCAGCAAGGCGCGAACAGCCATAGTAAAAATATCCCCAGCCGATGTGCGCGATGCCATAGGATTTTTATTCATAGCGTAATGCTTCAATGGGACTTTTGCGCGACGCCTGCCAGGCCGGAAAAATACCGAAGATCAACCCCAGTGCACTCGAGACGCCGACCCCCAAGATGATACCCGAAATGGAAATGACAAACGGAAACTGAATCCCCCACCAATAATTAACCGCGAAAGAGATGCACCACGACAACCCAATCCCGCCCGCAACTCCCGCCAATCCCCCCAGTATCGTCAGCGCGGCAGCTTCGGCAAGAAATTGCAGTAAAATATTTCCGCTCGTCGCGCCCAATGACTTACGCAGGCCGATCTCCCGCGTACGCTCCGTTACCGACACCAGCATGATATTCATAATGCCAACGCCGCCAACGACTAACGAAATTGCCGCGATGCTCGCCAAAAGAACCGTCAAAATGCTCGTTACGATTCCCACGCTCTGTGCAATGCTTGCCTGTGTTTGAAGGGAAAAATCATCCTTGGACGGATCGGAAATATTGTGGTTGTACCGAAGCAATGAGGTAACGTCCTTCATCAGCGCCGGCAAACCGGCGGATGACGCTCCCTCAACCACGATGCGCTGAAAATATTTAATCCCGAGAATACTGTCCTGCACCACGGGATAGGGCGCGATCGTCGCCTGATCAAAGTCAATAAATGATCCAGCGCCCTGCGCCTGTAAAACCCCGACCACCTGCATCATTTGGTTATTAATTCGTATCTTCTGTCCCACGGGGTTATTGCCACCGAAAAGATCCTTAGCGATCGTCGCACCCAACACCGCCACCGATGCGTGATCGGCAACATCACTGCTGTCAAAAAATCTTCCCTCACTCATCGTCAGTGAAAAAAGCTGCGCCATATCTTGGCTGCTCCCCATAATCATTTTTGTATAGGTTTGCGACGCATACACAATCGGCTGTTGGCCAAACACGATAGGCACGACGCCCACCGCCTCCGGCACGTTGGCGGGGTTTTCAAGATCCGCCAGATCCTTCTGTGTGAGCGAATCGCTCAGAAGCGTGCCGGCCACGCTTGAGGGACCGCTCGGTTGACGTCCGGGCAAAATAAATACATTATTGGGACCAAATTTTTGAAACTCCCCCAAAACAAGCTCTTGCGCTCCCTGCCCTAAAGACATCACCACCATAATAGAAAGAATACCGATGACAATTCCCAACATCGTCAAAAACGTCCGGCTCTTGTGAGACGATAAGCCCATCAGCGCCGCCCGTCCGATGTCAGAAAGCGAAATCATATTTTCAAATTTATTTCACAAAACCATCTTTGGCGATAATGCGCCGATGTGCCACTGCCTTATCGCTGTCAATGCGACCATCGACGATGTGCACTGTACGGCGCGCCGCTTCAGCCACATACAATTCATGCGTTACCACCACCAAGGTTCGTCCCTGATCGTTAAGCATCTGCAAAAATTCCAGCACGACCGCGCCTGATTTTGAATCAAGATTTCCCGTCGGTTCGTCAGCAAAAATAATCTTTGGATTATTGACTAATGCGCGCGCGATAGCCACGCGCTGTTTTTGTCCGCCGGACAATTGCGCTGCTTGATAGTTCCGCCGATCCGCAAGACCCACTAATTCAATCATCGCTTCAGATCGTTGAACACGCTCTTTTTTTGACACGCCCGCATACACTAATGGCAACATCACATTATCGAGAACAGAGAGGCGGGGCAACAAATTAAATGCCTGAAAAACAAACCCAAGCTTCTCGTTGCGGATATGAGCCAGCTCAGTATCGGAATACGACGACACTTCCTTGCCCTCAAAAAGATATTCTCCCGACGTTTGGCGATCCAGACATCCCAGCATTTGCAGAAGCGTCGACTTTCCCGACCCTGATGCTCCCGTGATAGCAAGAAATTCTCCGTCGTTAATAGTCAGTGACGCACCATCAAGCGCGCGCGTTTCGACGCCGCCTTCGACGTACACCTTAACTAAATTATTTGTTTCTATAAGTGCCATAGAGCGATCCAACGTGTGTTATTCAATAATTATTTCGGGAGCCGGACCTGGTCCCGATTTTGGCGCCCGAATCCACAATGCCGCCACCGCTCCTACCAGCACAACCCCCGCCGCGATAACAAACACGGTTCCGTACGCCGACACTTGCGCCTTGAGCATCACCAGACCGATAGCCGTCTGATAATCAGCAAGCGATGTGCTGTGAATCATGCTGTGTTGCGTGATAGCAATAACATTTTTCTCTATGGTATTATTCAGGATTGTCCCAAAAAGCGCAATCCCGAATGCGCCAGCAATATTACGTGCCAGTGCCAAAATCGACGACGCCACACCCACTTCATGCACTGGCACCGCCGATGCAATGACGTTGGTGCGCTGAGCCATGCCAAACCCCATCCCAAACGCCATAATAGATAACGGAACGATAATCGCCAAAGCCGACGAACGCGGATCAAGATACGAAAAAAGGAACAGCCCGATGCCCGCAACCGCCGTGCTTCCCGCGATCACCCACCGCGGCTCAACAATTCCGGTTAGCCGTCCGCCCAACGGGGACGCCACCACCATCGCAAATGCCATCGGGATAAACAGAAAGCCCGTCTGCGTCGCGTTATATCCCAAAAATGTCTGCGCAAAAATAGGAATCAAGAATACACTCCCAATCATCCCCATAAAAACAATAAAATTATTCATCAGCGCGTTAACAAAAATGCTGTTGCGGAAAAATTTGAGATCAACGATCGGTTCGGGGTGCCGCTGTTCTATCGCGATAAAGACGGCAGTCAATGCCACGACCAACAGATAACAAGCCACGCTTGATAATGATGTCCACCCCCAGCTGGTTCCTTGGTCAAGCACCAACACCAGCGATGCCAGCGCCGCACCCAGCGTTAACGCCCCCCACCAATCAAACGCACGAGACACTCGTTCGCCAACCGATTCACGGATAAACGTCAGCGCCATGCCTAATCCCAAAAGCCCGACTGGCAGATTCACCAGAAAGACCGATCGCCACCCAAAGGTATCAATCAGCGGCCCGCCCAAGAGCGGTCCGAATACCGATGCGGCCGCAAAGGAAACAGACCACAACCCCAACGCTTGCGCGCGCTGTTTGCCGTGCGGAAACGTAACGGCGATAATTGCCATCGCCGTGGGATAATCGGCCGACCCGGCAATCGCCTGGATAACTCGAAAGACAATCATCGAAGAAAGATCCCACGCCAATCCAGCAAGAACCGATCCAATAATAAAAACAATAAACCCAATGATATAAATCTTCTTCCGTCCCAGCGTATCGCCCAGTTTTCCCCAAATAGGAACAAAGATTGCGTTCGCAAGAATGTAGGCAGTGGCGATCCACCCAGCGGACGTAACCGTAATTCCAAAATCTTTAATGATGCTCGGGAGCGCCAAGTTCACGATCGTCTGATCTAATCGCCCCAAAAAAGTCCCGATAATAACCGTTACTAAGATAAGCCACGGCGATATCACCCGCTCGTGCACAGACTCCTGGGATGCCATAGGCGCTTAGTGTTTATAAATCCACACCTTGGCCGACATGCCGTTTTTCAATTCCGGATAGGCGGCAATGTTGTAGCGGATTTTCACGTCAAATTGTTCAATGGGGCGCTGATCGGAAATATTAAACACGATGTCCGATTGTCGAGATGTAGGACTGATCTGATCGACAATACCTTGATAGTTCTTGCCGCCAAAGGCATCGACAGTGAAAAGCGCCTGATCACCGACGGAGATAGTGCTTAATCCTTTATTTTCATCGACGCGCCCCACAATGCGCAATTGCGTCGGGTCAACCATCGTAACCACCGTTTGTCCTGGATTAATGTTGGTTCCCAATTGATTCACGGTTTGGACGATGAGTCCGGCAATATCGGTTTTGACCAATTCATTGCCCACTTGCGCCACCACGGTATTGGCTGCTACTAAATCTCCGATATTAACAGCCATGTCCTGCAATATACCACCATGCACCGGCGATAGATTAATAAGCGGTGCCTGTACATACGCCGTATCCACATAGATGCGCTGACTGGTAATATACCAATAGATACCTCCCCCAATGGCGCCCGCGATTAAAACAATACCCAACAGCACAAAAACCAGCACATTGCGTTCAACGCGTTTAATGGCTTTTCCTTCCTCTTGCAATAACGATTCTTCTTTTTTTATTTCCGAAAGAATCTCTCGTTCCTGCGCAAGTATTTCTTTTGTTGTATCCGGTTCGTGGTGAGTCGTCATAAAATAAGTACTGCCGCAATCGCTATTCAGAAACGACCCGATCACCCTCGGAAAGACCGGAGATGATTTCCGTGCGTCCGTCCGATCCGCGAAGTCCCACCGTGATAGGCACTTGTTTTGTGGTGCTCCCTTTGTTGTCGGCAAGCATCAGTACAAATTTATTACCATTCGTATCGATAATATCGCGCGTTGAAACAAAGAGAACATTATCTTTCTGGGCCGACAGAATATCGATATTGGCGGTCAAGCCCGGGAGAATTTGCGGGTCTTCTTTGGCGAATTGCAACGTTGTTTTATAGGTTGCCACGCCGTCAAGCATCGTCTGCGATAAATCGCGATTAAGCACTTTTGCCTGAAAAACAACGTCGCTACCATATGCATCAAGTGTTACGGATGCGTCTTGCCCTGGTTTTATTTTGGCAATATCCGATTCGGCAACGTACGTTTCAATTTCAAACGCTCCCGATCCAATCACGGATATAGCGGGCGTGTTTGCCTGCACGATATCACCGACGCTATCAATAATCTTTGTGACCGTTCCGGAAAACGGTGCGCGCAAGACCGTGTTGGCAATCTGCGCTTGATTATACGCCACCTGCGCTTTTGCCTGATCAACCAGCGCCTGCTGTGCGGCAATCTGGTCGGGGGTTGCGCTGGCAGTTTTAAGATTTAATGCGGCCTGCGCACTCTGTAGACCAGCCTGTGCCGCGGCGATTGTTTGTTGTTGCCCATTGAGTGCCGTTGCGGCCATGTTGACGTTCGTTCTGCCGAGATTAACGCCTGTTTTATATCCATCAAGCGTTGCTTGCGAAAGTCCGGCGGCGTTATTCAAAAGATCGCTGACGGCATTCATAAACGAACGAACTGCCACCACGTGTGCGATGGCATCGGTAAGCGCCGAGTCCAGCTGGGCATGCGTTGGCGTCCCATCTTGCAAAGTATGCAGTTGCGTTGACCATGTATTCAGTTCATTGCTCGCCACAACTCGCTGTGCCTGAACATTTTTACCCATCGGCGTATCGCTGGCCAAGACCACCCGGTCACCAACTTGCGTATCCGTGACAGAAATCGTTAGTTGAGGAGTAGCCGTTTCGTCATTTACAAAAAGACCATCAGTTTCCTTCCTGACTGCATCATCCGATTTAGCATACGCATCACTCAATGCATTAATAACCGCCCCATAGGCATTGGTAAGCGTCTGTTGGGCGGCGGTAACCGCCACTTGACTCACCTCAACATTCTGCGCTGTTGCGCCGGCCAATAGCTGACTCAACTGCGCCTGTTGCGCCTCAACCTGCGCCTGCGTTTGAGCTAGTTGAGCATAGAGATCGGCATTGTCCAACACCGCCAGAACATCCCCCGCGCGCACCGTATCACCGACATGAGCGGCAATGCGCGTTAATCGCCCGCCTCTCACAAATCCCAGATCCAAACTCTGTTCCGGTTTAACCGTTCCAGTAACACTCACTTGAGACATGACCGTCCCCCGCGTGACTGGCGTTGTTGCCAGAACTGTTGTGCCACCGCGCCCAAATAACATCCAGCCGCCCAGAATAACCAAAACAACCGCCAGCGGGGTCCAGATGATTTTTCTTTTTAACTGCGACCATGCCATTGCCACAAATGTCCGTGTTTTTTCCATAAATGAAATACGATACTAATGACTTATGAGTAAAAAATTTCGACAATCACTCTGTGCCAGTATAGAAAAAATTATTTAGAAAGTCAAACTAATTTTACAAAGAGCCCACCCCGACTCATCGGGGTGGGCTCTGGCGCCACCATGCGCACTTATGAAGTTAAAAAGTGAAATGTTTTGCCAATGATCCCACCAGCGGTAATTCTTTCTCTTTGCCGCTCACTGCATTGAGAATGCCGATAATCCACAAAATCAAAACCGCCAAAGACCCCAGTGGCAGGATAATGAACCAGCCGATAATAGGCAGGATGCTCCCCACGATGCTGACGGCAAATCCCGTCAACAACAGAACCAATCCTTGTTTGACGTGGAACTTTACAAACGGATCATTTTTAGCGTCAGTGAGCAACGGAATAAAGAAAAGAATATAGGCAACCACCGCCATCCCGATATTTTTTCCACTTCCCTTTTTTATGCAGATGCAATCATCGCCATTGCATCCTTTGCACTCCGGACATCCGTGCACGCACTTCTTGTTTTCCTTCTCGTGCCCCTGCTGTTGCTGTTCGTGTTCCATAGACATGGATAATTAGTTACTTATGATGAATCAAAAATGAGTATAGCACAAAAGTAAGCTCAAGCCACATTCGCTTTCTCCTGTTCAAGGCGGAGGGGGCGAGATTTGAACTCGCGGTGCCTGTTACGGCACACTCGCTTTCCAAGCGAGCGCACTAGACCACTATGCGACCCCTCCAGTTTAACCAACAACCAACAACTGACAATTCTTTTTTGTTTCTGCCCACGGAAAACTAGACCGTTTATAGCACGCACATCCGACGATTGCAATCAGCGCTTCCATAAAATCTTATGATGATGTTTTTGTTCATACATGCGCACATCGGCCCGATCAATCAATTTCCGCATATCAAAAATGGGTCGGCGTGTCGTCCCATCGTACACGGATGCAACGCCAAAACTTGCATGCACGGTAATGGTTTGTTTTTTTCCTTTTTGAATACAGTGGAGCCTCATGCGCTTAGCATCCAGCAGACGCATAAAATGCTTGACCGTCCGCTCTGCCTGAAGATGCGACGCCCCGATTAACCCAAGCATAAATTCATCCCCCGACCATCGGCAGAGATAATCAGTTGATCGAAAATGTTTTTGTAAAAAAACAGAAAACTGCTCAAGCACGTCATCGCCGCATGCGTGTCCGAACGAATCGTTGTACCACTTAAAATTATCAATATCAATAAAAACAATCGAGAGATTTTTAGGAACATTGTGCCGTTTATGTGCCGCGCGACTCTGCGCGCGCATGGCATCGAGCGCGACACCGACTTCGCGATCAAACCCCCTGCGGCTCAACAATTTCGTTAAAAAATCGCGATCAGAGAGCGCGATAAATCGTTTTATCTCATCCTGCTGGCGCAACACTAATGCACGCAATCCATGCACGGAAGACGGCACCGCATTTTCAGATTTTTTTGCAACAATGCGCTTAGGCATACGGACGATCCATGGCGCGCAATGCCGCAATTCGCTCTTCAATCGGCGGATGCGTCATAAATAATTTCGCTAGCCATGGCGTTTTGCGCTGTACGCGTGGCGTATCAGCCTTGAAAGGATTGGCAATGAACAAATGCGCGGTTGCATTGGTCGGATGACGCATCGGTTGAGCCATTTCGATTTTTTCAAGCGCATCAGCAAGACCGTCTGGGTAACGCGTCAACAAAACTCCTGATGCGTCTGCCAGCGCCTCTCGCTTGCGTGAAATGGCCAGCTGTACCAGCGTGGCAAGAATCGGCGCCACAATTGCCAACACGATGCCAATGAGCATTAAAATGCCTCCGCCGCTTCGTTCATCACGATCGTTACCCCCAAACCACAGCGACCGGAGAAAAAAATCGGTCGCCAACGACACCACGCCCACCAATACCACGATGACCGTGGAGAGTAAAATATCATAATTTTTTACATGGGAAAGTTCGTGTGCCGCTACCCCCTCAATTTCCGCTTTGTTGAGCTGTTCCAAAATGCCGGTAGTAAACGCGATAGACGCGTGTTGCGGATTGCGTCCAGTGGCAAACGCATTAGGCGACGAATCATTAATGATGTACACCGCCGGCTTGGGCAATCCTGCCGTGATAGCAAGATTTTCAACGATATTATGCAGGTCGTGATAACGCACCGAATCGGCGGGCGTCGCGCGCGAAACCGCCAGCGCCACTTTGTCCGAATACCAATACGCGCCGACATTCATGGCGACGCTCAATAAAACCGCAAACACCAAAATCGCCTGATCATTATAGATATATGAAAATGCCCATCCCAATCCGATGACGCCAGCAAAGAACAGTGTGACCAGCGCCCATGTCTTGCGGATATTCGAATCCTTGAAATTATATGCCGTCATTGCAGTAAATAATGCCTGACTGTGTTGATAATAGACAAGCTTCCTCCATCGACTGTGGATAACTGTTTCTGACGATCGTCAGAAACAGTTATCCACAGAACAGTCATAAGTAAAAATATATGCCCCCCACAATCACATCGCACACGAACGGAAGCATCACTTGGTGAAACGCCCCAAGGGACTTGAATAGAAAGAGCGCGCGGCCGCAACATACTATATCGGGCCGCACGCTCTTATTTTGATTCCCCTATGCCCGCGGCTCCTCCTCGTCCTTTTTGTCTGCCATTGATTGCTTTGTCATCTTTGAGAAAAAGAAATAGTACAAGATGTCCAAAATACCAACGGTGTTGATCACCAAAAGAACCGCAAACCACAATGGGCTATTATTGCGCCCCGCGCGCCACATAGCCAATCCTTTCCAAATAAGCGTCCAAATGAGAAGGACGATAAGCCACCCACCCATACCCGTCGTGAACAACCCCTGACTGCCCATGAGCGATCCCCACGTTGATTGATTCATCATAGGATATTTAAATGATTATTTTTTTATTAATCGATAATACCAGCAACGACTGCCTATCACGCTAGAACTTAACCGCCACCGGCTCTCGCTCGACTTCATCGGCGGTTTTGAAAAATTCCTCCGGCGCAAATTTAAACAGCATCGCAATCAGATTAGTTGGAAAGGTTTGAATACGCGTATTCAAGTCCATCACCATGCCGTTGTAGAAACGTCGCGCCGCCTGAATTTTGTCCTCGGTATCGGTCAATTCTCCCTGCAAGGCAAGAAAATTTTGGTTTGCCTTTAGGTCGGGGTAATTCTCCGCCACGGCAAAAAGTGTTTTAAGTGTTCCGGACAGCGTATTCTCGGCACTGGCCATATCTTCTTTATTCCCGGCGCTTTGCGCTCCCAACGCTTGTGTCCGTGCTTTGGTCACATCCTCAAAAACCGATTTTTCATGCGTGGCATATCCCTTCACGGTTTCCACAAGGTTAGGGATAAGATCGTGCCGTCGTTTGAGCTGGACATCGATATCTGCCCACGCCTCTTGTGCACGATTGCGCACACGGACCAATCCATTAAACGCCGCGATAACCCATACCACAATAAGTGCGACTAACACCCAAACAAAATTCGCGCCAGTGCTAAAGAAATCGAGTATTGGTTGCATATGCTTCTACGCTCGGCATCGCCAAGACGTGCTACTAATAATATGCTGCCAGTCTACCACAATCCACTACAACACACAACGCGCCCACCGCTGGGCGCGTTGCACACTCCCCAAAATCCACCGCCAAAACATTAATAATCCCCGTGGTCGTGACCCATGCCGTTTTTTGCCTTGTCTTCCTTTTCTGGAATATCGGCGACCACCGCTTCGGTGATAAGCAGCATAGACGCGGCTGAAAGTGCATTCGAAACCGCCAGACGAGTTACTTTGGTCGGATCGATAATGCCGGCCGCCAACATCGGCTCATATGTGCCTGTTGCCGCATTAAACCCAAAGTCATCCTTTCCTTCCAGCACTTTATTAAGCACCACCGAACCATCATGCCCTGCATTTTGGGCGATCTGTTTGAGAGGTGCCACAATGCCCTCCCACACAATCTTAGCCCCGACGCGCTGATCGATTGTATCGTTGCCGGACAATGCCTCGTCAATAAGTTTTTTAACCGCATGAGACGCGCGCACCAATGCAACGCCGCCCCCTGGAACGATTCCCTCTTCGATGGCGGCCTTGGTCGCGTTGACTGCATCTTCGATGCGATACCGCTTTTCTTTCTGCTCAACTTCAGTGGCCGCACCAACTTTGATCACCGCAATCCCGCCCGACAGTTTGCCCAATCGTTCTTGCAATTTTTCTTTATCAAATTCCGACTCCGTTTTTTCTATCTGCGCCCTCACTTGCGCCACGCGCTTTTTGATTTCCTCAGCATCTCCCTTGCCGTCAATAATGGTCGTGATGTCCTTGGTCGACACCACTTTATGCGCCTGACCAAGCTGGGCTAATTCAACGTTTTCCAATTTTCGCCCCAGATCATCGGAGATCAATTCGGCACCAGTGAGCACGCAGATATCTTGCAACATATCCTTTTTCCGATCGCCAAACCCCGGCGCCTTAACGCCCAGCACGGTAAAAATGCCGCGCAACTTGTTGAGCACGAGCGTCGCCAGTGCTTCACCGTCGATCTCATCAGCAATAATAACCAGCTCTTTTTTCCCTGCTTGTAAAACTTTCTCCAAGAGCGGACGTACTTCGTTGATGGATGATATTTTTTTGTCTGTGACCAGAATGTAGGGGCTCTCAATGACGGCCTCCATGCGCTCGGGGTTACTAACCATGTATTGAGAAATATATCCTCGATCAAATTGCATTCCCTGCACCGGTTCGCTGACGATGCCCACCGTCTGCCCTTCTTCAACGGTAATAACCGCATCGTTACCGAGTTTTTCGATGATGTCGGCAATCGTTCTCCCGATTTCCTCGTCACGCGCCGAAATAGTTGCCACATTGGCGATTTCATCCCTGCCCTTGACCTGACGCGACATTTTTTTTAATTCAGCCAGTACTGTTTCGTGCGCTTTTTGCATCCCCTGCGACACCTCAACCGGATCAGCGCCTGCCGAGACCGTCTTGAGACCCTCATTCACAAACACCTGCGCCAACAGTGTTGCTGTGGTCGTGCCATCGCCAGCGCTGTCGTTTGTTTTTGATGCGACTTCCTTGATTAACTCAGCGCCGATATTTTCTATTTTGTTTTCTAATTCAATTTCTTTTGCAATCGTCACTCCGTCATGCGTCACAATGGGAGCGCCGTATCCTTTTTCCAACACCACCGCACGCCCCTTGGGACCCAGCGTCATCCTGACGGCATCAGCCAATGCATTGACTCCCTTGCGCAGTGATGCGCGCGCCGTTTCTCCAAATAAAATTTGTTTTGCCATATATCCTAAAAATTACTTATGCAACAATCGCCAAAACATCATCCTCATCACCGACCAAATATTTTTTTCCATCTAACTCAATCTCATCGGGACCATATTTTTTAAAAAGCACCTTATCGCCAACCGCAACTGACATGGGAACAACCTCTCCTTTATCGTTCCGCTTTCCCGGACCCACCGCAACAATCGTTCCTTGCGTCGGTTTTTCCGAAGCATTTTCCGGGAGCACAATACCCGATTTAGTCATCTTCTCCTGATCGGCCGGCTCCAGCACAATGTGACTGCCCAATGGTTTTAATTGCATACGAATTGAACAAGCGCTTACTTATAATATACGACACATCCTATCTATCGCACACGAGCATACCACACTACGACCACAATAAAAATGGACGTCGCGCAATGCATTGATACGCTTTTGCCTGCTTTTGCTCGCAGACTTTGTGCGTTCCGTACTCTTTGCGTACTTGGCATCCCCAGTACACCTCGTGCGCTTTATGCGCGTAGGAAATTGTATTCATCTCCCGCACAATGTCAAGTATCTCACGATCGTGAGATACTTGACACAACCCACAACAACACCAACCGGAACGGAACCATCTCGCCCAACGCTTCCACCGTGCGCAGACAATAAAAAAAGGGGGCGCCAGTTGCGGCCGCCCCAAGTCGAAGGAAAGGAGGTGAAAATCCTCAAGAATATATAGTATGCACTGATGCGCAAGATCTACTCCTAGAGTACCGCAAAGCACAGAAAAATACAAGCAAGGGGTGTCCCCTCATTCCTCCCGTTGGGGCTTTTCTAAACGGATCTGCTCGATCCCCATTTTCTCCCCCGTAATGCGCACCACGTCTTTATCGATTTTTTCAAACTCGTGATGCACCGTATTATATGCATTAACTGTTGTCGCTAAATTATTCCCCAATTTTTCAAGATACGTATCATATGAGGAAAGATGCTTGTTCAATTCACCCACTTGTTTGATAACATCCTTGGCAGTTTCTTCTATGTGCAATGCCCGCAAACCTTGCAACACCGTCTGTAAATATGCCAAAAACGACGTTGGGGATACAATAACAACGTGGTACTTGTTCGCCGCACGTTGAATGAGATTTTCCGTATCCTCTTCCTGCAAGGCACCGATTTTATTGACAAGCAAATCATAATAAATCGCCTCGTGCGGAATAAACATAAACGCAAACTCCATCGTCCCTTCTTCGGGTTTAATGTATTTAGCCGTTTCCTGGATGCGCAGCTTTAAGTCGTTGACGAAAAGTTTTTCGAGACGATCGCGCTCCGCCTCGTTACGCTCCTCGGCGAGCCGATTATAATTTTCCAACGAAAATTTCGAATCAATCGGGATAATCTTGTCTTTAACGAAAACCACCGCATCAACAATCAGATCTTTGCCGGTTTTTTCGTCTTTCCCGAGCGGATACTGCATCTGATAGCTTCCAGGCGGCAAAACATTCTTCAAAAGCGTCTCCAAATAATACTCACCCAAAATACCGCGCTGTTTAGGGTTTTTTAAAATGTCCTGCAAGTTTTTGAGCTGATCGGCAAAACCAACCACCTGACGATTCGTCTCATCAAGCCGCGTCAGTTTTTCGGTCACATCGCGTACAATACTAGAGCTATTTTCCAATTGGTGCCGCATGGTCTCCTGCGATTGTCCCATCTTCGCATCAAGCGTGCGGGAAAGTTCGTTGATTTGGTTTTGGAGCATGAGCATGCCGCCGTTATCTTCCGGTTTTTTTGCCGTAAAGACTTTTTTTAAAAGAACGTACAATACCGCGACGACAGCCGCCTGCAATACGACAAAAACAATAATGAGCGTGAGCGTGGCATCCATGTATTTATTTCATCAATTTCCCGATTTGGTTTATACTTAGGGAAACTATACCATCATGGACATCAAAAACAAAGTTATCTTTATCACTGGCGGCGCGACCGGCATCGGACTGGCGACAACGCAACGGCTCGTCGCGGAAGGTGCACGCGTTGCCATCTATGCCCGCACCATCCCCCAAACCGCCGACATCGCCGTACTCAAAGAAAATCCCAACGTCATCTTCTTTGAGGGAGACATCAGAGAAGAAAACATGGTCCACGCCGCAGCACAGAAAACAAAAGAGACATTCGGGTCGCTTGATGTCCTCATTAACAACGCCGCCGTCGCGCAACGCAAGCCCTTTATCGAAACCACCATAGAAGATCGGGACGCTCTTATTGACGTCAACATCAAAGGAACGCTTGCCGTCACCCACGCCATTCTGCCGATTATGCGCGAACAAAAAAGCGGTATTATCATCAACATCGCTTCGGGTGCTGGACTGTATGGCATAGAAAACCTTTCGCTGTACTCCCTCACCAAGGCCGCGATTATTAACTTCACTCAATCCCTCGCGGACGAAGTCCGCGCGGACAACATGACAGTTTTTTCAATCGCCCCGGGAGGGACGGACACCGAAATGTTCCGCGCCTGCTTTCCTGGGGAAGCGGCACCCCAAACACCCGGACAGATTGCCGATGTCATCATTAAATCCATCGCCGGCGACATTACTCCCGACGATCGATTAGTTGTTGATGTTTTCCGGCACGCGCACTAAAAGAGTTACGCACCGAAAAATGCTTTGACAGAATAGCACGAATGTGCTATTCTCGCATCCAGAACCTTTCTGTACTAAACCGAGTAAATGAGGAGGACGAGATGAGCAGCGAAGCGATTCTGGTGATCCCCGCAGTGGCTGCGACAGGACTGATCGGCTTTATGTTTTTTGCCGAGAAGATCGTGGTGCCAGTCATCATTGGTTTGCTCGCAGAGCTTGGGATGAAGAGCTCGACAGCCGGACAACGCCCCAACCCAATCATCGAGAGCATCACTGGGTATGCGGCTCAGCTGAAGCCCGTGCCCCCAAAAAAAAGGAGCTGGTTATGGCGACTGCGGCATTGGCGACACTAGCCGTCCACGTTATGATGGGTGGCGGGTTCATCGCCACCGGCTGTGTGCTCATTCCCGCCGGCAGAAAGATGCGACAGGGAATAAATGGCTTCTGCCTGGCACATCGCGTGCACGGCAGAGCCGCTTCCCTGGCGGGGTGGGCATGCATCATCATGGGCGCGCTCATTGTTATCGCGCCCATCCTCTCTCCCTAATGGGGACCATTGTCGGTCCCCTTTTTCATACCAACGTTATACTGGGAACAAAAATCTAATCATCTATTTCAAAAACTTTTTCTTTCATCGCCGCACCGCGCACCAGCGTCACGCGCGACGGCGCAATAGTAAAATATTCCGCGAGCAATTTCCGTACTGCTTCATTCGCCTTTCCCTCGTGCGCCGGCGCTGTCGTGCGCACCACAAAAAGATCTCCATCTTTTTCAACGGAATTCTTTTTGCTCTGCGGTTTTACCCGAACGACAATCCGTTGCATGTCGGTTAGAGATATTTTCCCGTGGTCGTGCCTTTCTTTTTCATTTGATCCATCGTCCCTTCAAATACCACTTTTCCACCGCCATCTCCGCCTTCCAGCCCCAATTCAACCAGCCAATCGGCCTCACGCAAAACATCAAGATTGTGCTCAATCACTAACACGGTGTTTCCCTTTTCAACGAGCGATCGTAAGATAAAAAGTAACCGCCGCACGTCGTCAAAGTGTAGCCCCACCGTCGGTTCATCAAGGACATAAAGCGTTTTTCCGGTGGCGCGCTTGGCCAATTCGTCAGCTAATTTGATACGCTGTGCCTCCCCTCCCGAAAGAGTTGTGGCGGGCTGTCCGAGCGCAATGTACCCCAACCCGATATCCTCAAGCAGTTTCAATTTATCAGCAATCCCCGGAAACGGAGCAAAAAAACGATACGCGTCGCCAACGGTCATCGCCAACACATCGGCGATGCTTTTATCTTTATATTTTACATCCAGTACTTCGGGCGCAAACCGCGTCCCATGGCACACATCGCACTCCACATACATATCGGGCAAAAAATACATTTCAACTTTCTTGTATCCTTCCCCCTTGCACGCCTCACACCGCCCCGGCTTAACATTGAAACTGAAATATGACGGCCCGTAGCCACGCACCTGCGCTTCTTCCAGGCGCGTATAGAGCTGACGGATTGGCGTAAAAATTCCCGTATAGGTCGCCGCATTTGAGCGCGGCGTGCGTCCGATCGGACTCTGGTCAATCAACACCACTTTGTCTATCCCATTGGCACCGATAAGTTCCTTATACGCGCCGGGCACGACATGTTCTTTGAGGACTTCTTTTTTGAGCGCTTTAGCAAAAACATCCAGCACCAGCGTGCTCTTTCCCGATCCGGAAACACCCGCCACGCAAACAAATTTTTTCAACGGCACCGAAAGCGTGACATTTTTAAGATTGAACTGCGATGCACCGGTGAGAACCAGCGCCGGGTCGCCGGAGCGCGGCGCGGCGGCTCCCGTCAGCCCCGAAAGTACTTTCTTGCGCCCTGAAAAATAGTCCCCCGTCAACGTGTGCGCTTTTTTTAATTGCATCGGTGTTCCCTCAAACACCACCTTCCCGCCGTGCTTGCCGGCGTGCGGACCGATTTCAATCACCCAGTCGGCATTTTCTATCACGCGCTCATCGTGCTCCACCACCACGACGGTATTATGCAAGTCGCGCAACGTCTGCAATGTTTTTATCAACCGATCGGTGTCGCGCGGATGCAATCCTACGGTCGGCTCATCCAAAACATAAATCACTCCCGAGAGTCCCGACCCCAGTTGCGTCGCCAAACGAATACGCTGATTTTCTCCCACCGAGAGCGTGTGCGCACTGCGGCCAATGGTCATATACGGCAATCCCACATCAACCAGAAACGATGCCTTGGTGAGCATTTCTTTAACAATGGGAACCGCTACCGATTTTTGGCTCGCGCTCATACCGGAAAAAATGCCGTTCTGCAAAAACTGCACCAGTTCGGTGGCCGGCAATGACGTTACCTCAAAAATATTTTTTCCTCCCGCATGCACCGCCAGTGCCTCGGACCGCAAGCGCGATCCATTGCACACCGGACAGATTTTTTCCTCCATATACCGCGACAGCTCATGCCGAATAAAATCAGAATCGGTCTCGTAGTAGAGCCGCTCCAGACGCGGGAGAATCCCCTCAAAAACCGTTTTGCCTTTCCACTCGCCGTACTCCAGATTCGTCTCGGCGCCATCATCGGAACCATGGAGAATAATTTTTTGCACCTCGGGCGATAATTTTTCAAACGCCGTTGATGTTTTGTAGCCGTGCTGTTTGAGGATCGTTTCGGTGACAAATTCCTGCCACGACGCACCCAATGCTCGCCGTCCCATGCGCGAAAGCGAAAACCACGGACGGATTGCTCCCGCCTCCAGCGAAAGCGTCGGGTCAACCAGTAGATCAGTATTCATCTCCAGCTTCATCCCCAATCCCTGGCAATGCTGGCACGCACCCTGCGGCGCGTTGAATGAAAAAAGCCGCGGCTCTAATGCTGGCATGGAAAATCCGCACGTGGCGCACGCGTATAGCTCGGAGAATGAAATTTCTTTTTCTTTGTGCGTTTTATTGTTGAGCGGACGCAAAAGCACCGTAATGCTTCCCTTCCCCATCGCCAATCCTTTGCGGATTTTTTCTAGCAATTCTATTTTTTCCTCCTTAAGAAATGATGCGAGCCGTTTTTTCTTGCGCGTCAGCGCTTCTTTTTCTGTTTTTGAAATCGCGCGGTGAATCTCCAGCTTCATCCCCGTCACAAAACGCCCCACCACCACCTCAATCGTGTGCTTCTTGTTTTTGTCCAGTGCTAGATCGCGCGCCTCATCCAACGGATAGAGGTATCCGTCCATGCGCACCTGCATGTACCCCGACCGATCGATCTGATCAAACACCGCTTCGTGCTGTCCCTTTTTATCCGCCACCGCCGATGCCAAAATAATCGCCTCGTAATCATCGGAAAGTTTCACGATCCGGTCGGCAATTTCCTGAGGCGTTTGCGCGGCAATCGGCCCATGGCCGCTAGGGCACATCGGCGTTCCGGCGCGTGCAAAAAGCAGACGCGCGTGATCGTATATTTCGGTAATCGTTCCTACGGTTGAGCGCGGATTGGATGAAACGCTTTTTTGGTTGATGGCCAGCGTCGGCGAAAGACCAACGATTTTGTCCACGTCCGGCTTTTTAAACCCGCCCAAAAATTGACGTACATACGACGAGAGCCCCTCCAGATACCGCCGCTGGCCTTCTTCGTAAAGCGTATCAAATGCCAGTGACGACTTTCCCGACCCCGAGACACCGCAAATAACCACCAATTTATTTTTGGGGATGGCGACGCTGATATTTTTCAGGTTGTGCACCCGTGCGCCGTGTATTTCTATTAATTCGTCATGTATTTCCTGTGCCATAAAATGCTTTGGTTTTTTGAGCCAAAGTCTTTATTGTACGCGCCAAGAGAGAAAAATCAATGTGCCGATAAGAGATACTTGATAAGATTCGATGCGCTAAGCAGAAACGAGATATTGACAATGTACTTATTTTATGCTAGTATGTAGTTCGACGGAATTGGCAATTGAACATTGACGCAAGCAAGAAGCACACGGAAGAAAGGGGCTAAGGGGAATGAAAAAGCTGGCAGTTTTCATGGGGGCAGTCACCATTGGACTATTCGGAACGATGACACAGGCGCAGTCGATAACCGTCAGCGCCGAGGTTTTTTCGAAGTACCTTGGCGGGAACGGAGCGATTTTCTACGATTCCCCCGTCGTCCAAGTAGACACCACGATCGCCTGGGCAAATGGCATCTATGTCGATGCCTGGAAGTCCTGCGGTTCGGGATTCGGGAACGAGAACGACCTATCGGTAGGGTGGACCAAAACTCTAACCGATGGGTGTTACTTGAACGTCGAGGGTCTCTACATCGACGCACATCCATCGGGCGATACCGATGACAACATGTTTTCTCCGCGGCTTGAATTCGGAAAAGATTTCAAGCTTGGGGCGACAACCATCAGCCCCTACGTAAGGTGGGAAAACTATCAAGTCCAAAGATGGACTTCACTGATGAACGGGGGCGACTTCCTGTTTATCGGGACAAAAATATCCTGGCAAAGTTCAGAGAGGCTCGTGTCTCTCTCGACAAACGCCAAGATAGTATACGACAAAGGAACGTTTTGTAACGACTCTGGATACCTCGCGCAACTCTGTGCACGCGCGGAGATGAAAATCTCCAAGCAAACCGCATTAGTTGCCGACGTGAAAGCTTCGGCGCCGCTCACCACCCACGACGCAAGAAAGAATGAAATCGCCGTGGGGGTAGGCATCGTCTACCGCTTCTAGCACACCGGCTAAATGGCCACAACAGGGTTCCCTGCCTCGCGCGGGGGACCCTTTTTCGTTATACTTCCCCCACATGACCAAAACGCTTGCCGCACAAATCAAAAAGCTCCCCCAAACGCCCGGCGTCTATTTTTTCAAGGACCGCGCGCAAAACGTCATCTATATCGGCAAGGCAAAAAATGTGCGCAAACGCGTTGAGTCTCATTTCGCGCGCGGCGGAAGCTCGTTTAATTTCTATGCCCAGGTGCGCAGTGTTGATTGCGTGCAGACCCGAGGGGAAAAAGAGGCACTCATTCTTGAGTCCGCGCTGGTCAAAAAACTCCAACCCAAATACAACATCGAACTCAAGGACGACAAAAACTTTTTCTTCGTCGCTATCTCGCACGATACCGTTCCCCGCGTCTACCTAACACACCAACCCAACCAGAAACGCAGATTAACGCAGGAAGAACCGCAGATCAACGCGGACAATCAGCGTTTATCAGCGTCCAATCCGCGGCCATCAGCGTCTTTTATCGGCCCATTCGTATCGGGAAAAGAGTTGAAATATTTTATGGCCGATATCCGAAAAATATTTCCGTATAAAACCTGCAAAAACAAACCGGAAAACCCCTGTTTGTATTATCACCTAGGCTTATGCGCCGGGCACAGAGAGAAACTCTCCGCCTATCCTCTGGTTATCGCCGGCCTAGAAACACTCCTACGCATCTACAACGGCAACCCGAATAAAATAGAGTGCTACGACATCTCCAACACCAGCGGATCGCTTTCGGTCGGTTCTCTGGCGGCGCTGGTCAATAACCGACCCGCAAAAAAATGGTACCGTAAATTCAAAATCAAAACCGTGCGCGGATCAAACGACCCCGCATCGCTCAAAGAAGTGCTCGGGCGCCGCATAAATCATCCGGAGTGGCCGTATCCCGACATGGTTATCGTTGACGGCGGCAAGGGACAATTGTCGCGCCTGAAAAATTTTCCCCTTCCCCTCATTGGCATCACCAAAAGGGAGGACGCCAAGCGTACAAAAACACTCGGCTCTCTGGTAAGCCCATACGGCGCGGGCACGGTGTTAATGAGTGCACTTCCCACTCCCGTCCGTGATACCATCCTGCGCGCTCGCGACGAAGCACACCGATTTGCCATCGCGTACCATCGCCATAGACGGATAAAAGCGATATCATAGGTTCGATGTCATTCCATATTATCAAAAAACCCGCTCCAGCCGGCGATCAGCCGCAGGCCATCAAAGAATTGACGGCCAATTTTGCCAAGGGCGCCCAACGCCAAACGCTTTTAGGCGTAACTGGATCAGGAAAGACATTTACGATGGCGCACGTCATCAACACGCTGGACCGCCCGACATTGGTTATTTCTCACAACAAAACACTCGCCGCCCAGCTCTACGAGGAGTTTAAAGCGGTCTTTCCCGAAGACCACGTCCATTATTTTGTATCCTACTATGACTACTACCAACCCGAGGCCTACCTGCCCACCAGCGATACCTATATTGAAAAGGAAGTGCAGATCAACGATGAGATCGATCAGTTACGACACGCGGCCGTGCAATCGGTGCTTACCCATCGCAACACGATTGTCGTGGCATCTGTGTCGTGCATCTACAACCTCGGATCCCCCGAAACCTACACGCGTCTCTCCCTACGCCTGAAAGTCGGGCAGGAGATTACCAAGCGCGAACTCTTGAAAAAACTCTTGCTTCTGCAATTTGAGCGAAACGAAATTGACTTTTGGCATGGCCGCTTCCGTCAGCGCGCCGAACACATTGATATCTGGCCGCAGGGACAAGATATTTTTTGGCGCATCAGCATTGACGGAGGCGTTATCCGTGAGATCAAGGAAACCGAGGCACCATTTGGGGCGTCGCATACCGTCAAAGAAATCCACCTCTTCCCCGCAAAATTTTGGCCATCCGAAGAGAGTGTACGCGATATCGCACTTTCAAACATCAAACTGGATCTGCAGGAACAGCTGGAACACTTGCAAAAAAACGGCAAGCCTCTTGAGGCCGAGCGATTAAAGCGCCGCACACACTATGACATGGCGCTGATTGCCGAAGTAGGGTGGTGCAAAGGCATGGAAAATTACTCGCGGTATTTCGAAGGCCGTGCACACGGTACGCCGCCGTTTACGCTGATTGATTATTTTCCCAAAGATTTTCTTCTCATGGTGGACGAGTCGCACATGAGTCTTCCACAGATCCGCGGCATGCACCGCGGCGACAAAGCGCGCAAGGACATGCTTATCGACCACGGATTCCGTCTTCCTTCCGCGCTGGACAATCGCCCGCTCACCTTTGAAGAGTTTGAGGGGAAAGTACATCAAACGCTTTTTGCATCGGCTACGCCGGCCGAGTGGGAACTGAAGGAATCGTCGCACGTCGCCGAACAGATCGTGCGCCCGACCTTCCTGCTGGACCCCACGATTGAGATACGAAAAACCGAAGGACAGATCCCCGACCTGCTCAATGAAATCGCCGCCTGCGTTGCCAAAAAAGAACGAGTGCTGGTCACCGTGCTTACCAAGCGGCTTGCCGAAGCGCTCTCCGACCACCTCAAAGAGAAAAAAATAAAAGCCTCTTATCTGCACTCGGAAATTGACACACTGGAACGTCCCAAAATTCTTTTTGATCTGCGGAGCGGTAAATACGATGTGTTGGTCGGCATTAATTTATTGCGCGAAGGATTAGATTTGCCTGAAGTGGGACTCATCGCGATTTTGGACGCTGATAAAGAAGGATTTTTGCGCGATGCCACGTCGTTTATCCAAATTTCCGGACGCGCCGCGCGCAACCTGCACGGTCGCGTCATTATGTATGCCGACCACGTCACCCAATCGATGAAAAAAGCAATCTCCGAAACCGCGCGTCGGCGTGCCGTACAAGAACAATACAACAAAAAACACGGCACGGTGCCAACGCAAATTGTCAAAGACATTGCCTATACGCTGACGCACGGGCTCGAACCGGAACAAACGCTGGCCCAGGAATTTGCTCGCGACTATCTCAAAGAATTGAAACTCAAACTGGACCTGGCACAACGCAATCTGCAATTTGAAGAAGCGGCTAGAATCCAGGCACAGATACACAAGTTTAAAAAAGACGCCCCCACAAGCGCCCCACGCCCCAACTCCTCATCGCACCGATCTAAAAAAGCGTCACGATAATCGCTCCGGTATTTTCGTGCCGATCGCGGCCGATGCGTTCATACGAAAAACTCTTCACGCGCCGCTCCGTCTTGAGACGCGTCAAAAGATGTTCAACGGTCGGCTTGACCACCGGGCCAAATTGAGAATGCAGTCCCTTGCCGACGATTACTCGCACGGTATGTGCACCGGCAACGCGCAATTCCCAAAGCGTGTTTCCAACAAACGACTCAATAGCAGACGGCGTTGCACCCGCACCAAATCGATGACAATCAATTTCGGCATCAACATGATTTTCTTCCACCGCCCGTTTGCTGAAAAATCCCATAGATTATTGAAGCGTTATTGAAACAATTTCTGGACGATTCCCCGTGCGCATCGGCGGTCCCCAGGTTCCCGCACCGCTGGAGGTATACACCGCCATCGGTCCATCATACGAAAGCCCATGATAATACTTTCCATACAAAAGTTCCGTTACATAGCCAAACGGAAATAATTGCCCTTGATGCGTGTGCCCGCACAATTCCAAGCTCACTCCCGCGTCGCGTGCGCCGTCAATGCCTTCGGGCACATGGTGTAAAAGAATCGTGGGCATATTTTTTTGATAGCCGGCTGATTGTTCGATTCGTGATGTAACCGCGGCTGAGGTGTCGCCACTTCGATACTGTAACCCAACGACCTGCGCGCCGTTTATATCAACCGCTTGATCGTTAAGAATATGCATACCGGTCTGTGCGACAATTTCCAGCGCCGCATCAATACCAAGATATTCCTCGTGATTGCCTGTGACAAAATAGACGCCCTCCGGTGCGCGTAGTTGCTTGAGCGACGCAATAAATTCCTCCAAATTGCCGTCCGTGCCGTCGAACAAATCACCGGTAATCACGATCATGTCCGGATGTTGTGTCATGGTCAGATCAACGATTTTCTGAGCAAACCCCACACGATTAATTGCTCCCAAATGCACGTCTGATAACTGCACAATCGTTTTTCCTTTCCATGCGGCTGGAATGTTTGCGATAGGCACGGTAATTTTGGTTGCCGCGATATTTTGCGCATTATAAAGTCCCCAGGCGCTGTATACGAAAGCGAGTGCGACCAGGACACTCATGATAATTCGCGGCGAAAGGGAAATCCCCAGCGCCTGTACAATCCACAGTGCCACCCAGCCGAGAATGCTGGCAAAAAAGAGATAGACAAAAAACCCGAGCCAAATGCTTGAAGCGGCATAGGCAATACCAATTCCCCATCCGTCGCCCTTGGTGTGCAGAAGCACCGATGCGATGACAAACGTCAGCGTCAGTGCCGCCATGCCTCCCGCCAGCCACCAACGCCACGACGATGCCGCCAGCCCTGCCAGCCGCACCAATGACCACCATACGAAAAAATGCGCGCCGCCCAGGACCGCAAGCATTACCCCTAAAAACAGAATAAATTTAGCGAATGTTGAAACCAGTGTCATAATGTGACGCCCTCGGCGCGAAGCTTTTTTATTTTTACCGCATTCCCGCGGTTATATCCACCCACCGTTCCATTAGAACGCACCACGCGATGGCACGGAATGGTCGGGTCAAAATTTCTGCTCAGAATATTTCCCACCGCACGACACGCCTTGGCGTTGCCCGCACGATGCGCAACTTGTTGATACGTCAATACGTTTCCCCGAGGAATTTTCTTTACCGCCGCAAAGACGCGATCCGTAAATGACTTCTTTTGTTTCATGTGCTACATCCGAATATATTTCTGCCACCGATCGTACAGTTCGCGCGTGGCGATCAGATCACCGACATTATAGCGCGCGATATCTAAAAATTTTTTCTCACGAAACAGATATCCCACATCGTCTCCCGTCACGCCACTCGCCTTGGGACTGGGGATGCCAAATGCGCGGCTCCAGAGATGTAAACTTCCTTTCCGTCGCACCGCGCCATAAAACGAGAGCTGATCCAATAAATCAATGTGTGTCGCCCCCGCGCGCTGACTAGTGGCGTAGCGATTGGACATCAAATCCTTGCTGGGACGGATGCCGTGCACGGCCGAACGCACCATCAGAAACGGCGCATCAAACGACCGCCCGTTAAATGTAACAAAAGTATCGTATGATTGTGCCACGCGCCAAAATTCATCCAACATCTCTTTCTCGCCCATTGGCCTGAATTTCATATTGCCGTCCTGCATTTCTTTCTCCTTGGTCCCCGGCGACTGGTACCACACTGCCCCTTGATTGCGCTCACCATCCAAAATACCAATAGCCACAATCTCTCCGGTCAACGGAGAAAAGCCCAGCCCGTTTTTTATATCCTCAAGCTCGGCACGATATTCCTTATCGTTTGCCGATTCTTTCTTAATCCACTTGGTCAGCATCTCCTGCGTCGTTTCATCCAACGCATCAAATTCTTCACCGACGGTTTCTATATCAAAAATAAGCGTTGCCATATGCCAGTACTATAGCATATTCCTTTTTGATGCTCCAAAAACGCCCCGCACAAAGATATTGACAATAACACACAAATGTTTTACTTTACTTGCTGGACTTTGTCAGCGATGGATAGCAGTTACCAATCAAGAAAGGAAGGGAGAGAGATGTCGCTACTCACCGACGCATTGCCCTGGCTCGAAGAACTCCTTGAGGAATCGGCAGGAGCAAACACACGCCTGTCCCCCGTCAAACCCGGGGAGACCATAGTGGGAGATGTACCACAGAATCTCAGGCCGCTTCTCAAAGCGATACACCATCTCCGCGAAAAGATGCGGGACGGCATGACACAGTATGAGAATCGACCGATCAACATGGAGGAGTTCGTCCGTTTTCACAAAGAAATGGACGGACTTCAGCAACAGCACGACACGGTAACTGGAACGTTTTGGTTTTCCCTGCGGATGGCACTTGGCATCCACGGAAGACACATCATCATCCGCGAGGATTGGACCGTCGTGTCTCGCGACACCAACGACCGATCCAAAACCATCGTCGTCGACGGAGATATCGGCGGCATGCTCGGCGAACTCGTCCGAGCCACAGAGACACCGGGAGAATAATCTCGGCACGCACACCACGTCGGCTCGCGCATCAGCGCGGGCCGACTTTCTTATCTGAACGATGCACTGACAATTTTATACGTAATATAAACGGACACACACCGCGCTGACAACCACCAACACCGTAAAGACCAGAAGCCACACCATGATAGACGCAGCGAGTATGACTCCGTCACGCTTGGCGCTGGAAAAATAAAGATACGCCGGACGCCCGAAAATTAGCGACCCCACCACGGCGGCCGAGAGGACAAAAAGCAAAAGAATGAGCACGCCACCCATGAACGCCGGCCCGCCTGGCCCCAAAATAGACTCCATATTAGTCATCAGTACTACCACGAACGCAACATACGCGACAACTGCCGCCGCAAACCCCATCCCCTGCCAAAGATATTTAAATGTAGTCATGTGTTATTGATATTAAATTCTTTTGAGTATAGCACAAAAAAGCGACTGACGTGACCGCATGCCCCGCAAAACGATGAATGCAAAATCTTCGGGCAAATCCGGGGGAAAAATCGTTTTTGATGTTGCGTAGAGTAACGCCTGTATCGTGTAATTTTTTCAAACACAGTTACCACACTGCGCGGGCCGGAAAGATAGAAAAAACGCGCGTCAAGACTAGTGACTACCAACCCCCGCCACCCCCACCCCCACCACCGCCGCCGGCTCCCGCGCCCCCCGAAAAACCACTTGATCCTGATCCGCGTATTCCCGCCGCACTGGCAAATGACGATGTAAACGTGTGGGTAATTGTCCCAACAAAAATCGAGGGAGTAGCATGTGCAGATGACCCAACGTACCATGGGATGTCATCACTGGTGAACAAGCCGTCGAATTTTTTCGCCCACTGCTTTTCGGTCCCCAGCGCAATAGCATACGGCAATAGTTCCTGAAATTTTTTTGCATTTTTCTCCGGCACATCATGAAATTCAATACGACCTTCTTCGGCAACGCTGATATAAAATTTTAGTCCTGTCAGATACCAATACAACTCCCTTCCCTGCGACGTAGCGCCGATCATATTCCACGGTGCCCCCATTAAAAGAATCATCGCCATTGCAAAAACACCCAGAGCTCCGAACGCCCCGAATATGGATGTGGAAACGGCAATGACAATAAAAACAGGGACAAAACCGAACAACACCGATCGTCCCATGGCCTGGCGAGGCGTCCGTTTTAAATAGCCCTCCGCTACTAATTTTTCATACGATCCTTGGACAATATCCAAACAACTTCGCGCCATGGCTCTGCGCCCCATGCTACCAGAAAGATCGGAGAGCGTTATCGACAAAGCGTTTCCGGGAAACAGCATCGCCAACAATGAGGCATCGCCAGGATCGGCTCTCTTTTCTGCGACACTGGCGGTGCGTGACAACTGAAAATCATGGGATGGAAAAATGCCCAGCGTCTTTTGAGAAATGTAGGTGATGGTAAAGTAACCGCGAGCGGCGCAAGAAATAATCTGCGCCACCAGTCCCTTACGAAACGGGTCAGTCATCAGTGCGGCCGCCTCAAGCGGAGTAATGTTTTTTGGCGGATCGTATTGCGGCACGGGAGACCCGGGACGAGACGATCGCCGTCGGCGCGCGTAGATAAGCCAACCAATAGCGCCCAAGACAAGAACCAATCCATAGACCCATCCCCACGACGCTAACGGCGCTTGAGATAGCACTGGAGTGGTGCCGATAACCGGAGCATACGCAACGCTATTTTTAGGGAACCCAACAACAATCGTGAAAGCTTCGTTGGCCGCCAACGCACGCGTGGTTGCAAAGACAATTTTATTTCCGCCGACAACAGACGCCGAACATGCTTGCTGGCGAGATTTAATTGCGCCGGTATAGCACGTCGTCGTCGGAACCGCACTCGCCGGAGACAATGGAAGAACAACCGTTGCCGACGCACGATCAATGCCAACCCCCCACCCGTCACCCACCGCATTCCAATAAAATTCATCATGATCGGCAAAATAACCGATGGCTCCCGCAACCGTATAGGTGATTCGATACGTCTGCACACCGGTAACAATTTTATTCGGATCGCCGATGCGGATATTTTCAGCGTCATTAACGATGGATTCCTCAACCGGCACCAGCAAGCCAGCATTGATCGTCGCCGACACATTGGAGATAACGATGGAAAGATTGGGCACACCCGGAACAGCCAGCGGAATGTCGCGAGTAATGCCGTGGCGCACTGGAGCCCCAAAATCAGCAGTTCCAAAATCGTAGGCAATCGTTTCGGTTATGCGCACGGTTGCATCTGATTGTATCGCCGCATCAACGACATAGGACCGAATAGTTTCCTGTGCCTGCGCGATAGAAAAAGAAAAAATAGAGAACAGAGCCCCGACCCCCAAAACGATTATCAAAATCCGACGCCACGCAAAAATAAAAGCATATTTCATAACGATGTGTTTATTATAACACACATTCTCTACCAAAGAGCGGGACGGCGGAAATACTCGCCGAGCAAACACAATAGGCACACCAACCATTGGTTCGATGGCCAAATCTTACGCCAAAACGCAATTATATCAGCACAGAGTGTTGTCTTTTGCCTCTTTCGGCGCCAGTTGACAAAATCATAAAAATAGTGTAGTATATGAGTACGCACATTGAAGGAGGCGAAAATGAGAGGAAGACCGTGGGAAGGGCCAGCCGTTGCGATGGTGACGATTGCCGTCCTGATAGGAAGTTTCTTTCTGGTCTTCGGGGCAGCAAGGAATCCTAATCCGGAGAATCTCCGCCCCATCGGCACCGTGGCCCGCGTTCTCAACGCCCAGGTGTGGGCGGACGGGCATTGGTACGCCCTGGCCGCCAGCAACTGGAGCGGAGCGGATCTGGTAAGATTCGTTCCCGATGACTTCGTTCCAGGGACAAAGACCCAGCAAATCACCAAAGGGACGCTGGTCGTCCAACACTCGGACGGCTGGGCAATCCTCCCCAAGGATCCACCTCATTAAGCGCCCTCAATTAGAGCACCCGACCCAGAGCGAAAGCCGAGGGTCATTTTTTTACAAAAAAAGGCAGCGCGTACGCTGCCCAACAAACATTTGGCCGGACCAGCCATTCAAAACGCCAGCCGCCCGGCCCCCAACCACTCGTCCAGATGCCAGCCACCCATAGCCAATCACCTCCTTTCTCTTTGAGACCTGGGGTAATTCCTACCACATCGGGCGCAATAATACAAAAAGCGGGAGGGCCCATACCCCTTCCGCTTCTATAAAAATGAAATAACCCGACCTTTCATATTCTATACATCGCACCAACCGAGTTTCTTTCACCCTGCATATTTATTTCTTCGCCGGAAGCGGCGATCGATATTCCGATGATGACGACCATGGTCTGATTTCTTTTGCGACAAAAATCACCGTATCCGTGGCGGGAGTCCCCACAAGCTTAATCACCGCCCCTTCCCGCAAAGAGGCATCTGGTTGCCATTGCGTTCCCGAAGCGATAACCGTCCACCGCACTCCCGCAAGATCAGTGAGCGTAAACTGTGTCGTGCTATCAATGTGATTAATGGTGCCAGCCAGCAGACCGTGTGCCGGATCCATCCACACATCGGCGTGCCGTTCTTCGGTGCCGCGATAATATGGCACGTAGGTGTAGGCCAAACGCTCCACGTGTTCCCCGGCGCCGATACCAAAAAGCATTGCACCGGCAACAATGCTGATAACAATAGTCCCGACAACGATGGCACCGGCCGCATAATGGTACCCTTCACGCGTTTGCCGAAAACTGAGGAAAACGAGCCCAAACAATACTAAGGCAATGGCAATCCAAAAATAAGGTATGTTTTGCAAAATGAAGATGAACGGATTGGCGCCACCGTAGGAATACACATCCCAATCATTATCAAACAATGAATACCATGCAGCGCTGATGACCATGGCACCGACAACAATAAGCAAGCCCGACACAATCCACGTCCCCGCGTTACGCACGATAAAAATCCAGCGCGGACGAGGCGCGATATGCTTTTTTTCTATTTGTGTGATGACATCTTTTGAAAACGTGTCCATGGTGACGGCTTCTTATATACTTGCGACGACATGATAGGCAACGGCCTTTTGGCGAAATTGTTTTTTTGCCCGATAGAGCAAGGTTGCCACCGTCCCCATCGGTTTGCGCAGAATATCGGATATTTCGCGATAATCTTTTTGTTCAACAAACCGCAATAATAAAATAGTCCGATAAACCGGCTCCAGTTCATCAAGTATTTGCTGCGCCTGCTCGGATTGCAGGCGGCGACTCACATCTTCTTCAACGTCATCATCGGCGACTATGGCCTCAACAACCCCGGCATCAAGTCCGTCATCGTCGCCAGCGTCCAACGATGGCGCAAACCGCACCAGATGTTTTCGCTTGCGAATCAGCGTAATCGCTTCATTGTGCGCAATCCGATAAATCCACGACGAAAATAAAAGATTGCCGTCAAAATCATTGAGATTCTGGTAAACCTTGATAAAAACGTCCTGCAACACGTCCTTAATGTCATCGTCAGAAAGCGGAACAACGCGGCGGATATAACGCGCGAGCTTTGCCTCATACCGCTCGACCAGCAGGGCATATTGATTCGGATGTATGAGCGTTTCCCGCACGAGATCCTCGTCCGTCTTATTCTGTTTTTTTGTAACTGGTATCGCCATAAACCCAGATTTTTCAAAAACGCATCCCGCGCAATAAAAACTTTTCTGCGTTAATTCGGAGATGGTTCACTGACTATGATACGTTTCGAACAAATTATTTCTTTTTTTGCGACATCGCATCGACTTAGCGCATGATAAGAAGCAGCAATGCGCCCGCGCCCAATTCCATGTGCGGGACTTCGCTTCGCCCTATTTTTCGCGCATTCCAATCATATACGACGCCAGCCGGATCAACATATCCCGCATGATGATCGTCTCCGTCGTAGATTTTCCCGTCCACATCAACCCAGCCGATTGAATGGCCGTCCATATCAAAAATTCTCTTGCCGTCGGCATAACCGATTTTCTTGCTTTGTACGTTCCAAATAACCCGCTCATCATCAATCATTCCCATTCGACGATCCGTGCCATCATATATATTTCCCATAGAAAATAAAGATTACTCATTTTCTAGTGTACCACACTTCACCCGTTTACATCTTTCTATATGTGCACTACCCCCTTCACAAAAAACCCGCCTCGACGGCGGATTTTTGTTTGCAGACGAAAAAGATTCGGATTGGTATTGCGTGGCCTCACACCATGCACCGCCCCGATCGCTTTCGTCCATCTGTTTTCACAAGAGCCAGTATACCATACGGCATACGGCAAAGAAAGAATGCATGTGGAAAACTTGTGCGACTCACGCTCAAGGTCCTACAACCCGCAATCAGCGGCACAGACACGCATACCCGCAAGAACGTTGGCAATATGATCCTCAAGAGAAAAACCAAGCAGTTGTGCGCCTTCTGCTATTTCATCACGATTAACATTTGCAGCAAACCGTTTCTCCTTCAGACGCTTCATCACTGAAGCAACGTCAACAGCTGATAATTTTTTTTCCGGTTTTATCAGTGCCACCGCAACAATAAATCCCGCACACTCATCAACGGCGAAAAGCGTTTTTGCCATGAGCGTTTCGCGAGGCTCGTGCGTATAAGACGCATGCGCCAAAATAGCCTGGCATGATTCGGCATCAAGTCCGCGCTCTTTAAGAAATGCCACGGCAACATAGGGATGCCCCTGGGTCGATCCGTGGGGATATTTCTCCCAATCCAAATCATGAAGTATGCCGACCGTCTCCCATCGATCTTGATCGGCATTAAATTTCTTGGCGTACCAACGCATGGCCGCACCAACGCCCCACATGTGTTTTTTTAGATTGGGATTAACAACCCACTGATCGAGAATGTCTCTGGCCTCTTGAGGAGTCATGGCTCTCTTACGCCTCTCGGGAGATATCAGCTCCCAGTGCCCGCAAGCGTTCGTCTAATTTTTCATATCCGCGATCAATTTCTTCAACTCCCTCTATGACCGATGTACCGCGCGCCAATAAGGCCGCAATAACGTGCGCCATCCCCGACCGCAAATCGCGGACATGCATTGTTGACCCCGTCAGCGGCGTGGGTCCATGGATAACCGCGCTATGCTTGAGTCCCATGCCGGAAAAACGGCACGGGAGCTCCCCAAGACACTTAGTAAAGGTAGTAATCCGAGCTCCCATGGCATTTAGATCGTCGGCGTAACCGAATCGATCTTCATAAATCGTCTCATGAACAACCGAAACACCATTGGCTTGCGTGAGCACGACAGAAAGAGGTTGTTGCCAATCCGTCATAAAACCGGGGTGTGCATCCGTCTCCACCTCAACGGCCTTGAGAGGCGCTTCGCCCGAAAACACGATGCCATCGTCTTGAACTTCGTAGTTCCCGCCGATTTTACGGATAGTATTAAGAAACGTCATCAAATGTCCCTGCGTCGCTCCCTTGACCTGCACCGGACCTCTCGCGGCGACACCCAGCACGCCAAACGAAACAGCTTCGTTGCGATCGGGCAAAATGCGATGGCGAGCACTATGTAATGCCGGTACGCCCTCAACAACAATGATGCGCCCAGACCCCAAACCAATAATCGCACCCATTTTTTGCAAAAGCTTTATCAAATCAATAACCTCCGGCTCAAGCGCGGCATTGGTAATAGTCGTCGTGCCACGTGCCAACACACTCGCCAACAGCGCATTTTCCGTTGCTCCAACGCTGGGAAATTTAAAATTGATACGCGCGCCAGACAATCCGTGTGGTGCACGCGCTTCATACCGATCCGCATATTCTTCAATGTGGGCCCCCAGCGCGCGCAACGCATCCAAATGCAAATCAACCGGCCGAGGACCGATTTTATCTCCCCCCACAATCGGCACAATGGCTTCTCCGGCGCGCGCCAACAACGGACCGAGAGCAAGAATGGGAATGCGATTGCGGCGAGTCAAATTCATCGCCTGCACATTCGTGATCGTCGGCGTTACCATCGTTGCCGTTCCGGCGCGCTGATCATATGAAACATCAGCACCGAATGTTTTGCACAATTCGGCCGTAATATCGGTATCGCCGATAAATGGAAAATTTTCCAAACGGATGGGTTCGGGCGACAACAAAGCGGCAATCATCATTTTAGTCGCCGCATTTTTTGCGCCTCGCACCACAACGGTTCCGGCCAACGGTTTTCCTCCGGTAATAATAAATCGCATGCGTTGCCAATAAACCCCTAACCAGCTATGCTATAGACCAAGTATAGTCCCGCGTGGCGCATTCATGCAACCATGACTCATTCTCTGCGAAAAAAACTCTTTTTTATTTTTGTTGCCCTGTTTTGCGTTATCGGAGTCGGTCTTCTGTATTACACGCTCGGATATCGAGTTGATTTTTCAACGTGGCACCTTCAAAAAACTGGCGCACTGTATATTGAGACGTCCCTTCGTCCCGTTTCAATACTCCTCAACGGGCAATCGTATCAGGATAAATCGAGCTTTATTCAGCGCGGCACTTTTATTTCCACGGTCCTCCCCAAGCGTTATCGCCTGGTGATCGGGAAAGATGGCTATGCGCCGTATGAAAAAAATATAATCATCTCCCCTGGACAAGTAACGCGCCTCTTGCACATCCTCATGGTCCCTCTGCAAACCGCGACGACGACATACGCACATATCCCCGGGAACACCATCATCGACAGCAACAATGGCACGGCGCTGATTACCCATGATAGTACGAAAAAAATCTACTACGGCATCCATCTGGCTGCACCGTCGGACATCACCAATCTTTCGTCAAAAATAGCAACACTGACTCGCCAACCGGTTCTTTCACTCGCACTTTACCCGCAAGAAAATAATCGTCTCATCATACAAACACAAACAGGATTATCGGCGATCAATCTAGACACCAGCGCACAAACACCGATGATACGATCATCCAATCTCCTCTGGTGGGGCATCCGCAACAACAACGCCTATGCCATTTCCGCGACTACGACACCCGCGGGGACAGGGGCGCCAACCTCAACCGCCGCACTTCTTTCCGTCTTTGATCTCTCGCTGGCAAAAATAGCGCAAACATATACCCTGATCACGCCAACGTCCATTAGTTCAGCGGATATTTCTCCTTCACGCGCCGCGCTCATACTCAAAGACGGCTCGCTCTGGTCATACTCGCTCACTGACGGGACCTATGCGCGCATTGCCGATACCGTCAAAACAGCAATCTTCTCTCCGGATGGAAGCCGGCTACTCTATCAGGATCGCGATGGAAAAACATTCGTGTATTTATTTGATGACGACATCGTCGCACTCAATGCTCCCCGCAACACCACGCTACGCATCGGCATCCTTGAGGCGGCGCGCGTTTCCCAATTCCGATGGATGTCGGATCAATATCACATTTTGTCAATCTATCCCGACAAGACAACTATCGCGGAAATAACGCAGACCGAACCCAATAATCAGTTTGTAATCGCGCGCACGAACAATAGTTCGTGGTACGATGCCGATGCCAAAATATTCTTCACTGTGGCCGCTGGTACGCTAACCGCCTACAACTTAGATTTCTGATCGCACACAAAAGCCCCGCACAGCGGGGCTTTTGTAAAAATATATCAAATGTTGCTCTAGCGCTTTGACCATTGTGGTGCGCGACGAGCCTTTTTCAGCCCATATTTCTTACGCTCCACTACCCGCGCATCCCGCGTTATAAATCCAAAAAGACGCAATTTCTTTTTGAGTTCTTCATTCTTTTTTATCAATGCCCGTGCAATGCCCAGACGAATTGCTTCAGCCTGCGCGGCCAATCCTCCTCCGTATACATGCGCACTCACGGTCATATGTTCAACCATGTCGGTCTTCTCAAGTGGCGCCGTGACGGTACGATGATGTTCGGACACCGTAAAATATTTGGTAAATGATGCCCCATTAACCGTGATATCGGGCTGATCTGCCTTGCCGCCGTGACGTGCGCTTAAACGAACGCGCGCAACCGCCGTTTTGCGACGGCCGATGCCCTCGTCGTACGCATCTTTTTTGTGAGCGGCGACCGATGATTTTCGCGTGGTATGTTGCTGCTCCATATTACTTCTCTTGATCAATGATAAGCCGCTTCATGCGGATGCTTTGTAGTTTGTTTTTGGGGAGCATGTGCTCGACGGCATGGCGCAAAACATATGCCATACCATGTTTAGCGACGACGTCCTTAAACTTCCGTTCCTTCAAATGTCCGATCTGTGTCGTATGAGAGTAATACACCTTTTGTTCCTCTTTGCTCCCCGACACCTCCAACACGGAAATGTTTTTTATAATCACCACATCATCTCCCGCTAAGCGCGGATTATATGCCGGGTTCTTTTTTCCCTGCAGAATAACCGCCGCTTCCGTGGCGACGCGTCCCAGTCGTTTCCCCGCACAATCAATAATGTATTCAGCCATAGCGTTGTATACTCTACTGTATTGAGTAGAAGCTGTCAATTATTTGCGTCCCTCTACGATTTGCGCCTCAACGTTCTTTGGCACCTCTTCGTAGTGATCGAATTCCATCGTGAACGACCCACGACCCTGCGTGATTGAACGCAATTTTGTCGCGTACCCAAACATTTCAGACAGCGGCACCTTGGCATCAACAACTTTCAGAGAACCACGATCATCCATGCCTTCGATGCGTCCACGTTTTGAGTTAACATCCCCAGTCACATCGCCGAAAAACTCTTGCGGCATGATAACTTGCACCTTCATGATCGGCTCAAGCAAAACCGGCTTTGCGGCTTTGGCGGCCTCTTGAAGTGCCATTGAGCCGGCGATTTTAAACGCCGCCTCCGACGAGTCAACCTCATGGTATGAACCATCGTACAGCGTAACTTCCACATCAGTCATCAAATAACCGGCAACGATACCGCGCTCCAATGCCTCTTTAATACCCTTTTCAATCGGGTTAATAAATTCTTGCGGAATAACGCCTCCTTTAATTTGATTAACAAATACGAATCCTTTCCCGCGCTCCAACGGCTTGATTTTAATCTTTGCGTGTCCATATTGCCCGCGGCCGCCCGATTGACGGATATATTTTCCTTCCGCTTCAGCCGATGCGGTGATGGTTTCTTTGTAGGAAACCCGCGGCCGACCGATGTTGGCCTCAACGCCAAATTCACGCCTCATTCGATCAACTAAAATTTCCAAGTGCAGTTCTCCCATCCCCCAAATAATCGTCTCACCCGTGTCCGAATCTCCGGTCACGCGGAATGTCGGATCTTCATCGGCAAGACGCCGCAATGCCATGCCAAGTTTTTCTTGGTCAACTTTTGTTTTTGGCTCAATTTTAAGATTGATAACCGGTTCGGGAAACGTTATTTTTTCAAGAATGATCGGCTTTTCGGGGTCACACAACGTGTCGCCGGTTGTCGTGGCTTTGAGACCCACAATCGCGCCCAAATCACCCACGTACATTTCCTCAACGTCCTCGCGATGGTTGGCGTGCATGCGCACGATACGCCCGACACGTTCTTGCGAGCCCTTAGTCGAGTTCATAATGTAGCTCCCTTTTTTCATGACACCGCTGTAAATACGGAAGTATGCCAAATTGCCCACAAACGGGTCAGTGGCAATTTTAAACGCCAGCGCAGTAAATGGTTCATCGTCCGACGGCAAGCGGATAATTTCCGCTCCCGTTTTGGGATCAGTGCCTTTAATCGGTTTTGAATCGATGATATCCAAAGGCGACGGCAGATAATCAACAACGCCGTCAAGCATTAACTGAGTGCCTTTATTGCGCAGTGCCGATCCGCAAAAAACTGGAACGAGCTCATTAGCAATCGTCGCCGCACGCAACGTTGCACGTAAATCTTCCACGCTCACCTCCTGTCCGGCAAGATATTTTTCCATCAAAGTCTCGTTTTTCTCAACAATTTTTTCAATCAATGCCGCACGATGTTTTTCCACATCGGCAATCATATCAGCAGGAATTTCTATTTCACCTAAAATCTCCCCGTGTTCACCAGAAAAGGTGTAGGCCTTCTTTTCCAGCAAATCAACCACGCCGGCAAAATTTTCTTCCAATCCGATAGGAAGCTGGACCGCAACCGCGTGAGGCGTCAAGCGTTCGATAATCGAATCAAACGACTTGTCAAAGTTGGCACCCATGCGATCCAATTTGTTAATAAAACAAATGCGGGGCACTTTGTATTTATCAGCTTGCCGCCAGACGGTTTCTGACTGCGGCTCAACGCCGGCAACGCCATCAAACACCGTTACGCCGCCATCCAGCACGCGCAATGACCGCTCAACTTCAGCGGTAAAATCAACGTGCCCGGGCGTATCAATAATGTTGATGCGATATTCGTGCGTTTCGCGAATTTTTGCTTTCGTCGCATCATCGGTGCCGCTGATAAGACGGATGGGAGTCCAAAAACATGTTGTCGCCGCGGAAGTAATCGTAATACCACGTTCCCGTTCTTGTTCCATCCAATCCATAATTGCCGCTCCTTCGTGCACTTCGCCGATTTTATGAGAAATGCCCGTATAGAAGAGAATGCGTTCAGACACCGTCGTTTTGCCCGCATCAATGTGGGCGATGATACCGATATTGCGGTATCGCTCAAGAGGATATCGATTAGCCATAAACTCAAATAGTTAGTGCGCCACCGCTTAGCGAGCGAAATGAGCGAAGGCACGGTTTGCCTCGGCCATTTTGTGGACGTTTTGTTTCTTTCTGATCGCCGACCCTTCATTGTTGTATGCCGCCATCAATTCATCTGCCAGCTTTTCTGCCATCGGCTTGCCCTTACCGCTGCGCGCGCCATCAATAATCCAATTGCATCCCAAAAAGAATTTGCGCGCCGCACGAACTTCGCGCGGGACTTGATAGTTGGCGCCACCGACGCGCTTGGAAACCACTTCATACACCGGCGAAGCATTGTCCAACGCAACGTCAAAAACTTCGATCGAATTTTTCTTCATCTTCTTCTCAATAATATCCAACGCAGTATACATAATCTGCTGTGCGATGGATTTTTTACCCTCCTTCATCAGATAGTTGATGAAGCGCGCAACCGTTGCACTGTCGTACTTGAGGTCGGGCGTAATGACGCGTTTATAGTTTCTTTTCCGTCTCATATCATCGTGCGATTATAAATATATAGTGGGAACGGCTACTTGCTCCGCTTGACGCCGTACTTGCTCCGCTCTTGTTTGCGACCATCCACACCCCCCGCATCCAATCGTCCGCGCACGATGTGGTATCGCACGCCCGGCAAATCTTTGACGCGCCCGCCGCGGATCATAACCACCGAGTGTTCCTGCAAGTTGTGCCCCACGCCCGGAATATACGCCGTGACTTCCATCCCGTTAGTGAGACGAACCCGCGCGACTTTACGCAAAGCTGAGTTTGGTTTTTTTGGCGTGGTGGTAAACACCTTCGTGCACACACCACGTTTAAACGGCGATGGTGAATATACTTGGCGATTTTTGAGGGTATTAAAATAAAACCCCATTGCTGGTGACTTTGATTTTTTGACGGTCTTTGACCGTCCTTTTTTAATAAGTTGTCGGATTGTTGGCATAAAGACAAAATGGTCCCGCAACGATGGCGGGGTTAGTACAATGCATACAGCGAGCGATCAGCACGCGCAAATAAGAGAATAGATGCAACTCAATTATCTTACTCGGCGCATCACTCAGCCGGACACAATAAAAAATCCTCATACAAGGACTTTGGCATACTATAGCAAGAAAAAACGAGCTCTGTCAACGGACGCGCCTTAGAGCAAAAAACGGGCAATCCAGTAGATGATAGGAAGGATCAGCTGAAACCCGAAGAAAATGAAGAGTAAAAGCAAGACCATTCCGTACCGCTCCAGCGAAAGAAGCGCGGCGGCCGCGCGATTGGGCAAAAATGCCGCCAGTACCTTTGACCCATCCAGTGGCGGAATGGGGACTAAATTAAAAACCGCCAGGGCAACATTGATTACAATAATCAGCTGGAGTAATTCTGGTTGGACAAATGACAAACCAAACGCCCGGACGACGAAAAGACACCCAGAAGCAAAGAACGCGATAATAAAATTGGTTATGGGACCGGCGGCGGCAATCATTCCTCCGCCTACTTTTGGATTTTTGAGATTATAGGGGTTGTAAGGCACCGGCTTGGCCCATCCAAACACAAATGACCCACCCGAAAGCAAAAACAGTGAAAGCGGAACCACAAGCGACCCCATAACATCCAGATGCGAAATCGGATTGAGCGTCAAGCGATGTGCGTCTTTGGCGGTGGTGTCTCCCAACGCATAGGCAATCACGCCATGCGAAACTTCGTGTAAAATCACGGAAAAAAGCAGGACAATCAGTTCGAAAACAATAAAGACGATTTGATTCATGGTGTGCAGTGCCAGTATACCCGCCAACGCACAAAAGTCCACTGACAAAAATTATTTTTTCGACGCCTCTGGTATCGGCGCGGAATGTGCCGGACCCACGTCGGTTATAATGGCATCGGCTTGCGCGGGAGTGAGAAACGATTGTGGTGCGCTGATTGACAGCGGCTGGTTCCAATCATTAAACGTCATTGCCAACGAAGCAATGCCCATTGTGACATCGGGGTCCGATTGTGCACTAACGGAGCGACTGAGGCTGATTGGCTGTAATGTTTTTTTATTGATAAAGAAATCCCACGATCCGTTGATAACGGCTTGCCAATGAGTGAAACCATTTGCGCCTAAACAAGTGGCAACCGCTTGGTCAGCTTGTCGTGCAGTAGCGCCGTTGACAGCTAATACAAAATGATAGGCCGCAACGCCATTTTTTTCTTCAATGCCAACGCGCGTTATATCCGCGATAACGCCCGACTGTGCAAGAAAAGAAAAGATATTCCCGTTCGGCCCCCCCAGCATTGCACGGCACGAATAAATATCGCTCCACAAACCGCGAGGACCGGCAAATGGGACGAGCGAAAGATCACCAATTGATTGTGGGGCAATCCATCGGTTTGCGATCCGTCCTAATGCCGCCTGCCATTGCGTTGACGACGCGGCTATTGCATTAATCTGGACAAACGTCCCACCGCCGCCGGGGAGAACAAGCGCCGCCTGCCAGCGTGATGCCGTTTCCTGCGGCGCACGCGCATCAATCTGATACGATAGCGCGCTTGTGCCCGATGGTGTACGCATAAACGATCCATCGACTGCAACCGTTACCTCGGGGACCGAGAGTACCACCCGCTTGAAAAGATCAGAATCTTGATAGTTGACTGCCACATTTCCCTGCATGGTCAAATGGTACGTATATGAAGATGCCGCCGTACCCACGCGAAGCGCGCGCCCAACAATCACGCTGTTGAGGTTGCTATATATCACATAGGCAACGGCCACAACCGCGATTCCCCCAGCAATGCTTCCGCTCCATATAAGCGCTTTACGCTTATAAACATTAATCAATTCAAAAATCACCTCCGCCTTCGTACGCGGGCGCTCAAAAGTACCAACCGCTTCTTCTACGCGATGCGCCTGCTCCTGCAGAGGTGGACGAGACACGCGCGCTGCGGCGGCTCCCAAAAACTCCTTAGACACCTCACCCTTACGGAACAAATCCGCAAATCCCGCTTCAATATCATGATATTTCCATCCGGCAAATATTAAGTTGCTCACGATGGTCTCGCGGCTTTTTTTCTCTGCAACCTCTTTGCGGATAAGCTCTAACAATTCATCTTGTGCCATAAGAATGCTATGAGTATAGCAGAAAAGAGCCCACGGCACGACATGCAGTCTGATTTAGATATGTCCCCAAACAAAGAAACCTTTCAATCTCAGAGTGGATAACTGTTTCTGACGATCGTCAGAAACAGTTATCCACAATTGCCACCACCACAAAATAAGGCGCCTCCTTTAAAAATCGTCCAAAAAAAACATCGTCGGGCCAGGCGGAATCGAACCGCCACTATACCCACCCCAAGGGTACGGACTACCACTATCCGATGGCCCGCAATATGCACGCATTTACACTATCAACTTGCACCTCAAAAAACAAGAAACAAAAAATCCGCGCGATCACGAAAGCGGATTTTTTCGTAGTCAAATCTACGCGGCAACTTTGCCGAGTTTTTTAATGCACGACGTGCACGCTAAAACGCGGACACCCGCAGCATTCTTTGTTTTTTGCAGATTCGGATACTTGCGCGTCCGTGAAACCGGATTATATTTCCCGCGTAACTTTACCCGATGTCCCATGATAAGGGATCCTTTTCCGCAGATTTCGCACTGTTTCATACGTAATGACAGATAACTGACAACGGAGACAAAGAATGACCCTGTCCTCGCCGTTAGTTGTGAGTTGTGAGTGGTTAGTTATTTATGACACGTTAAGAGCCCTGTCCTAGAAAGATGTTCCCGGCGCAAAGCCAGGTGGGTGGGCTCAATGTCCTGCCCACGGGCAGGAATGATTCGCCCTCCCAAAATTAACACAGTTAATCCGAAAAATCTTTCCGGCAGGGCTCGTACAGACAATATCAGACACCAAGGGAAAAGTCAAAGCAATAAAAACAAGTGTTTGCGCGGCTTATTCGTTGCTGTTATCCAAATTGATATCGTAGAGAATGCGTTCGCGAATATTGTGATACTCGACAATCTCGTCCAGCTTAAACCATACTCCTGTTTCATATTCGGCCTCCTGTGCGTTGGCCGACGCATGAACCAAGTTGCGCACCGCACGATCATCGGTATCGGCAATCAGATACGAGTCAACAGTATAGTCGCCGCGAATAGTCCCCATGGCTGACTGCAGTGGTTCGGTAGAGCCCACAATCTTGCGCGTGATAGCAATCGCCTGATGCCCCTGCAACACAATTGCCACCACCGGACCCGACGTCAAAAAACGCACCAGCCGATTAATAATCTTCCCTCCAAGCTCTGTGGGATCATCGTCGACAACCGCGCCACCTTTCCGTTTTCCGTCGATTGAGCGCTGTCCCAGAGCGGTAATTTCAGCCTCATTTTTCACATAGTGCGTATACGCCTGCTCTTGTGTCGGGACCACAAACTTAAGTGCAACGATTTTTAAACCCACCCGTTCAAATCGATCAATAATATCTCCAATAAGATTGCGCTGTACCGCATCCGGTTTGAGCAATACCAATGTTTTTTCTTTGGTCATAGTAAATAATAAATTATTTTCTTAATATCCATCCATCATTCCTTCGACTTTTTTATCAAGCTTCGAGGTCTCCGCCATTATAAGCCGGAGCCACCACCATTTGACGATTGATTTTTTGCCAGATATTCCTTTCTGCTTTCAAAAAAAATAATGGATCCGATCAGCTGAGAAAACCAAATAAAAACATACAGGAGCAGGAGCGCGCCGATAATAAACGAGGGCACGCCCGGCCGAGGACGAAACCATGCGAGGCCAACTAAATCAAAGAAAAGAGATATCGCAAACAAATACGGGGAAATTATAATAGCCGGGCTGATCGCCGATGCGGCAAAAATAAGATTAATAGCGGGGATAATCGCCCCGCTTTTGATCCCCTGCACACCCCGCCTCATCGCTATAACACGACGCAGAACAACGCAAGACAAGCTCCCCATTGTCACGATGGAGGCGATGGAAAAAAGAAAAGAGGTGTAAGGATCTGTAAGAAATTCCAGCATATCGCTTTATTCTGATTTGTTTTTGTTAGTTTTTATTTGGATGCCAAGCTCATCCAACTGTTTTTTCTCCAGATCCGACGGGGCATCCATCATAAGATCGCGCGCATCGCCGGTTTTGGGAAACGCGATGACTTCGCGGATGTTGGGCTCGCCGAGTAAAAGTGCCAATAGACGATCAAGCCCCCAGGCAATACCGGCGTGGGGCGGTGCGCCGGACGCCAATGCGGTAAGCATGTGTCCAAAATTCTTTTCAATCCGCTCATCCGAAAAGCCCATAATTTCAAATACTTTCCCAAGCGCCTCGGGACGGTGATTGCGGACGCTCCCGCCTCCGATCTCAAATCCATTCAAGGCGACATCATACTGCGTTGTTAGTATTCTGTCGATACGCTCCTTGCCCATCAGCCACGGCATATGTTCCGCTTGCGGCGCAGAGAAGGGATTGTGCGTAAACGTCCATCCCCCGTCGGTGCTTTTTTCGAAGAAGGGGAAATCGACAATCCAACAAAACGCCAAAATGTTTTTATCTTCCTTGTTTTCCCGCAGATCCGGACGGTCGGTGCCGTATTTTTCCATCGCCTGCGCATAGGTAAGACGCGGAAACGGCACCTGCTGGATTTTTTTCTCGGGGAAAAGTCTTTCCACCAACGCAATCAACAATGTTTCGTTGAGTGCCATCACGTCTTCGCGATCCACGAACGACATTTCCAAATCAAGCTGGGTAAACTCGGGCTGACGATCTCCGCGAGTATCTTCATCGCGGAAACAGCGAGCAATTTGAAAATATTTCTCAACACCCGCGGCCATCAGGAGCTGTTTGTACTGCTGAGGCGACTGGGGCAAAGCATAAAATTTTCCCGCATACAAACGCGATGGCACGACATAATCTCGCGCGCCCTCAGGTGTCGACTTGGTGATAATCGGCGTTTCTACTTCAAAAAAACCTTTCTCATCCAGATAGTCGCGAATAAACTTGATGGCCTTGTGCCGCATGGCCAGATTACGTGCTAAGCGCGGCCGGCGTAAATCAACGTAACGCGACTGCATGCGCACCTCTTCACCGATTTCGTATCCCTCGCCATCAATGGCAAAGGGCGGCGTCTGCGCTTCGTTAAGCACGTCAAGTTTCTTAATCTCAATCTCAATGGCTCCCGTGGGAATGTTTTTGTTGACTAGATTTCCCGGCCGCTCTTTAACGAGCCCGGCAATTTTAACCACCCACTCGCTCCGCACCTTCTGCGCCTGCGCATACACCTCATCCCCCGACCATGGACCGCACACCGCCTGACAAATACCGCTCCGATCGCGCACATCCAAAAAAATCACCTTGCCGTGATCGCGGCGCACATCTATCCAACCATACAACTCAACCTCCGATCCGACCATCTGGGCGGTATCAGCAATCCACGTCTGTTTCATATTGGAAATATCCTATCAATAAAAACACAACTTCACAACATGAACTCGGTGGCACAAGAGCTTAGTGCAATAAGTTATTGCGTCCCCCACACACGCAGATCGCCGCCATTCTTGGTAATACGAATAGTGCCACTTTGATCGGTACGGAAAATACGCGCGCCAATGTCGGCAAGGCGCGACAACACCTCCTCCGTTGGATGGCCGTATGAATTTTTACCAACCTCGATTACCGCCACCAGCGGATGCACCTTATCAAGAAACATCGCCGACGAAGAATACTTTGATCCGTGATGAGCCACTTTTAAAATATCCACTGTCGTAGTTACCATAGACGCCAAGACGCGCTCTACTCGATCGGTCATATCTGCCGTATACAACGCTGATGTGCCCCCATCAGAAAACATCATAACCAAAGATCGTTCATTTTCATCAGACGCCATGCCTCCCGCGACGGGCCATATGACGCGCATAGAGACATCGCCATACTGCACCTGGTCGCCTTGTGCCAATGCTATTGCGGGAATGTGCCGATCATCTAATACACGTGCGAAAGAGTCCCACAAAGCATTTTGTTCTCCGTTCCACACCACCACCCCAACGTCGTATCGCCGCACCACATCAAAAAGTCCGCCCAAATGATCCTGCTGAGGATGAGAAACGAAAAGCACGTCAATCCGCCGCCGCAAAAATGGCAGGATTGATGAAAGCACATTACCCGCTAAATCGTTTTTACCGCCGTCAATCATATAGGTGACATTGCTCGCCACGCGTATTACTTCGCTATCCCCTTGACCCACATCAAGAAAGTAAAAATTCGGATTAACCAGCCCTCCGCCACAAACCACATCCCCCCACACAAAAATATTTGCTACACCCATTAAACCGACAACCGCGATGAACATCTTAGACATAGTCAATGTTTGTCTCTAATTCGTGAGATGGAAGCATGTGAAAAAGGATAGACAGCGCGCCATAATAAAGCACGACCACATACCATGGAAATATCACCGCCTGAAGCGGAAAAGATCCAAAAAAAGTAATAAGGCGCGTCTGAAGCCACAGGACCGCGTGCGGCACGATTGCCAGTAATGACGCAGCAGGAACCCAAATCAATCCCACGCACCCAACCACAAAAACCAACCCCATTGCCAGCGGCATCACCAGTAAAATAGGAACGTTGGCGGCGACACTCATCCACGAAAATCCCGAAAAAGCCCCGATGAGTATGGGCAAAACCGCAAGTTGCGCACCGATGGTTTGGGCGACGATATCGCGAACATCCCCGGCAATTGGATAACGTGTTTTATTTACCGGCATTAATGCCGCCAGTCGAGGCGCCAATACCATAATGCCAAAAAGCGAGAGAAAAGAAAGCACAAACCCCAGATCAAAAAGCAACGCAAATGGATTCCACAATATCATAAAAAATGCGACCACCGCCGCGCTGTGCCAGAAATCGTAGAGGCGCGATGCATACTGCGCCGCCAAAACCAAAATCCCCATCAGCGCGGCACGCACGACCGAGCTTTCTGCGCCGGTCATCAACACAAACACGACAACGATGGCGCACGATCCCCAAAATCGCCCCCGCCGTCCAAAGAGAAAACTCAGTAAAAACGAAACGGCACCAATAACGATCATGATGTTATACCCCGACAATGCGACAACATGCGTTGTTCCGCTGGCACGCATGGCATCTTTGAACGAAGCAGAAAATGAAGCGCTCTGCTGTCCCAAAACAATCCCCGCTGCCAGCGATGCCTCGTCGGGCGGCAGAATGCGCATATACACGCGCGCCAGCGCATCCGAAATTTTATAGAGCATCCCGCGTACCGACCATCCCGCCGAAATATGCTTTTCAATCGATGGAAATGCCATCGATCCGGCGATCTGGTCTTTTATAAGATACCGCGTCGTGCTCGACAACGGCTCGACCGAACCGGAGAGCGTCAATCGATCTCCATGGGCAAGCGCTTGGAATGGAGTCAGCACCACGCCAAGCCGCGCCCCTTCGTCCGTTTCAAAAATAAATTGCTGAGATGTCGCCGACACGCGCGGATGAGACACCACCGTCCCCAAGAGCGTTATAGACGTTTGATACGCGGGAGCATGAGCATACACCTGTGTGAGGCGCGCATCGTAATAAACCGCGCCAACGACCACGCCCCATACCAACACCGCAATCCATCCCCACGGACGACTCATAAAAATAACGGCTATAAAAAATGCCGCACACGATACGGCACCCGCGATCAAGAATGCGCTAGCTAATCCCACATCAACACCGACCAATCCAACCCCGCAAAGAAAGAAAATAAGAACGAAAAATATTTTACGAGAAAAATGCATAGAAGAAATAAAGGGCCTCTTTAATTTCCTTTCCCCATCACTAATTATTGATTGTCTTGCCCATTGAGTTGCAAACGGCTTGCACTTTGTTTTCGTCGTTGACTTTTTTAGCTCTTCGTCTTTGTTTCTAGTTGTTTGTTGTCGGTCGTGAGTTGCTGATTATTAGTTACTTGGTCGCATTGTACAGGGCCTGAACTTCACTTGACGAAAGAGCGCGGTTGTAGATGCGAACATCATCCACAATAACGTCGGAGATATAGCTCGTCCCAGGACCCCATGATCCAACAACAATACCGTTACCAGTCCGCAATGTGATCACGCTAGAAGAAGAACTCTGTAGTGTACCATCAAGATATAACTTAATAGTAGTTTGGTCACCACTTCGTTGCCATGTTCCAGTGATGTGGTGCCACGTATTGTCTGGGGAAGAATTCGCGGGAGCTCCAACATAAATGTCCTGACCATTTAGTCCAAATTTAATGTTGTGTGCGCTCCAAAATTGGAACAGCCAAGACGATCCCGCCCACGTTGGTGACGATGCTTTTCCAACGACACCACAGAGAGTGCACGCCACTCCATTCATAAAAAATGAAACCGTTCCATCGAAACTTTGGAGTGCCGCACTATTAGCCATCACAACGTAGTCATCGATACCATCAAATGACCTCGCTTGCCCTTGTTCCCCCAGAATGTACGTCGGAGTTCCTCCATTTTCTGTCCCGTTATTTGCATATCCAGATGAATCGTTGGTGTTGTCATCAAACTTCCACCATCCCACCAGACCTGAGAGAAAGGGAGCCAGGTTTAGATTAGATCCAACGGTATACATAGCATCAGATCCTTGGGTTGCTTGATATTTGGCTGATTCAAAGTGAGAAGCTAACTGAAACGATCCACCACTCACATAGGTATAGTACAGATTAGAGGAAGAAGCATTGATGGGGTCAGTGGGGAGGGAGGAAAGAGAGACCACTCCCGTAGTCTTGAAGTTAACGGGGATCCAGCCGGTCCCA
>JBAYIV010000006.1:0-47834 GCA_041665445.1 Minisyncoccota bacterium
TCACTTTGAATCAGCTAAATATCAACTTACCCAAGGTTCTGATGCTATGTATACCGTCGGCTCTAATCTGAACCTGGCTCCCTTTCTCTCGGGACTGGTGGGATGGTGGAAGTTTGATGAAACTGGAACATCTACCGTTCTCGATTCTAGTGGTTTTGGTGTCTCGGGCATTATGTGGCAACACAATACTTCAAGCGTTGATTTTCATACATCCTCTGGGTGCAAAATTGGTTTGGGGTGTTTTTCAAGCAATGGCATTGATTCGTACGCTCAACTCGCAACAATTTCTGGAATGTCCAGAGGAATAATAACCGCAACCGGCTGGGTTAAAAAAACCCCGGGTAACGCGAGTACAGTTTTTCGAACCGCCGGAAATTATTCCTATTTAGATTTTGAAAATGGTCCCACGACGCTCAGATTTGGAGTAAATGCTCAGTGGAGCACCATGCATAATGCCGGTTATCCCGATGATGGTGGGTGGCATTTTGTTCTTGGGACATTCGACGGCGCCGTAGTCAAAAGATACATTGATGGAAACTTTATCGGCCAGACTAGTTACACATACTCGATTCCCTTTTCGGCGGCTACTATAAGCGGAGATGCTTCGAAATTCGGGTATGGTAGTATTTCGGGTCTCATCGACGATGTCCGCGTCTACAACCGTGCTCTGTCCGCAAGTGAAATTTCTGCTCTCTATAATGCAACTAGATAACTCACAGCCTGCAACTTATCACTTACCACAAGCAAAAGAGCGGTCGTCGCTGTCTGTCCGCGGTGGGCTTTGTTGTCGGTCGTTAGTTGTCGGTTGTTTGTGGTTGGTTGTTGTTTCTCCACAATCCCGCATATTTCCTTGTGCTTTTATTGGCAGGTATGATATACTCAAACCATAACCAAGCATAAAGGTCGGCATTACTAATCCAATACGTATTTATATGAAGAAGCCAGATTTAGTTGAAGTAGTTATGAAGGCGGCTGATATTGAGGTGAAGAAGCAAGGAATGGCTGCCGTTGATGCGATATTTGATAGCATCGTCAAGGCGTTGAGTAAGGGTGAGGACGTTTCTATCCCGGGATTTGGCGTGTTCCGCGTTTCAAAGCGGGCAGCGCGCGAGGGTATTAACCCGCGCACCGGTGAGAAAATTCAGATTGCTGCGTCAATCAAGCCGAAATTCCGCGCCGCCAAGGCGTTCAAAGAGGCAATTCAATAATAGTGCGCACGTGCGTAGAAAAAAATCCTCTGCCTTAGGCAGAGGATTTTTTGTTTGCGTGTGACACATGCGTGCCCGCTAGTTGCTTTGCAGATACTTCTTCACGTTTTGGCTCATTTGTGTGAAAATCCCATAAGCCTTTTGAATATCGCCCAGTGATCGAACTACAAGGGATTCAATATAGGTTCGTACGCGAATAGTGGACGGAGTTTCTTCCCCCGCTTGATCGGATGTGGTTCCGCTACTTTGCGTTGTGGTTACAGTGCTTGATGCTGGCGTTGACGAGGACTCCCATTGTGAGATCTCTTGTTGGAGTTTTTTCATGAAATCTTGCGTTGTGGTATCAGTTTGATCGGCGTAGAGATTGAGTGCGATGGATTGCGCCGAATCATCGGCGTGATGCGCGTCAGCAATCAGTGCTGCCGCTTGTGTGTAAGATGTTTTCAATGCACGATTTTGCGTGAGATTTTTTGTATAAATTTTGTCCACATCGGATCCAATTTTCTGTTCCCGCGCATCAGCGATATCGAGAATGCTTTTCACATTAAATGTCGCCAGCACGGTTTGGATATGTTTAATATCAGCGTCAATAATAGTTGTTTTGTGTTCCTCCATGGCATGAGCAATCAAGCTGATGTCATTGTTGGACAAGTCGGCGTTGGTGGCGATGGTATCTTCGATGGTTTGATAGTAGTGCTCATCGGCATCAAGCAGGGAACCAAAACTATCAACAACGCGTTTCCAGTCGTCTGTTTGAGGAATGGTTGCCTGATCAATTTCATTGCGGACGGCTTCAATTTGAGTTTTTGAGACGCCAATAACATCGGCAATAATTCTTTTCTTAATGTCAATTTCGAGCTGTTGTTTCTGCAGATCGGGGATGCCCGACTGATCTTTGAGTTGGAAAAGCTTATCAACCTCCTGTTGCGTCTGTAAAAGCTGGTCTTGGACGCTGGCGGCGTTGGCGCGTGGAATTGATTGTTTTTCCACAACGCACGCAAGCACAATAATTGCCATGAGTGCGAAAAAACTAGCTTGCGACCATACCCGAACAATTTTGGTTGACGGTGGCGTCATAAATGCAAATGCGGTTATTTTTGTAATGCTTTTAATATATCTTGTATTTGTTCGCTGGTGGTGTCTGTGCCGGTAGGAGAAAGCTCTTGGATCTGTTGCGAGTCGTTTAAAATAACCGTTGCATTGAGATGGTTAAGCGTTGGGGCCGCCACTTGGCTCAAGGCGTGCGCGCTGGCTTGAGACGCGGTATCGAAATAGTTCAGTTTTGAAAGTTGTATCGTAATAGTGCTGTCGATCATATCTGCTTCGGCAATCACTTTGTCTTGGTTGAGGCCCGGCAGAAAGAGCGGGGAAAAATATTGGCTTCCGTACATGAGTCCGCCCAATACCATGGCGCTTCCAGCAATAAACAGGGCGGTGCGAATGGCTATAACAGTAGAGATGCGATGCGTGGGTTGGGTGATGGTTGATGCGGTGTGCGGGGCGGCCAAAACAAGCATGCGTGAGCGCGTCGAAAAATCCTCGGTGGGTTTGAGGGCGTTGAGGCGATGAAGATGATCGGTGATGTGGGGCGAGCGCATATGTTTTTAAAATTGGTTCAGTAACTTTTTGAGACGTGTGAGTGCGCGATATTGAATTACGCGGACCGTCGCTTGGTTTTTGTCCAGTGCATGTGCGATGTCTTTGTATGATAGTTCGTTGACGAATCGCATAATCAATATATCGCGCTGGTCATCCGATAGGCGCATCAGTGCTTGATAGATGCTTTTGAGTTGTGAGCGAGTATCAATCTGGCCTGCCATTTCGGCATCCAGCGCCATAATTTCTTCAGGCGCGGTTTCTAGCGGAATGTGTATTTTGCGCGTGCGATAATGGTCGATGACCTTATTGCGGGCAATACGATACAGCCAGCTGGCGAACGGAACATCGCCATGGTGAAACGATCCCATGTGTTCCCAGGCACTCAGGAAAACTTGATGGGTGAGATCCTCGGCTTCCTCACGGTGGCTTACTTTAAGAAAAATAAACCGATAAATAGATGGTTGATATTTGTCGTAAAGTGCTCCAAAAGCCGGGGACTCACCCTCCGTCGCTTTCCGTACCAGCGTTATTTCGTTTTGTTCTGATCGTCTGCCTATCATAATAAACGAATAGCAAGCCCATTAGTTTCAGGCGATGTCATAGCATGAAAAAAGCAGTATAAAACCTGCTCAATAAATACTACGCCATAGTGTAGAAAGAGAGTAGCATACTTTTTGTGGCTTGTCATCACAAAACAGTATGCGCTGGTGCGCGGTTCGTCGGATATCCGATGCGTTGTCTTTGTCTGGTGTCATTGTTATGATGGGTGTCATGAGATGTCTGCGGATATATGTTGGTCTTGCTGTTGCGTTTTGTCTCGCGGCCATTGGTGGCGGCGTTGTATTCGGGTTTACTCGTACACGCGTGCTTTCTTTTGCGCCAACCGTTTCTCCGCAGGACATCATTCAAATATCGGAAACGGGCGCGTCATCAACGGCAGCCAACGACCCCGGATCATTTTGTGCTGCGGCAACTCTTTTTGCTGATCCGTCTGATCGCGCTTATTGTGCACATCCGTCCAAAGAAAATGCCTTTAGGCTTTTTGAGGTGAATCTCACCGACGGTAAAATTCTTTTTTGGGAAAATGGATTATTGCGTCAAACGTTTCCGGTCGCCTATCAATCTCCTTATGGAAAATGGTTTGAAACGCCCACGGGATATTTTTCGATTGGCGTAAAACGACCCACGCTTAAATCTTCGATCGTTGACGTTTTTATGGAACATGCCGTTCAATTCTATGAAGATTTTTTTATCCACGGTATTCCGTATTATCCCAATGGGACAAAGGTGACCAGCCAATTTTCGGGTGGTTGCTTGCGGCTTGATGATGGCGTGGCAAAAGATTTTTATGCGACGGCGCAAATGGGTGACGCGGTTGTTTCTTATGCAACGCTTGCTCATGCGGTTGTGCGGCCAGATTTTTTCGCTCCGGTGGATATGGAACAATATTGGATTCGCCAGCGGTTTAATTCACCGTTGCGTGCAACATGGTTGCCGGGCGCCGACAAGCGATTGGAATATGAACAGCATGCGGGCGTTGATTTTGCGCCCAACAGCAATGCGCGTGACGCGCAAGTTTTCGCGATATATCCCGGCATTGTTGAGCGGGTTGTCCGCAATGGCGACGGAGACGCCGGACTTGGTAACGTGGTGATTCTCAAGCATGTTATTAGCGGCGATGTGGTGTATTCTTTGTATGGACATTTGAGTCAAATCAATTCGACAATGGTTCCGGGATCTGCTGTGGCGGGTGGGCAGACGGTCGGTATGGTCGGAAACACCGGATATGGGTGCGCCTTCTGGCACATTGGCGGTAACGGGTGTGAGGCACCGGGTGCTCCCGACACGCACTTGCATTTGGAAATAAAAACAGCTTCCACGCTCGCTGCGCCGGTCACCGATCCGGCGTGTCGTTCGATAACCGGTCGCGCCGGGTCTTGTGTCGGGTATACTTCTGATACGCCGACACAATTTGGATATCGCGATCCCATGATGAGTATTTTTGAATCATTTTAATGCGCTTATCTTTTTTAAAACGCGCGTGGCCCTATGGTTGGCGAGTGATATTATTTATCGTTATTTTTGCCGCCGTTGGAGAAGTGTTTATTCATTTTCACGCTCGGGGCGTTAAACAAACGCAGCAATACGTTGAGAGTGGATCGCCGCTGGTTATCGTTGTCGACGATCCGGTTGTCCTTGATATGGTTAATCATATCGTCCAAGGACATGCGCGTGTCGTGAGGGTTGACTCCATCGCGCGAGTAGACGAAAGCGCCGTGCAAAATCAAACCGGCCCCGAACTTAATCATGCGCGATATATTTTTTTTGCGGTTGATAAAAAAAAATCGGCGTTATCCGGATCCGTTGTGTATCTTGATGATTTAATCTCAACCGCCGATCTTCCGGCCCGCACCCCCTGGTATGTTTCAACGACCGAATCGCTCGCCAGCGACTCATTCGCGTCCTCCTCGTCGATCGCGTCGTCGACCATCTTGGTTTATGGTACTACGACAGCCTCTGAAATTTCCACGCTTGGAGAGCGGTATTTTTGGGTTTCTCCCAATAATGCCGAGGGAATGGTCGGTGGCATTGCCCGTGCGTTGGGCACCAACGACGCAATTAATAAAACATTTTTTATTAATAATGCGTATGAGTATTCGTCACAGATTGGGTTGTTGCGGACGAGTGGATATATTGAGCGACGCATGAAAGATGTCCCCGCAGTAATGGTCGACGGACGTTATATCGATTTTGCGGTTGATTTTGGTTTTGATCTTCGCGGGGTTATTGATGGCGCATCATTCGAAACTGCGCAGAAACAAGAGTCGTTCGACACGATTGCGCGTGCAATCAAGGCCACAAAAGCCAAAGTGCTCTTTGTCCCCGACACATTTCCCATGACGGATTTTCACACCTATGCGCGCACGCACCGCCTGACGATTCCCATAGTGGCACTGTCGTCGTATCCGGAACAGGCGGACGAGGGATATTTGGATATCTTGCAGTACAATGTCCTGCGTCTGCAGAATGCGGTGCTGTAACACCGTTGCAAAAAAATGATGGATTGTTTTGTGCCCCGCGCCACCATGTCAGACATCTCACAATCGTGAGATGTCTGACAAAGGCAGGCGTTTATCCGTATTAAAACGCCGCATCTATACTATGCGGCGTTTTTTGGAGCGGAATACCAGAATCGGACTGGCGCCTCGTCCTTGGCAAGGACGTGTACTACCACTATACGAATTCCGCAATGTTTTGTTTATAGCACAGCGCGGCCTTTTTGTGCAAGCATTTTCATCTATGTTCGGGGTCTGGCCGTCGCTCGTTGTTTATTGTGGGTCGTGGGTTATTCTTTGTCCACCCGGAAGGAATTGAACCTTCAACCGTCTCCTTAAGAGGGAGCTGCTCTGCCAGTTGAGCTACGGGTGGATGTAGTGGCGCAACAACGGTGCGACTATTGTGCCACCAACGAAGCCGTTTTTCAATAGCGTGGATAAAAAATGCGCCCCGCGAGAAGCAGGGCGTCGATTCCAAAGATGGGAACAACTACACTTCGGTAATTTTTTCCCATTTCATCCCGCGTTTGTTGTGTCGGGTGATGATTTCAAGATATTTTCCCGGTGTTGATGCCGCGCGTGCGCACACACAGGTTACCACGTCGTGGGAAAAGAGCGACTCGGTTGATCGGTCGATCATGTGCAGAAAGCAGATATGATCGGTGAGTGGAAAAACCACATAGATTTCATCCGCGCGCGGGCGCAGGACCTGTCTTTTTGTGGTCCGGTGAATCAGAAAGGCATTCGCTTCATTCCACGTTGCTGGGATGATGCGGATAGCTTCCGTGTTTTCGATTCCCACCTTTCCCTCTCTTCGGATAATTGCTTGATTAACTTGCGTCAACAGTGCGACTTCCGTCATTGCGCTCTCCTTTTTCTAACCAATGTGCCGCAGGCACCATAGCACACAAAGTATATATTGCAAGCTCTCGTCTCTTTACCCCCCCAAGGCTCAAGTAGAAGCTTGACAATGGACGTGCATCACCTTTGTTTACGCGCGATGGTGTAGTTGTTTGAGTTTTTCGAGTCCGCGATGTATTTGTACGGCAATCGTATTTTTTGATTGGCCGGTTATCAGGGATATTTCTTTGAGTGACAATCCTTGCACGTATCGCATGCGCATAACTCGCTGGTACGTGGGCGGCAGGCGTTCAATTGAAAAAAGTGCCGCTTTTCCGTCTAAAACATTAAAAAGTTTTCCAGAATCATCGACGCTTGGCTCAAACCCCTTTTTCAGGAGGGTATCGAGCGACGTTGTTTTGTTCTTTCTGTATTCATCCACAATGAGATGATTGAGCACGTGATACAGAAAGGCTTTCATAATATCGATTTTCCCCCCTTGGCCAGATAGGCCCACGTTTTCATAAAAGTGCTCTGCACGAGATCTTGGCTCGTGGCTCGATTGTGCACCTTTAAGAATGCTCGTAAACTAAGCCCCTTTTCATAGTCGTGGTGAGCTGTGGTCAATTGCGTTTTTTGGTCCTTCTCTTCTTCGGGAGTCATCATAGGATAAGGCGAACGAAGTGATGTTTTATTACATGCTTATTACAGCATCGCTGTAATAAGGGGGATATACCTATATTATGTAACCCATATCCATGCCCAGGGTGTCAAGGTTCTATTACGCCGGCATTACGCATGTGTCGGCGATAAGATGAAAATAATCAGATTCTCATCGTAGCACGTCCTGCGTTGCACTGCGAGTTGCAATAATTCTGACTCTTGGTCGGCTCTACTGATATGGAAACAATTAAAAAAGAAACTGGTGAGATTGTAAATCCCGCTGTGGCCGATTTTGCGGAACGTTTTTGGGAAGAGGGTCTCACCTATATCAAAACGGTGGTCGATGTCGTGCGAGAACCAGTTCTTATTCTTGATAAAGACCTACGCGTCATAGCTGCTAATGAATCTTTCTATCGAACGTTCCAAGTTCAACTAAAAGATACCGAGGGCAAGGTTATTTATGAGCTGGGGAACGGCCAATGGAACATCCCCGCTTTACGGAAATTACTCGAAGACATTTTGCCTCAAAATACCTTTTTTAAAGGTTTTGAAGTTGTGCATGAGTTTCCTTTTATCGGGCACAAGGTGATGATTTTAAATGCACGCCAGATTTATTTCAAAAAAGAAGATGCGGTGCCGGGACTATTCCCGCCTATTATTTTACTTGCCATGGAAGACGTTACGGAAATAATGGTTGTCGCTGAAACGCTTGCGAGCCATGCCAATCAATTAGAAACCAAGCTGACGGAGCATACGCAGAAACTGGAACTGCACATTGGGAAGCTCGAAAAAGAGATCAATGAGCTTAAAAAGAAGCCGTAAAACGCCTACGGGATCGCTGTAATGTTCCCGTCCTCGGATCGGCATCTATAGCAGAGGCATATAGATAGGTCGACTATGCAACCAGCATTATTAACCTCTATGCAATAATCTAAACAGAACTTATATGAACAAAATAATTAACATGCACGATGTGTCTCGCAAAGGTCTTTTGACCGGAGGAGCCGCATTGGCGATGCTCTTTATCTCACTTTTCGGAATTCAGAGCGCTCACGCTGCGATAGTGAGCCAATTGAGCCTTGGATCGCAGGGAGAACAAGTCACACAACTTCAGACCTATCTTGCCACCAACGCGAGTATTTATCCCTCGGGCCTTATTACTGGATATTTTGGCCCCTTGACGCAAGCGGCGGTGCAAAGATTCCAAGCGGCGCAGGGGATCGTTTCAAGCGGAACGCCAGCGACGACTGGTTACGGCCGAGTGGGGCCGCAAACAATGGCGGCCATCAATAATCTCATGGGCGCCGGTAGTCAGACCTATTGGGATACAGTACCAGTTTTGAGCGCTGTTTCGGTCCAAACTGGCAACACAAGCGTTGTCTTCACGTGGGCGACCAATGAGCCAACTCAAGGTCAGGTTTATTGGGATGCCGCGCCGATTCGCGCCGATGAAGCAACCGGACCTCGTCAACAGCCATATGTAAGCGGATCACTTGCGATTGATAGTGGTGGCTTGCAGGCAAACCACGCGGTTACCGTCCAAAATCTTCAGGCAAACACTGTCTATTATTACCTCGTACGAGGCATTGATAGCGGTGGAAACGTCAGTATGACGTGGCCGAGTAGCTTTAGAACAAACCCATAAGTGGTTGTGGGAGTGAGGATTGTGGAAGTAAAACAAAAAATCATCCCGAAATATCGGGATGATTTTTTTGGCACGACTATTGTACAATATTCGCGCGATAGAAAATAAGCCGCCGTGTTAATGCCTATATCTCAAATTCGTGCAGGGAGGAATTGTCCGGCGTATCAATGGTTTTTTCATTAAAGATGGAATGGGCCAGCTTGATGATCCCTCCGTGGGCGACAATCAAAACTTTTTTATCAAAGTAATGCTCTTTTAATGCGTCGACAAAACTTAAAAATCTTTTTTTGACGTCATCGACGCATTCTCCGCCATAGGGCCGATAGTCGTACGTCAACTCGAGATCGATATTTTTGAAGTTTGTGTCGGTGGCAATCGCTTCGGACATTTCTTTCCATGTTTTTCCGGTAAAATCGCCAAAATCCCTTTCGGATAGTCTTGGGTCGGTTATTATGGGGACGCCGATTTTTTTAGAGACGGCCATGGCTGTCTCATACGCTCTTTTGAGCGGTGAGGAGAAAACAAGATCAAACGTGGCGTCTTTGAGAGATTCTGCCAGCTCGTCGGCTTGATGGATTCCCTTTTCATTGAGTCCTTCGTCTAACCGCTGTCCCATTAGTTTCTTTGTTGTGTTGGCGTCGGTTTCTCCATGTCTGGCGATGTATATTTTCATGAAATTCAGTTGAGGGTTTGTGTTTTGGTGCCCCCTGTAGGAGTCGAACCTACAGCTTCTGGTTCGAAGCCAGATATTTTATCCGTTGAACTAAGAGGGCGGTTGTTCTGGCGCGGCCACTTTGTGCTCGCCGCTTGTTTGAGTGTATACTACACACGGCATGGAACGCAAAGCCCCGCATGAAGTGCAGATGGTTACTGCCGCGCTTGAGAACGCGGGGTTTGAGGCATATATCGTTGGTGGGTGCGTTCGGGATATGCTTTTGGGGCGCGATCCCAACGATTGGGATGTGACAACCAATGCCACGCCCGAGCAGGTGCAGAAAGTTTTCCCCGACAGCGTCTATGAAAATGATTTTGGAACCGTGGGCATCAAAACCGAGGCGGACGACGACGCGCTCAAAATCGTTGAAGTAACTGCGTATCGTATTGAGGGGCGGTATACCGACAAGCGTCATCCTGATGCGATTCGATTTGCCAAGACTCTTGAGGAGGATTTGTCGCGTCGCGATTTTACCATCAATGCCTGTGCGGCGCGGATCGTGGATGGTGCTGTGGAGACTATTGTTGATCCGTTCGGCGGGCAAGACGATTTGCATGCAAAAATCATTCGGACTGTTGGCCGTGCGGAGGATCGTTTTGGCGAAGACGCTTTGCGAATGTTGCGAGCAGTTCGGTTTGCGGCCCAACTGGGTTTTGATATAGATCCGCAAACACAAAAAGCGCTTGCACACGATGCCGCGCTTCTGGCGCACATTTCACAGGAACGCATCCGCGACGAGTTTTCAAAATTGATTATGACGCCGCAAGCGGCCTGGGGAGTGCAGATGCTTCATAGTACCGAGCTTCTGAGGTTTATTATTCCCGAGTTGATCGAGGGTATCGGCATGATGCAGAACAAGCATCATATTTTCTCGGTGTGGGAGCACAACTTGCGCGCGCTTGATTATGCCGTTTCAAAAAATTATTCATTTGAAATTCGCCTTGCTTCTCTATTGCATGACGTGGGAAAACCGCGCACCAAGCACGGCGATGGTCCTGACGCGACTTTCTATGCGCACGAAATCGTAGGTGGGCGCATGACCAAAAAAATTCTTGAACGCTTGCGATACTCGCATCACGTCATCGAGCATGTGACGCACTTGGTTCGTTATCATTTGTTTTATTATAACGTCGGTGAAGTTTCCGAGGCGGGAGTGCGGCGGTTTATTGTGCGCGTAGGGTCCGAATCGATAGATGATTTAATAAAGGTACGCGAGGCTGATCGCATTGGATCGGGCGTTCCCAAGGCGGTGCCGTACAAACTGCGCCATTTACTGTTTATGATAGAAAAAGTGAAGCGTGATCCGATTTCTCCCAAGGCACTCAAAATAAACGGGAGTCAGCTCATGGAACTGCTTGGCATCGGTCCCAGTCCGCGGGTGGGGCACATGCTCAATGCGCTGTTGGAAGAAGTGATTGATAACCCGGCGCGCAATACGGAGGAATATTTGGGAAAACGTGCGCAGGAACTTTCCGCGTTGTCGAATATCGAGCTTGAAGCATTGCGCGCCAAAGCCGAAGCGGCGAAGGAAGAATTTGAGGGAGCGGCAGAAACGGAGATGAAAAGAAAACATCATGTGTAAGTAAGCGTTTTATTTTTTAATTTTTCATTTGAAACGTGCTTGGATTTTTTGATTCAGGGCTGGGGGGGTTGACGGTATTGCGCGAAGTCGAAAAACGGCTTCCGCACTATTCGTATGTTTATTTGGGTGACAATGCGCGTACGCCCTACGGTTCCCATAGTCACGAAGTGATTTATAAATTTACTCGACAAGGCGTGGCGCGATTGTTTAAAGAAGGGGCACAGTTGGTGATATTGGCGTGCAATACCGCTTCATCGGTAGCATTGCGTCGCATTCAGCAGGAGTTTTTGCCGGAAAAGTTTCCCGACCGGCGCGTGCTGGGGATTATTATCCCCACCGCCGAGGAGATTGCGTCTATGACGCAAACAAAAGAAGTCGGCGTTTTAGGGACCGAGGCAACCGTGCAATCATTTTCGTATCCAAAAGAAATTACCAAAGTAGATGCGCTGGTAAGGGTGCATCAGCAGGCGTGTCCATTGCTCGTGCCGATTATTGAGGCGGGGGAACTCGAATGGGAGGGGCTGGATCTGGCGGTAAACAAATATACGACCGCACTTTTAAGAAATAGTTCAAAGATTGATGCAATCATTCTTGGGTGCACTCACTACGCATTGATTGAGGAGTTATTTAAAAAGCGGGTTCCCTCTGGCGTGCGCGTGGTATCTCAAGGGAATATTATTGCTGATAAATTGGCTGATTATTTGATGCGCCATCCGGAAATTGAATCAAGATTAGAGCGGGGCGATCGGCGGATTTTTATGTCATCCGAGGATTCATTTCGGGTGCGGAATCTTTTTGAGTTGTTTTACGGAAAGAAAGTTGCTATAAAGAAAGTCAGCTTATAAGTTTTTAGTCATTAAATCGGGCCGTAGTATACCGGTAGTACATGCGCTTCGGGTGCGTAGAGACCGGGTTCGATTCCCGGCGGCCCGACATAATAAAGTGCCCCCTGGTATGGGGGGTATTTTATTGTGTGGTTGCAACGGGGATCGAATTGGAAGGGGGTCGGGGAAACAACGTTTCCCCGTGTAGGAAAAAGACCGCCGAATGGCGGGCGTCAAGAAACCGTGGGTGTCTTGGGAGCGAGTGTAAATGAGTGATGTGAGATTCCCGGCGGCCCGACATAATAAAGTGCCCCCTGGTATGGGGGGTATTTTATTGTGTGGTTGTGTGGAAATGGGATTCTTAATTTGTGTCAATTAGTCTGATTTTGTATACTATAAAATATGATTACCCGTTCTTCACAGACACACGCATTGGTCGCGCTCACCGTTGCGGTTGCTTTGCTGGCCATGCTTATGCTCTGGCCCTATTTCACCGCGTTGGCATTAGCGTTGGTGCTGGCCATCGTTTTTTGGCCGGTCTATCGAGTTGTTCTGCGCACGCTCCGTTATTCGGGTGTTGCGGCGTTTGCAACGACCGTGGTGGTCATCTGCGTTGTGCTTATCCCGCTTTCTTTTTTCGGATTTCTTATTTTTCGTGAAGCGGCCAATTTGTATCAATCGTTTGGTGCGGGGAGTGGCGGAGACGTGCTGGCTCTTTTGAAGATAAATATTGATCATATTCTTGGGCAATTGTTTCCGGGTTCGGGAATTACCATTGATGTGTCGGGCTATTTTCAGCAATTTGCCGGTTGGATCGCCCAAATGTTCGGTGGTTTGTTCACTAGTGCGCTGGTTAGCATCATGATGGCAATTTTTGCCGTGTTTTCCTTGTTTTATTTTTTCAAGGACGGAGAAAATATTGCCAAGGTGCTCACCGCGTACAGTCCGCTTTCTGATCAGGATGATGCGCGCATTTTTGAAAGAATTCGGCACAGTATCAGCATGACGTTTCGGGGATCGGTTATTATTGCACTTATCCAGGGCGTGGTATCGGGGGTTGGATTTTGGATTTTTGGCGTACCCAATCCCGCGCTATGGGGGGGTGTGGCTGCAGTAGCGGCGCTGGTGCCTAACTTGGGAACGTCACTGGTGCTCATCCCAGCCATCGTTTATCTTGCATTTATGTCGGCGAGCCTGGTCCCCGCCGCAGGGTTGGCACTGTGGGGAGTGATTGCGGTCGGACTTATTGATAATTTTTTGGCGTCTCAGCTTATCGGCCGCGGCGTTCAAATGCATCCATTGCTCGTGGTGCTGGGCGTGTTGGGTGGCGTGGGGATGTTCGGGCCAGTTGGGTTCCTTATCGGTCCCACTCTTCTGGCGGTACTGGTAACGCTGTTTGAGATGTACCAGGTAGTTGCGCAAAAGCAAAAAATATCATAGCGACTCATCATTGAGGACGCACGACATACACACCATGATTACCTTTGATGATTTTAAAAAAGTGGAATTGCGCACGGCGCGTGTGGCGATAGCGGAACGCGTGGCGGGATCGGAAAAATTGATTCGGCTTGAGGTGGAGGTTGGAGTTGGTGAAACGGGCGAGCCGGTGCGGCGGCAGATTGTGGCGGGGATTGGTGTTGCCTATGCCCCCGAAGAATTGATCGGCAAGATTATCGTTATTGTTGCCAATCTTGAGCCGCGCAAACTTATGGGCATTGAGAGCAATGGGATGTTGCTTGCCGCCAGCAACGATGGGCAGGGGCCGGTGTTGTTGACGGCGATGGGCGAGATTGAACCGGGGAGTGAGATCCGATAGAGCCCAAAGGTGCTCGGGTAATTCTTTTTGGCGATGGCGACAACTATCGTGTGGCGTCTTGTCCGATGTCTTTGGGTGTGCTATATCATAACGGGACGAGTTGAGTTGGCGCTTTTGACGGGACGGTTGGCGATTGTTTTGGGCCTATGGTCTAGTGGTAGAACGCAGCATTCGCATTGCTGAGACGGCGGTTCGATTCCGCCTAGGTCCACCAAAGTTTATTTATAATAGAATTTGCCTCGCTTCCACAGGCCGCCACGGCGTCCTTGCGCTTTTGACAAAAAAGGGGAAAATAGAAGGGAGCGATTAGTAATTTTCTTTTCCTATGACTGAAGAAAAAATATTCATGCATGCGCCCGGCGATCGTCCCGCGAGTAAATCGCGAGAACAAAAACCGATACGCGCTACCGAGCTCTGGTTTCGCGAGAGCGAAAAAACCGATATTGCCGACCACCGCGTTCACGCGACAGTGCGTGCGGGCGATCGATCGTGGGGGACCGATGATGCGAAAGGCGGATATCGCGCGGGTGGCTTTGCGGTTATCAAAATCCAAAAAGAAGACGGAACATTTGATCGGGACGAATATCCTGTTGTGGTAACCGATGTGCGCGCGATGCCGTGTGCGGACGTCACCGAAGACGATTTAGTGGGCGCGCTTTCCGAAGAACAGCGCACGGGAACGTTGCGTGAAAAATTGGAGCGGTTGTACGGCACATCGTTTGAGCCACAATCAAAGATTTCTATTGTGCGTTTTGAGTATGTCGATCAGCTTAAGGCCATCGACGATCTCATACGTGCCCGCATAACCAAGCGAGCCACCTTGCCACCCGACAACAACGAAGAGGTTTCGGCGTTTGAGTCATACACCATGCCGTTGATCGGCGAAAATTATCCGGCAAAAACAGCGGCGATGTGGAATGCGGCATATCGTGCGTTTGATATGCCATCGCGTAACGTGATGATGGTCGCCGACCCGGACGACACAGAAAATATTCTCCGCGTTTTGCGCGGCGTTGACGCGTATGCGGGCGGTGGTATGGGGGTCGGATTTAAAGACGAAGGCGTGCGTTTTGTCGACGATGTGGATCCGCTTGCTAAAGCCATGGGTGCGATTAATTTTGTCGTCAAAAATGCCGAAGGAAAATTAACAGGGTACAACACCGATGGTATCGGCTATCGCCAGAGCGTGCGTGAGAAATTAAGCGAGCACGGAGAAGCGTTGCGTGATGCGCGCGTGGTGCTCTTGGGTGCGGGAGGAACCGCCAATGCAATCGCGTTTGCCCTTATGGAAGATGGTGCGCAGATCACGATTGTTAATCGTACGATTGAAAAAGCGCAAAAGCTTGCTGATCGTTTAACGGATTATTTTGGCGACGGTGCCTCCGTCGAGGTTGTCGGCGAAGACGATATTGCTCAAGCGGCACATCATGCGCGGGTAATCATTAACACCACCACAAAAGGCGCAAGCGGTTCATTTGAAAACTATATGCCCTTGGCGCCAGCGGGGACTGATGTGGAGGAAAATAATGCGGCATCAGAAAATATTCTTTCGTCGTTGGATCCCAAAACGTTGGTGAGCGACATTGTGTTGCGTCAGGATACTACGCCGTTTCTTGCTGCCGCGCGGCAGAAGGGTTTTTTGGTGCTTGATGGGGTGCCGATGGTTATCAACCAGGCGATTGAAGCATTTTGGATTTTATACGGAGCATCACTGGTATCGCGTGGAATTACCAAAGATGCGGTGGGTGATGTCATGCGTGCTGCGGCGACAAGAAAGACGCCATAAGCTTATTGCCAGCACGGGTGTATGGTGCCGCGCGAGCCGCTTATTTTATGGCGAAATGTATTGACGGGCAATTTCGTATATACTGGAGTTGCATTAGTATTAATAATTTTTCATAAACATGGTAACCATTAATCAGCCGGTGCCTGATTTTGAGGCAGATGCCTACTATCAGGATGATATTAAAAAAGTGAAGTTGTCGGACTACAAAGGGAAATGGGTGATGCTCATTTTCTATCCGGCTGATTTCACTTTTGTCTGTCCCACGGAGCTGGAAGACGCGGCACATCATTATGAAGCATTTCAAAAATTGAACGCCGAAATTATGAGCGTAAGCACGGATACGGCATGGGTGCACAAGGCGTGGCACGATAATTCAGCCGCAATTAAGAAAGTGCAGTATCCGATGATTGCCGATCCGACGGGGAATATTGCGCGGCAGTTTGGTGTTTATATTGATGATGAAGGCGTGGCATTGCGCGGAACGTTTATTATTGATCCTGATGGCGTTTTGAAAACCGTTGAGATCCATGACAATAATATCGGCCGTAGCGTCGATGAGGCATTGCGCAAATTAGAGGCGGCGCAGTTTGTCCGTGAACACAAAGGCAATGTGTGTCCCGCCAATTGGCAGCCGGGCAAAGATACGCTTAAGCCGGGGATTGATTTGGTGGGGAAGATCTAAGTGGTATTTTGGGGAAATAAAAAATCCCGCCATGAGGCGGGATTTTTTGAAAGTGGGTTACTTGGTGGTGTGTGCGGCAACAATCATGCGTAAAATTTTTATCAGCGCAACGCGATCGCGCGCGGACAAGACCGAGAAAACTTTTGTGATGTTATTGGCCATGCGCGAACCCTCTTGGGCAAGCATGCGCGCGCCCGTTGGGGTCACCATGAGGATTGTTTTGCGGCGGTCATGAGTGTCGGTTTTTTGGGTGACGAGTTTTTGTTTGAGAAGCGTTTTGACTAACGAGGTAGCCGATGGCGGCGTGATGCAAAAAAGATGCGCAATGTCTTTCATGGTCGCGGTGCGTCTGGTGTCAATGTAATGCAGTGTTTGAAAAGCAAGAAACGGCGTTCCCGTGTTCGCTCGGTGCATGCGGAATTGTTCAACCGCGATATGTTTGATGGCAATCAGTGTGCTGACCAGGTCGCGGTCGATGGATGAGGTTGTGCGTGTAGGCATAGTTAGGTTTTCTAAATAACAGTATAGCGCACCTTATGGTGAGGCGTCAATGCGGCCAATGTACGGCGGGCGTTAGCGCAAATAGAGAATAAGTATCCTGCCGTCAGAAAAAAACGATTGCTCGTCAGCTGCGTTGCCGGTTGCGCGCGCGCGGACGATGCCGATGGGATCGTACCAATTTTGGGCAATGGCGTTCACGCCAACGGCTGTTGCGAGAAATTCGTCGCGTGATGCATCAACATTGGGATCGATCTGGTGAAGCGGGACGATAAATTTATTGTAGTTAAATAATCCAATGCCGTTATCATAGCTGATGGACCCGGCGTATATTGTGGCGCCCGTGTCGCCCAGCTGTCCCAGCGTCCAGAGGCGTATGTGTTCTCGGTGTGTGATGGAGTGGCTTTGGTTCTGGAATGCGTACTCTTGTTTTGCGCCATTAAAATAAAGATCGGCCACCGGCATGACTCCTTGTCGTATCAGGCTATATAAACTTCCCATGGTTACCGAGCCGTTTGAGAATATGGGGCTTTGCATCCATTGGAGCTTTGAAAATTCATCAACAATGGTGGAGCTGGGCGGTACAACGATGACGATGTTGATCGGCTGGATTTCCTTTGAGGCGCTCTGATCAAGATGGGTGATTAGGTTTTTCCCCCGTAGTGCATCTTCTGGGGATGCATATGTTGGTAGCGCGTTGTGTGCCGGGGGGGTGATGGATGTGTGTTGGAAAACAAAGAAAATAAAATAGAGCGCTAGCGCATAGGCAACGAGAAGGGTGCCGACGGCGTAGGCGCTATATTTTGCCGCGCGACGCGTGCGGTGGAATCTCTTTTTTGGTTTTGTGATCGGTGGGGAGGAGTCCATGGTGCGCGCGGGGTCTATTGATGGACGGAGAATGATGCAGAGCAGGAATGTTTTTTTTGGAGACTGTTTATGGAGCGGGTAAGGGGAGTCGAACCCCTCTCATCAGGTTGGAAACCTGTGGTAATACCGATATACGATACCCGCCTGCAGATTATGTATACCCGTTTTTTTGTTTTTTTTCAAGCAGGGGCGTCCTTGATTTTTGCGGAGGGTGGGGTAAGCTAAGAAGACGCTCTATGGAGAAATTTCTCCCCAAAACGCTTTCGGGTAAACTGTGGTGGGTAGCGGGCATCATTGTGGTGGGCGCGGTGCTCGGATTTGTTGCGTTCATTTTTTCACCGCTCTCTAAAGCGCAGATTCCTTCCTCGTTTGTTGATGCGCGGCAGTTGGCATCTGGCTACGCATCTTCAATCGTGGGCGACCTCTCTTTGGTTTCGGACAATATCGTGCAATTACAGAAATTATACGGAGCCAAGGGATCGTCAAATGATGCGCTGGAGATTATTGTTGCGGCCACGGCAAAACATCAAGACGCGCGGGAGAAATCAATTTTACTCGCAACCCAGCTTGAAAAAATGGCGCGCGCGATTCCCGACATTCATCCGGACAGCGCTGGACAAACGGCACTGGTGGCTATTAGTTCGGAGACAGCGCTTATTGGAAGACTTATTTCACAATATAACGAATCGTTGGGGTCATTGCTGGTATCATTGCGCGATCATTTTTCCGGAACGAAATACGAAAACCCTGCACAGCTCAACGCAATGGTGGATAATATTAACACAGAGACCGAGGCAATCAATCAGCTCAACGACCAATTCGTTCAACTGATGCAGAAATTTGATTCTTACTATAGGTAGGACTTTTGTGTTTCGTTGCAAAATCGGACAAAATACGATACCGTGATTTTGTGTGAAACGTCGGGCCGTTAGCTTAGTTGGTAGAGCGCCTCGTTTGCAACGAGGAGGTCACCGGTTCGAATCCGGTACGGTCCACTGTATACAAAATGCCCCCTTGTGGGGTATTTTGTATACAGTGCATGATCACAACGGATTCGAGGTAGGAAGGGTCGGAAACCAGCGGGTTTCCGTGTAGGAAATTATTCAAAACCGAGGGTTTTGAAAACGGAACAAAGTGACGTTGTGAGATTCCGGTACGGTCAACAAAATCCAATTTAAACTCCTTGTATCTACTCATGTCTACGAGCCCAGAACAAAAAGACACCTATTTTGTAGCAGTGAAAGTGTTCCTTAAAAAGGACGGAAAACTTTTGATTTTGAAAGATAATTTTGGGGTCTGGGATTTGCCTGGGGGTAGGATAAAAATAGATGAGTTTGAAGTACCACTTGACCAGATTATCAAGAGGAAGATGTCTGAAGAACTAGGCAATGACATTCAGTATACAATTGGTAAACCCGTTGTTTTTATGAGGCATGAAAGAATTGAACAGAGCGAAGGGAATCCCACTGTTAGAATATTCGCCGTTGGCTATGAGGGTATTTTGGAAGACGGAGCGATCCAGCTTTCAGAAAGACATCCTGAAATGCTATGGGTTGATCCGGAAAGCTTTGTGCCAGAGAAGTACTTTGAGGGGGGTTGGCTGAAAGGAGTCAGGGAGTACCTTGGTGTTTGCAATGAAGATTAATTTCTGGATAACTTGGTTCTGACCGGTTTTGACGTAGCCAACAAAATTTGCCTTATTTTACTTATGTCCATGGAAAAAGAAATTCCCCAAATTATTAAAGACGTTGGCTTTGATTTTAATTGGAGTGAGGAGAAAGTTTGGAAACTGGATATTCCCGTAGCGGATATGACAATTAAAGAGCTTGTTTGGCATTTTGACGTCCCGTTTCTCTGGGAGAATGGGGTCTATAATTTGAAACCTCAAAGTGTCATCAATGATCCTGAATCACACAAAGAGGAATATGCTCGTACTATGCGGGCAGACCTCATGCACCCAATTGATATAATGGAAAACAAGGGGCGTTGGTTAATCCTCGACGGATTGCATCGTCTCATGAAGGCTGCGATTTTAGGCATGGAAACAGTAAAAGTCAGGAAAGTTCCTCGTGAGTGCATCTCTGATATTGAAGAATAAAAGTTAAAACTTGGTTCTAGCTGGCTGGATCGGATGGAGTCTGTCGCGGGAACATTTCCATGCACGAGCGCGTATCCAAAGATGTGATATACTTTCCGCATACCTTTTTGTCAGGTTTTTATACTTCTTCCGTCTTACCTATGGAACATATCACTGAAATGGAATCTGAGTTTATCGTCGCTTACGATCGGTATGCCGATGCGATTTTTCGCTTTTGCATTATCCGCACGCGTGATCGCGATGTTGCGCGCGATATTATGCAAGAGACATTTGCTCATGCGTGGGAGCATGTCGCCAGCGGAAAGTCGATAGACCGCATGCGTCCGTTTCTTTATCGCATTGCGTCCAATCTTGTTATCGATCGTGCACGCAAGCACCGTACGCTCTCTCTGGATGCGTTGATGGAGGATGAACATTTTACCCCACCATCGGCAGACAAGGGAAATCCACAGGATGCGGCAATGATTGCAGAAATGTTGCGTGCCGTTGATCAGCTGGATGAAAAATATCGTACGCCGATTATCTTGCGTTATGTTGAGGGAATGGATGTGGGTGATATCGCCGCGGTGGTTGGCGAGTCGGAGAATGTTGTTTCGGTGCACCTGCATCGGGGCATTGAAAAGTTGCGGGAGTTGCTCGATGCACAACTATTGCCATGACCATGGAAAAGCAAAAACTAGAAAAATTATTTGAAAAGACGCGCACGCTTGCGCTGACCGACGGTGAACGTGCAACTGTGCGTCAACGTGTGATTTTGTTTATGCGCGAGCATCCAGTGCCTCACGCAGAGTTTGTGCGCCCTTTCGAATGGATCCGCGCGGTATTTTATAAACCAATACCATTAAAATTAAAATACGTTATGCCACTATTATTAATTCTTGCACTTTTAGCCAGCGGCGGCGGAGTATCATATGCCGCCCAAGGATCTTTGCCGGGAGACGTGCTTTATCCGGTGAAAGTCGATATCAACGAGCCGATTGCCGGAGCCTTCCAATTCGGTACTCAAGCGCAGGCGCAATGGAACGCGGAACTTGCGCAGAGTCGTTTGCAGGAAGCAGAACAGCTCGCCGCGCAGAATAAATTGACACCGCAGATACAAGCGCAGGTTGCGACGCGATTGCAGGATGCGGTTGCCGCCGCTCAGAACGGAGTCACTCAGCTGCAAGATAAGAATCAGGTTGCAGTTGCCGCACAAGTCAACAATGATCTCGAAACAGCATTGCGGGTCCATGCTGCAATTTTGACGCGCTTGGCAGTCAAACATCAGGATCAAGGCGATGTGCAGAATATTGCCGGTGCCGCTGCTCAGCAGGCGCAACGCGTTGCTGATGCCGGTGATCAAATCGACGCAAGCACCACCGAGCAAGTGCGGGCGAGCGGTCCCGATGCGACAAACGCAGTTGCCAACAAACATGACGAGGTTTTGGGGTTTGTTGATGCTGTCGCCAGTCTGTTTAAGGATCAAGGTTCATCACTTGATGCGACGACCAGCGCTCAAATACAGGCATCGCTCAATGTGGCGCAGCAAAAAATAACTGCCGGCGATGCGGCCAATCAGGCGGGAAATTATGTTGAGGCGTTTACCGACTATCAGGCGGCACAGCAGGCGACACAGGACGCCAAAGTACAGATTGTCGCGACGCACACCTATCGGGCTGAATTTGAGAATGAAGACACGGCGTCATCGTCTCAAAATGCACCGGGGCAACAGCAGAATGAATATCGGGATCAGGAGCAAAACATCAACGCTTCAAGTTCTGATAAAAATCGCCAGACCGAACAGAATCAGCACGAGAGCCAAAATCGTTTCATCCCCAAGATAGAGGACGATCTTCGAGCGTCTGTACCCGTGAATCAAAATGCGAGTGCGACAACCAATCTTCAGTTGCAACCCAATGCCAGCGGTACCACGATTAATGTTGGTGGAGAGGTGAACGGAGGAGACGGACAGCAAAACGGACACGACAACTAAAATAATTTAGATAAAACACAAAACCGCCCCGATATCCGTCGGGGCGGTTTTGTGTCTGGAAATCGTCGATTTTTTCTGATAAGGTGGGGGATGAAAAGGGAAGATTAACAGAATGGTTGAGCACGCTTTTAATGCAGGGCGGAGGGGTGTCCGAGTGGTTGAAGGAGACAGTCTTGAAAACTGTTATGTCCGAAAGGGCATCGCGAGTTCGAATCTCGCCCCCTCCGCTGCGCATTAAAACCTAATTCGAACTTTTTTCTGAATTCGGATGTCGCAAGCGGAGGATTCCTCCCCAAACCTTTCCTGCGGGCGGGAAGAGGGGCGTTCGAGATTGAGATATATTTTAAAAACTATGAAACAATTTTAATCGCTTTGCCGTTTACCAGAGCATCGGCGATTTTTTTGTAGGCGGAATATAGGATGCGCTGATAGGTGCTTTGCGAGGTTTCCATTTTTTTCGCCGCCGCACCTTGATCCATGTCATTGATGTGGCGCAGGCGATACGCCTCCATCTCTTCGGCGGTCAACTCGACTATCTCAAGATAGCGCAGAGGAATTCCTTGCGGTTTGAAATAGGTGGCACGAGGAGTGAATCGCACACGGCGACATAGTCGAGGTCGTGGCATGGTATTGATGCGGTAAGTGTACGCGTGATACAGTGATTTGCAAAGAAGGCGGCTCGGCCCTCCGTTACAAGCGGAAGGCCGATGGGCACGCCTTCTTTTTATTTGGTCTCTTTTTTGAGTGCCTCCTTTTCTTCTCTGACGATCGCTAGCTGTTCCTCGAGGCTCCGTTTTTCGGCCTCAAGAGCGGATAGCTCGTTTTTGGGGGAGATGAATTGCCTTCCGCCAAAACCGAATCCTCGTCCGCATCCGGGGCAACAACCTCCGCCGCGCCGCATCCCGCCTCCGCAGGGACCCATTCCTCGTCCTGTCTGGGGACCTTGCCCAGCGGGACCCGTTCCATCAAATTGTGGCATGGTAGTGGTAACTTTTTATTAATATATTTGCAGGCGGCTCGACTCCCACCGCCGATAGGTTATGAGTATATACCCATAACCTATCAACGTCAAGGAGGAAGCTTCTGTTTTGTGTTGGTGTGGTAAAAAATATCTATTGGGGTATACTAGCGGCACATGGAACGAATAAAAATAGAACAACATAGCGCGGTCGGCATGATGTGGGTCGGCGGATGGCTCTTTACGCTCGGATTTCTGCATCTGGCTTTTTGGAAGGGGGTTCTGGCCATCGTTGCGTGGCCGTATTATCTGGGGGTTCTTGCCAGCGCGGCATTGGTTAAATAACCGTAACCGTTGGAAATATATGGAAACAAAAAATCAGTATTTGCATGAGGTGGCCATCACAGCCATCATCGTGAAAGACGGCAAATATCTCATTACTCGAAGATCGTCGAATAAAAAAAGATTTCCCGGGATGTGGACGGTGCCGGGCGGTAAAATGGAAACGGATGATTATCTTAAACTGCCCAAGGATACCGAGTTTTATTGGTATAACGTTCTTGAGCGAACATTACGCAGAGAGGTAAAGGAGGAGGTTGGTATTGATATCAATCACATTGAATACGTGACAAGTCTGGCGACTATTCACGGGGATGGCAGTCCGTCATTGGTTATCTCGTGCGTGGCTGATTATGTTGCCGGCGATATACATCTCCAGGCCGAAGAAAACGATCAATTTGCCTGGGTTAATCTTGAAGAGGCAAAGCAGTACCAGCTTCTGGATGGTATTTATGATGAATTGGTGATGGTTGAAAATAAGAGAAGCGGTACGCGAACCGAATGGCAGCGGTTTGAATAGAGCGTGGATAAAGCGTGCCGCCAGAGTGATATTTCCATTGACGAGATGATTGCCGCGTGGTATGATCTCCCCCAGTACCAGCTTAGGGGAGTTTAGCGAGCCACGCACATGGGGTGTGATGGTTCACTGCTCTTCCTGGGCGGAAAGGGAGGATAGACATGCGTGTGGTATTGATGACATCCGCGTTCGCCCCCGAAGCGACGGCCAAGAAGGTCCCAACCGAGAGCAAGTGGACCCCGGCCAAGGAGTCGCTCGCCACCAAGTCGCGTTCAAGTTGACGCCTCAACGTGGGAGGCAAGGATGGTGATCAAATTCATCACATTTCCCGACTGGGGGTAGTGGCTGCCCAGTCGCGCCAAACCAACAAAGAACAGCCCTTTGTGTGCTGGGAGTGATGCGAGTTAGCGCCTCGCGTTGATCTCAAGTCGTTTGGCCGCACGTTTTTCCCTCCCCCACCGAGGTGCCCGATGTACGCTATAATTTCTATGCGTGCTGGGCACCTCTTTCTTTTTATTTACTGCCGCGTTTTTTGAGAGACTGGTGGCTTTCGGAGCATAAAGAAAGCGGGACGATAAAATGGTATAAGCGCGTAGAGCGTAGTACACTATAAAATACAGATAAAGAGAAATATTATTATGACTGATTCATTTTCTATCGATACAACAAAAACCGCGCTGGTGGTCGTTGATCTGCAGAAGGGGATTGTGGCGGGCGCTACCGAACCGTACGCATCAGCTGATGTGGTCAAAAATGCCGCCGCGCTTGCCGCCGCATTCCGTGCAAAAAAGATGCCGGTGTTTCTGGTGCGCGTAACGCCATCGGCAGACGGAAAGGATGGGCTTTCGCCGTCCGTTGATGAGGCGATGAAGCGCGGCGTTCGTTCTGCGGACTGGGCGGATATTGTCCCTGAAATGCAGCAGACGCCGGAAGATTTTGTCATCACTAAACGGCAATGGGGCGCGTTTTACGGTACGGAACTTGATTTGCAATTACGTCGCCGAAACGTCCAGACCGTCGTACTCTGCGGCATTTCAACCAATGTTGGCGTGGAAAGCACGGCACGCGATGCTTATGAGCGCGGGTATCAGCAGATTTTCGCGGAGGATGCGACTGCGGCGCGTTCCGCAGAAGAACACGTTCACGCGATGCAGGGGATCTTCAAACGCATCGGACGGGTGCGCAGTACGGAGGAGATTTTGCGCGCGCTTAAATAGCACGGGGTTTTGGTTTGTGCGGTGCGGAAGAGCGTGGCCGCTGTTTTTCTAGTGATAATAAGTGAAATAATTCTTACGGTTGTTTGTATCATTGCTATGGAGGCCGTATACTTGATGGACATGGCAAAAGATGGAGCGGCGATGTCTGACGAGGAAATTGTAAAAAAGGTACAGAGCGGCGATGCCGAGCGTTTTGGCGTTTTGGTTGAGCGGTACGAGGCGCGCTTGCATCGATACGCGAAAAAATTTCTTTTGGATGGTGATGAGGGAGCCGATGCGGTGCAGGAGGCGTTTATCAAGGCCTATGTGAACATACAAAGCTTTGATGCGGCGCGGAAATTTTCATCGTGGATATATCGCATCGCTCACAACGAATGTATCAATGCGATAAAGAAAAAAAGGGGGAAGATAACGCTTTCATTGCCTGATTTTGATGTGCTTTTGCCGCATCTTGTGGCGCAAGAAACAACCAGTGATGAAATGGAGCGAAAACAGATGCGGCAAGAACTGGATCAGTCGTTGGAAAAACTGGATGCGAAATATCGGGAGCCCCTCGTGCTGTATTACTTTGAGGAGCTTGATTATCAGGAGATCGCTGATGTGTTGGGTATTCCGACGGCGACGGTCGGAGTGCGCTTGCGACGTGGTCGGGAAGCGCTTCGGCGGGTTATCGAAAGTAAGGGCTAGGACATTCCCATGGAAAACAACGAATCAAAAAATTTCATAAAAGAAAAAGTAATTGCCGCGATTGCCAGCGGTCGAGTGACGATGCGTCCGCGGTGGCATTTTGTGTTGCGTGCTTTTTTATTGGCACTGGGAGTGGCGCTATCCGCACTGGCGCTGTTGTATGTGGGAAGTTTCATCGCTTTTACATTGCGGCAGACGGGAATATTATTCGCGCCGGGGTTCGGTTCGCGCGGGTGGTTTGCGCTCTTCCGTTCTCTGCCGTGGTTGCTCATTGGTATTGCGGCGCTCTTTTTGGCGGTGTTGGAAATACTGGTTCGTCGCTATGCTTTTGCGCATCGTGAGCCGTTGGTGTATGTCACTCTCGGCATTTTGGCAATTGCGATTGGGGGGAGCGTGATTATTATTCCGCTTCAGCGCGCCGCGTTTCGCGCCGCGCACGGCGATCAGATGCCCTTCCCTGGGCAGTTCTATCGCACATTTGGTGCGCCACGTCTTCCTGATGTGGTTCGCGGTACCGTGGTGTCGCGCACCACTGATGCGGTGGTGATTGATGATCCGAACGGCACGCGAGTGACGATTGCTATCGCATCCGATACGCGCATGGCGCCATTTGATATGGGCTTTGGTCCGGGGGACACGGTGGTTGTTTTTGGTAGGCAGAATGACGCGGGAGTTATTCGTGCCGAAGGTATTCGCGTTGATCGGTGGTAGTGAGCGGAGCTTAAAGTAGTTTTTTGTAGCATCACACGAGGACTGGCACAGTGTGCGCGCCAAGGTATTTTTTATGTGCCATGCTGTCATCGCAAGAGTGTTCTCTCTCTATATAATGAGACGGATGAAATAATTATCCGCGACCGTTGTAGTATTCAATAGCTGGCCAGCTATCGTCATAAAAAAATAACACACACAACACACTATGAAGAAAAGCAAATTTATCGCCTATGCGGCACTGGCGACATTGGGAACGGGCATCTTGGGAGCCGGTGTCGCATCAGCGCACGGACTTTTTTGGAACGCGTCTTCGCCCGAACAAATAGCGGCCAATCAACTGACGGCGTTTCAAAATGAAGCCGCGATGCTGGGGATCAGCGTCGATGAGCTCAAGAGCGAGTGGGCGCAGGGCAAGAGTTTGATTGAAATTGCTCAGGCCAACGGTATCACCAAGGAACAACTGCAGCAGAAGATGAAGGATGCGCGTTTGGCGCAGATAAAAACATCACTGCAAGCGCTGGTGACCAACGGTGTCATTACGCAGGCACAGGCTGACGCGCGATTGCAATCTATTCAGAACAATCAAGCAACGCATCCTGGACGTCGCGGTGGCATGGGAATGGGCATGGGAATGGGTTTGTAGCGCGCAAGACATTGCGTGATGCAATGAGCGGCACGCGGACACTCTCTGCCTCTGGGGGTGAAGGTGGGGCAGAGAGTGTTTCTTTGTAGCATCACATACACATCATGGGAAAAAAAATATTTTCATACATTACTGGCCACAAGGTTATTGTCGGCGTCGTCGCGGTCATTCTTTTAATCGGCGGCTACTATTTATTTTTTTCGGGCGGCACGCAACAGACCCGATATGCAATTGCCGCAGTTACCAAGGGGACGTTGGTCAGTTCGGTGTCGGGGACCGGACAAGTTTCGGCATCAAACCAAGTTGATTTAAAAGCGAAAGTTTCGGGCGATGTCGTCGTGGTCAACGTCCAAGACGGACAAGCGGTAAAAGCGGGAACGCTTATTGCACAGCTCGATGCACAGGACGCCCAAAGAGCTGTTCGCGATGCGCAATTAAATCTGGAGAGCGCACAACTGGCATTGGCAAAATTAAAAAAACCGGCTGACGATCTTTCGTTATTACAAGCGCAAAATGCGCTTGCTGACGCACAGGCATCAAAGCCGAAAGCGCAAGATGATTTGGCGCAAGCGTATAGTGATGCTTTTTCAACCGTGTCGACAGTGGTATCAAATGTCCCTGGCGTGATTTCGTCCGCGTTTCCCAGGACTGACCCGAATCAATGGCAGAACCTAGGCGGCATCACTTACGATTCGGTTCTTGCTCAATCAACCGCACTGACTGTCAGCTATCAAAGCGCAAGTCGTACATCCGATGGCGCCACGCTTGATGCGCTTTTGAGTCAGGCCTACAGTCTTGTGTCATCCGTTGATGCGGTGGTTAAAAATCTTGGTCAGGCAAGCTATATTACGCAGGTGGACGGATACCTCTCTGATCTTTCAACGGCACAGCAAACTATCCAAACGCGTAAACAAGCAGTCGCCGATGCCGATCAATCAATCGCCGAAAAAACAGCGTCATTGAAACAATTGCAAGCAGGTGCCGATGCGCTGGACATTCAATCGCAGGAGCTTGCTATACAACAGCGGCAGAACGCACTTGCCGATGCGAAAGAAAAACTTGCTGATTATTATATCACCGCTCCGTTCGACGGCGTGGTAACCAACGTCAGCGTGCATGCGGGAGATTCAATTGCTTCAATCCAATCGTATGGCGCGATTGCGACGCTGTTGACGACGCAGCGCATCGCAGAAATCCCGCTCAACGAGGTTGACGCGGCAAAGGTAAAAATCGGCCAAAAAGCAACGCTGACGTTTGATGCTATTGATGGATTGAGCGTCGTGGGACAAATAACGGGCATGGATGCTATCGGAACGGTATCGCAGGGCGTGGTTACGTATACCGCCAAGATCGCTTTTGCCGGGCAGAATGCGCAGATTAAACCGGGGATGAGCGTAACGGCAAATGTTATTACTGCGGTGCAAAACGATGCCTTGCTGGTTCCTAATGCGGCGATAAAAACGCAAAACGGAAATTCTTATGTTGAGGTTATTGATAAAAATGAGTTGACTTCGTCGCCGACCAACGCCTCGCTCTATACGGCGGGCGTGGTGCCGACTCGACAAGCAGTAACGACCGGTTCTTCCAATGATACCGAGACGCAGATAATGGCTGGTCTTATGGAGGGTCAAACGGTTATAACGCAAACAGTGAGTTCGGCATCAACAGCTGCATCGTCGGGGAGCAGTGGAGCGGCCGGCGCCGGTTTGCGACTTTTGGGACGATAGCAACATCAAGTAATGCGCGGCATGACTATATGATTGAAGTTCGCAATGTAACCAAGCTTTATAGAAGCGGATCCGTTGAAACGCGCGCGCTTAAAGGAGTGTCTTTCCGCGTGGCCAATGGAGAATTTGTCGCGATTATCGGGCACTCGGGTTCGGGCAAGTCAACGTTGATGCACATTTTGGGTGCATTGGACTCTCCTACTGATGGGCAGTATTTTCTGGATGGCGTTGACGTGTCCACATTGTCCGAAGACACCCTTGCCGATATTCGCAAAGAGAAAATCGGGTTTGTGTTCCAAGCTTTTAATTTATTGCCGCGCGCAACGGTCTTGCGTAACGTATCTTTGCCGCTGATGTATTTGGGTATTGATGGGAAAGAGCGAGAAGAGCGTGCGCGCAGGGCGTTGCTGGCGGCGGGACTTGAGGAAGATCATTTCGGCCACTATTCGAACCAGCTTTCGGGAGGGCAGATGCAGCGCGTTGCTATTGCACGGGCGTTGGTTAATAATCCGGCGATTATTTTAGCCGATGAACCGACGGGAAATTTGGACACGCAAACGGGGGAAGTCGTTCTGCAAACATTTGAGCGTCTTAATAAAGAGGGGCGCACCATCATTCTCATTACTCATGAGCGCGATGTTGCCGAACACGCCGGACGCATTATCACAATACGTGACGGGGCTATTATCGGGGACGAAAAACGTCCGCACCATCATGAAGACCGTTGATATTTTACAAGAAACATATTGGTCATTGTCCGCCAACAAAACCAGGTCGTTTTTGACGATGCTGGGTATTATTATCGGCATCGGATCGGTGATCGCGATGGTTGCAATCGGACAGGGTTCGCAAGGAAGCATTCAGGCAAGTATTCAATCGGCGGGAGCGAATTTGGTTATGGTAACGCCGGGCGCGCAACGGGGTGTCGGGATACAAGCGAGTGCCGGACGCGGAAGCGCGCAGACGTTGACGCAGGGCGACGCTGATGCGATTGCGGCGCAAGTTCCGTTGGTACAAGCGGTGGCGCCGGATTTATCGCGTCGGTATCAAATCACCGCGAAAGGAACGAATACGAATACGGAGGTCGTTGGTACCACGCCTTCCTACAGTGACGTGCGCAATGTTGCTATTGATAGCGGAACATTTATTACTGAACAGTCTTTGCAAAGTGGTGCGCGCATTGCCGTGCTGGGTCCCACCGCACGCGATGATTTATTCGGTGTGGGCGCCGATGCGATCGGGCAAACGATTCGGATTAATAATGTTCCGTTTCAAGTTGTCGGTGTTGCGCAGGCCAAGGGAGGGAGTGGATTTAATAGTCCCGATGATTATGTTTATGTTCCCATCACCACAGCACAGCGATATCTTGCGGGAGAAACATATGTCAGCACCATTAGCGTATCGGCTGCTGATCAGCAATCAATGGCGGCCGTTCAACAGGGTGTGACTGATTTGTTGCTTCAGCGTCATCATATTAGTGATCCGCTGGCGGCCGATTTTAGCGTATTCAATCAAGCTGACATTGCCGCTACCGCTTCAACGGTAACCAATACGTTCACGTTGCTTTTGGCATCCATCGCTAGCATCTCGCTGGTGGTGGGCGGTATTGGGATTATGAACATGATGCTTACTACCGTGACGGAGCGCACGCGGGAGATTGGATTGCGCAAGGCGATCGGCGCTAAGCGTCGTGATATTACGCTGCAGTTTCTTTTTGAAGCTATTGCTCTTACGTTTATCGGCGGAGCTGTGGGAATATTGCTTGGTTGGTTGGTGTCTTTGGTTGTGACGTCGGTGGCCGGACTGACAACACAAGTATCGCTGTCATCGGTGATGCTTTCGTTTGGGGTATCGGCGGCTATTGGCATTGTGTTTGGGTATTATCCGGCATATCGGGCAGCGCGCCTCAATCCGATTGATGCCCTGCGGTATGAATAATATTTTTAAGTGGCGCGTAGTATAACTATATCTATGAAAAAATCGTATAGTGTGTTGTTGGCGGTTGCGGCGCTGGTCGTTGGTTTTGGGGTTGGCTATGTTGTTCATCAACCGCAGAGTCCGTCAGCTGGTTTTGGTGGCGCGGGGTCGTTTGCGCAAACGGGACGGCGTAGCGGAGTGGCTGGATCAGGGAACTCATTTGTCGATGGACAAATCATGGCGATGGATGCAACCAGTTTAACATTGCAACTTCCCAGCGGTAGTTCGCAGATTGTTCTTTATTCGACGAGCACGCCCATCCTAACGACGGTTGCCGGATCGGTTTCGGACCTTGCGACGCAGAAAAATGTGATGGTTGCGGGTACGCGCGGATCGGACGGAAGTATGGTTGCACAATCAATTCAGGTGCGTTCGCAGGGGATGCCATTGGGACGATAGCGTGTTCCTTGTTTGACGCGTAACCGTCCCGCTCCGTGGGACCGTTACTGGTTCTGTTAAAATTTGGATCAGGGCTGAGTTTTGATACACTAACATGCGATGAGTGTTTTTTGGCATGCACAATCAATCGAACGGGTAGCACAGAATCTCAATGCGAATCTTTCTGGTCTGTCTGTGTGCGAAGCTGATCGTCGTGGTCTGATTTATGGGAGCAATGAACTTCCAGAGCCGCGCCTTCCGAGCACGCTTAGGATTTTTCTTTCTCAATTCTTGAGTCCGCTTATTTATGTTCTTGTAGGAGCCGCGGCTGTGGTGTGGATATTCAATGAGCATGCGGACGCGGTCATTATCGGATTTGTTCTTATTTTTAATGCGGTCGTGGGGACGATCCAGGAGGGACGTGCGCAAAAAAAACTTGGCGCGTTGCGCCACTTTGCTAGGACGTCTGCTACTGTAATTCGGGACAACAAAACACTCATTCTCCCCGGCACTCAAGTGGTGCCTGGCGATATTATTGTCTTGCACGAAGGGAATAAGATTCCAGCCGACGCGCGATTGGTTGTCGCTCACAGCTTAGCAGTTGACGAGTCGGCACTTACTGGAGAATCGGTGCCAGTGCACAAAGCCGCTGATGTTATTGAGTCGGAAGGCGCGATCGTTTCAAATAGGCGGAATATGATTTTTAAGGGAACTAATGTGGTTGCGGGCAATGGGCGGGCTATTGTGGTTGCCACCGGTCTCGAGACTGAGTTGGGAAAGATCTCGCGTGAAATCGCGACCATTGATACACAAGTACCATTGAGTCGGAGCGTCGCACAGCTCTCGCGACTCATTATTTGGGTGGTGGCGGGGGTGGGATTGATTCTTTTTGTCGGTGGCGTGGCAATGGGTCGGTCGTTGCATGAATCATTTGCGGTGGTGGTCTCACTTTCGGTGTCAATTATTCCAGAAGGACTGCCTATTGTGTTGACATTGATCCTAGCATCGGGTGTGTGGCGTATGGCTCGTCGTCATGTGCTAGTAAAGAGACTTCAAGCCGTTGAAGCGCTAGGACAGGCAACTATGATTGCGGTTGATAAAACGGGGACTCTAACACGAAACGAAATGATGGTATCAAGAGCATACGTTGGAGAATCATCGCTCGTTATTACAGGAAACGGATACGAGCCGCACGGAGGATTTTTTTCAAAAAAAGCCTGCATTAATCCACGTGATGATGCTGGCGCATTGCTGTTGGGTAAAATTACTTCGTGTGCGGCTGATGCGCAAGTTATGTACCAAACGTCGGAACGTAAGTGGGTTATCTCGGGTGATCCGACCGAGGCGGCGCTGGCGGTGTTTGCGCAAAAGATTGGTTTTGATGATGCTGATAAAAACATTGAAAAGATTTTTGAAATTCCCTTTAATTATGTCACAAAGTATCGTGCCGTATTGTGTCGGTATGACGGAAAACAATTTCTTGCGGTTATTGGTGCTCCTGAATCTGTGCTCTCTCTGTGTGTCGATTTTTGGAAAGCGGATGGATTGGTGCATGCGCTTAATAATGATCGGCGCGCGCGAATCCTTGAAGTCATGAGTGACTTTTCTGCTGATGGATTGCGAGTTCTAGCGTGTGCTTTCTATGAGGGGATCGATTCGTTGCGAGTTGACTCAACATTGCCGTCATTAACTTATGCCGGTTTAATTGGCATGGATGATCCATTACGAGCCAATGTTTTCGAATCGGTGCGCATTGCACATGATGCGGGTATTCGCGTCATTATGATCACTGGTGATCATGCAGATACTGCGCGTGTCATCGCGCGCCGGGCGGGCATCCTGAGCCTCGATGGTTCCGTTCTGACCGGCGTTGATCTTGAAATGATGAACGAGACGGTGCTTCTAGAGAGGCTCGCTATCTGCAATGTGTACGCGCGGGTAACTCCCGAGCACAAGATGCGGCTCATTGCTTTGTTTAGAAAGCGCGGCGAAGTGGTGGCAATGACGGGTGATGGCGTCAATGACGCTCCATCACTTGCCGCCGCTGATCTGGGAGTTGCCATGGGTTCTATCGGCACTGAAGTCGCCAAAGAAGCTGCTGACATTGTTCTGCTTGATGATAATTTTAAGAGTATTATTTCCGGCATTGAAGAGGGACGCGGTATTTATGTGGCGATAAGGAAGGTCATTCTTTATTTATTTTCAACCAGCGTTGGCGAAGTGCTTACTATAGCCGTTGCGTTGTTCGCTGGTTTGCCAGCGCCGATTCTTCCTGTGCAAATTATTTGGCTCAATTTTGTTACGGATGGGTTTCTTGATGTGGCATTAGCGATGGAGCCCAACGAGAAGGGGTTGCTGCAACGAAGAGAGCGAACGGCGATGCTCCATTTGATTGATTGGCGCGGCGCACTCCGTATGTTTTTTATGGGATCTATCATTGCCATCGGGACACTGGCGATATTCCTTTGCTATCTTGCTATTGATCCGATGCGGGCTATTACTATGTCCTTAACGGCACTAGCGGTTTTTCAGTGGGTTAATGCGTGGAATTGCACCAGCGATCGCGGCTCGGTGTTTACGCGCAATCCGTTTCGCAACCCCTTTCTTCTTTTGGCGTCGGGAACGGTTGTCATACTACAAATGAGTGCGTTGTACGTGCCTGCAATGCAACGATTTTTACACACAGTGCCTTTGGGGGCGAGGGAGTGGGGCGTTCTATTGTTGACGAGTGCTTCCCTTTTGGTTTTTGAAGAGGCGCGCAAGGCATTGATGCGCGCCATTGATCCGCCGCGCGTCACATAGGCGGAAGTCAAACAGTGTGGTATACTGCTCACAGTGTGAAAAAAACATGAAAAAACTTATTATTGTACAATTTTATCTTTTATTAGCCGGCACGTTGTTTGCGTGGACGAATTTTGGCATAGAACTCTATCGATGGATTGGGCTCAAGAGCAATAATTTTGGATGCACGCCGGGTGCGACTAATCCGTTTATGACCGCGTGCTTTTATGGCGCGATCTTTTTTGCGATAGCCTTTGGAATGAGCGCACGGATGTATGGGCAGATAAAAAAGAGCGCCTAGAGACGCTCTTTTAAAACGGTAGCATGCGCGCGATTACGGTCTCTGGTAGACCTTTAAAAATACTATTGCCAGGATGATAAAGACGACGATTGCCAGTCCGATGGCTTTGTTGACGCCGAGCCGAGGTGCGCAGAAATGAATGACGAGCATGTAGGGGACCCACGCAAAGAGCGTCCCCAAAAGAACAAAAAGCGAATGGTCGGCGACGGTCTTGGGTCCGTCGAGATGGCCGATCATGAGATAGGAAAGCCAGGTGAAAATCGGGAACATGGTCGCTAATCGCGACAAAGTCGGAAACCCGGACAACTCAAAATAAGTGATGATGGTTGTAATTGTCCCACCGACTAAAAATGCCAAGATATATTCAGACATACATAAGTGTTTTATCGCGCAATGCAGATTATCATAGGCGGTTTACTGCGCTTTAGCAACGACGGCCCCGATAATTTTTCGCGCGCCGCCGGATTTGAGCGTATGCGCCGCAACTGCAAGCGTTGCGCCCGACGTCGAGACGTCGTCGACAAGAATGATGGTTGATCCACGAATGGCAATGGCTGGGTCAAGCGCGAAAGCGCCAGTGACATTGGCGTATCGTTGTGCGGCATCGGGCAGTGATGCTTGCTGTTTTGTCTGAGTGATGCGCGCAAGCGCCTGGACGAGCGGCCGATCGAAATGGGTGGCGCACTGTTGGGCGAGGAGGAGCGCCTGATTGAACCCACGTTCACGCTGGCGCGAGGGATGAAGAGGTATGGGCACGAACACGCAACAATCAAGAGGAATATTAATTTTCTTAAGGTGAGTAATCAGGAGTGCGCTTGCCAAAGTATTAACGCGGACAAGTCGTTTATATTTCAGATGATGCACCAGCGCGGGAATGGGGTCCCTATAGAATGTGGCGGGGGCGAGTAGATAGCCCGCGTCTCGATGGCAGGGTGTTTGCAGATCGCCGATGCGTCCCATGCACGTTGGGCAATACAGCGCGCTATTAAGTTCGATGGCATCAAAGCATGTCGAGCACAAGAATGAGTACTGGTGACCAATGGGAGTGCGGCATGCAACGCAACGAGGAGGAAAGAACGCGTCGCCAATTTTCTCGGCGATGCGCGCAAGCGCTGGGCAAACTTCTTTTTTTGCAGTGCGATTGCTCCCGGGCATAAAAATAAGTATACTATCCAATAAGTATATCGCAGGACGAATATAATCTCTATGGCATTTGATTTTATAAAGCGGGCATTTTCTGTCCGCTCGTATATCGGCGTTGACATCGGCACAACCTCAATCAAGGCGATTGAATTGTCGCGCTCAAACGCAAATCCGCGCCTCACTAATTACGGGGTACTCGAAACCGTCCCCGTTTTTGAACGCGCCAACAGCGTCATTCAGGCAAATTCATTACGTATCTCCGAAAAAGAAGCCGGCGAATTACTCAAGACGTTGGTGTCGCGCACGCGCTTTTCCGCGACCAATGCCATTGCGTCAATTCCGTCGTTTGCGTCGTTTACCACGATGATTGAAATTCCTGACATGCCGCAAGAGGAAACCGAAAAGGCGATGCCGTTTCAAATTAAGCAAAACATTCCACTTCCGCTTTCGGAGATTGCCGTTGATTGGGTTCGCGTGGGACAACGCGACGACGCCAATGGATTCGTGAAACAGCAGGTTCTTATTATCGCCATTCCCAATGAAACCATTGCGCGTTTCAAAACAGTTTTCAAAATTGCTGGACTTTCATTGCGCGCATTGGAGGTTGAGACGCTTTCATGTGCACGAGCATTAGTGGGGACGGATCAAACGCCCACGATTGTTGTAGACATCGGTGCGCGTTCAAGCAACATCAGCGTTATCGAAAAGGGATTTCTCAAAAGCAACCTGCAGATTGATTACGGGGGCGATGCCATCACCGATGCCATTGCCAATGGTTTGTCGGTGAGCTATAAACGCGCCGAGGAGCTAAAGCGCCGCATCGGTATGTTGGGCGGCGGCGGAGAGTTTGAGTTATCCACATTGGAAATACCGTTCATTGATGTTATACTCAATGAAGTGCAGGACGTGCGCCAGAAGGCGGTAGCTGCGTTAGGAGTGTCGCCCGAGCGAGTTATGTTGGTGGGCGGTGGCGCAAATCTTGCGGGTATCGAAACATACGCAGAACAACGTCTGGGGATCGCTGTCGTTCCCGGCAACGGATTGTTGTATGTCGACGTTCCACAGGAGTTGGCGGTAATGGTGCCGGAACTTAAGACGCGTTTCTCCGTTGCAGCCGGTCTGGCAATTAAAAGTTTGCTTTAACATGTCTGATGTAATCCAATCATACGGTAGCATGATTCCTCCGCATTCTGATGGACAACGGAATCGGCAGGAATCTCACGCGGGTCTCCCTTGGCGCACCTTGGTTGTGTCGGTGGTTATTTTTGCGGTAACGGTGTTTATCTATGTGGGGATGGCCTTTGGATTTGAACAATATCTTAATCGTCAAATTGCAGCCCAAACGCAGCAATTGGATCAATTGACCAGCGGCATGAATCAGGCGCAACAAAAAACATCGCTCAATTTTTATTCACAGCTGTATAATATCGGCACGCTCCAAAAATCACGGGTTGATATTACGCCGTTTTTTACCGCACTAGAGTCGCATACGCCAAGTGGCGTTGTTCTCACGGGCGCAAAGCTTGAAATTCTTCGGGGACAGAAAGTTCAACTCACGGGAACTGCCGCTTCGTTTGATTCCGTTCTTGCGTCGGCCGCATCCTGGCGTGGCGATGTACAAAACGTCGCGGGTGTTTCTTTGGATACCATGGGGACTGCCGCGGGCGCTTTGGGGATAGGAAAGACGTTTTCTATGGGGGTTACGTTCACACCTAGCGCTTTTCAATCCAGCGTTCATTAATGCACATATGAAAATAACTACACAACGCATTCTGTTTTCTTTGAGCGGCATCGTGGTGCTTGTGGGTGCTTTGTGCGTGTATACGTTTTTTATTCAGCCGGAATACGGGACCATTATGTCGCTTCGGGGCGATCTTGCTTCAAAAACTGATGCGGTGAGTACCTATCGGAAGACCATCGAAGAAGTCAATAATCTCACGTCCAATTTAGGCAACGCCAGCGCTCAACAACAGCGTGCGTCAATGATCCTACCCATTGGTGCCGATATGCCCTATTTTTCGAATCAAATCGTAGGCATTGCACAACAGAATGGTGTCGTTGTCGATAGCATCGACATGAAACAGCAGGCTCAGCCGACGTCAGCCACTCAATCTGATGCGATTCGACGAATCGTAACGGTGCAAGCGACAGTTCATGTTTCAGCGGGATATACGCAATTGAAAAGTTTTTTGCAGACAATTCAAAATAACGTTTTGCTTATGAATGTATCGGGTATTGATGTCCAGCTCCCTGCGTCGCACGACGCACTTGGCTCGAGTAAAAATACTCAAACATCGATGTTGACGGGGACAGTATCTATTTTGAGTTATTATCAGGAAAACGAATAATTCATCACGAGCATATGGCCATCATTATTCACGACGAAGAACAAAAGAACGGAACCTGGTTTGGGTTTGTGGTGGCTTTGGTGCCGGTCTTAATGATTGGCATTGCCGCTTATTATGTTTTTTTTATGAAACCGGACGTTATCAATCAGGTTGCTCCGCTCGAACTGCGCTCTCTTGATGCGATTCGGTCGCTTCAGTTTGATCCTCAAAGCGTGGTAAGCACTCCTTCGTTTACCGGGAATCAACAGTCGGTTTCCATGCCGCAGACACCGATTGGATCAAACGCCGCGCCTTTTGGCGTGCTGTAGCTTTAATTGATGGATTATGGACAATAAGACACTAGTGACGCAATTGGTCCAGGCGGGGCTTTTGGGCGATGACGTTGGACGCAAGCTTTTGCAGGAGGCGTCGCTCATTGCGCGGCCCGTTGAGGATCTTATTTATGAACGCCGCATCGTCCCCGAAGACGCACTGCTTCGCCTTAAATCACAAGTGTTGGGTGTTCCGTCAAAGAGCGTCGACCCTGAAAGCATCGGGGATAATTTGCTCAAACTGATTCCCGAAGAAATGGTGCGGAATTACAAAGTTATTCCACTGGAGGCGCGTGATGATTTATTCGTGGCGGGCATGGTTAATCCCGATGACGAGAAAGCACAGGAGGCGCTTCGTTTTGTCGGCAAACAACACAAGGTAAATCTGGGCGTCTATTTAATTCCTATGTCGCTGTGGGAGTTTGTGCTACGCAAATACTCCCCGTATCGCGGTGAGGTTGAGGCGGCGGTGCATTCGCTCTCTTCCGTTGCTTCTAAAAAAATGAGTTTTGAGCAGAAAATTATTTCCGTTGAGGGCGGCGTGGCCGCTGGTTCCGATGATGCTCCCATTATTCGCATTGTTGCGTCAACGCTCAAAGAAGCGGTATGGCAGAAAGCATCGGATATTCACATTGAACCGCAACGCAACCGTTTGCGCATTCGGTTTCGTCTTGATGGCGACTTGCAAGAGGTGGCATCTATGCCCGTTGAATTGCACCAGGCAATCGTATCTCGCGTTAAGGTGTTGTCCAATCTTAAAATCGATGAAACGCGCATACCACAAGATGGTCGGTTTCGGACGGTGCTCATGGGGCACGATATTGATTTTCGTGTTGCGACATTTCCTACGCCCGTTGGCGAAAAAGTGGCCATCCGCGTTTTGGATCCCACCGTTGGCTTGAAGGGATTGGAAGAACTGGGAATATCAAATCGCAATCAAACCGCTTTGCGCGAGGCGATTGCAAAACCTTATGGCATGGTGCTTATCACCGGCCCAACGGGTTCAGGAAAAACGACCACGCTTTATTCGTTGATGCAGATTCTTAATCGCGACGAAGTTAATATCGTGAGCTTGGAAGATCCGGTTGAGTATTACATGGATGGACTCAATCAGTCGCAGGTGCATCCAGAAATCGGATACGATTTTGCATCGGGGCTTCGGCAAATTTTGCGGCAGGACCCCGATGTTATTATGGTAGGTGAAATCCGTGACAATGAAACGGCCGGATTGGCGATTCACGCGGCGCTTACGGGACACGTGGTGCTCTCAACGTTACACACAAATAACGCCGCTGGCGTTATCCCGCGCTTGATTGATATGGGCGTGGAGCCGTTTTTAATTCCCGCGGCGCTGAATGTGATGGTGGGACAACGCCTGGTGCCACGATTATGCCAAGTATGCAAAAAAGCAAAAACCCCGACGCCGGAAATTGCCGCTATTATAGAGGGAGAACTAAAAAATATTCCAGCCGATGCCAAGGCGGGAATTGATGAGCAAGCGCTTCGCGTGTATGAGTCTCCCGGATGTGATGCGTGCAAGGGGAAAGGAGTTTCGGGACGCATTGCATTATTTGAAATGTTAGAAATGACGCGAGAAATGGAAAAAGTAGTTGCGAGTCGTCAGGGGGAAGGCGCTATCATTGAAGAGGCTAAGCATCAGCACATGGTAACCTTGCGTCAGGATGGTGTCCTCAAGGCGCTGGGCGGGCTCGTGTCCATTGAAACGGTTTTGCGCGAAACGGAGACGTTATAAGTATGATGTGATATTTTATTTTTTAATCGCCGCGTGCTATAGTGTGAATATATGAGTGACTACAAACAACAACTCGATGAATTGCTTTTGATGTGCGCCAAACAAGAGGCGTCTGATCTGCACATAGGGGTGGGGCGGTATCCCACGCTGCGCATTGATGGATTGCTCGTGCCGTTGACACAGTATCCTATTTTAACGCCAAAAGATGCCGAGGGGTTGATTGTGGGGCTTTTAACCGATGAGCAACGGCAAGTGGTTGAGCAGCATTTGGAAGTCGATTTTTCGTACGCCTTTGAAGACAAGGCGAGATTCCGCGTCAATGTGTACCACCAAAAAGGATTTTTGGCGGCCGCGCTCCGCTTGATTCCGGCGCAGGTGCGCACCATTGAAGAATTGCGTCTGCCGTCGGTTCTGCATGATTTTACTAAACTGGCGCAGGGGTTTATCTTGGTGGTCGGTCCGGCCGGACACGGTAAGTCGACTACATTGGCAGCCATTCTTGATGAGATTAACCACTCTCGGACAGAGCACATCATCACCATTGAGGATCCGATTGAATATGTGTTCACGCAAGACAGAAGCATTATTTCACAACGTGAAGTCGGAGGTGATACCGAGTCATTTTCCAATGGCCTGCGTTCCATTCTGCGGCAAGACCCGGATGTCATTATGATCGGTGAGATGCGCGATGCAACATCAATCGCAACCGCGCTTACCGCGGCTGAAACTGGGCACTTGGTCCTTTCAACATTGCATACCAATTCTGCCGCGCAAACCATTGACCGTATCATCGATAGTTTTCCTTCCGAACAGCAAGGGCAGATTGCTTCGCAGTTATCGGCGGTGCTCGTCGGTATCGTTTCCGAACGATTAATTCCGCGCGTTGACGGCGGACGCATTCCCACCTGTGAGGTCATGATTACTAATGCGGCCATTCGCAATCTTATCCGTGAGCGCAAAACCTATCAAATCGATCTGGTCATCGAGACTAATAGCCAAGAAGGAATGCTGACGCTCAATAAATCGCTTGCTGATTTGGTTCGCCGACGCGAAATCAGCATGGAAAACGCCGAGACGTATTCATTAAGCCCGTCAGAATTGCGCATTCTCTTGGAACAATAAGCTATCTGTCGTCGTATGAAGTTTAAATATCAAGCGCGTAGCAAAGACGGAGAATTACAGGTGGGGTTTGTCGACGCGCCGTCGCAGGAAGACGCGGTGCGCGTGTTGTCGGAGCACGAATTGTTTGTCTTGAGCATTGCCTCGGAAGAAAAGGGAGCGATCGGCGATAGATTCTTTCAGTTTTTCAATCGAGTCAAAACGAAGGACTTGATGATTTTCACTCGTCAGATGGCTACACTGATGGAGGCGGAGATTCCACTGGAGGCGTCGTTGCAGGCATTGGAAAAACAAACAAAAAATCCGATCCTCAAGGAGACGATTTTTCAGATTCGCCAAGATGTCGAGTCGGGACTCTCATTTTCGCAAGCCTTGGAACGGCAGGGAGAAATATTTTCAGTTTTTTACATCAATATGATTCGGTCTGCGGAAGTCACTGGACGCCTGCAGGAGGCCATGTTGTTCTTGGGCGCATACATGGAGAAAGAAAATGAGTGGCAGTCAAAAATTATCGGTTCGTTAACGTATCCAGCGATTTTGATGGGTCTTTTTCTGGTAGTCATGGGCATCATGGTGGGAACGATTCTGCCGAAAATCATGCCGGTTTTTCAAGAGTCGGGCGTCGATCTTCCTTTGGTGAGCAAAATCATTTTTGGCGCCGGATCTATTATGTTGCAATGGTGGTGGGCCGTCCTGGTGATCGTTGTTGTCGCGGTGTTCGCGCTTCTTGATTATTTTAAGAGCGATGAGGGGAGAATGGTGTGGGGGCGCTTGGTGTTTTTCTTGCCGGTGTTTGGCAGTTTATTTAAAAAAATTTATATCGCTCGGTTTGCTCAATCGCTTTCCACGCTCTTGAAAGGGGGCATCCCGGTTGCACAAGCCATTGAAATTGCAGGCAGTACCATCGGCAACCCGCTCTATCGCGAAATTTTCCAGATATCAGCGCAAGGAATCCGAGAAGGAAAGCTTTTTTCGGAGATTCTCGCACAAGAGGAAAAGTTTTTCCCCTCAATGGTTTCGCAGATGATCGCGGTCGGGGAGTCCACGGGGCGGCTTGATGAAATGTTATTGCGCGTTGCGTCGTTTTATGAACGCGAGGCCGATCAGACTATGGACAATCTCTCTGAATTGATCCAGCCCCTTTTCATTCTGCTTATCGGCGGGATGATCGGGCTATTGTTCGCCGCGATTTTGTTGCCGATTTATAATCTTGCGCAGTCATTTCAGATGTAGTACTCTCGAAGAATTGGGAGTATGAATGAGTGATGATATTTTGTAATAATAAAATTAATATTAATAATAAATAATCTTATGATTGCTATCCGTTCTCGTCGGGGGTTTACGCTTATCGAAATGTTGGTCGTTATTGCCATTATCGGCATTCTGTCTTCTCTTTTCTTGGTCGGATTTCAAGGATATCGCAATTCGGCGAATGACGCTAAAAAAATATCCGACGTCCACAAGGCACAGTTGGCTTTGGAGCAGGCGTATAACCAAAATGGGACGTATGTCGGGGCATCCTTGCCAACAGGCGTGGACCCGGCGGTCCAGCTGCTCAATGTTAGTGCTTCGGATTATCTACTCTGTGCGGTTTTATCGGGAAAAAACAATGCCGCCAATAACGGCGTCAGTGGAACGTGTGGTAGTGTGGCGTGCGGTAGTGGCGCCTCTGGTGCCGCTTTCTGTTTAGCGGCGTCTCAGGGTAACTAAATGAGTGCCTATGTCGTGGATTGTTTCTGTCACACTTTTTCTTTTTGGTGTCGCGTTCGGTAGTTTTCTTAACGTTGTTTCGATGCGATATGAGCCGTCCGGACGGCTCTTTTCGCGCTCGGTTATGGGCGGGCGATCACAGTGCGCGTCGTGTAAAAAAACACTTGTTTGGTATGAATTGATTCCGCTCGTGAGCTTTGTGATGCAACGAGGCATGTGTCGATCCTGCTCGACCCGTTTATCTGTTCAGTATCCGATTGTTGAAACGCTCACGGGGCTCATCTTTGTTTTTGTTCCCCTAACGCTCAAGAGTCTTTTCTTTCCGTTTACTCTCGCGTGGGCGACGCCTGCGTTTATTGTCGCATCTCTATTGTGGGTGGTGATCTTTATGGCGCTTGAATTGGTTTTTCTTATTGATGCAAAGCATTACGTTATTCCCAACGGTCTCAATCTGTCCATTCTTATTCTGGGCGTCATGTGGGTTGCTCTTGGTGCGGCAAATGGACTTTTCTCCGGTGTCAGCCGCGGATCGTTCTTGGGAAACTATGGGATGTTGATTCCGGCTCCGGCCAGTGTCTGGTGGACGCATGGTTTGGGACTTGTGGTTGGCGCCGGGTTTTTCTTTTTACTTGTTTTGCTCACACTGGGCAAGGCGATGGGCATGGGCGACGTGAAACTCATGGCGGGGCTTGGTATCTTGTTTGGCTGGCCGGATATTCTTCCGGTGATGCTACTTTCGTTTGTTATTGGAGCGCTCTTTTCGTTGTGGCTCATGGTCAGGTCGCGTAAAAAAATGTCAGACATGGTTCCGTTTGGTCCGTTCATCGTTGCTGCCTTTGTGATCGTCTTTTTCTTCGGCGCTGGATTGATGGGGGCATATTTTGGTATACTGACATTGCGATGATCGGAGCGCGCCATTTTCAATTGAGGGTGCGCCAGGCATCGATTATGTAATCATGTTTACCAGACGCGGCTTTACGCTTGTAGAACTTTTGGTTACCATTTCGCTTCTCACGGCGTTTATCGCTTTTTTAGTTCCGTACGGCAAGGATATGAATAAGCAGATCGTTCTTTTTAACGCTCAAAACGAACTTGTGAGTGCGCTCTATGAGGCGCGTTCCATGGCTGCCGCGGCGTATGCCGCGGGGAATAGCGACAAAGCCGCTTGTTCGTACGGCGTTGTTATTTCAGGCAATGCTATACGGATCGTACAGGATATTCCGTCCGGAAACGTCTGTCTGCTGCCGGCGGGGGATTGGAGCGGTTCCGTTTTCCCAAACTCATCTCCCACCGATATTAAGACGATTTCATTTCCCTCAAGCATATCGCTTGACGGCTTTTCTAATTTGCGGGCGATCACCTTTGTGCCACCGGATATGTATGCTTATTTTGAGGGGTCCGGACTGCACAATACGCCTGCATGTATTACCATTACGGGCTCCACGGGATCGTTGGGCATATCGGTCGGTCGGTTTGGAGACATAAGCGCTAATAATCATGCGTGTCCATAGTCAGCTATCAATCGCTGTTGGTGTGAAGGGGGCCATTTTCAAAAACAGGTCGGGCCAGGTTTTGGTTGAAACGATGGTTGCATTGAGCGTGGCTACCATTGGGATTTTGGGCACGATGAGTGTGTTGGCGCAGTCAATGGCAACGGCAAAATTTGTCGGTGATCAATATGTCGCCTCGTATCTTGCCGCTGAGGGGATTGAAGATGCAAAGTTTACCATTGACTCAAATGTTTTGAATTGTTCCGGCTTTTCTGCTCCCGTGCCAACCGATGAGAGCTTGGGGTGGGATGGGTCGGGATATGTTTCGGGCGGTACGGGATCAACTATTTTTACGCGCACGGTTCGGTCGAATTCTGTTGGCAGCAGAATTGAAGTTACTTCGGTTGTGTCGTGGCCGGTTCGAGGCGGCGGGAATAGTAGCGTTACACTGGTTGATTATTTTTACAATTGGCGAAATTTTAATTGTCCGTAGGCAGCATCATGGTGAATCAAGTCAAAAAAAAATTATTGGTGATATGGCGCCGTTATGCGGGTCGGTCCGGATTTACGCTCGTTGAATTGCTCGTGGCGATGAGTATCTTTGGCATTTTTATGGCAGTGATCATGGGGGCATTCGTGCAGGTGCTTGCCAACGAGCGGGTTACCTTGAAACTGTTGGAGGCAACGGATAACCTCGGAGTCGCCATTGAACAAATGTCGCGGGAAATTCGAGTCGGCAATGGGTTTTCCGGAGGGTCATCGCTTTCTTTTGAGCGTCCCGATAGTAGCGGGGCAACCACTTCGGTTATGTATGCATTGTCGGGGGGTCAAATAATAAGAACCGAGGGAAGTGACTCGGCGCCGCTCACATCCTCAGCGGTTCACGTGACGAGTTTTGATGCTGTTTTAACAACAAACAGCAGCGGCGGAATTGATAGACCAACCAAAGTTAAATTAATTATCGGCATCGCCGCCGAGGATCGGGGACTGCGTATCGTGCGGTATGTACAAACAAGCGTTACGCAGCGTGTTTTTTAACAAAGTCATTTCTATCAGTATGCACATTAAAGTATCATGGTTGAGTCGTTCAAGCGCCGGGCAGGCGATGCTTTTCTTCGTGGTGGTAGTTGGCTCGCTTATTTTAATTGTGACGACGATCGCTGGATATATTACGGTCCAGAGAATTCGGTCAGTACGATCGGCGTCCTATTCATTACAGGCTATTTATGGCGCCGATGCCGGCATTGAGTGTAATTTATACAAGCTTTTTTCAGCTCTGCCCGGAGCGGGAAGCACTTCCTGCGATTCATTCACGTTATCAAATCAGACCACGGTTCAAACCACGTCTACGGTGGATGTGGTAACCGATCCGAGCAACCCATTTTTAGAGGTGCGATCAGTCGGTAAGAGCAACAATACTTTGCGCGCCTATTCACTGGGGGCATCGGTGGCGCCATAGGTTTTTGGCGACGTGCATTAATTAATGTGTGGCGGGGCAAGCAAAGGAGATCGTGCGTATGATGAATAAAAACGAGGCGCGTGCACGCATTAAAAAATTGCGTGCGCTTATCGAGTACCACAAAACGCTTTATTATACTTTTGATGCGCCCGAGATTGATGACGCTGCTTTTGATGCGCTCAATAACGAACTGGAGGAACTTGAGCGCGTATTCCCCGATTTAGCGGTCGCCGATTCACCAACACAAAGGGTTGGCGCATCGCCGCTTGATGCATTTATTAAAGTGCCGCACGAAGTGCTGATGCTTTCGTTTAATGATGCGTTTTCGGAACAGGAGATGCGAGAGTGGTTTGATCGTTTGGAAAAATATCTTGGGAAAAAAATGGTAAGCATTCCCGAGCGGCCTCTTTTTTATTGTGAATTAAAGCTTGATGGCTTGGCGATTGAGCTGGTATATGAAAAAGGCTCGCTCATCTTGGGCGCCACGCGGGGTGATGGAAAAATTGGTGAGGACGTCACTCAAAACGTGATGGCCATTCCAACAATTCCGCAGCACCTTGAACAACTAGGTACATGGAAAATCCCCGATCGCGTGGTGGTTCGCGGAGAAATATTTGTACCGCTCAAAGAATTAGAACGCGCTAATCGTCAGCAGGAGGCGAGGGGCGCTAAGGGGTACGCAAATACGCGCAATTTTGCGGCTGGATCGATTCGACAATTGGATTCGGCTATTGTTGCGTCGCGTAAATTAGAGTCGTATCAGTATGATATTGTTAGTGATATTGGGGTTCCGGTGGCGACACACGAAGAGAAGCACAAAATCCTGGCCTCGTGGGGATTTTCGGTCAATGCGCACAATCGTACGCAAGCAACAATGGACGACGTCTTTGCGCTCAAAAATGCGTGGGAGAAAAAGCGCGAAAAATTGGGGTATGAAATTGACGGGATCGTAGTGATGATAAATGACAATGCGTTGTTTAATGTCGCTGGATCAGTGGGCAAGGCGCCGCGCGGCGCTATTGCATATAAGTTTTTGCCGCGGCAGGCAACGACGATTGTTCAAGAGGTGAATGTACAAGTTGGGCGCACGGGTGTTTTGACGCCGGTGGCAACGCTCAAGCCGGTGGCGGTGTCGGGGGTTATGATTTCCCACGCGACGCTTCACAATTTTGATGAAATCAAGCGGCTGGGGCTCAAAATTGGGGACACGGTCATTGTGACGCGCTCGGGGGATGTGATCCCCAAAATCATAGGCGTTATCGAAAAATTGCGAACGGGGAAGGAGAGGGCGGTACTTGAGCCGAAACATTGTCCCGTGGACGGCGCGCCGGTTGTCAAAGACGGTGTTTTGCTTAAATGCTCTAATCCGTTGTGCGGCGCCAAAAATAGAAACGGCATTATTCATTTTGTGTCGCGTGCGGCATTTGATATTCGCGGACTGGGCGATAAGATTGTTGATCGTTTTTTGGACGAAGGTCTTATTGCTACCGCGGCCGACATTTTTACATTACACAAAGGCGATGTTGCCGCGCTTGAGCGTTTTGGCGAAAAATCGGCGCGGAATCTTGTTGAAGAAATCGAACGAAAGAAAAAAATCTCAATTGAGAAGTTTATTTTTGCATTGGGGATCGTGCACGTGGGAGAGGAAACGGCTCTGGCGCTAGCGGAATTGGCAGGAAAAAATGTGCATGGGCACGATGGGACGATCGCCATCGGCGAGCTGGCGGATTATTTTAAAGGGCTTTCGCTTGATGCATTGCAGAATGTTCCCGATATCGGCCCCAAGGTGGCGCAAAGTATTGTCCAATGGTTTTCCGATGTGCGCAATCAGAAATTGTTATCGGCGTTGGCGCGTGCCGGTGTTCGCGTTGTGCCGCTGAAACGTCGGACTGCCGGAGCATTTGCGGGGATGTTCATCTGTCTCACGGGAATATTGGCGTCGATGTCGCGCGAACAAGCGAAGGAAAAAATCATCGCGCTGGGAGGACATTTTCAATCAGATGTCACGGCGCAAACGACTGCGATAGTGGTGGGTGAAAATCCGGGATCAAAATATGCCAAGGCGCAAAAGCTGGGAGTCCCCATTTTGAATGAGGAAGAATTCATTGGGAAACTTGAATCGAAGGGGTGATGTTTTGAATGCCCAGGGGTATAATGGAGAAACCAACAACTGACAGCAGAAAAATTTAAAATGTAAATATCAAAATGCAAAATAGTGGACGCCCCGCGGGCTTGGGGAACTATGTGTTTGCATTTTCAATTTTTCATTTAATCTCATGCGTAGCACCAAATCCTTCACCCTCATCGAACTCCTCATTGTCATTGGTATCTTAGCGGTCCTGGTTGCCGCTATCGTTATAACCCTCAATCCCGCTCAGCTCTTAGCCCAAGCCCGTGACAGTAAGCGTCAACAA
>JBAYIV010000007.1:0-37998 GCA_041665445.1 Minisyncoccota bacterium
AGCACTCACCCAGGCCCTCCACACCATCACCACCTTAGATCAGTCTCTCTTTATGGGAACCTCTTCTCTTGTCTATACCTCTCTCCCTGACTCATCATCTACCTGTGGCTCCTGGGGTCTCCCTACGCTCCCCTCAGGCTGGCAATATCACTGTAGTCCCACCTCATCTCTCCAGAGTGCCACGGGTACCGGCTGGATCCCCGTTAACTTCAAGACCACGGGAGTGGTCTCTCTTTCCTCCCTCCCCACTGACCCGGTCAATGCTTCTTCCTCTAATCTGTACTATACCTATGTGAGTGGCGGATCATTTGAACTGAATGGTATCCTTGAATCAGCTAAATACCGCAGTAATACCTCCCTGTCTAAACCCAACCTTCCTGGGGTTCTTTCGTATGGTTCTAACCAAGCTCTTTCTCCCCTCTACAATACCTCAGGACTCGTGGGATATTGGAACTTTGATGAGGGGACGGGGGCGATTGCTAAAGATACGAGTGGGAATGGGAATAATGGGACACTAACCAATGGACCTGTATGGACCAGTGGTAAGGTGGGAGGAGCGTTAAGTTTCAACGGGGTAAATAATGGTGTTCAAACATCGGACAACGATGTGCTTGATATAAGACTCGGAAGTATGTCGTGGGGAATGTGGTTCAAGACCTCAACGTCGACCAGCGAAACTATGTATAGAAAATCTGACGCAGCCAATGCTAACGGAATAATCGTAAGTGTTAATGCGATAGCGGGTAAGGTTCGTTTTTGGGTTAGCTCAATTGGAATATCAGTAGACAGTTCATTAAGCTCTTACAACAATGGAGATTGGTATTACGCAGTTGGTGTGCTTAATAGATCGGACAATACTTTAAAAATTTATATGAACGGCATATTTGCTAATTCGTTGGACGCAAGTTTGTTGTCCGCGTCCGATTTTAATTCGGGAGGTGGTGTTTGGATAGCCAACAGCGCTCCTCAATTTGCTGGCTCTCTTGATGATGTCCGCGTTTACAGCCGTGCCCTTTCCTCAAGTGAAATCTTTGCTTTGTATAACGCAACGAAGTAGCGGACAACTAGCGACGAGAGCGGCGGCTTTCTCTGCGTTAGTTGCTGGTTGTGAGTTACTGGTTGTTGGTATATCATTCCCTCATGTCATGGGATGTTTTTGATAAAAAATACGCGTCGCTTAATGCCGAGCAAAAACTGGCGGTAGATACGATCCAGGGACCAGTGATGGTGGTAGCGGGCCCGGGAACGGGGAAAACGTTGGTATTAACGATGCGCATTGCCAATATTGTTCGCCAGGGAGCGGCACTGCCCGATGAAATTGTGGCGCTTACCTTTACCGAATCGGCGGCAGCCGAGATGCGCCGCCGTGTTGTTGACTTAGTGGGGTCCTCGGGGTATCACGTTGCTATTAATACATTCCACGGGTTGTGCAATGGTATTTTGCAGGATTATCCCGAATATTTCTCGCGTTTTGCCGGAGCGCAGAATGCTACGCGTGTTGAACAGATAAAAATCATCCGCGAAATTCTTGATGCCGAGGCGTTTGAACACATCAAGCCGGCCAGCGATCCGTTCCAACACGCCGAAAAAATACTTGGGGCCTTAAGCGAGCTGAAGCGGGAAGGGTTTGCGTCCGACGAATACGCGCATTATTTAGGAGAAAAGCAGACCGCGATTTTGGCGCTTCCTGATTTGTATCATCAGAAAGGTGCACATGCGGGCAAGATGCAGGGAAAATATCAGAAAGAATTGGATCAGATTGCGCGGCACAAGGAATTGGCGCAGGTGTGCGCGAGGTATGAGGAGAAAATGGAGAAGGTAAAGCGATACGACTTTGACGATATGATTTTATCGGTCGTGCGGGCGTTGCGCAAAAATGAATCGCTTGCTGCGCAGGTGCGCGATCAATTCGGGTATGTGCTGGTGGATGAGCATCAGGATACCAACGGCGCGCAGAACGCGCTTTTGGAATTGCTCGTGGGGGAAGTCGAAGCGCCGAATTTGTTTGTGGTGGGAGACGAGAAGCAGGCAATCTTCCGTTTTCAGGGAGCGAGCGTTGCAAACTTTCTTTATTTTCAGAAAAAATATCCCTCGGCAGCAGCGATTACATTGGGAGACAATTATCGTTCAACGCAGGAGGTGCTGGACGCGGCACATGGATTGATGGCGGGCGGATCGGCACGCGCGCTGACGCGCGCGGGAAAATTGACAGCGCGCAACGGGAGCGGATTTAAAATCCGCGTGGGATCGTGTGATAAAGAAGAAGACGAGATTCAATTTATCGCCGGCGATATCGCATTGCGCATTGCCGACGGCACAGCGCCCCGAGAGATTGCCGTTATTGTGCGTGAGAATCGCCAGCTGGGAACCATTGCCGAAGCATTGGAGAAAAAGGGAGTTGCGTTCTCGGTTGAATCGGACCGCAACGTGCTTTCGGATATAGATGTTCAAAAATTGCTCGCGCTTTTTGAGACGGTTGTGCGTGTGGGAGATGATGCGGCATTGGCGCACGCATTGCATGCCGATTTTTTGAAGGTGGAACCGCTGGATGTGTATGCGCTTTTTTCACGCACCGACGCTTCTCGATCGTCGGCACTGCGCGCGATGTGCGATGCAGGGGGCGCGCCGGAAGGAACGTTTATTGATCCGCACCGTTTGGAAGAATTGTACCGTCAGTTGGTCGCGTGGAAGCGCGCCGCCGACAATCACGATGTTCTGCACGCGTTTGAAAAAATAGTTCGCGAGTCAGGGTTTTTGGCGCATGCATTGGGTGCGCCGCGGTCGGCACAGGTGTTGGAAAAGCTGACTCGGCTTTTTGACGAAGCGCGGACAGCAGCCGGAACCAACGGTGAATATCGGCTCGCGGATTTTGTCGAACACGTTAATCTTTTGCGGCAATATGGCGTGACCTTGCAGGCGCGCCTTGTACCGCACGAAACAGGGGTGCGTCTAATGACGGCGCATAAGGCAAAGGGATTGGAGTTTATGGCGGTGTATATTCCGCATGTGATTGATGGCGTGTGGGGGAACAAACGCGCACACCGGCTTTTTGTTATTCCACAAAAAGCGGCGATCGACGTTGCTCCGGAGGAATCAATTGAAGACGAGCGGCGGCTTTTGTTTGTGGCCATAACGCGAGCCAAAGCGGTGTGTGTTATCACCCGGGCGCGCTGGGCGCTGGATGGAAAGGAAAAAACACCGTCGCAATTTCTTGACGAGATTCCTCAAGAGACCGCAGAGCTCTTTGTTGTGCCAACCGGAGAGGGGGCGTCTGCTGATCGCATCGGTGCTTTGTTTGCGCCACGGACAGCGGCAGGACCGCGCGTACAGGATGTGGCGCTGATAAAAAAACTTTTTAATGAGCGGGGATTGTCGCCTACGGCGCTTAATAATTATCTGGCGTGTCCGTGGAAATATTTTTATAATAATTTATTGCGAGTTCCGGGCGCGCAGACGGGAGCGCAGATATATGGCACGGCGATCCATTACGCGCTCAAGATGTTTTTTGATGCACGCATGCGCGGAGAAAATCCGGAGATTCCGTTTTTGGAAGAGCATTTTGTTCGTGCGCTTGATCGGGAATTGTTAACCGAAGCGGATCGACAACAGCTTGCTCAGCGCGGCGCGCAGGCCCTTGCCGGATACTATCGCCAGTGGCACAATTCGTGGACAGGGGAGGCGCTCACCGAACAAAAAGTAGCGGCGGTTCTGGAGGATGATAGTGTTCGCATTACCGGCAAGATAGATAAAATGGAATTTGAAAAAGGATCGCGGAAGGTGACGGTGATTGATTATAAAACCGGCAAACCAAAGAGCCGGAACGAGATGGAAGGAAAGACGGCTACGGGGACGGGGGATTATCAGCGGCAATTGGTTTTCTATAAATTATTGCTGGAGGAAGATGCGCGGCTGGGGGTAACGACCGACGAAGGGGTGATTGATTTTATTGAGCCAACCGAGAGCGGAAAATATCGGCGTGAGGCATTTACCATCGGTGAGGCGGATGTTAAAGCGTTGCGGCAGGAAATCGCGCGCGTGGCTGAGGAGATCCGATCCGCATCGTTTTGGGAGAAACGGTGCGATGAATTGAAGTGCGAATACTGTGCTTTGCGCGATATGATGGAGCGTGCGCACCATGAGGGGACGTGATATAATAAAAAGGTAAAAATAAAAATGCAAAATGATCGGCGGTGAATAATCAAAATAGTGTGGTATTTAAACAATAAAACATATGGAACAACAACCGCAGCAGATACAAATCAAGGCCAGTGATGCTGATTTGAAGGGCGTGTATGCAAATGGCGTCCAGGTTCAGCATACCAAAGAGGAATTTTGCATGGATTTTCTTAATGTGTTTGCACCAGCGGGGACGCTCAATGCGCGCGTCATCACCAGTCCTGGGCATTTCAAGCGGCTTATCCGCGCTATGCAGGAAAACGTCGCCCTATACGAAAAATCATTTGGCGTCATTGAAGAAGCGGCGCCGGCGCAAGGATCAGGATTTGGGTTTGAGACGAAGTAGGTTCTTTTAATCGTTTTTATATAAAAGAATCTTTTTATAGGAGAGGGGATGTTTTTTGATATAAAAAAAGAGGCCTTGGCGTTGTGTGACGCTTCGGCCCTTAACACATGACGCGAGTTCCCCCTTTCTTTGGGGAGGTTACTTTTTTGATGGTAAATTGCGCTACCGTCAATGGGATTTCCTCGCCGTTGATTTTCCTGACGGCAATCACAAAATCGTCTCCGGAGTTATTTGAGAGGTTGCCCCGTTCGCGCATACTGATGATTATGTCCTGTATGCGTGAAATGAGTTTTTCTCCGGAGAATTCCCTTTCTGTAAGGGAAACCGAGAACAGTCCTTCCCATCGCTTTGAGGCGACGGTGAGAAGAATTTCTTTTTTCACTGACCGCCTCCTTTCTGGGTGTGTCCTGGATTCATTATGCAACTTAATTGACTTAAAGTCAATTAATGGGTGTGGAAAAATAAAAGGGACCCTGGGGGGTCCCGATGTGTTCTTTGCCGCGCGTCTATGTGGTGAGACGCGGCTGGGTGGGTGCGGGATAGGAAAGGCCCTCTCTCTCGTTAAACCCGCCAATGGTTTCGTCGTTTTCGTCATCGGCGTAGAGCTCGACGCCGATGACGCTGACGTGGGAGTACTCCCGTGAGAACTCGCTGACCGCCTTGGCGTGCGCCCCATCGTGGTCGGCGGCCATGACCACGGTTGAATCCTCGCCTCCTTGAGGCGTTTTGACCGTTACTTTCCACCACATCGACATACCGTCCTCCTGCTATTGGTTCATTCTTCGGATACTCATCGCGTGTCTAGTCGCCTCGCGAGGATCGATGGTCGGGCTCAGAGCCTTTCCGTTGAGGGAAATGTGCGGGTCTTGGTCGGACGAAAGAGGGATGAAGACGAGAACGTATCCCTCGTTCGTCTCTGGCTCGGAACTTGAGATCTCGGCATCCAGGGCATCTAGCAGCTCCTTGATCTTTCGACTTGTGAATTCTGACATGGCACCACCTCCATGAGCTAAAAATATAATAGCACAGAAAATAATTTTAGCAAGTCTTTGGTGTGTGGGCTCAAAGGTGATTCTGGCCGATGCCATGCCTCGGTTTGTTTATGATGCAGGTTTTTTCTGCGATGACTTTCCTGTGCGTCGCGTTTGTGATAATGTACGCGTATGCCAGAAAAGAAAAAACAATCGTCCACGTCTGCACATCCGACACGGAAAAAAATAGGTTTGGCATTGGGCGGCGGGGGAGCTAAAGGCTTGGCGCACATTGGCGTCATTCGTCAATTGGAAACGTGGGGAGTTCCCATTGACTATATTGCTGGTACGAGCATGGGAGCCCTTATTGGCGCGTGGTATGCACTCAAGCAAGATACTGATTTAGTCGCTACCGTGTTTTCGCAACTCAAAAACCACGACGTCCATCCACTCAAGGAAATCGTCGGAAAGAAAAATGGCGCTCTATTTCGTGATTCGTCAATTTCATCGCTTTTGGAAAAGGGATTCGGATCAAAAACATTTACTGACTGCGGCATTCCATTTGCTGCGGTAGCGACCGACGTTTCCAATGGAAGTCGGGCAATCCTTGACTCGGGAACTTTGGCCGATGCGGTTCGTGCCAGCATTGCGCTCCCGTTGATTTTTGCTCCTGTTGCCGATAAAAAAGGGCGACTGTTGATGGATGGGGGGTTCTCGGATCCCGTTCCGGCCGATGTGGTTCGTGCCATGGGCGCCGATGTGGTCATCGCCGTTGACGTGTCGTCGCGGTGGATCGATCTTTCGGTATCGAATATTGATGTGCGCGACATGTATACGATTGTTTCCAGCGCCTTAAGTGTTGTGGAATATCAGATTGCCAAGCAGATTCTTGAGACGGCTGATGTGGTTGTTCGCCCTCCGGTTATGAACTATTCATGGCTTTCATTTAACAGCGCACAAGATATTATTGATGCTGGGGCAGATGAAGTCCGTCAATATAGTTCGACCATTGCACGCTTAAGCGGTGTGGCAATCGGGGGGACAAAAACGCCCCTGGAAAACTTTTTTGATTTTATCCGTGGCGCGAACACTAGTGTATAGATGCGTTTTTTGAGTATTTTTAACACTATCTAAAAAAATGCGCGTACATCAATCCTCCGTACTAAAAATAATCCTGTGGTCGCTGGCGGGTGTGGTAGTGGTTGGTGTTTGGGCCATCGCTTTTTGGATGCCAACAGCACTTCGCTTGGTTGAGCGGCGGCAGTCGCTGGTAATCTCGGGGGTTGTCGCCGATATAGCGCGTGATGGGTCATCGGTGTCGGTCGGGGGATTTTATCATGCGCCCGATGCACGATCCTTTTCTGTTGCCTCGGATGCGACTATCGTCGACGCACAACAGAAAAAATTAATCATGGCAGATATTCGGGCCGGATTTCCGGTTCACGTAGAAGGATATGTTTTGGGCAATATGGCTGTGGCGCAAAGCATAACCGTGCTTGATGAACCGCCGATTATGGTATATGCGCCTGCGTCACACGATGTGGTGTCTGGGTCGGTGTCAATCAGTGGGTTGGCGCGTGTTTTTGAAAATCAATTTTTAATACAGTTAACCGATGCGGCGGGAAAAGTTCTCGCGCAGGAATCGGCATATGCACATGCGCCCGACGCGGGACAGTACGGGGATTTTTCACTAACCATGGCCATCCCGGTATCGGCGAGCGGAACGCTTCTGCTTAAGGCATTTGATGCTTCGCCCAAAGACGGATCGTCGCTGGGATTGGTTGAAGTTCCTCTGACGATTGTACGCGGTGATACGCCGTCCATGAACATAAAGGTTTTTTGGGGAAAAACGGGGGAGAGCGATATTAATTGCGATCGCGTGTTTTCTGCGGTGCGTACCGTTGGCGCAACATCATCGATCGCGCGCGCAGGATTGGTGGCGCTCCTTACTGGCCCGACTGATGCTGAAAAAGCAGATGGATATTTTTCAAGTATTCCTGTTGGCGTGCAGATACAAGCATTACGCATTGAAAATGGCATCGCTTATGTTGATTTTAATGAAACACTTGATCGGGCGGTGGGAGGGTCGTGCCGCGTTGCCGCGATACGGGCACAAATAACGCAAACACTTCTTCAGTTTGCATCCGTGCATGCGGTTGTTATATCAATTAATGGCCGCATTGAAGATATTTTACAACCATAACTTTTTATAATGCGTTTTTTAAATGTTTTGCGGCGTTATCGGCAATCGCTTGATGATGAGAGCGGGCATCTCTTGAGGATTGCTATTGAAAAAAATGCGCTTCTGCATAATGTGAGTCGATTCAACTCCTTGTTTCCGCACCATACGATTGCGGCGGTGCTTAAAAGCAATGCGTACGGACACGGGCTTATCCCGATGGGGCGCTTTTGGGATCGCCACATTGGGATTGGACGGCTCGTGGTTGATAGTTTGGTGGAAGCGGAACTTTTGCGAAACAATGGCGTTGCAAAATCAATCCTTATTCTGGGTCACGTCCCCTTCGCGCGCATAAAAGATCTATCGCGCGTCAAGCCGGTTGTTATCGGCGTTAATAGTTTTGAACAAGCAGTGCAGTTGGTGCGCACGGTTCGTTTTCCGCTGACGGTCCATATAAAGGTAGATACGGGAATGCATCGTCAAGGAGTTCTTCTGGGCGAATTAACACAGACAATTGAGATGCTGGGTACTAATTCGTACTTGCGCATCGGGGGACTTATGTCTCATTTGGCTGATGCGGACGGTTCTGGCGGCGCGTATACGTCGGGACAAGTCGCCCAATGGCGCGTAGCCGTCGACATTTTTCGCCGATATGTGCGCGGGGGAGAATTGCATTTTTCCGCAACCGCCGGGACGCGATATGTCGGCGATGGTCCCAACACTATGATTCGGGCCGGCATTGGTCTGTATGGATTTGATACCACGCAAGACCAACGACTGGGCGTGCGGCCAGCTCTCTCGCTTTACGGGAAAATTGTCGCTACTAAAAAAATTCCGAGCGGCGCAGGGATTGGATATAATGTTACTTTTCGCGCGGACCATGAAATGACCACGGCTATCGTACCGTGCGGCTACTATGAGGGCGTTCCTCGAGCATTGAGTAATAAGGGGTTTATGTATTACCGCGATACGCTCCTGCCCATTATCGGACGAGTGAGCATGAACATGACCACGGTTGATATTTCGGCGGTGGATCATCCTCTGCGCGTTGAGGATGAAGTTGAGGTATTCTCCGCCGATCCGTTCAAAAAAAACTCAATCACGCAGACGGCTGCCGCATGCGATACGATTCCGTATGAAATTCTCGTCCGACTCGCACCCACCATTCGGCGCGTAATCCAGTGATTGTATTGAATGGTTTTTTTTGATACCATCAGCGTATCTATGGTTTTAAATCTTTTTATCTTTATCGTTGTTTTGGCGGTGCTCATTCTTGTCCATGAATTTGGGCACTTTTTAGCCGCAAAGGCGTTTGGCATGCGCGTCGACGAATTTGGTATCGGGTTCCCGCCACGCGCGACGGGGATTCGTCGATGGGGGACTCTTTTCTCGATTAACTGGATTCCGCTGGGTGGGTTTGTGAAAATAGCCGGAGAAGATGGGGAATCCCGCGATGAACATGAGCGGCCGCACGATACCTTTTGGTCAAAACCGATTTGGCAGCGCATTTTGGTTTTGGCGGCAGGGGTGGCGATGAATTTTCTACTGGGTTGGCTTTTGTTGTCGATGGTCTATACGGTGGGGACTCCTCAGCGTGTGATTGTTACGCAAACGTCGCCCGATTCACCTGCGATTGCGGCCGGATTTGAACAGGGGGATTTGCTCAAGGGGTTTTTGACGCCAGAATCATTTGTGCAGTACGTTGATCAACACAAGGGACAGGAGACGTCGTTTGTGATTGTTCGTGCCGGGCAAGAAAGAACACTGGTGGCAACGCCGCGTCAGAATCCTCCAGCGGGAGAGGGATCACTGGGTATTGCGTTGGCGGGGGGCGGTGCACCGGGAGAGCCGATTTGGTTGGCGATGTGGGATGCGCTCGTGACGGCTAGTCAGATGTTTGGGCTGATTTATGCGATGCTTTTTAAAATCATCCTGCAAGTATTTGGCGGCACCAATGTTTTGCAATACGTATCTGGTCCCGTGGGCATCTTTCAGGCAACCGCGGATGCGGCTGGCATCGGATGGGCGTATCTTTTCAATTTAATTGCGCTTATCTCCATCAATTTGGCTGCGCTTAATATCTTTCCGTTCCCCGCATTGGATGGCGGTCGCGTTGTTTTCTTGCTGGTTGAAAAAATATACGGCAAGCCGGTCAACGCGAAAGTGCAGGAGGTGGTCAATACGGTCGGATTTGCTCTGCTGATCGCGTTGCTGATTTTTGTGAGTTTTAAGGACGTGGTACATCTTTTTGGATAATTTATTTTTTTTATATTGCATCTATGCGTCAATCACAACTTTTTACGAGAGTAGAACGTAATGCGCCCAAAGAAGAGGTCGCTTTAAATGCCCAACTGCTCACTCGCGGGGGATTTGTGTATAAAAATTCGGCCGGTATTTATTCGTATCTGCCTTTGGGATGGCGCGTTATCCAAAAAATATCCGCCATCATCCGTGAAGAAATGAATGCCATCGGCGGGCAAGAACTTTTGATGGCCGCTTTGCACGATAAACATTATCTTCAAGCCACAGGTCGGTGGGACGTGCCTGTGGTTTTTAAAGTTGTGAGCGGTGAAGAAAAAACCCCGCTGTTTAATATGAGCTGGACGCATGAAGAAATTATCGCCGAAATTGTCACTCAGTATGTGCGCTCATATAAAGACCTTCCGTTTGCCGCATATCAGATTCAAACAAAGTTCCGTCACGAACCGCGAGCCAAATCGGGACTTTTGCGTGGTCGGGAGTTTCTTATGAAAGACCTCTACAGCTTCCATGGGTCCGAAGAAGATTTATTTCGTTATTATGCGGAGGTTGCTAATGCTTATCATCGGGTTTTTGAGCGTTGCGGACTCAAGGCGTATTATACGCTGGCTGCTGGGGGAGATTTTACTCTTTCAAACACGCATGAATTTCAGGTCGTCGCCGACGTGGGCGAAGATACTATTTATATCTGTGAAAAATGCGATTACGCCGAGAATGATGAGGTTTCAAAGTTGAAAGACGGCGGGGAATGTCCCAAGTGCGGCGGAAAGATCTCGGTCAAAAAGGCCATTGAGGTGGGTAATATTTTCCCGCTCGGCGTTAAATATTCCGAAGCATTTGGTTTGAAATTCAAAGATGAGACCGGTCAAACAAAGCCTGTTGTGATGGGATCGTATGGTATCGGCGTGTCCCGCTTGATGGGTGTGTGCGCCGAACTTTTCCATGATGATCGTGGTTTGATGTGGCCTGCCGCCATTGCGCCATTTGCCGCCCATTTGATTGTGCTTTCTGGTGCTGATGCGAAGACGGGCGAACAAGTGCGTGCGCGCGCCGATGCGCTCTACGATCAACTGACGGCCGCCGGTATTGAGGTGTTGTACGACGATCGTCAAGAAATGACTGCCGGAGAAAAATTTTCCGAAGCCGATCTGGTCGGGATTCCTATGCGATTGGTCGTGAGCCAGAAAACCGGTGATCAAGTTGAGGTGAAAAAGCGATCAGAGGTGTCCGCCACGCTAGTTGATTTTGATCGGGCGGCATCGTATTGTATACAAAAATAAATAATAGTACGCCGATATGGGAATTCTTGATAGATTTAAAACAGATGTGGGAATTGATTTGGGGACCGCCAACACCCTGGTTTATTTAAAGGGCGCCGGGATTATCATCAACGAGCCGACCATTATTGCGGTGAACAATAAAACCGGACAAGTGGTGGCACTAGGACATGAGGCTAAACAGATGGAGGGGAGGACGCCGGCACATATTGATGTGGTGCGTCCTTTGGTCAATGGCGTCATTTCTGATTTTGTTATGACGCAGGAGATTTTGCGTCACTATATCAAGCGGGTCAAAAAGGATTCATTCTTCAATTATATCCGAGCCGTCATTGCCATTCCGACTAATTTAACCGAGGTTGAGCGCAAATCAGTCGAGGATGCTGTTATTTCGTCAGGCGCGTCGCATGCCTATCTACTCGAAGAACCGGTTGCGGCGGTATTGGGTGCCGGTTTGCCGATTCATGAACCCACGGCGAGTATGATTGTTGATGTTGGGGGCGGCACGTGTGAGGTGGCGGTTATTTCGTTGGGCGGCGTGGTGGTGTCTCGCAGTTTAAAGATTGCCGGTGACCGCCTCAATGAAGAAATTGTTCGTTTTGTCCGAGACAATTTTAAATTAGCCATAGGGATTCCGAGTGCAGAACGGATAAAGGTTGAAATTGGCTCTGCATTGCCGGGGCTTGAGGCGCGCGATATTACCGTTGGAGGGCGCGACACGTCATCGGGGTTGCCGCGGGAAGTTATTATAAAAGATGTTCATGTTCGTGCGGCACTTGCACCCTTTTTAAAACAGATGGTTGACGCTATTAAAGATACTATAGAAAAGACCCCCCCGGAATTAGCCGGGGATATTCTGCAAAGGGGGATTTACTTTTCTGGCGGCGGGGCGCTTTTGCGCGGGTTTCCGGAATTGGTTGAGCGGGAATTATCGGTGAAGACCATCGTGGTTGATGATCCGCTTACGTGTGTTGTGCGAGGCGCGGGTATTGCAGTAGAGGACATCGAGCGATATCAGACTATTTTTGCGACGGTGCTCAAGCCGATTGAGCTTGAATAATATTCGCGTTATGGCACGCAGTAACGTTCTGTCCGTATGAGTATAAAACATATTGGGGGTTGGGGAATTTTTATTGGCGCATGTCTTCTCTGCGCCGGTTTGTTGGGGATGATCCCGTTGCGTGCGTTTTCGTGGCATCCATTCGGTTCCATGGGCAATTCGGCGGCCAACGATGAAGTGATGGTTTTGCGTGGACGTATCGCTGCGCTTGAACAGCAGCTGGCCAGTGCACAGACACAATCGCCACCAGTACCAACCAGCTCAATCACGGCGAAAGTTTTTTCAGTCTATCCGTTTAATGCAAAAAGCCGTATTTTTATTGCCGCCGGATCGAACGACGGCATTGTTGTTGGCGATGCCGTTGTTGCTGATGGTAATGTGTTTATTGGGCGCGTCGTCGCGGTGTATGCGCACGCCAGTGAGGTGATGACGATTTTTGATCAGGATTTTTTGCTATCGGTTCGCGTGGGGTCGGGCGAGGTAGATGGATCATTACAAGGAGGGGTGACGCCGCGCGTCGTTTATGCCTATACGGAAAAATCTCCGGGGATTGGAAGCGGTGATGCGGTTGTCAGCGTTGATAAGGCCTATCCCTATGGATTGCTTGTGGGGACCACGCGGTCATTTCAGGAAGATCGCAGTGGATCATTTTTTGATTCCGATGTCGCAACGCCCTACGCCATAAAAGATCTGAGAACCGTTTTCGTCTTTCCTCTCCAAACGCATCTTTAAAATATGATGCATGGTTTTTCACAAAGAAGTCAGTGGTATGCGATTGCGGTGGCAATCGGTGCTGCGATAATCTGGCGGTTGTTTGCGTTCGATTTTTTTGGTGTTACTCCTCACGTGATGTTGGTCGCTGTTCTTCTGGTTGCATTTTTTGTCCGTCGCGCCGTTGTGTTTGCGTGGGGGATAGCGGGGATTCTTTTGTGTACCGCGTACGTTCCGTTTTTTCAATTTGAATACCTTCTTTTAGTCGTCGTTGGTATCGCGGGATTTATTTTCGCGCGGGCGGTTATTTTTGAACACAAACTGCCCCTTTTTATCGGAACGGTAGCGGTTGCACAGGTGGTATGGTGGATCGGCATCGGATATGGGACCACGATTTTCACCGTTCCTTTTGTGCTTGAGTTCCTCTATAATGCCATCGTTGCGAGTGCGTTATTTTTTATTGCCGTATGGCTCGAAGAGACCTTTTCCTAGAAGAAGCCGTTCTCGATGATTTGTCGGAGGGGCTTGATATTATTGAGCGTCCCCTTGGCCGCCATGTTTTTTTTGTGGCATGGATGATTGTCTGCGTTCTTGTCGCCGGCGCCGTGGTCCGGATCGCCTATCTGAATATTTGGAACGGCGCCTCGTATCAGATGCGAGCATTTGCCAACGCGGGACAGGAAATTGTGCTGCGCGCTCCTCGCGGAGGCATTTACGATCGGTATGGAACGCTCTTGGTATCGAATCAGCCGAGTTTCAACGTCACGCTTAATCTTTCTCAGGTGCTTAAGGATCGCGCGCATGTGGAAGATTTTTTGCGGACAGTGAATGCCATTATCCCCATTGACGTTGCGAGTGTTACTCATGATATTGTCGGCGCCGATCTTGAACATCAGGCATACTATCCGCTTGCTAAAAATATCTTAATGGATCAAGTCGTGCGTTTGCGTAATGCGCATCTGGCGCCCATTATCATAGAAAATAACTATGAGCGATCCTATGTAAACGGACCAATCTTTTCGCATATTATCGGATATACCGGTTTGGCATCGGCGTATGATGTGGCGAACAACGCATCGCTTTCTTTGACTGACGAAGTGGGGAAATCGGGTCTTGAGGCTCAATACAATTCATGGCTTTCGGGTACCAGTGGACAGGCGGTTGTCTATGAAGATGCTCGTGGCAATCCATTGGACACCAAGACGTTGCATGATCCGATTCCGGGGAGCAGTCTGTATACGACTATTGACGGTGCGCTCCAACAAGAAGTGTATCGCGCGTTGACCAATCAGTTGACGACATTGGGCCGTACGCGGGGAGCAGCGCTGGTTATGGATACGAAGACGGGAGCGATTCGAGCGCTGGTCAGTGTCCCGAGTTACGACAACAATCATTTAACCAGTGATATGTTCACCAATCCCGATGGCCCTACATTTAATCGTGTGGTGTCGGGTGTCTATAGCCCTGGGTCGACTATCAAACCGCTGGTTGCGTTTGCGGTTCTCGAGGAGCAAATCGTTTCGCCATTCTTTAAAATATTTTCTCCCGGGTATCTTGATGTCCCTAATCCCTACGATCCGGCGCATCCATCGCGGTTTCTTGATTGGCAGCCCCAGGGATGGGTTGATTTATTTTCTGCTATTGCTCGATCCAGCGATGTCTACTTTTATGAAGTGGGCGGAGGATTTGGTTCGCTCAAGGGACTGGGGATCGGTCGGCTGCATGAATATTGGGACCGCTTTGGGCTTGATCAGAAAACGGGCGTTGATCTCCCCGGAGAAATGTCTGGCACGCTTCCCGATGCCGCCAGCAAAGAAGCTCGTACCGGACAGCCATGGCGGTTGGGTGATACCTATAATGTTTCCATAGGCCAGGGAGATCTTGCTATTACGCCACTTGAATTGTTGCGCTATATTGCAGCTATAGCGGAGAATGGAAAGATGCCAACGCCTCACGTGCTTGAAGCGATTAAAAATGAATCGGGGAAAACGATTTTTGCGCCAACCTATTCGGCGGGATCAATTTCGTATACCGACGCGCAGAATTTTTCCTACGTGCAAAAAGGAATGGTTGATACAGTGACGCAATCGTATGGAACGGCGCACATGCTCGCTGATGTGCCCTGGCCGATTGCCGCCAAGACAGGAAGCGCTCAAATATCCAACAATACCAAGGAAAATGCTTTTACCGTGGCGTATGCGCCGGTCAACGATCCTCAAATTGCCGTGCTGGTGCTCATTGAAGACGCTCGCCAAGGGAGCCTAAACGCTGTTCCGGTGGCCGATACCATTTTTCAGTGGTATGTGAAGAATCGTGTTACCAATGACACGCAAGATGCCGAGTTGGGTATCTCGACTGCACAGACGTCGTCTGACAGCAGTAGCACGCGATAATTAATTTGAAATAATGTTGCGTTTGCCTATGAAAAAAATAAACCATATCGTGCATAAGGTCGACTATCCCGAATTGCGCTTTTGTCCGACCGCGGGGGAGTGGGTGGTTATTTCTCCCAAGCGATCATTGCGCCATCACGCTGACCAATTTCGTACCACGTTTCCGCGCGCGCGGACACCGAAAAAAAAGTGTCCGTTTGAAAATCCGCAGGCGGCGGGAAACGCTGCACCTCATTTCTGGTTTCCCTCAAACGTGCCGCTGGCACGGTGGACGCTTCAGGTCCTTGAAAATAAATATCCGGCGCTCGTGTCAAAGGGCGCATCTTCGCATCGACAAAAACCGCCATTTACCATTGTTGCTGGGAGAGGGTTTCATGATTTGGTAATCACGCGCGACCATGACAAAAATTTTCCCCGCTTAACATCACTGCGCGCGAGTGATGTCTTGCGCGCATGCGCACGACGCTATCGGGAAATGGCACGCGTGCCCGGCGTTGCGTACATTTCCATTTTTCATAATCGCGGACCGCAAGCTGGTGGGACGATTTATCACCCCCATTATCAGATTATTTCCTTGCCGGTTGTTCCGACCGATGTTGCGCGATCGCTTACCGCATCGGCGGCGTACTATCGGTCGCATCGGCGCTGCATCCATTGCGCGTATATTGCCGATGCTCAAAAGTCGCGTGATCGCATTATCTATGAAGATGCGCATATGATTGCTTTTGCGCCGTTTGCCAGCATGCGTCCCTTTGAAATCGCGCTCTTTCCCAAGAAACACGGGGCGTTTTTCGAGGATGCGGGAGATGCGCAATATGCGCAGACGGCGCATGCGTTGCGGGTGGTTTTGAAGCGGATGGAGCATGTTTTACATGATCCTGATTACAATTTTTTTCTGCACACAGCGCCAGTCGTCGATAAAAATTCTGCGAGGCACTATCACTGGCATCTTGAAATCGTTCCTCATACGCACGTTGATGCCGGATTTGAATTAGGAACCGGTGTTGAAATAAATTCAGTTCCTCCCGAAGATGCGGCGCGTCTTTTGCGGGTGGCTGGCACTGCTCGTCCATGATTACTCAGGGTATCGCGCTGGTGATTAGTATGGTGCTTTGGATTATCGAGTCGTTAGGATACGCCGGCGTTTTTGTGTTGATGCTTTTAGAAAGCGCAAACATCCCCGTCCCTTCGGAGGCTATTATGCCGTTTGCCGGATTTTTGACGTGGCAGGGGACTTTTTCTTTTTGGTGGGTGGTTGTCTGGGGCACGGCGGGCAATATTGTCGGATCATTGGTTTCATATTATGGAGCTGAATGGATTGTCGCGCGGCGCGATCGACTCTGGATAGCTCGGGCATTAATAAGCGATCGCTCGTTGGCGATGGCGCATCGCTGGTTCGAGCGCTGGGGAGGCGTCTCGGTGTTTTTCGCGCGTCTCGTGCCGGTTGTCCGCACCTTTATTTCATTTCCCGCCGGAATAGGGAAAATGCGCATAGTGCCGTTTATTGTTTTTACGGCCGTGGGATCTTTTGCGTGGTCATTGCTGTTGGCGTGGATGGGGTATGTGTTAGGTGCGCGATGGGATGTTCTCTCATCTTATTTTCATATTATTGACGCGGGCATTGTGATCATACTTGGTGTAGCTCTTGCGTGGTGGATTGCGGTACGGTATAAAAAATTGGCACATGGACGGGGAGACATTACTCGTTAAAGGTGCCGGTGTGGTATACTCATTTGCATGAAGCAAATTGTTTTTTTCTGCAATTGGAAGATGTACGTTGATTCCTCGGCGCAGGCACGCACGCTCGCGCAAGCGAGTATCGGGGCCGCACAGCAAGCCCAGATTCCTTTGGTTCTCGTGCCATCGGTCGTGCATCTGGCTGATATTGTCCACGTGGGAGAAAAAAAGCGCTCAATGGTTTGGTGCGGAGCACAAAACATTTCTGCTTATGCGGATGGACCGTATACGGGAGAAATTTCCGCTCAACAGGCGCATGAAGCGGGAGCCTCCTATGTGCTTATCGGGCACTCCGAGCGTCGTCAACTTTTTGGGGAAACGGATGCGCTGGTAGCAAAAAAAATAAATAACGCATGGGAAGCCGGTTTAACACCGATCGTATGTGTGGGTGAGTTGAAAAAATCAACACCTGCGCGGGCAGCTGCCTATGCTTGTGCACAGCTTGCGCGTTCGTTTGTTGGCTCGGGCATGCAGAATCGGCCGTGTTTTGTCGCCTATGAGCCGGTGTGGGCGATCGGGGGTCATCGGGATGTTGATCCGACATATGCCGCCTCTGTCATGAAGGCATTGCGCACGTGCGCAAAAAAAGAGCGGGTTCGTTTGCGGGGAATGTTGTATGGGGGGAGCGTGAACACAAAGACATTGGATGGTTTTTTGTCGACGGGTGAGTGCGATGGCTTCCTCATTGGTTCGGCAAGCGTTAATCCCAAAGAGATGGCGTCTTTGTGCAAAGTGGCGGCTCGTCGGTGATGGCGTCTATCCACCATGTCGCCACGTGACGAAATGTATCTGAGGGCGTATACTTATAGTATAGAAGTAATATAATAACCATATGGAAAAATCAAAATCGTATCTCTTTTATTCATTGTCGGCATTGGCGGTGGTGACGATTATTCTTGGTGTTGTTGCCCTTAGTCCGCTTGAACGATTTGGTGCATCGCTGACTCCGGCTCGCACTCTTTCGGTTTCCGCATCGGGCAAGGCGTCCGTCGTTCCCGATATTGCTTCGTTTTCTTTTTCGGTGGTTACCGAAGGGAAGGACGTGGGCATTATTACGAACGACAATAATACGAAGGTTAATGGCGCTATTGATGCCGTTGTTGCCATGGGAGTTGATAAAAAAGACATCACCACGGCGGATTATTCGCTGCAGCCAGTGTATACTCAATCGCAGGTCGGTGTTTATGGTGGGACCTTTGTGCCGTCAATTGCAAAATATTCATTGACGCAAACGGTTAGCGTCAAGATCCGTGATTTTTCAAAAATCTCTCCGATCATGAGCGCGTTACCGGGCATGGGGATTAATCGCATAGGGTCGCTCTCGTTTACCATTGATGATTCAGATATCTATCTGGCAACTGCTCGCGCCGATGCTTACGCAAAAGCATTGGTGAAAGCCAAGACAATTGCTTCGGAAAACGGATTTGCATTGGGGGGCGTGGTTAATATTTCGGAATATCAAAACCAGCCGTACCCGATGTATAGCGGAACAGCGATAGGGATGGGAGGGGTTGCTGATAAGGCGGTTGCGCCGACCATTGAGCCCGGATCAAAAGAGGTGACGATTAATGTTAATGTGGTATATGAAATTAAATAAGAAAAATAAAAAAATTATTTGGCTCGTGGTGATTATGGTATCGCTGATGACGGTTGTCGTTTTCTCTAATTTGTCGTATCTTCTGCCTAATAAATAGTTGGGGAAACATTTGCCACTATGGATCAATCCCTTCGTCTCACTACTCGTGATGGGGTTACTCTGGCTGGAACATACGTATCGCCGGATCATCCGCATGCCTGGGTGGTTTTAGTCCACATGATGCCCGCGACCAAGGAATCATTTGCAGTGTTTGCCGTAAGTCTTGCTCGTGCCGGCATTGCTTCGTTGGCGATTGATTTGCGCGGACACGGAGCATCCGATGGCGGTCCTCTTGGTTATGAGGCATTCAGTGATGAGGACCACCAACGGTCTGAATTGGATATTGATGCGGCAATCGCGTATCTTCATGCTCACGAAGCGGTTGACGAGCGCACTGTTATTGTGGGGGCATCCATCGGAGCCAATCTATCATTGCGGTATTTTGCATTGCATCGCACCCTGCCCGCCGTGGTTCTTTTGTCTCCCGGGCTTGAGTATCGAGGGATCGCCGCCAAAGAGGATGTTGTCGCCATTGAACGAGGGCGCGGCATTTTTATTGTTTCCAGTCACGATGATGGATATAATGCACAGGAAGCCATGGAACTCTGGGGGCTTATCCCGGATGGCGTTATAAAACAGAAAGAATTATATGCGCATGCCGGTCACGGAACGGCGATGCTTGAAAAGGAGTCGGCACTAACGAGTGCCATTATACAATTTATACAAAATAGATATGTTGACGCGACGTGATTATTGGGCAGTTGCTTTTATCGGCGCCTGCTTTGGATTATTCGCTATTCCCATCTTACAGAATGTCCAAATTTCATTTATATCAATCGGGTTGGGGATGATCGTCGGGCTGATAATTTTCTTTGCTGTTTTTGCGGTCGTCGCGCTGGCGGTTGCGGCATACCTTTCTCGATGGTTCCCCGCGTTTTTGCAGATTGCAAAATTTGCCGCCGTGGGAGCGTTTAATACTTTTCTTGATTGGGGGGTTTTGGGCATGCTCACGGTTTTTTTCGGCACAACGATCGGTGTGGGATATGCTCTGGCCAAAGGCACCTCCTTCACTATTTCAAATGTGGGAAGTTACTTTTGGAATAAATATTGGACATTTGATGCTGGGGGCGCTTCTCATGTTGGTCGAGAAGTTGTCGCATTTATCACGGTCAGCGTGATTGGCTTGGTCATCAATGTCGCTATTTCGTCCGTGGTGGTTAATGTGATTACGCCGCCGGATCTTTTTACTCCGCAGCGATGGGGGATGGTTGGTGCGGCAGTTGCAACGCTGGCGTCGCTGGTATGGAATTTTGTCGGGTATAAATTCATTGTGTTCAAACCGTCCGACACGCAAAAAACGATGGTTTAGAAGACCCGCTTGTGGGGCTGGTGAGCCAATGACAGGGGATCCACGGTGCCGTTGTATCTGCGGTTTTCCGCGCGGTTTGCTCCCTGGTTGACTTTTTCAAAAAAAGGAGTATAATGACCCATGTTGAGTGTGAGATATACCCTTACGACGACGTCGACAGAGGTGTGTCTCATCCTTTTTCCCCCGCCCGAAAGGGCGGGGGTTTTGTTTTCGGTCTTTATTTTCCACAGTGCCGGTTGCTCTTTTTCTTCTTCTTGCTACAATCATAATGCGGTGGCGGGCGAGCACTCACTCAACAACAAAAAAGGAGGTCTACCCCCACCACCGTTTTCGCTCGTGCATCATAACAATGGCTTTGTGGTGCTTGGACGAAATATGCCTTCTCGTCTTATTATCCGCCGTGATATGCCGCTCGCTTCCGTGAGCCGTATCGGTATTGGCGGTTCTGCGGCGTGGTATGTCCGCGTTACCACTGTGGATGATCTTATCGGGGCGATGCTTTGGCACAACGCACATCGCACCGAATACAAGAATGTTCCGCTCATGGTGGTGGGGGATGCAACAAACATTCTCTTTTCTGACCAGACTGTCCCCGCATTTGTTATTCACAACCAAGCATCGGGTATTATTCCTTTGGATGAGCACACTCTGTGGGTCGAAAGCGGAACGTCGATGAATCGCGTTGTCGCGTATTGTCTGAAGCATTCCCGAAGAGGATTATCATGGGCTGGGGGTTTGCCTGGAACCGTTGGCGGTGCCGTGTATGGGAATGCTGGTGCATTCGGAGGACAGATGGATGCGTGTGTTACGGGCGTTGTTTCGTGTGAAAAGAAAAACGGACACTTTGTCCTGCGCTATCGAAACGCGCGCGGGTGCGTATTTGGATATCGAACGAGCATTTTTAAGCGGAACGCACTGCGCGATGCCGGTTCTGGCGGAAACAGAATATCGCGCACCAGTACTTTTAACGGGGTTGGCGCGGCTATTATCGCGGTTATTTTTTATGCGCCACGTGTTGATTCAATTGCGGTTGAAAAGAAAGCCGTCGCGGACCATCGGCGGTATCGGCGCATGCATCATCCCATGGCTGCCCGAACGCTCGGGAGTACTTTTCAAAATGTTCCCGTTAAAAATGTTCCGTGGTTATTACGAAAACAGTTGGCTGATCGCATAAAACGCGATCCCTTTCCAATTATTCCCGCCGCGACCCTGCTTTGTCGAGCGGGATGTAAAAATTTACACGTCGGTGGTGCGTCTTTTTCATCTCAGCATGCTAATTTTATCGTGGCGTTGGGGAAAACAAGCGCCCGTGACGTAAAAAAACTCTGCCAACGCGCGAGTGAACGGGTACGTGATGTTTGTCGCGTCAAACTTATTCCCGAGATTATTTTTGATGAAAAATTTTTTTTAACGCCTGGACGACGTAAACCCGAGTATGGTCGAAAATAAGTTATCCACAGATTTTTTGTTTCATTGTTTGCAATAGTCGCGTATAATAGAAGTAAAGGAATGTTCATTCATTCGCCAGTAATGTTGTTGAGTGGTCGGCAACGGCATTAATGGAAAGAGTAAAATGTTTCATGAAATCTTTTTGGGTTTTGTGGGACACAATCAACAATGGCAGCAAAAAAGAAAGCAGCCAAGAAAGCAACAAAAAAAGTTGCTAAGAAAAAGGTTGCAAAGAAGGCCGCGAAGAAAGGACGCAAATAATCCTTGAAAATCGCCCCAGTTATGGGGCGATTTTTTTGTACGTTCCGGTGTGATATACTAGGTAGGTCGTCGAAGAAAAGTAATGGATAATTTCTATGAATATCGCAATACAAGGAGTCCATCTCGCGCTTACCGATGCATTGGAGGAGTATGTTAATCGGCGCTTTGCTTCGCTTGGGCGCGTACTGGGAAGGTTTGAACTACAACAAGATTTGACGTTGCGGGTTGATATTGGCCGCATCACGCGGCACCATCAAAAAGGGGACGTTTTTTCGGTGGCAGTTTCATTGCGCATCGGCAGGGTAACGCTGCACGTTGAGCAAACCGGTGGCGATGTTCGTCGGGTCGTTGATGACGCACAGAAGCGGTTTAAGGAAATTGTTGAAGATTATAAAGAACGGACTCAAAAAAGAGACAAAGTCGCCATTGACAAGGCAAAGATGAAATTGTAGGGTTGCCAGAGATTTTATTACATTCGTTATGGGGATTTTTTCTGATATGTTTTCTTCGCTACGCTCTTTTCGCGGGCGTAGCCAAGCCATCAACGCTCTTGAGGAGCACTATGCGACACTATCCGATGTGCAGCTTTTGGATGTCAGCGCAAAACTTCGCGATCAAGTGCGTGGAGGAAAAATGGTTGAGGACGTGCTTGCCGAAGCATTTGCTTTGGTGCGCGAAGCGGCTAAGCGCACGTTAAAGCAGCGACATTTTGATGTGCAATTAATTGGCGGCATGGTTCTGGCCGAAGGGAAGATCGCCGAAATGGCAACCGGAGAAGGTAAAACATTGGCGGCTACCGCACCGGCGTATGCACACGCACTCACGGGCAAGGGCGTACATGTGATCACGGTTAATGATTACCTGGCGCGTCGCGATGCGGTGTGGATGGCGCAGGTATATTATTTTCTTGGAATCTCAACTTCGTGCATCACGCATGATGCCGCATATCTCTATGATCCATCGTGGCACATTCCCGAAGGAGATGAAAAATTGATTGATGTTGAACGTGATGCGACGGGGAGTTTTCGAATTCAACAGGAATATTTACGGCCAATATCGCGCAAAGATGCCTATGCGGCTGATGTTGTATACGGCACAAACCATGAATTCGGGTTTGATTATCTGCGAGATAATTTGGCATATGGCACTGTCCAGCAGGTTCAGCGCGGCCATTATTTTGCCATTATTGATGAGGTCGACAGCATCCTTATTGATGAGGCACGTACGCCGTTGATTATCTCTGCTCCCGATGCGCAATCGGCTGATTATTATAAGTTATTTGCCCGTTTGGTGCCGACGCTTAAAAAAGACGAAGATTATGCCGTTGACGAAAAAATTCGTTCGGTAACTATTTTGGAATCGGGTATCGAAAAAATAGAGCGCGCACTCACTATCACCGATTTATACAATGCTCAAAATGCGCGGCTCGTTCATTACCTCGAGGAGTCGCTCAAGGCGCATGCGCTTTTTTCTCGCGATCGACACTATATCGTGAAGAATAACGAAATTATTATTGTTGACGAATTTACCGGCCGTCTCATGCATGGACGACGCTATTCGGGCGGGCTGCATCAGGCGATCGAGGCAAAAGAGGGCGTGCGGGTGCAGGATGAATCGAAAACATTTGCACAGATTACGATTCAAAATTATTTTCGTTTGTATGAAAAAGTTTCCGGCATGACGGGGACTGCGTATACTTCGGCCGAAGAGTTCAAAAAAGTGTATGGGTTGGACGTGGTGGTGATTCCGACCAATAAGCCGCGTCAGCGAACCGATCTTCCCGATGTGGTGTATAAAAATAAAGAAGCAAAATATGATGCCATTACTGCCGACGTCAAAGAGCGCAGTCAGGCGGGGGAGCCGATATTGATTGGCACCACATCTATTGATGAGAACGAACTGCTCGCATCGTATTTTTCTCAAGCGGGGGTTGCTCATGAAGTGCTTAATGCAAAAAATCACGAACGTGAAGGAGAGATTATCGCTCAAGCCGGTCGCGCCGGTGCGGTGACGCTGGCGACCAATATGGCTGGGCGTGGCGTTGATATCGTGCTGGGAGGCAACCCGCCAGATCCGATCGCTGCTCAGCGAGTACGTGATGCGGGGGGGCTTTATGTTATTGGCACGCAACGCAATGATGCGCGCCGGGTGGACAACCAATTGCGTGGACGCGCGGGCCGCCAAGGAGACCCGGGGCAGACAAAGTTTTTCCTCTCTCTTGAGGATGATATGCTAAGAATATTCGGTGGTGATCGAGTTAAATCGCTGATGGGACGTCTGAAAATCCCCGAAAACGAACCGATTGAATCGGGCATGGTTGAGCGGTTGATTGATGAGGCACAGAAAAAAGTTGAAGGATTTAATTTTGATGCGCGCAAGCACCTCTTTGAATATGATACGGTGCTCAACAAACAGCGCGATGCCGTGTATCGGCGCCGTCAGAGTATGCTGGAGCGGCTTGAGAAAGGGGAGATGGAAGCGGTTTTGCGGGAGACGCTTATTGATGTCCTTGCTCATAAAACGGCAACGATAGGTGTTGAAGAAACACACGCGTGGCTGGAAGCGCTTGGTGTTCCGTTTTCATCAGAGAAAGATCGTGTGTGGCTTGAAATTCTTCTGATGCCAGCCGACGCTCAAGAAGAGACGGTATTGCCCGAGTCGCTGGAGGCGATAGTCGCTCGTGCGGCGCGTGATCCACGGACCGGATCGACGATCATTGGGGCATTGGATATGTTATGGACGGGACATTTGGAAAATCTTGAAGCGCTTTCTGAATCGGTTCGTATCCGTGCTTTTGGACAGAAGGATCCGTTGGTTGAATATAAGCGTGATAGCTACGCGTTTTTCAAGACCTTAATCGCTCATGCGCAGGAATTGGCGGTTGCCAACATTCTCCCCGCATTTATTGAGCGCGCGACAGTCGGAGCAAACGGAACAATCTCTGTTTCAACAACTATTGCGTCACAAGAAAAATCAATTACGTCGACTATTTCGGCGAGCAGTGCGCTTGCCGGGCAGGCGGGGAATGGTTCGGCTGGCGACCATCCGAAAGTTGGACGCAATGATCCTTGTTGGTGCGGAAGCGGAAAGAAATATAAACATTGCCATGGCGCTTGAAGAACTTTAAATAATTAAAAAACCGGCTTGCGCCGGTTTTTTAATTATTTATACGAAGTCACAATCACGATGCCGTCTCCTCCTTTTCCCCCCACTCCCGAGTGGCTGTAGTTTCCATTGTATGATGCGCCACCTCCTCCCCCCCCAACGCTTCCGGCCCACCCGCTATCATAATAAGTTACTCCTGGGCATAGGGTTGTGTAATAAACACAACCGAGGCCAACGCCTCCAAGGACGGATGCCCCCCCATTTCCTCCCATAGAGCTTTGTCCGCCAGCCATCCCGGGATTGCCGCCGACAGTAACATCTCCCGTTAAGGTGCTTATGCTTGCCCCTGTTGCACCTGGTCGAATTGACGTGTATCCATAGTATCCGCCACTTCCTCCATTGGCACCGCAATAACTTCCAAAGCTTGATGCCCCTCCCGAGGATCCATTGACACTTCCATTCCCTCCGTTCCCACCACTGCCAATCGTTACCGCAGCTGAAGTAATTGACGATACATCTATGTATTCTCTGCAATATCCTCCGCTGCCACCTCCTCCGCCGCCGGTAATTCCATTCCCGCCCCCGCCCCCGCCCCCGCCCCCGCCCACAACTTCAACCATAACGTGGGTGGCGCCAGCCGGTTTTGCCCAGACGGAAGGCCCCGGGTTTGTGTAGACGCTAACCTGGACGATGCCGCCTCCCGCATTGGCATCCACGTATCCTTTTGTCGCCGCGTCCGTTGAAGTAGCCGGAGTAGCGACGTTTGAAATGTGATAGATGGGCGTTGAGGTGCTTCCACCAAAAACGATATCTCCATCGAATGTTGAAGTCCCTGTAATATGGAAGGTGTCGTAAATATCAACGCCATATGCCGGCGTTGTGGTGCCGATTCCAATGTTGCCGTCGTTGCGTACATACAGTGCCGTCGTCGTTCCCGCCTGTAAATTCATAAGAAAATAACTTGAGGTGGTAGCCGTGGAACTCACAAAGATGCCGTTGGTGAGCACCTCCAGATCGAGCGGGTAGGAGGGGGCCAATGTTCCGATCCCCAATTGATTAGCGATACTTACCGTTCCTGAAAATTGAGCATTCTTCCATCTGTTGCCACCGCCGACGCCAACCGAATATGAATTGTCGGCTCCCGGGATAAGATCGGAATCAAACGTTGCCGCCGATGCGCGTGATACGGCTGATCGCAGGGAACGGGCGAGTGCCGTGGGTTGATTTGCATCGCTCATTGCAATATCAATTTGAACGACGTCTTTCCCCGGATATTGCGAAAACTTTTGAAATTGCAACGAGGAAACTAAGACCGCGCTGTCGGTCAGTGCTTGCGGGGTTGAGCTCCCTTGCTGGATATAGGCGGTTCCTCCCGATAAATACACGAGCGTGGGGTCCTGCGCAAGATTTTGCGTGCGTAGTTTCAAACTTGTTGATGCCGTGCCCGCATCCATTTCGATGAGGCTTGATGATTGCACGAGTCGTTGAATGGTCTGCATCGCAAATGATAATTCTCCTGAGAGTTTGTCTTGCGATGTTTGCTGAACCTGTGTTTTGGTGGCGGTAGTTAAAATGCCCGTCAGCAATCCGCCGACGATTCCCAAAATCCCCACATAGAGCAAAAGCTCAATGAGCGAGAAAGCACGAGCATCGCGCAGGGGGAAAATCGTTGATTTCATATGGGCTCAGTGTATCATATTTTTAGTCTTTTGCCTGAGCATTATGTGGATAACAAAACTCTCCCCAGTCATTGAAGAAAGCTCGTGGCTCGTCTATACTGCAGATACTTTCCTTGGGGCGGTGAGTGTGCACATTTTTGATTGCTGCCTGTGGTTATTTTTGTAACCGCGGGACGTCGCATGTTATCTGTTTTTATAGAGCAAATACCCAATCGAGTTAGCAGGAATGGTCGCGGTGCACATCATGGAAAATATAAGAAATTTTTGTATTATCGCGCATATTGATCACGGCAAGTCTACTCTTGCCGATCGTCTGCTCGAAGTAACAGGAACGATTGAAAAGCGCAAAATGAAGGCGCAGTATTTAGATCAGCTGGAATTGGAACGCGAGCGGGGGATTACCATCAAGATGGCTCCGGTGCGGATGGCGTACAAAATGCAAAATGCAAATATAAAAAATCAAAATGGCGGAAACGTGAAACCGGACCCGGCAATTTTGAATTTTGATTCTTATATTTTAAATTTAATTGATACCCCGGGTCATCCGGACTTCGGTTATGAGGTGTCGCGTGCCCTGGAGGCCGTCGAGGGCGCCGTCGTACTAGTGGATGCAACGCAGGGTATTCAGGCGCAAACACTCTCTAATCTTTATGCCGCACAGCGAGCAGGGCTTACCATCATTGGCGCTGTCAATAAAATCGATGCTCCCAACGCTCTTCCCGAACAGACGGCGCATGATCTTGCCCATCTGCTCAAAGTTGATTCGACGCACATTCATCGCGTTTCTGGGAAAACGGGTGCGGGGGTTGATGAGCTTTTGCGGGCTATCGTGGCGCAGGTGCCGATGCCTCGTGTGCGTCCTTTAGCGGGGCCGCGCGCGAGCGGTATTACGGGGCGCGGACTGATTTTTGATTCTTTCTACGATGACCACAAGGGAATCATTGCCGTCGTGCGCATTGTTAACGGAGCGGTGCGCGCCGACGACATGGTTTCATTTGGGGCAACGGGGAAGCGGCTCAAGATAAAAGAAGTGGGCTACTTTGTTCCGCAGCAAAAAATATGCGAGGTACTTGAAGTGGGGGATATCGGTTTTGTGGTGACGGGTCTTAAAGATCCGCATTTGATTAAAATCGGTGATACGCTCATTGCTTCGCGTGTGCAGATCCCGGACATTCGCGCCTACGCCTTGCCTGGATATCGCGAACCCAAGCCAGTGGTGTTTGTGTCGCTCTATCCGGACGACCCCGATGAATATGATGAATTAAAAAAATCATTGGAGAAATTGAAATTGAACGATTCGTCGTTTGTTTTTGACCCCGACAATAATGAAGTGCTGGGGCGGGGATTTAAAGGGGGGTTTTTGGGTAAGCTTCATTTTGAAATTATCGCTCAGCGTTTGGAAAAAGAATTTGGCGTCAAGACCATTACCTCATTTCCGTCTGTTGCCTATCGCGTGAAGCTGGGAGATCGGCAGAAGGAAAAGTTTCGGCAGGACGAAATGACTCCCGATGGTTTGCTGATAGTAAAAACTCCCAAAGATTTACCCGACGAATACGATGCTATTTATGAGCCGATGATCCGCGTTGAAATCGTGTGTCCGAAAGAATTGCTTGGGTCGGTTCTGGGGCTTAAGGAATTGTTCCGATGGCAGGAATTGGAGACGACCTTATTGGGTGATCGCATGATTATCGGCACGCGTATGCCGTTGGCTGAACTCATCTCTGATTTTGATGATCGTCTCAAGTCCGTATCGGGTGGATTTGCCTCATTTAACTATGAAGAGGACGGATTTGAGAAGGCCGACTTATCACGCGCCGACATTTTAGTGGCAAACGAATTGGTCCCAGGACTCTCGCGTATTTTACCCCGTCAATCAATTGAGCATGAGGCGCGCCAGATGACAAAGCGTTTGAAAGAAACTTTGCCGCATCAGCAATTTCCCCAAGCCATTCAAGCAAAAGCATTCGGTCGTATTATTGCCCGCGAGACCATTCCGGCATTTAAGAAGGAGCTGGGCAATTTTGGAAAAAATGGCGGTGATCGTACGCGCAAAATGAAGTTATGGAAGAAACAAAAAGAAGGAAAGAAAAAGCTCCTTTCATTGGCGCGGGTGAAAATATCCGCACAGGACTTCAAGAAACTGCTTGCGAAATAACGGTTCCCATTCTTGAATTGATTCTTTAATCAGGGTACTATGGGTGCATGACTATGAAGCGCATTCTGGTTATCGTTTTGTTGGCCGGTGCGCTCATCGCATTGTGGGCCGAGGCATTTTTTCTGTGGAAAGAGAAGTCTCAACTCGCTGAACAAAAAGCGGAGATTGATTCTCGTATGGCTGGTTTGTTGCATGAGAGCGATCAAACGCAAAAAGACATTGCCTATTATAGTATCCCAACAAATCTTGAACGTGTCGTGAAAGAAAAATTAAACTATATTGCTGCAGGGGAGAAATTAATTATTATCGTTCCGCCCAAAAGCCAATAAACTTCATGAAAACCGTTTTGGAAAATTTAAAGCGCATATTCGGTCGTGTGCGAACGTGGTATTGGATTGGGGGCACAACCGTGGCTCTGTTGGTTGTTTGTGGAGCGTGTGCGACCATGGGATGGTATCCGATTGCGCTGGTTGATGGTCATCCGATTTGGGCCAGTGCTTTTTATGAGGCGTATCAGTCGGGGTATGTTTATTGGTCTGACTTGCTGCGCACACAGCAAGGGAGTGCGGTAACGCCGCATATACAGAATACGATTCGCGGGCTTGCTTTTGAGGGAACGATTGATGAATATTTAATGATGCGTAAGTTGGAGCGTGATATTGGCTCGGGGACGCTTGCCGACAAAATACGAAGTGCTCAAAATGACGTGGCGGGTGATTTGGCATTTCAGAAAAGCCTCTCGGATTTAGGGATAGAGAATGGGCAGGGCATGGATTATTTTGTGCGGCAGATTGCTCAATATAATCTGCTGGACGGTGATGTGCGTTTGGAAAATACCACGGCGGCGCAATGGCTCTTGGATGCGCGCACACAAGCTCGGGTCATTGTGATTATGCCCGGTTATCGGTGGAATGGGTCGGGGATTGATGTCGTTAACGCAAGTACAACACCATAAGAGTGGTTTGTTTTTTGGGTTGGTGCGGTAACGCGGGATTAGTACAGTGGCAGTACGGTTGCTTCCCAAGCAACAGACGCGAGTTCGATTCTCGTATCCCGCTCATAAACTTTAGTGTAAAAAACAAATGGATATAATTCGTTATTTACGCACTGCGTCTATTGCTTATCGCGCGCATCCCGTTGTTTTGGTGCGCCTTGATCTCAATATTGCGGCGCGCGAACTTCGCCATTCTGTCCGTCTCAAGCGCGTGGCGTCAACAATCGTTTTTTTGCGGCGCAAGGGGTGTGTGGTTGTGATAATTTCGCATCGCGGTCGCCCCTCAAAGAAGGAGCAACAATTGAAAAAAGCGACACGCGCCACATCGCTCAAACCATTGGTTGGGGCGCTTTCCGTTGCGCTTAAAACAAAAATAATTTTTGAAGCATCTTCCGATTTTACCGGGGTGGCTCGTCGTGTTCGCGCTTTGATGCCAGGGAGCGTGATGTTGCTGGAAAATATCCGTCTTTGGCCCGAGGAAGAAAAAAACAATGTGGCGTTTGCGAAAAAAATAGCAACGATCGGCGATATATATGTGAACGATGCGTTTGCGGTGAGCCATCGCGCGCATGCATCGGTTGATGCCATCACGCGCTTTCTGCCTTCGTATGCCGGGTTTGAGCTTGAAAAGGAAATTCGAGCGCTCGATGCGGTGGTTCATGCTCCGGCGCGACCGTTGGTGGTCGTGCTGGGCGGGGTTAAGATTTCTGATAAGATAGGTGTTATAAAAAATTTTTGGAAACACGCGGATGCCATAGTGACTGGCGGTGGTGTTGCTAATACCATCCTGGCTTTCCGCGGGATACCGGTTGGACAATCGGTTTTTGAGCGCGATGCATTGACTGTTGTTCGTCCGTATCTTGGCGCGGAAAAATTGCGCGCTCCCATTGACGTCATAACAGCAAAAGAGGGAATTTTTGATATCGGCCCAAAGACCATCGCGGTCTATAGTAATCTTTTACAAAAAGCAAAAACGATTATTTGGAACGGTCCTATGGGTTATATTGAAAAAAAAGTGTATCAAAAAGGTACATTGGAAATTGGTAGAGCGTGCGCACGCAGTAAGGGTTTTTCGGTTGTCGGCGGGGGGGAGACGACGTCATTTTTGTTTGAAAAAAAATTAGCAAATCGAATTTCTTTCGTTTCCACTGGCGGGGGAGCCATGCTCGACTATCTAGCCGGAGAAAAACTTCCGGGTATCGAGGCGCTTAAAAAATCGATTCGTCAATCATGAAAAAGAAAGGCGCTTCGGTGGTGATTCTCTACCATAATTTTTGCCGCGACGGATTTGCGTCGGCATGGGTTGCGTGGAAAAAATTCGGTAGCCGGGCGCGCTACATTGGAGTTGATCACCAGGCTCCACCGCCACGGCTTTCGGGGAAGACGATTTACTCGCTTGATTTTGCGTATCAAAATGCGGAGCTTGAGAAGCTTGAGCGGAAAAATAAAACGGTTATTATCATCGACCATCACCAAAGCGCTCGTTCATGGGTTCGTGCGCGACCCCAAAATATTTCCGATAGTCGGCATTCAGCGGCGATTTTAGCGTATCGATACTTTTTCCCACGCAAGTCGATTCCGCGATTACTGTGTCATGTCGAGGACGAAGATTTATGGGTAAAGAAAATGAAGGGCACGCGCGAATTAACACTTGTGCTTGATACGCTTCCTCAAAATTTCAAGGCGTGGGATCGAATGATTAGTAATTGCCAGCGTGCAGATAAACGGAAGCAGTATATGCTGCAAGGGGCAGCTATAGATGAATATCGAAAAGTTGTCATCGCCGATATCGTCTCAACGGCGCGACTTGTTCGGTTCGCGGGACGGAATATTTTTGCCGCGCACGCTCCCCATGTTTTCCGTTCCGAGGTCGGGGCGATGCTGGCTCGAAAAGGAAAAAGCGGCGTGGGGATCGTGTGGAGCGAGGGGAAAAATAGGCGGTACGTATCGCTGAGATCTAAGGGTGTTGTGGATGTGAGTAGACTCGCTACTTCGTACGGCGGAGGCGGGCACCATGATTCGGCGGGATTTGTGGTGTATAATGGAGATCCGTTGCCGTGGACAGATATAAAAAAATAAAAGCATTTCATGAGCGAACATAAGGGGAAAATCATCATTTATACCGACGGCGGATCGCGAGGCAATCCTGGTCCGGCCGCGATCGGAGTGTATGTAAAGACGCTGGATAAAAAATACGGCGTGACGATTGGTACGGCAACCAACAACGACGCGGAATATCAGGCGGTGATCTTTGCGCTCAAAAAGATAAAGCAATTAGTTGGTTCAGAAAATGCGGCACAGACCAGCGTTGAAATTCGGTCCGATAGCCAGCTTATTGTCAATCAACTGAGCGGGATGTTTAAGCTCAAGGAACAGAGTTTGTGGAAATATTTTATCGACATCTGGAATCGCAAACAAGACTTTGCCTCGGTTGCGTTTGCCTATGTCCCGCGGGAAGAAAATTCCGTTGCCGATGCCATGGTCAATCAAGCGTTGGATGAAGCGCGCGGGCAGGAGCGGGCTCTTTTTTGAGGGGTGGTCGTGTTTTCCCATTGCGCGCTTTTCTTTTTTGAGTATAGTTATTGGTGGCACGCGAGCGGCCACCTCTTGTGCATTTTATGCGCGAGGGGAGGAAATTCCGGACACTCATTCTGTCTTTTGGCAGAGAAGCGCAGCAGTTAACGGCTGTCGGGGGTAACCCTAGAGGTGCGAACAGAGACGCCGGAACTTGAAAGAGTTCTGGTCCCGTCTTTGGACGGGAAGTCCCGATGGTAACGTCGGGGGTGAAACGGCAAAATCCTTGCGTGAGTGCAAGACCGTATCCGCCCAGGGCGGATGAGTCGCTTGAATCCGAGAGTGATCAAGGATCCAGATAAATCGCCGCATTCCGAGCAATCGGAAACAGAATCCGGATTATTGCGTGCCAATGATTTTTTATTCAGATTCTTTATGAAAAAAAATATATTTCTTGCAGCGGGCATTGTTTTAGCGGTCGGTCTTGCGGGATGGGGAATGTGGGGGGCATTGCGATATGCTATGAGCACGAATCCAGAATCAGCGCCGCCGCCACTATCCGTAACCGTAACATCATTGGCAACATCATCAGCGGACTCCTCGGTAACTTCGTCGGCATCAACAACGGTATCATTATTACTCACACAACCCATACAACATATGGTTACCATAAAAACAAATTACGGGACATTTGCCATCGAGACATATGACGCCGATGCCCCAAAAGCAGCGGAAAATTTTATTACGCTTGTCGGGCGAGGGTATTATAACAACTTGACGTTTCATCGCGTGGTTAAAGATTTTATGATTCAGGGCGGGGATCCAAATGGCAATGGTACGGGGGGGCAAAGCATGTGGGGGCAACCTTTTGCTGATGAGCTCAACCCCGCAACGCCGTCATATCAAGAAGGGTATCAAAAAGGCGTCGTGGCAATGGCCAACAGTGGTCCCAATACCAACGGAAGCCAATTCTTTATTATGCTCAAAGATACGCCGTTGCCGCATAACTACACTATCTTTGGCAAGGTGGTTTCTGGCCAAGAAGTTGTCGATGCCATTGGGAATGTTCCCGTAGAACAAAATGGCGGAGGGGAAGACAGCAAACCGGTCAAGCCGGTGATTATTGAAAATATGGTCGTTCGTCAAACTGCGGGGAAATAAAATTTTCATCTTGCATGTCAAAGAAGGGCGTACTCATTGCTGTTGGCGCGATAGTGATTGTGGTGGCAGTGGCGCTCTTTTTTGGTGGGCATCGCGTAATATCGGGAAGTCATTACCCCATCGACGCTGGTACTGTGGGGACATCGTCTGCTTCGATGGACGCGTCTGGGACGTCTGGTTCGACGACAAAACAATCGGGTGTTTTGAGCGATGATTTGGCACAACAGCCGTTACGAAATCCTCCGGCAATTATCCGCGCGGCATATTTAACCAGTTGGTCCGCCGGCGTACCAAGTCGCGTTGATGAAATAATTCGTCTTGCCGGCCAAGGGACCATCAATGCGGTTGTGATTGATATTAAGGACTATTCGGGGTATATCGCGTATCGAGTCACCGACCCGGCATTGACGCGCTATGAAACTGTACAAGTGCGCATTCCTCGGATCAATACACTGATCAAGAAGTTCCACGATGCGGGCATCTATGTGATTGCCCGCATCACGGCATTTCAAGATCCGGTTTTTGCGCAAACACAGCCGGCATTTGCAATTCATAGTAGTACCAAAGCGCACGCCACATCGTCTCTTGATTTTAGTGATCCAAAAACAATATGGACCGACGACAGAGACTTGGCGTGGATTGATCCCGCGTCACATGGCGCGTGGGCGTATCTGGCGGCCATTGGGAAAGACGCGGTTGGGCGGGGATTTGATGAAATTAATTTTGATTATGTTAGATTTCCCTCCAATGGTAGCTTAACATCAATGGTGTTCCCCGCATGGAATAAAAATGAAGAAAAACATCTGGTTATCCGAGATTTTTTTAAATATCTTCGCGATCAATTGCCGCAGGCCACGCTGTCCGTTGATTTGTTTGGATTTGTTACCGTGCGTGCCGATGATTTGGGCATTGGCCAGCAGATCGAAGATGCGCTTGCGTATGCTGATTATGTCTGCCCGATGGCTTATCCATCGCTCTATGATTCGGGATTTTTAGGATACAAGAATCCGGCGCAGTATCCATATGAGGTGGTTCGCTATTCTATGGAGGGGGGGCTCGCGCGTCTCGTGGCACTGGCTAACGGAACGACGACGCCGGCAAATTGGTATACCACATCTTCTTCGTCCCACGTTCCCGCGCTTGATGAGGCGACCATGAAAAAAATGTCATCCTATGGAAAGTTACGGCCATGGTTGCAGGCATTTGATTTCCATGCGGTGTATACGGGGGCGATGGTTGAAAAAGAAATTCAGGCAACCAAAGACGCGTTAGGTAGTGCGTATGCCGGGTATCTATTGTGGGATCCGACCAATAAGTATTCCATGTTGCCGTAGTCCTCTTGGCTAAGGCATAAAAAATATCCACCGTGATTGGTGGATATTTTTTATGCCGCGGTCTACAGTCCTGCGGGCAATTGCATCAAACTGAGGTAATAGGGGATTAGCAACGCGAGTGCAATCAATGGCAGTACAATCGTGGCCACAGTAATAATCAGCGTCCACATGAAATATTTTCTCATGCGTTCGGATGATCGGTGTACCGCATCTATTTTTATATTTTGCTCGGCGAGTTGTTGCTGTATGGCGCGGAGGACGTCGTCTCGCGATGTTTGGGGAGCTGATGCTTGGTTAACTTCCTCCGATGATTGGACTGGCGCGTTTTCCATATTTTTTTAGATTATTTTAATGAGCAATATGAATAGCGATGTACAATACAGCCATGCCCAGTAAGGTCATCCCGGTGGTGAGTTTGGTTGGGTGTGCGTGGTGGCTTTCGGGAAGAAGCTCGCTGGCGCCAATGTAGAGAAAAAATCCTGTAAAAAGTGCGAGAATAACACCCAATGCCTGTCCGGGGACGGAGAAAAAGAGTGTTGAAGTTGCTCCCAGCACGGGAGCAACTGCGTCAACGAGCAACCATCGAAACGCGTGCCGTTTTTCCCCTTCATCCTTTAGAACGAGGTTGACGGTATTGATGCCGTCTGAAAAATCATGGACAAGCACGGCAACGGTAACAATCGCGCCAACCGCTGACGAAACCTGGAAGGCGAGTCCAATGGCCGCACCATCAAGAAAGCTGTGCAATGACAAGCTGGCCGCTCCCAATGTGCCGCGATGATGATGCCCGTGGCCGTCATCGTGATTGTCGGGAACGCCGCATGAGAGAATCGCCAAGCGGTCAAGGACCATGTAGGCCGCAAAACCGAAGGCAACCAGTGCGGTAATGGCGGGGATAGTGTAGCGTCCGTCGGCCAATCCGATTGATTCGGGAAGCAGATCAAAAAATGCCACTCCTAATACGGCACCGGCAGAAAAACCGAGGATGAGATGAAGCTTGTCCTTAAATCGCAAAGCAAACAATCCTCCCAGAAAGGTTGAAGCAAATGCCGCGATACTGATAAAAATAATTATCATAAGTTAAGCGTTTTTAATCATACTCGTTTTTCAAAAATCTGCAACGCAGAGGGAGGGGTATTGACTGAAGGACTAAAAAGGCGTATACCAATGCTCGGCTCTTACAACAAGGAGGATGGAATGGGAGATGCTCACGGAGTTTGTGGTGTGCTTCTTGCGCCTGCTCACACTCATGGGAGTGCGGCATCGGCGGTTCGAACGAACGGACACGTTGTCATTGTGTCCGGCGGGGATCACATTCTGTTGCCGTGCAGCGATTTTACGTGTTTGCTACACGCGGCAAAGAACGTCGACGGCGAGGATTTCTCATTTCTCGAAAGGGGAGTTGCGGTAACCTTTAACAAGGAGAGCGTTACCGTGAGAAAAGGAGATCGGACGGTTACCTTGCTGCCCAGCGCCTGGGAGGCGCTCATTAACAAAACCGACATCCTCTTGTAAAATGGGGTTGGTACGCATGGAGCGCCTCACGGGGGGCGCTTTTTTTGTGATAAAACCGATAGATTGCTTTTATCTCGCTTCCATGGCATTATGGGAGCCAGATGGGTTAACCATCAAACGGTAATAGTCGCGTACCGTTTTTACATTGATACATTTTAGTTATGACATATACATGCCCACAGTGTGGAGCAGTGTCGGATCATGAAATGGATTGCTCAACGTGTAATGTTCCGATGATCGCTTCGGCTCCCGCAGAAGCTTCTGCTCAGCCCGAGCAAGCGGTGGAAGGAACACAAGAGCCGGTTGTGGCGGCAGGTGCTCCAGAAAGTGCAGAGCCATCAATGGAAGAGAGCGCGTAGGTGCATTGTTGTTTGTCTGTGCTTATAAGCACTTGAATCAAAAATCTGCCCTCAAAGGCAGATTTTTGATTCAAGGTGGGGACGAGAGAATAGCGCGTGTGCCTGTAGCGGTGGCACAAAAAAGAAAAATATGGTATTTCTATGCCTATGGAAACCGCTATTATTTTTTTGGCACAATATTTTGTCTATGTCGGGCTCCTTGTTGCCGCTATTTTTTGTGTTCTTTTGCCGCGCACAAAGCAAAAACATCTGGCGCTTTATGGAATGATCGCGTTGCCGGCAACTTATATCGTTGCCAAGCTTCTCTCATTGTCGTATTACAATCCGCGTCCGTTTGTTGTCGGACACTTTATCCCGCTGATCGCTCATGCCGCTGACAATGGATTTCCATCAGACCATACGCTTCTGCTAGCGGCGGTTGCGAGTATTTTCTATCCATATAATAAAAAAGCGAGCTGGGTGATGTGGATCATAACATTGGTGGTTGGGCTCTCGCGGGTAGCGGCAGGCATTCATCACGATATTGATATTATTGGCGCCATCGTCATTGCCATTGTCGTCTGTCGGGGTCTGTACGCGCTTATGTTCCCACGCGTTGTGGTAGCGCCAGGAGTGCATTTGTGATACACTTTTTCATATGAATATCATCGCATGTGTCTCAAAAATCCATCGGGCAACGGTCACTCAGGCCGATCTTAATTACGTCGGTTCAATCACGATAGATCGCGACATTCTTGACGCGGCGCACATCCAACCGTTTCAAATCGTGCAAATCACCAATGTTTCCAACGGCGTTTTGTGGCGCACCTATGCCATGGAGGGAAAGCGTGGTAACGGCGATATCTGTCTCAATGGTCCGCCGGCGCGGCATTTTCAAGCGGGGGATAAGATTATTGTTTTGGCCGAAGCGTGGATGGACCCCAAAGAACTGCCAACGATTAAACCGATTGTGGTGTTTGTGGACGACAACAACAAGGTGACTAAAGTGGTTGAACATTCGCTGATTGAGCCGTTTACGACGGAATAAAAATTTTTCCATTGTTAATTTAGTGTAATTCGAAACTAATAACGGGTCGGGGGAAGACGCAAAACGGGGCGATGGGCCCCGTTTTGGTTGGTTTTTGTGTGGTGCTTTTGATATACTCAATGTAACCGACAACAAACAACACGGAAAACATAGAATCTTCCCCGAGCCCGCAAAGCATTTCATTTTACTCATCGTTGTTCTGTGGATGACTGTTTCTGACGATCGTCAGAAACAGTTATCCACAGCAGGGAGAGATCAACAACGTACAGAAAACAGCTACTCCCTATCTTTTTATTTTTTTACCGCGCCATGTCACCTTCTGATCTCAAAT
>JBAYIV010000008.1:0-31448 GCA_041665445.1 Minisyncoccota bacterium
ATACTCTACTTAATAAGTAATCATACTATGAGAAAGACCTACGTTCTCCTTTTTCTCGCGCTTTTTGTCGCGGCAGGGTCGATGATGTTTATTGGCAGCGTGGAGCATGCGCATGCCATATGCACTGATGGAGCTGTAACCGCTGGGACAGTGTCAACGGTGAGCGCGTCTGTCTCGGGGTCAACGGCAAATGCCGCTGTGAGCGGGGCGGCACCATCCGAATGCTCAAATAATGTTTACATAGCTAGTGGATGGGCGACGGCAAAACTGGTTGATTCTAGCGGAAACGTTGTTGCTGATGGCAGTTGTGGCAGCATCGACGCACTTACTGGCACCACTCCGCCTACTTATAGCATATCGTGTTCAGTTGGTTTATCGGGTGTCCCCGCGGGACAATATAAAATCAAGGCAAACACGCACAATATATATAATGGGGGTCAGATTGATGGCACACCGAAAAGTTCAAGCGTTTTTACAGTCGGTACCCCTCCCAATGCGTCTCTTTCGGCTGAAAATTTGACGATTCCATCCGGCACGGCAACAACGCTTCATTGGATGACGACGAATGCGAGTGGTGGACAGGGATATTGGGAGAGTGGTTTGAATGGGGATGTTTCCCCTTTCCCGAATGGATCAATTAGTACTGGAAATCTTTCCGCTACAACGAAATTTCAGTATAAGGCATATGATGTCACAGGCTCTTTGTCTGATGATAGCAATCTGGTTACCGTTAACGTAACCACTGCCGTGAACGGTTCGTGTACTCCGGGTACCACTCAAAACCAAGCCTCGTATTCTTCCGGTGCAACTGGATGGGATGCGCGTCAGTTTTGTAATGGGGGCAATCCCGCTCCGGTCAGTCCGGCATTTCCCTCTGCTGGTAGCACTACCAGTTGGCAATGTGTTGGCACGGGCGGTGGCACGACCGCAAGCTGTAGTGCGTCGCGGCAGACATCGTCGTGTACGTGGACTCCGAGCCCATCAACTGTTTGTAGTGGCGTGAACTTTACTCAGGCAGACGGATGCGGCAACACGCGAACCGCCGTTGGTACCATGACGTGCAATCCTACGTTTACCATTTCTCCTCCGTCGGCAACGATTCAAGTTGGTGGGGGACAGCAATATTCCGGCTACTATGATCCGGATGGTCCTGGCGGTCCGCAGGCATCACAAACGATTTCTGCTTCCAGTGTTACGTGGTCATCATCAAATACCAGCGCGGCGACTATCTCATCATCGGGTCTTGCAACTGGTGTTGCCGCCGGATCGGCCACTATTCACGGAACCTACAGCGGCATTACCGCCAATGCGAATCTGAATGTGCAAGGGGCTGGTGCCGATTTTTCTCTCTCGGTCTCACCGATGACGCAAGATGTCACCCAGGGATCCAGTGTGGCATACGTTGTTACCATTGCTCCGATTAATGGGTTTACGGGGACGGTTGCTCTTTCAAAATCAAATCTCACTACGGGTTTGAGCGGATCATTCAACCCAATATCGGTCGCGGGCGGAGCCGGTACATCGCAATTTACTCTTTCTGCTTCGGCGAGTGCCGCTCTAGGTGCTTCAAACTTTACCATCACGGGAACGTCGGGCACATTGTCGCACGGCATACAGCCGACGGTAAACGTTGTAAGTTCGTCTCCTTCGCCGAGTACGGCAAGCGATACCGTTCCGGTAGAAGTTTATTTTTGCCAAGTCAATGATCCGGTGCCGGGATGCGCAAGTGCCCCGGGGTGCGTGATTAGTGCTTCACCTCAAAACATTATGACGGGCGCATCATCTCAATTGACGTGGTCATGCACCGGTGTCCCCACGACGACGCCATGCTCGGTGTCGGGAGATCAAGGAGCGGGGACTATCTGGGTATCGTCCGGATGGGACGGGTCAAATGTTTCACAGCGAGTGCGTCCGCGCAATACGACGCGGTATACTTTGTCGTGCGCTATTGGCGGAGGAACGAATGTTTCGGCTGATGTCGAGGTGCGCGTTGGTTTTCTCCCTGTCTTGCGCGAAATTATCCCGCGGTGGTAGGGGAGAGGCGTGATAAAATAAATAAAATAAAACCCCCTCGTGATTGAGGGGGTTTTATTAACAATATAGTATCAAAGGATCACTCACGATTGCGTATCTCTTTGGCAATCCGGTCAAACGTTTGAGTGAGTATTGTCTGGTCCTCTCTTTTTATTTTCTTCAGTACAAACTCCTCGGCTTTCTGCCGCACCACTTCGGTGGCGGGACGGATGCCGATTTTGCACCGCCAAAAATTTTGCGTGCCAAAGGCATCAATGATGGACTGGACGCCTTTGTGTCCAGCCGACCGCTGATCCGAAACAATCTTAAACTTTCCCACCGGCATATCGGAATCATCGTGGAAAACAAGCACATCGCCGAGGGAGACGTTGCAATAAGCGCACGCGGCTTTGAGCGCCACTCCCGATGCATTCATGTAGCCGGTTAATAGACAGTAATTAACGCCGTCTTTTTGCGCCAGGAGGAATGGTTTTCCTTTGACGGTTTTCCACGCGATGACATCCGCGCTTACCCACAAAGCATCAAGACATTGTCGGCCGACATTGTGATAGGTGTTGGCGTAGGCATCACCAGGATTTCCAAGGCCAGCATAGAGGCGCCACGATGGGCGATTGCTAGTTGCTTTTTTTTCGGTCTCCTTTATACTGCTCATATTCGTGTGTTGGGTACACTATACTCCAAACAGCGCGAAGAGTAAAAAATTACGCATGCGAAAATTCCTTTACACCGTTTGGGAAATTGCCGAAGTTTTCTTGATTGCTATTCTCGCGGTTGCCGCCATCAAATATTTTCTTATTCAGCCTTTTATTGTCAACGGCGCGAGCATGGAGACGACTTTTTATGACGGCGATTATCTGCTTGTCGATGAGGTGAGTTATCGTTTTGAGGCGCCGCAACGCGGCGATGTTATCGTGTTTCATTCTCCGCAGGATTACTCCATCTACTTTATTAAGCGGGTTATTGGATTACCGGGTGAAACCATTGATGTTGAAGGAGATAAGATTCGCATCACTAACGATGAGCACCCTGGGGGGTTTTATCTGACCGAGCCGTATCTTGCATCAATCATGAGCACGGGATGGGTGGGGTCAAAAAAAATAACGCTTGGTCCCACACAATATTTTGTGTTGGGCGATAATCGTTTGAATAGCTTGGATTCTCGGTATTGGGGACCGTTGGAGCGCAGTGCAATCGTCGGTATCGTGCGGATGCGTTTGTGGCCGCTGGCTCGTTTGGATATGTTTAATCACATTACGTATGCCAATTAATATTCCGCGTGCACCCAAAAAAAAGGAAGTGGTGCAAAAAATAAGAGTCGGAAAAAAATTTGTTTCGCAGTCAGCCAAGGGCATGCACGATGTTTTGCCTGCTGATTTTGCGTATATAGAGCGGTTTGAAAAGATTCTCAAAAAGGTAGCCGCATTCTATGGATTCGAACGGATAGAATCTCCGATTGCCGAAGATATAAAATTGTTTGAACGGGGGACGGGGTTAACCTCGGAGATCGTCCAAAAGCAGATGTTTATGGTTAAGTCGCAGGGGGGCGAGGGTGTGTTGGCGCTCCGACCGGAATTTACGCCCGGCGTGGCGCGCGCCTATATTGAAAGCGGGTTGGTCCACACGATGTTGCCGGCAAAGTTTTATTATGAAGGAGCGGTGTTTCGGCATGAACAGCCGCAGCATGGCCGTTTTCGCCAGTTACACCAAATAGGATTTGAAATCTTCGGGAGCGATGATCCGGCGTACGATGCGCAAGTCGTCATGGGGATCTACAAATTATTTGATGAGTCAAAGCTCAAAAACGTTGTTATAAAGATTAATAGTATCGGATGCAAGAATTGCCGACCGGTGTATGTGAAAAAACTCAAGGAGTATTACAAAGACAAGCAAGGCAAACTTTGCAGAGATTGCGCCAAGCGGTACGGGGACAATCCGTTGCGTCTGCTGGACTGTAAAGAAGAAAAGTGCGCGTTGCTCAAGGCGGATGCGCCGCAGGTGCTGGATTATCTCTGCGTTCCGTGTAAACGGCATTTTACCGCGGTGTTGGAGTATTTAGATGCCACGCAGGTGCCGTATCTCATCGATCAGACGCTCGTGCGGGGATTGGATTATTACACGCGTACGGTCTTTGAGTTGTTCGCCGAAGGATTTGACGGCGCACTTGCGGGCGGTGGGCGGTACGATTATTTATTTGAAACACTGGGAGGCCCCAAGCTTGCTTCGGTTGGCGCCGCATTGGGAGTTGAGCGAGCGGTCATGGCGCTGAAGGCGCAGAATGTACCGTCGTTGGCGCGATCAGGAGCAAAGGCGCTTTTAATCTACATGGGCGATGAGGCAAAAAAGAAAGCCTTTGTGCTTTTGGAGGAGTTTTATCATGCGGGGATTGTGGTGCACGAAGCCTTTTCTCGCGATTCTCTTAAATCTCAGTTGCGCGTTGCCGACAAAGAAGGGGTCGCTTTGGCGCTTATTTTGGGACAGCGCGAAGTTTTCGAGGAGGTTATTATTGTGCGCGATATGAAAAGCGGGACGCAAGAAACGGTTCCGCTCAAGCGAGTCGTCGATGAAGTTAAAAAGCGTATTTAAACAGATAGTGTTGTATGGCATGTCTTTTTTGTGACATTATCGCAAAGCACACACCCGCGCATATCGTCTATGAAGACGATGCGGTTGTGGCGACGCTTGATATTTTTCCGCGTGCCGTCGGACACACGCTGGTGCTTCCTAAAAAGCACGCACAAAACATTCTTGAGCTTGCCGATAGTGACATCGGCCCCGTTTTTACGGGGGTTAAAAACGTGACGGCACTGCTGGAAAAGGCCCTTGCCCCGCACGGGTTTACAATCGGCATTAACCATGGTAGTGTGAGCGGGCAAGTGGTGGAACATCTTCACATTCATATTATCCCGCGGTTTGAGGGCGATGGCGGCGGTTCAATCCACGGCGTAGTCAATGATCCTCCGGCGCAATCACTCGAGGAAGTGGCGCGGATGATCGCACAAAAAAGTTTGTGAGGTGGCGTACGGCATTTGACGAAACATATTACCAAAGAGAAAAATTTATTTAACACGACATGATTGAGGTCAAGAAAAAAGAAGGGGAGTCGGTGAATGCATTTTTGTTCCGTTTTACCAAGAAAATTCAGCAGTCGGGCGTCTTGAAGGAATCAAAAAAGCGGCGCTTTGCAAAGCGAGCCGAAAATAAACATGCGCGAAAAGTTTCGGCATTATATCGTGCGCGCAAAAAGCCGACCGTTGAAAAGCCTCGTCGCTTTGGTTTTGGCGGAAGATAATCCATGATACGAGAAACGCTTGTGGCGCGCTTGCCTGAGGCGCTCAAACAGCACGACGAATTTACCGCATTAATTGTTCGCGGGGCGTTGTCGGCGTTGCAAAACAAAGAAATCGAGTTGCGTGGCGCGGGGAAGGATATGGCCGAACAAGATGCGATCGAGGTTGTCCGCAAAGAGGTAAAAAAACGCAAAGATGCCGCGGTGCTTTTTCAATCGGGAAATCGTCCCGAGCTTGCCGATAAAGAATTGCGCGAGGCTGCATTTCTCGAGGCGCTGCTTCCTGCACAGTTGGGCGAAGATGAGGTGCGTGTGCTGGTCAATGAAGTTGTCGCGGCACATGGTCCGATGACGCAGAAAGACATGGGAATCGTGATTAAGGAAGTGGGAGTGCGCGCTAAAGGCATGGCTGACGGAGGATTGGTGGCGCGTCTGGTGAAAGAGAAAATTTCCGGATAATCATGAATACTCTTTCCGTCGTCTATCGCGATCGGCGACTTATGTCACAAGCGCGGTTGGTGCGTGTTGTCGCGCAAAAAGTTCTGCGTGCGGTTCATAGAGACAAAAGTGCGGTGTCTCTTTTTTTATTGCCATCGACCGCTATGCGTCGTATTAATCGGCTGTGGCACCACGCTGATCAAGCAACAAACATACTCAGTTTTTCGGAACCGCGCGAGTTTATCCATCCGCCGCAAACAAAAAAAATGTTGGGGGAAATTTATCTGTGCCCCGCATACATTCAGGCGCATGGTGAAGCTATTGATTTTTTGGTCGTGCACGGGATGTTGCATCTGCTGGGGTATGACCATGTGCGGCAGCATGATCGATTACGGATGGAGAAAGCTGAGCGGCGCATCTGTCGCGCAATCGGTGTTGCGTGGCCCTACGAGGAAGAGTGATTTTCGAGTTGTTTTGTGATAATGGTCTAAAATAAGTGATACTAGGGTGTCAAGTATCTCACGATCGTGAGATGCTTGACACGAACGTTCTCCTTTTTTGTAATCCACCAGCCGCCGATCGGCGGCTGGTGGAGAAGTCTCACCCCCCTGGTTTGCATAGTGGATTTTTTTCTTCTACAATGAGGCCATATTCGGTATCGTGCATGTGCAAAAAGTTATCGGTTGGCACATGCGAGTGCTGCCGTTTTATGAGTATGTATATCACCGCGCTCGATTTTGGATCATCGCACCTCAAGGGCATTATCGCCGACATTAAAAAAGACGGTTCGTTGGTAGTGCTTAAAACGATTAAGAAAGAATCGGCGGGTATTAAGCGTGGCGAGATTGTGTATCCGGAAGAAACGGTTAAAAGTTTATTTGAGGTGCTTTCTGAAGCGCGGCATTTTGATAAACGGTGCTTGAAAAATTTAGTCTGCGGATTGTCGGGAACGAAGAGCAAATTCGGGCTTTCGCATGCATCGGTTTCTATCCCGCGTCCTGACTTGGAAATTATTTCCGAAGACGTTGATCGAGTTATCCACGAGTCCATGGCGATTAATCTTCCCGCCGGATGGCAAATTCTGCATTCGTTACCGCGAGAGTATATTATAGACGATATCCAAGTGGACGATGCGGATGTAGTGGGTCTGTCGGGAAAAAAGCTGGAAGCAAACGTAATCATTATCTCGGTTTTTTCTTCCATTAGAAAGAATTTTGAAAAAGTTCTTCAGTTGGTTTTTGGGAAAAAGTCCGATTTTTCCGGAAGTATTATTTTTTCTCCGCTGGCCTGCGATCGCGCCGTGCTTTCAAAACAGCAGCGTGAGTTGGGCGTCGTGTTGATTGACGTAGGATTTGGGACAACGAGCGTTATTATTTATCAAGACGGAAAGATGCTCACCGCAAAAGTCTTGCCGGTGGGCGCGGGCAATATTACCAACGACATTGCCATCGGACTTAAGTGTTCAGTAGGTGCTGCCGAGCGCATCAAGGTTGCTTTCGGGTGCGCATTTGCGCGTGACGTTTCATCAAAAGAAAAATTCAATCTGGCGGAATTTGAGGAAGGACACGACGTTACTATCTCGCGCAAGTATGTTGCCGAGATCGTTGAGGTGCGCGTGCGGGAAATATTTGGGCTGGTGCAGGCCGAATTAAAAACGTTGGGCAAGGCGGGAAAGCTTCCCGGGGGCGCCGTGGTCACCGGTGGTGGGGCAAAAATGCCCGGCATTTTGGATATCGCCCGAGAAGAGCTCAGGCTTCCGGCACAAGTAGGGCTTCCCAATACCGATGTGTTTGAGAAGACCAACCCGCGCCTTGACGATGATCTGAGCGACCCGCAGATGGCTGTTGCCTGCGGACTTTTGCTCCAGCAGACCGATATGTTGATTAAGCGCCATACGGGCATTATGCCTTTTTCGGGTGCGGCGCGTGGCGGGTGGCTTGAGCGCGGATCGTTGATAGCGAAGTTTATTCGTACCTTTATCACCCTAGATTAACTTTATTTGTATGAAAGAACCATTACGTCACCATACGAAAGGGCGTCGAATGTCGCGAGCGGGCAGTAAGGAAGAAAAAAACCACACGATCGCATCCAGTGCTACGCATATGAAAAAGGAAAAAAAAGACAAGGGTCCGGCGGGCGCACGAATTGCCGTTGTGGGTGTCGGCGGTGCGGGAGGCAATGCGTTGACGCGGATGTATGATTATTTTCCGCGTGGCGTAGAAATTATCGCCATCAACACCGATATTCAAGATCTTGAGTATTGTCAGGCACGCAAAAAAATTTATATCGGCAAACAAGTCACGCGTGGTTTAGGCGCGGGGATGAATCCCGAGCTGGGCAAACAGGCGGCCGAAGAGAATCGGGATGATATTGCGGCGGCATTGGCGGGCGTTGATATGATGTTCCTCACGGCAGGATTTGGCGGTGGGACCGGAAGCGGTGCCGCGCCCGTTATTGCCGAGATTGCGCAGGAGATGGGCATACTGACCGTTGCGGTTATCACAAAGCCATTTTCGTTTGAGGGGGGACAACGCGCGCACATTGCACAAGAAGCGTTATCTCGTATCAAAGATCGCGTTGATGCGTTGATTACTATCTCCAACGATAGAATTTTTTCCGTTATTACCAAGGATACGTCGCTGGCAAAAGCGTTTGAGGCGATTGATGAGGTTTTAAAAAATGCGGTGCTTGGTGTAACCGAAGTTTTGATTGCTCCCGGTATCATCAATGTTGATTTTGCTGACATTAAAGGGATTGTGCAGAATTCCGGATCGTCGATTATTGGTGTGGGTATCGGGACTGGCAAGGATCGTGCCATTGCCGCTACCAATGCGGCGCTCAACTCTCCGCTTTTGGAAACGTCTATTGAGGGCGCGAAGGGAATTTTATTTAGCATATCGGGCTTGAAGGACATCAAGATGCACGAAATTAATGATGTGGCAAAACTTATATCCGAACAAGTTGATCCCAATGCGCGAGTTATTTTCGGGACCTATTATGATCGCAAGCTGTCAAAGGGGCAGATAAAAGTGACGCTAATTGCCACGGGTTTTGGGTCGTCGTATGGCCGTACCGCCAGCCTTTTTACTGACTTTAATTCGTTCGCGGTGCGCGACGAAGGCGTCGAGGAAGTTGCTTCCCGATCATTGTTTGAAGTACGCACACAAGAGGTATATACTACCCCCCCTGCCAGGCAGGATGAGCCCGAACGTTCGGGCAAATCTGTCGCCGAGCAGGCAGTACCCGATGCGCATGACGATGCTTCTGATCGTTCTGCGTCGGCGGAAGATGAGTGGGACATTCCCGCATTTCTGCGTAAACGCGGAAAGAAAAAATAGCTATCGGCGGGAATGATGACAACGGCGCGGAGAAGTCTCGCTTATGCGGGCGTCGCTCTGCGCGGGGGGAATTGTTTTATATACCAGTAATCACTTCATCGTCGCGTATGATTGCAACTATCGTCAAGCGGAACGGCACGCACGTGCCCTTTGTGGCTGAAAAAATTACCAACGCTATTTTCAAGGCATCGGTTGCCGCTGGTGTGCCCGATTGGAAAAAGGCGCAAACGTTAGCGGCGGCTGTCGTTGCTTCCGTGGCAAAAGTGAGTCGTGGTTCAATGAGCGTTGAAGAGGTGCAGGATATCGTTGAGCGCGTGCTCATTGAACACGGGTTGGCAAAAATTGCCAAGGCCTATATTTTGTATCGTCAGCATCGTGCGGAAGTTCGCGAAGAGAAGGGGCAGATTTTGCAAAAAGAAGAAATCGATGAGGTTGATAAGCGATTTGATACGAACGCATTGCGTGTTCTGGTGGCGCGTTATTTGCGGAAAAACGATGAGGGGAAAATAATCGAATCACCGCGGGAGCTTTTTACGCGCGTCGCCATCCACACGGTATTGCCGTCGCTGTTTTATGACAAGCGTGTTTTTTCAAAGAAAGAAAAAAAGATTGTCGGATATGTGCCCACGACGATTGACTCAAAAAAATATCAGGGTCAGCTTCACATCGGTTCATATGAGCTCAATCAATTTCACCTTGAGGCGTTGCCGTTGATTTATGATCGACTCGCTGGGCGTGGCATGATGAAGGTGCCTTTGGAACGAGTGATTGCGATGCTCAAGAAGGGTGAATTCGATGCCTACGAGAAAGAAGTGCGGAGCTATTACGATTTGATGGTTGCGCGTAAATTCATGCCCAATACGCCGGCGATTGCTAATTTCGGGAACGTACTGGGGATGGGGAGCGCGTGTTTTGTGCTGGGTGTTGAGGATGACATTTCCGACATCATGGATAAGCTCAAGGCCGCGGCGATTATTTTTAAAGCCGGCGGGGGAGTGGGGTATAATTTTTCAAAATTACGTCCCGAAGGAGATTTTGTGAAAAGCACGGGAGGCGTCGCATCGGGTCCGATTAGTTTCATGAGCATGTTCGATAACATGACCGACGTCATCAAACAGGGAGGAATCCGCCGTGGCGCCAATATGGGCATTCTGAACTCAAACCATCCGGACGTGATGAAGTTTATCAAGGCCAAGGAGGGCAACAAGGCCATGCGCAACTTCAATATTTCAATTTTGCTGATGGATGATTTTTGGAAATATTATGAAAAAAAGGAACCCTATCCATTATTAAATCCGCGCACAGGCAAAGTGTCGGGGTATATCGATGCACGCCAGCTTTTTGACCTGCTTGCTTATCAGGCGTGGGAATCGGCTGAACCGGGAGTAATCTTTGCCGATCATGCCAACGAATTCAATCCGTTCTTGAAATATCTGGGGCCGATTGTCACCACCAATCCGTGCGGCGAAGTTCTCTTATATCCGTACGAATCGTGCAATTTAGGCTCAATCAATGTGTGGGCGTTTGTCGATAAGACCAGCGGCAAAAAACCTCAAATGGCGTGGGACGAATTAGCGGCGGCAGTGCAAACCGCGTCTCGATTCTTGGATAACGTGACAGACGTCAATCGATATCCGCTCAAAGAAATTGAGGACATGACACTTTTTACCCGTAAAATCGGTTTGGGTATTATGGGGTTGGGAGATCTTCTCTATGAATTGGATTTGCCGTATAACAGCAAGGCGGGATTGGACTTCATGGGAGAATTGATGGAGTTCGTTAATTATCACTCAAAAGTCGCTTCGGTTGATTTGGCAAAATCACGGGGCGCATTGCCCGCATACCGGCAGTCATTTTATAAAGAAGGGAAGCTTCCCTTCGCGGGGTTTGCCGACAAAAAGAGCTGGCACTTCGATTGGAATGCGATCGCGCGGGATGTGAAAAAATACGGCGTTCGTAACGGTTACACCACGGTTATCGCGCCAACGGGGTCTATTTCGATGATTGCCGGCTGTTCATCGGGGATTGAACCGGTGTATAGTTTGGTTTTTGAAAAACATATCACCGTTGGAAGCTTCTATTACGTCGATCCGGTTTTTGAAGAGCGCATGCAAAAAGAGGGGCTCATCGGCGACGACTTAATCAAAGATGTTGCCGCGCACAAGGGGAGCGTCGCACAGCTGTCGTATATTCCTGAAAAAGCGAAGCGGGCATTTGTGACGGCGCACGACATTACACCGTCGGATCACATTCGAGCTTTGGCGGCGATACAGAAATGGGTTGATTCATCGATATCAAAGACAAATAATTTTCCCGCAGACGCGACGGTTGACGACGTTAAAGAAGCTTATCTGCTTGCATACAAATTAAAATGCAAAGACGTGACGGTATTCCGTGATGGATCGATTGTGAGCCAGGTATTGGTGGCTGGCAAGGAAAGCAAAAAGAAGGAAAAGGAAAAACCGAAAAAAGACGGCGATTTAGTCCAACTGAAGGACGAAAAAGCAAAAGGGCTGGCGGTTTATAAGGAGGCATCGGTGCACGCCGACGTGATTTCTCTGGGGATGTCGCCGGCGCACGATGAGAAAGAATCTGATGATGGTGTTGATTTTAACGGTGCGGTGGCGTGCAAGGTTTGTAATTTATGAAGAAGTTCTTCCATCGCTGGGCTCCGTGGTTATTGCTCGCATCAACGATCGTGGGGTTTGTCGACTCCGTTCTTATTCATCAAGAAATTACCAGTGGCCAGCCGATCGGATGTTTTATCGTGCGGGGATGCACGGATGTCTTGCATTCCCCGTACAATAATATTCTCGGGATTTCACTGGCATATGTTGGGATGGTCTTTTATTTGGGGCTTGCCGCGCTGTTGGTGGGGTATATGCGTTCGGAAAAAAAATGGTTTGAGGTGTTGTATGGTGTCGGCGTCGGATGCGGCATCATTTTCTCATTGTATCTTTTCGTGGTACAGGGGTTTGTTTTGGGAGCCTTTTGTTCCTATTGCCTGCTTTCATTAATCAATATGGTTGCCGCTGGCGCACTCTATGTATCGTGGGGGAGCGTGCGTCGGCGAATGGTGGTATAAATGATCGCATTTTTGGGCATACACTATAAATTTTTTTGTTTTTTTGCGGGGTGCGAAAGCCTGGTGTGATGTGGATAAGTCCTTGATTTTTGTTTTCTTTGTGGTATTCTCGAACCAATGAATCGAAGGAAATCGTCCTGGTTTGTCGTGGGTATTATTCTGGTCACCATTCTGGGTGGTTTTTTTGTCTATCCGAATGTTCCTTTTATGGGATGGCTGGGCAACAAAATGCCATGGCGGTTAGGTCTTGATTTGGTTGGGGGAGCTCATCTGGTTTATCGCATCGATACGAGCAAAATTCCTTCAGCTGATCTTTCGAGCACGCTTTCTGGATTGCGGGATGTTATCGAAAAACGGGTCAATTTATTCGGCGTGAGCGAGCCGCAAGTGACTATTTCACAGACGGGAAGCGACTATTATCTGGTGGTTGAGTTGGCGGGCGTTAAAGATGTATCACAAGCTATCGGCAACATTGGACAGACGCCATATCTTGATTTTCGAACCGTGGTGCAAAATGCATCGGGAACGCCGGAGTTTCTCCCCACAAAACTTACCGGACAATATCTGCAATCAGCGCAAATGGAATTTGACCAGCAAACCGGCATGCCGTATGTGCTGTTGAGCTTCAACGGAGACGGCTCGAAGATTTTTGAAGATCTGACGGCACAAAACGTCAATAAAGAAATTGCCACCTTTATTGATGGCAATCTTATGCAGATCGCTACCGTGCAGGAAAAAATTTCAGGTGGACAGGCGCGCATCACGAGTCCCAACTTTACTCAACAGCAGGTGCGATCTTTGGTTCAGCAGTTTAATGCCGGCGCGTTGCCGGCGCCCATTACGCTAGAGAGTCAGCAGGCAGTGGGAGCGAGTTTGGGCGCCGACTCGCTGAAAAAATCAATTGCGGCGGGTGTTATCGCGACATTGATTATCATGCTTTTTATGGTCGCATATTATCGCTTCTTCGGTGTTTTGGCATCGGTGGCATTGGTGGTGTACATCGTGCTCTCGCTCACTATCTTCAAAGTATTCGTCACGATGTCTTTGGCGGGTATCGCCGGATTTCTTCTTTCAATCGGCATGGCCGTTGATGCCAACATCCTTATTTTTGAGCGCACCAAAGAAGAAATGAAGCGCGGTCTTTCGCGCACGGCGGCTATTAAAGAAGGGTTTCGCCGCGCATGGTCCTCTATCCGCGATTCAAATATCAGTACGATGCTCACGACACTTATCTTGTTTTTCTTCACGACGAGCTTTATCAAGGGGCTGGCATTAACATTGTTTCTCGGCGTGGTGGTGAGTATGTTCACTGCTATTACCGTGACGCGTAGCTTGCTGGTCGTTTTTGTCCGCGATAAAGAATCGGATCCGGTTCGTCCATAATCTCTGGCCATTTTATGATTCAAGTCATTAAACACAAAACATTTTTTATATCGTTTTCGGGCATTATTATTGTCGCGTCTTTTCTGGCGATTGTTATTTTTGGATTTCAACCGGGCATTGAATTTACCGGTGGAACGTTGTGGCAGATTAGCACCAACAATCCGTCCGTCAACGAAACAACCCTGCATGAGTTTTTTGCCAATACGGTCCAACGGAAAGATGCGATTATCTATCCGGATCTCTCGTCACATTCCTATATTATAAAGCTTCCCACGGTCAACGAGTCCGAACATCAGCAATATCTTGCTCAGTTTACCGCCGCATATGGAACGACGACCGAACTGCAATTTCAAGCAATCGGGCCTACCATCGGTGAGCAATTAAAACAGCGATCAATTCAGGCGATCATTCTTGTTATTCTGGTTATTTCAACATACATCGCGCTTGCTTTCCGCAAAGTTTCATATCCGGTTAAGTCATGGAAATATGGCGTGGTCACCATGATAACGCTCTTCCACGATGTGGTGATTCCTGCTGGCGTATTGGCGGTGCTGAGTCGTTTTTGGGGGGTTGAGATGGATTCCAATTTTATTGTCGCGCTCTTGGTTATCATGGGTTTTTCGGTCCACGATACGATTGTGGTTTTTGACCGCATTCGCGAGAACTTGCTTACGCGAAGAGGGGTTGCTTCATTTGATGACACGGTCAACGAAAGCATCAATCAAACCTTCGCGCGTTCTATTAATACCTCGCTGGCACTGGCGTTGGTTTTGGTCGCCATGCTTATCTTCGGACAGCCGTCCTTGCGGCTTTTCGTGGCCATTATGCTGATCGGCACTATTGCGGGAACCTACTCGTCGATCTTCGTGGCTAGCCCGCTATTGACAATTTGGCATAAATTTAGTACAAATAAAGGTACGGGAAGCAAATAAAGGCGTCATCGTTTGCGCCATTATGTTTTTGTATGATACAGAAAATACTTGATACGATTGTTGCTCAATTACCCAAGCGCCAAAAGGACATTGTGTCCCAGCGTTTTGGGGTATGCGGAACAAAACAGAAGACCTTGGCGGCATTGGGGGCGAAATATGGCATTACGCGAGAGCGCGTGCGTCAGATAGAATCGGCGGCTGTTAAGAGCATCGCCGTTATGGCGCAGCGTGAGCATGCATTGGTTGATGCATTCGGCAAAGCATATGCGCATATTGAAACAAGCGGAGGAACGCGTCGCGCTGACATATTGCCCAAAGAGCTTTCCGTCATTCTTGCGGATTCGTCGGTAACACCCGAATACATTGAGCTTTTGTTCGCGGCTTTTAAGAAGCCGTCATTTTTTGCCGAGAACAAAGAAATGCGTGCGCTGTGGTATGCGGATGCTGAATCTTTGAAGCGGAACAAGGACGTGGTGAAGAAATTTGCGCAAATATTGCGGGGGAAAAAAGAGGAACTGATTGAACGCGGGCAATTTCATAAAATTTTTGCACAAGCGACGCGCACGCATCGAGTAAAAGATCATGTGGCGCTCAACTATCTTGCCAATGCAAAACAGTTTGCGGTCAATCCGTTTGGTGATTTTGGACTATCGGCGTGGCCGGAAATTGTTCCCAAAACTATTCGCGACAAATCGTATCTTATTCTCAAGAAGGAAAAGACGCCCATGCATTTTCGCGATATTGCGCATGCCATTGATCGTGCTTCGTTCGATCCGAAGCGTGCCCATCCGCAGACCGTGCATAACGAGTTGATTAAAGATCGGCGGTTTGTGCTCGTGGGGCGAGGATTGTATTCATTGCGAGAGTTTGGGATTGTTCCGGGCACAACACGCGAGATTCTGCGTCATATTTTAAAGAAAAATGGTCCGTTGCCGCTTGATGCCGTGGTGCAATTAGTTGGGCAGCAACGCGTGCTGAAACACAATACGATTGTTCTGAACTTGCAGAATAAAAAATACTTCAAGCGAAATCAGCAGGGAGCCTATCATATTGCATAATCTATGTATCCAGTCGATGCTGGGATTGGATCGCTTATTGATGCCATAATGTCGGTCGGGGTCTTCTTTCTCCTGCCGATTTTTTTGTTCGCCTTATGGTGGGAACTGCGCTTGTTGTACAAGCGGTCTGAGTTTATCAAGAAAATGGAGTGGGAGTTTCTGGAAATCCGTATTTCCCAAAATATCATCAAAACACCGCAGTCGATGGAGAGTGTTTTCGCAAACCTGTACGGCATCTATTCGTTCGGCATTAAATTTTTGGATAAATATTTGGACGGCAAAGTTGATCGATGGCTTTCTTTTGAAATGATGGGCCGCGATGGCGGCGTCTCGTTTTATGTACGTTGCACTAAGGGCGATCGTCACTTGGTTGAATCGGCAATCTATTCCCATTATCCCGAGGTTGAAATTATTCCGGCAACCGATTATACCGCTCGCTTTCCCTCGGTGCTTCCCAATGATACCTATGATCTCTTCGGTGCCAACTATGTTTTGACCAAGGACAATGCCTATCCCATCAAGACGTATCTTGAATTTGAAAACCCCAAGGATGAAAAGCGCGTCGATCTGCTTGCGTCGCTCACCGAAGCGTTGTCAAAATTGAAGGCCGATGAAGTGGCGTGGATACAATTACTCGTCAGTCCCACGGGCGCTCCTTCCGGCAATGATTTAAAAAAACAGGGGGATGAGCTTATTAAAAAGATTATCGAAGAGCGATCCCCGAAGCGGTTCGATAAAGAAGGAGTCGCGATTCCCTCGTTCGGGACATTCGCATTAACGCGCGGCGATCAGGAGGTTATTAAAGCGATTGAGGAAAAAACAGCTAAGTTGCCGTTCCAGATAACTCTGCGCTTTCTGTACATGGACAAAAAGGAAACATTTTCTCCGAACAACGTCGCGGCTGTCATGGGATCGTTTCAGCAATTCAATACCAGGAATATGAATGGTTTTAAACCGGAGCCGACGGTTTTTGGGGGATTTACGGCGCGGCTTTTCCCTTGGTATAAAAAAGTGCGTGTCTTTGCTAAAAAGCGGCGCTTTTACGATTATTATGTTCAGCGCCGATTCGGTTATTCGGGGCGTCTGCGGGATGAAAAACTGCCCGTACTCAATATTGAAGAATTGGCGACTATTTTCCATTTTCCGTCGTTGGTGGTTAAGGCGCCGAAATTACACACTTTGCCGTCGCGCAAGGGGAGTCCGCCGGTCAACCTGCCGATTGACTAGTAGTCAGTGCTCTTAATCGTATGCCGTTGGCCGCCGGCTCTTGGTTGTGTTATAATCAAAAATATGTCCGACACTCTTTTTATCGGCAAGACCAATTTTCGTAACACCGAGCGCACATTCGGGATAAAAATCGATGATCGGCGCCGCCACGTCTATGTAATTGGTAAATCGGGAACCGGCAAGAGCACGTTGTTGGAAAATATGATTATCGCTGATATTGTTGCCGGGCGTGGCGTTTGTTTTGTCGACCCGCATGGTGAATCGGCTGAAAAAATTCTCCGCTTCATTCCCGAGTCTCGCATCAACGATGTGGTGTATTTTAATCCAGCCGATATCAATTTTCCCATCGCCTTTAATCCGCTTGAGCGAGTGAACTTTGAGATGCGCCACTTGGTGGCGTCAGGCTTGATGTCGGTATTTAAAAAAATATGGCCCGATGTGTGGTCGGCGCGCATGGAATATATTCTTAATAATACGCTTTTGGCGCTTTTGGAGTATCCCAACTCAACGTTATTGGGAATTATGAAAATGCTTTCGGATAAGGAATACCGAAAAAATATCGTTGAAAATCTTAAAGACCCCGTCGTCAAATCATTCTGGGTCGATGAATTTGCAAAGTATACCCAGAAATTGGAAACCGAAGCGGTGGCGGCTATTCAAAACAAAGTCGGCCAATTTGTTTCCAATCCGCTTATTCGCAATATCGTCGGGCAAGTGCATTCATCTTTTGACATGCGCTCCATGATGGATGATGGGAAGATTCTCATTGTTAATTTATCCAAGGGAATGGTTGGCGAGGATAATTCCAATTTGTTGGGCGCGATGCTGATCACAAAAATTCAGCTCGCCGCCATGGCGCGGTCAGGGGTTCCCAATGCCGACTTGCGCGATTTTTATCTGTACGTTGATGAATTTCAAAATTTTGCGACCGAGTCATTTGCGACAATTCTTTCCGAAGCGCGAAAATATAAATTAAATTTGACGCTGGCACATCAGTATATTGAACAGATTCTTGAGAATGTGCGGTTTGCCATCTTTGGTAATGTGGGAACGATGATTATCTTTCGTATTGGTGCTACCGATGCGGAGGTGTTGGAAAAAGAATTTTTCCCTGAATTTTTAGCGCAGGATTTTGTCAATCTTCCCAACGCGAATATTTATGTAAAATTGATGATTGATGGTATCTCCTCAAAACCGTTTTCCGCCGCGACGTTGCCGCCGCCGGTATTTCCCGCACAAACATTTTTTGACGCGATCATTGAAGCGTCGAGACATAATTACGCGGCGCGACGCGAAGAGGTTGATAAAAAAATTGCTACTGAATATTATGCGGGCGGATCTTCGCAGACGGCGACGGCGTTGCTGGATCGCAAAGATGAGCGCTCGCTTCAAGAAACACTTACTCATAAAGCACGCGAAACGTTTGAAAGCGCAAAACATATCAAGGCAGAGGAGCGGAAAGAAAAACGGCCCGTGGCCGCCGACAAAGTCCCCGTGGATGCGCTCAAAGATATTATTCGCAAGGCATTGTCCAACGAAGAACCAGATGGTCAGGTTGATGACCATCGCGGGGTTGCGCCGAAAGAAAAAAATCAGTAGAATGCGGTTGACGTTCGGTGTCGTGCTCGTCACGATTTTTTCTGCTTATTCAGCTGCCCGGATGCATATCGGGGCAGGTGAATGCAGTGCAGAAAAAGGATGTCTATTATACGTAATGCGGATAGCATACCATGCTTTCATATAACGAAGTACGCACGGGAATGGTGATTGAGTGGGATGGCGGTCTCTATGAAGTGTTAGAGGCGAATTTTTTGCGCATGCAACAGCGCAAACCAGTGATGAAAGTTAAGATGCGCGATGTGCTGGCGGGAAAGGTTAAAGAAACATCGTTTCAGCCCAGCGATCAAATGGAAGAAGCGGAGATTACGCGGATGCCGTCGCGTTTTCTCTACGAGAGTAAGGGGCAGTATTGGTTTGATGAGGTAAAAAATCCCAAGAATCGATTTTTTTTGACCGCTGATGCCTTGTCGGGCAAGGGGCGTTTTCTGAAAGCTAATATGGAAGTGATTGCGATGATGTGGGGCGAAAAGCTTATTACCATTCAGCTTCCGATTAAGATGGAGTTTCGAGTGACGTCGTCACCGCCGGCTATTAAGGGTGACACGGCATCGGGAGGCGGCAAGCAAGTTGAGCTTGAGACGGGGGCGAAAGTCATGGTCCCATTCTTTGTAGGCGAGGGTGATATGGTGCGTGTGAATACCGAAACGGGAGATTATGTTGAGCGTGTTGAGAAGGCATAAAAAATAGATTAGTCCGCGCCGCCGGTCATTGGATGGTCTTTCCTCCGATATTTCTTTGTGGATAACTGTTTCTGACGATCGTCAGAAACAGTTATCTTTTTATGATGGCGTTGTCGGCAGGAACCTGTATACTGTATGCAGAAAAACATATGGAATTGCTTCGTGCTCAAAAAATTCACTGCATTGGCATTGGTGGCATCGGGGTCTCGGCGTTGGCGCAGATGTTTGCGCGGCGAGGTGTGACGGTGAGTGGATCGGATGTTGCTGTTTCTCCTATAACTGCGCAATTAAAAAAATACGGTGCCAAAATTTTTATCGGGCACCGCGCTCAGAATATTCCGCGTGATTGCGACGCGGTCATCTATACCAAAGCAATAACGTCGGACAATATTGAGTTGATTGAGGCACATACGCGCGGGATGCCAACTTTTTCATACTCGCAAGCATTGGGGATGGTTTCGGATAGCGCATACACGATTGCGGTGGCTGGATCGCACGGGAAGACCACGACGACCGGCATGATCGGGTGGACGCTTTTGCACGCCAAAAAAGATCCGACTATTGTTATTGGAAGTTTTTTAAGCGGGGCGAAAAGCAACTTTGTTGCCGGAGCCGGGCCGCATTTTGTGGTGGAGGCGTGCGAATATCAAAAATCATTTCTGGATATTCATCCGACGATTGCGGTGGTGACTAATATTGATAACGATCATCTGGATTACTATAAAACGAAGGCAAACCTTTTTCGCGGTTTTGTACAGTTCATTTCTCAAATTCCCCGGAGCGGTTTTTTGGTCTGCGATTTAACCGATCCGGTTCTCAAGCGGTTGGCGAAAGAGGCGCGGTGCCGGGTGGTTGACTGCTCGAAAGAAAAAATAAACTTTTCGCTTCCGGTTATTGGCAAACACAACGTCCATAATGCGCAAGCGGCCGCCGCGGCGCTCCGTGTCATTGGCCTCTCGTCATCCGCCATCAAAGATGGCCTCGCATCGTTTGCGGGTACGTGGCGGCGGCAGGAGTATAAGGGATCAAAAAACGGCGTCTTGGTATATGACGATTACGGACACCATCCCACGGAGATCAAGGCGACGCTGGAGGCGTTTGCCGATGCGTTTCCCGGGCGGCGGATTGTCGTCGTCTTTCAGCCGCATCTGTATTCGCGCACAAAATTGTTGTTTAAGGATTTTGTGAAAAGCTTTGATGGTGTTACCGGTGCGGTCATTGTGCCGATTTACGCGGCGCGTGAGAAAAAAGACCCGACTATCACCTCGCAGATGCTGGTTGCGGCACTGAAAAAAAGGGGTGTTGCGACACTGTATGCGGCATCGTTTGAAACGGCGGCGGAACGCATCAAAAAGCTGGCGCGAGGCGGAGACATTGTGTTGACGATGGGCGCCGGCAATGTCTTTGCGATAGGTGATCGGTTTTTAAAGAAGATGCATCGGGTCAAGAGCGTAAACTGAACGGGGTTACGCAGAGGTAGAAACAATGAGCAAAATTACCGAAACAATGAGATTCTTTTTAAAAAAAAACAAAAAGAAGACCAGAGAGAAGGTTTTGGTGGCCTTGTCGGGTGGCGTTGATTCATCGGTGGCGGCGCTGCTTTTGCAACGAGAAGGCTACGACGTGTCGGCGGGTTTTATTCGTGGATACAACGTGGACGGATGCCAAGATCGTGATCTGGAAGATGCGCGTGCGGTAGCGCAAAAAATCGGCATCCCGTTCTACGTGTTTGATTTTGAGAAAGAATACAAAGAGCGAGTTGTTGACTATATGCTTGATGGGTATCGCAATGGCACTACGCCCAATCCCGATGTGATGTGCAATCGGGAGGTTAAATTCGGTCTTTTGTACGACGAGGCGATGCGGTCGGGATTTTCCTGGGTGGCATCGGGACATTACGCGCGGATAAGACGGACGCGTGCGGGGAAATTTGTCGGCATCTATGCGGCGCGCGACCACGAAAAAGACCAGACCTATTTTTTATGGGATGTGCCGTCCGATCGGTTTGAAAAAATTCTATTTCCTTTGGGGGCGATTAAAAAACCGCACGTGCGCGCCATTGCCCGAGATGCGCAATTACCAACCGCCGATAAAAAAGATTCGCAGGGAGTTTGTTTTCTGGGCAAGTTTCAGTTTGATGAATTTTTGAAAAAACACATCGTGACAACGCCCGGTGCTATTTATGATACGACCGGCAAGAACGTTGGGACACACGATGGTGCGGCGCTCTACACCATCGGTCAGAAACACGGATTTACCAATACGGCGGGTCGCGCGTATACGGTCATCAAAAAAGATCTTTCCGCCAATACATTAACGGTCGTCTATGATGATGACCCGCGGTTATACACAAAGGAAATCAGCATTGTGCGAGAAAACATTATTGATCAAAAGACGGCGCAGAAACTTCTGGCGGGGAAAACAGTATCGGCTTGGGGGCGTACGCGTTATCGTCAGCCGTTGATGCCCGCGCGCATTGCGCGCGATCGCCAGGGGATGCTTCGTTTAATTTTTCGCCATCCCGAAAAAGCATTTCCTGCTTCGGGACAATCAGCGGTGCTCTATGGCCGCTGGGGAAAAATGCTCGGGGGCGGAATTATTGGGTAGCATTTTTGGCGTTTGGGCCGTATACTATGCCTATCTATGACAACGCACGAACACATCGATCAACCATGGTATCGTGTCGTATGGAGCGATTTACCCTTGGGGTTTGATGTTGGCCTCGTGGTTCTGCTTCTGCTGGGACTTGCCGCACAGTTAATTCCGGCGTGGCGGCACGAATCGCTAGTGACTAATGCCTTAATTGCGCTGGCGGGGATTGGATTGGCTCCCGTGTTGTGGAGCGCGGTGCGGGCGATATTCTTGCGAACCATTACTATCGATCTTTTGGCCAGCATCGCCCTGATTTTTACGTTTATCGACCATCAATGGGTTTCGGCGATTTTTATCAATCTCATGCTCGCTTCTGCGCGTATTTTTGATCGGGTGACACAACTCAAAACCAAGCATACCATTGAGCATTTAATGAAATTGCGCCCTGAGCGCGTCAAGGTGCAACGCGAGGGGACTATCGTTGAAGAGCCGGTGGATGCGGTTCGTGCGGGAGACGTGGTGGTGATTGAAGCCGGTGATCGCATTCCGGTTGACGGCACGGTACTGTCCGGAGAAGCCAGCATCAATCAAGCAACCATCACCGGCGAAAGCGCCCTGATACAAAAACATGCGGGCGATGCGGTTCTAACGTCTACGCTCAATGAGTTTGGGTCATTGTTGGTGCGGGCCGATCACGTGGGGGAAGATACGACGCTAGCAAAAATTATTGCGTTAGTGAGCGAGGCGAGTGCGCACAAGGGACCCATACAACGGATCGCCGATCGTTTTAGCGCGTGGTATATCGTCATTAGTTTAGTCGGCTCAGCTCTCTTGTATATCGTAACGCACAATGCGAGCTTTGTGTTAAGCGTTTTATTGGTAACGTGCGCCGATGATATTGCGGTTGCTATTCCGCTTGGTTTTACAGTCGCCATTGCTCATGGCGCTCGACGCGGGGTGCTGATAAAAGGAGCAGATATCGTTGAGCGTCTTGCTCGGATTAAAACGTTCGTGACCGATAAAACGGGGACGCTGACGCGGGGCGATACGCATGTGGTGGCGATCGAATTGTTCGGCGGATCAAATCAGTTGGAGGTACTTGCCGGCGGCGCATTGTGCGCGATTAATTCCCATCATCCGACCAGCGTTGCTATCGTGGCTTATCTCAAACAGCAAGGCGCATCGTTTCTGGCGCCCGATTCTTTTCAGGAAACACCCGGGGAAGGCATCGCGGCTACCAAGGATGGCCATCAATGGTTTTCGGGGAAAATGGAAATGCTTGCCGCACACGGCGTTGTGGTGAGCGCTCAAGACGCGGCGCGCATTAATGACATTCGCGTTCACGGGCAGAGTATGACGTGTGTTGCCTGCGACGGGAAGCTTATTGGCGGGTTCATCTTTCAAGATGAACTTCGTCCATCGGCTGTTGCCGCCATTAGAGACACCAAAGCATTGGGCGTGCGATCGTGGATTATGTTGACGGGAGATAACGAAGTCATCGCGGGCCAAATCGCGCATCAAGCATCGATCGACGAGTTTTATGCAAACCTCAAGCCCGATGGCAAGCTCGCGCTCATAAAAGAGATCAAGAAACGATCGGGTGTTTTGGCGATGATTGGGGATGGCGTCAATGACGCGGCATCGTTGGCGTTGGCCGATGTCGGTTTTGCGATGGGGGGTATTGGCGCTGACGCGACTATTGAGGCGTCTGATATCACGCTGATGCACGACGATTTGCGGCGCATTCCGGAGAGCATGGAGTTAGCGCGGGCAACAATGCGGGTGGCACGGCAGAATTTTTGGATATGGGGGATTACCAACGTCGTTGGTTTGGGGTTAGTGTTTGGGGGCGTTGTTGGGCCCATGGGTGCGGCGGCGTATAATTTTATCACGGACTTTTTCCCCATTGCCAATGCATTCAGGTTATATCGTACGCATATCAGCGAAACCGAAAAATAATTTTTTACCATGATCGTCGTCTTTACGGGGAAGGGGAAGGGGAAAACAACCGCATCGCTGGGGCAGATGATGCGTGCGGTTGGGCAGGGAAAAAAGGCAATCATGTTTCAATTTATTAAAGGACCGTGGATTTCAGGAGAGCATAAATTTTTGGACGCGATGCCAGTTTTCAAAGGGAAGCTCGAAGTCCATCGCGGGGGAAAAGGATTTGTCGGTATTTTGGGCGACTCACTCCCGCGATCGGCGCATAAGGATGCGGCGCGTGTCACGCTTACGCGTGCGGTTGCCGCAATTGCATCAAAAAAATGGGACGTAGTCGTTTTGGATGAAGTGAATGTCGCGGTGTCACTTAAATTAATTACGGCTGCCGCTGTTTTGAATGCTATTAAAAACGAGCCCCAGCAAATGATTATTGTGCTGTCGGGACGCGATGCGCCAAAAAGTTTTATTGCTCGCGCCGACCTGGTAACGGAGATGAAGGAAATCAAACATCCGTACAACAAAGGAAAAAAGGCGCAGGTGGGGTTTGAATTTTAAAGATGTAAAATGTAAAATAGTAGATGCCCTACGGGCTTGGGAAACATTTTGCATTTGAAATATGCGCATCTACATTGGAGCCGATCATCGGGGGTTTGAGTTAAAAAATGAACTGGTTGATTTTTTGCGTGCCAGTAAGCACGAGATAATCGATCAGGGAAATACGGTCTATGATAAAGACGATGATTATCCGATTTTTGCCATTGCGGTGGCGCGTGCGGTTGCTGGTGATTTGTCCGCGCGGGGGATCATCGTGTGCGGTTCAGGAGTCGGGGTTGATATTGTGGCAAACAAAATTGACGGCATTCGTTCGGGGTTGTGTGAAACGCTTGAGCAGGCAATTGCCGCCCGCCGCGATGACGATATCAATGTCTTGGCACTGGCGGCTGATTTTATTGACGAAGCATCGGCTAAAAAAATTGTTACGGCATATGTAGACACGACATTTGAAGATGCCTCTCGCCATGTGCGTCGCCTGAACGAAATAAGCGAGCTTGAGTAATGGCGCTCATTGTAATGGCTTTTTAAAAGGTTATTTTGTTCATATCTGTTATTTTTTAGCCGCTCATACGTCTTAACTTATAGTACGGGGAGAGTCCGTGGGGAAGCGGGCGGTTGTGGTGAAATTATATCCAGAAATAATACATGGTATACTATAAAAAAAATAATATGAAAAAATATAGCATCGGCCTTTTCGCGTGTGTGGTTATCATTGGTTCGCTTTTTGCTCAAAGCGGTGTTGTTCGGGCGCAAGTTGTCGGCGGGGCTGTCGCCATACAGGCACAAATTCAGCAACTATTGCAACAAGTCCAGCAATTGCAGGCGCAACTGCGGACCATGCAGGGATCGACCGGCTCCAGCCAGCCAGTATCCATTTCCAGCGGTATCCAAGAAAGCATTGCGGCGGGGTGCGCTATTGATTTGGGTCTTTTCTACGGGTCTCGAGGAAATTCAGTTTCGTTATTACAAAATGTGCTTCATGCAGAGGGGAGCTATCCAGAAGGGATAGTAACTGGTTTCTATGGATCATTGACCACGGCCGCGGTGAAGCGTTTTCAACAAAATCACGGCATCTCGGCCACCGGATCTATTGATGCGAAGACGGCCGATACTATCAACGCTCTTGTCCCGCAGTACTATTCGTGTGGTTCGGTGGGATTTCAGCAAGTGACGGGAATTTTGCAATCAGCGCAGATCAGCACTGCGATGTGGGGATCGTTTACATTGACGGTCGGATCGGGTGGGGACGTTGCAGACAATGTGCAGGGACCCGTTTTGGTCTATCGTGTTTTGGGCGGCAACGATACCGTGATGAGCTTATTAAAACAATATGTTGGTCAACGGGTAACGGTTGCCGGCGATATTAAATATTATTCGCTTGAGGGAGGCTTTTGGGGAATTGTTGCACAAAGTGTGTATCCTGCCGGCACCATTACTCCAGCAAGTGGACCGATCGTCGTCGTTTCTCCGCAAGCGGGCGCCACGTGGACGGTCGGCAACACCTATACCATTCAGTGGGCGATGAACCAAAAAGATGTTCTCAAGCCACAGGGTACGGTTACTATTACCACAGGACGTCCGGTGCCTGCGTGCTTGCGCTCAACGCCTCCGTGCATGCTTGCGATGCCCAGTATCATACCTTATACCATCGTGAGCAGTGCGGCTAATACGGGGTCATATACATGGACCATTCCCGCGGCATTACCGGCATTGAATATCGGAAGCCAAGAGATAACGGTTACGCTCGATGGGGCTGACACCCAAGGAGTGAGTGGGACGTTCTCTATCGTGCAAGGGCAAGCCAATCAAATGTTGAACATCATCACAACAACATTGCCCGTGGGCACCGTTGGTCAACCCTACACTACCACCATACAAGCGCGTGGCGGAACGGGGGAATATGCGTGGTCTGTTACGGGCGGGTCACTTCCCGGCGGCATTATGCAGAGCAAAGATGGAATTGTGTGCGCTGTGGCACCGTGCCCGCAGTCATTGGTTCTGGGAGGAACGCCAACGCAAGCGGGCACGTATACGTTTGTTGTGCGGGTAACTTCGGGAACTCAAACAGCAACGCAAACATTTTCGCTTTCAATTTTGTCGGTATCGTCAGCCGGTCTGACCATTAAGACGGCCGATCTGCCATCGGGGATAATGGGTCAGGCGTATAACGCAACGGTGCTGGCATCGGGGGGATCGGATAGTTATGGCTGGAGTGTGATCGAAGGGTCTCTCCCTGATGGTTTAACGTTGACGTCGCCGGTATGCATTAAATTTCCATGCCAAGTCGGTGGGTTGATTTCGGGAACGCCGACAAGAGTTGGGACATATACCGCAGGTATCCAAGTTGTGTCGGGATCCATGACCGCTGAAAAGAAATTCCCGATCGTCATTACGGTGCATTCGATATACTAATCGTTTTTGGACAAAAGATTTTACTGTGATATACTATGCCAAGAGCATAGTATTAATCGTAATTTATTTTTTATATGCGCATACGCGTCTATGTGGGGGTTGCTCTGGGGGCCTTGCTTTTGGTTCCTATGGGAGTGCACGGGATGATCAATGTGGGTAACAATGAGGGGTTGACGGGTAGTGTTGGAGGGGGGATCGATAGTTATAATATCAAGAAGCAACAACTCGAAGCGTTGATGCAGCAGCTCAATACGTTGCAGATTCAGCAACGTGCGTTAACGCAATCTCAGTTCGGGCAATCGTTGACGGCGACCAGCGGCACCTCTTTTGATTTTACCGCGGGCGTTTTGTCGAAAAGTACCGCCACGGTCAACAGCATTAAAACAAGCCAGAATTTTCAGGCGGCACTTCAAAAACTCAATCAACTGCGTACGCAGTTACAGTCGTTGCAGTCTTCGGGAAACGGAGCCTTGCCCGCGTCATCGGGGAATTCCGGCTCATCTTCATTTCCTGCATCGATAAATAGCAATGTTAGTACGATGATAAAGGCGGGCGATAATGCACCGGCGATACAACCGTGCAATATTGTTCCCGTGTTAAATTCCGGAGGCAGTGGTGATGATGTCTCTATGGTACAAAGAGCTTTGACGAGCGAGGGGAGCTATAAAGAAGGTTTGGTTACTGGATTTTACGGCAAATTAACAACCGCCGCCGTAAAAGTTTTTCAAAATAAAAACAACTTGCCGGCGACGGGGACGATTGATGCACAGACCGCGCAAGCGCTCAATGTTATCGTTCCGCTCAGCCAGCGATGTTTGCCGATAAAAATCAGCAAAGGATATACCGGAACGTTACAGCCGGCCAGCAGTACGTCGATATGGGGGACGCATCAATTGTTTGTGGATGGCTTTGTGCTTAACGGAAATGGTGCCACGGCATCATTCGGAAGAAATGCCCAGATTACGTACCTCGTCAAAGCTGCCGATGATACCGTTCTTGCAAAACTGAAAGGACTTGAGGGCAAGCACGTTTCAATTATTGGTACGCTGGCATCCATGAATATCGGCAGTACGAATTTTTGGGCTCTGACCGCTCGGGATGTTTCGCTGGCATCGTCCACGCCCAATACATGGCCGGGTAATGGCGGTGGCGGGACTGGTGGTGGTGTGAGCGGAGGTGGCTCGGGCAGTGGTTCTGGCACGGGAGGAACGTCGAGCGGGGGAGGAACCTCCGGCGGTAGTTCTAGTAGCGCCGGCACTACGTTGGTTATCGGAGGATCGACGTATCTTCCGACGGCCCTGGTGGGAACAGCATACAGCGCCACTATCGGAGTGACGGGAGGGTCCGGACAATACCGATGGACATTTATTAGCGGAGATTCGTCTAACCAGTTTGGGAACAGTTTTCCTGCCGGTTCGGGTCTTTCGATGGGCGGAGGAAGTGGATCGTCGGTGACGATTGGCGGGACACCGACGACATCTGATAGCGGTAAAGAATATTTCTTTGCGCTTCGAGTTGATTCGGGGAGTGAGTACGTTATAAAGAATTTCATTCTCTATGTATCTCCGGGGACCAGTAATGGAACAGGAACGGCCGTGTCGGTGGTTCTCGTGACTCCTCCCAACTGGCAAGAGCCGGGAACGGTGGGGCAACCGTACAGCACGACGTTCGTGGCGGCCAATGAACCAGAAGGATCATATCAATGGGGCATTGTCGATGGATCGCTTCCTCCCGGACTTTCGTTGAGCGGAGGGAATAATTCGCAGACGACGGTCGCTGGTACACCGACGATCTCGGGAAGTTATGGCTTTAAACTACGTGTTTCGTCGACGTATGGCGGATCAGCACAGAATCAGTACAACATAACGATTTATGCGGGGACGGCCACATCTTCAACTTCAACTTCGGGTGGCGGTGCTGGTACACAAGGGGGCACGAGCGATGCTTCCAGCCAAGAATCTACGCTGATGGCATCGGTGCTCGAATCAATGAGGGGCGTTTTACAGCAGATGCTGGGATCGTTTTCTCTTTAACCAACGAGAAAAATCTTATTCAGTCGATTGTTTTTCAAAACCCCGCCGCTTCATGTGGCGGGGTTTTGTGTTTGTGATATACTCTTTGCATGCGGACGAGTATTGCTATTAATGAGCCCACGCGTGCATTGTTTGCCGATAAACTGCGCGTGGCAAAAACCATTATCCCATCGCATGCGATTGTGCACACGGACGTTTCTGACGGCGCGTGGACACCGGTGAATGCTGTTATATCTCGGACGGGAATGCAGAAATACGGCAAACAATGGCGCTATGCCGCTCATTTGATGTTGCCTTGGAAAAAAATAATGAATGCAAAGTGGTATGATGGAACTTTTGAAACGGTCTATCTTCATGCGCGAGAAGTGAAGAATTGGGATGCCGTGCGCGCGCGCGCAAAACTTCATCATGTTCACATCGGTGTTGTGATGCGGGTTGGTGATACGCAAAAAATAATTACATCGATCCCTCTGTGGGTACGTGCTTTTTTGGTATTGGCGGTTGTTCCGGGAAAATCAGGACAATTATTTAATAAAAAAGCGCTGACACTGATGCCGTTTTTGAAAAAAAGCCATCCTCGTGCTACAATTATCGTCGATGGAGGGATCAATAAAAAGACGGCCGCGCAGTGCAAGAAAGCGGGAGCCGATGGCGTGGTGTCGGCATCATACATTTGGAATGCGGCAGATCCCCAGAAGGCCTATCGGACGTTAGAAAAAATTTAATTTTCTCGTGATTAATTGTCGGTTGTTTGTTATTGTATGTTTGTCTCTCATAAACGAATTAAAGATCTTTACGGTGTTGCCAACCGGTTGCGCGAGGATGTAATAATGATGCTGGAGAAGGCCGGGTCGGGACATTCAGCGGGTCCTTTGGGCATGGCTGATATTTTTGCCGCTTTTTATTTCTATATTCTCAATCAAAAACCCAAACAACCGCTTTGGCCACAGCGCGATCGGCTCGTACTTTCCAATGGCCACATATGTCCGATACAATATGCCGCTTTGGCGCGCGCTGGCTATTTTCCATTAAAAAAGCTCGAGACTTTGCGGCAGTACGGATCAGGATTGCAGGGACACCCGCACCGCAAGGCATTGCCGGGCATCGAGACGACGTCGGGGCCTTTGGGCGAAGGATTGTCGCAAGGAATCGGTATGGCGCTTTCGGCGCGGCTTAATAACGAAAAGCATCGCATCTATGTGCTCATGTCTGACGGCGAACACAACGAGGGAAATACTTGGGAAGCGGTAATGTTTGCGGGCAAAAATCGTTTGAGTAATCTGACGGCGGTGATTGATCGCAATAATATCCAAATTGACGGCTATACCGAAAACGTGATGCCCTTGGAGCCGTTGCGCGAAAAGTATCTTTCGTTCGGATGGAATGTGGTTGATGTTGATGGGCATAATATTGAAGAATTTATCAGTGCGGTCTGGGAAGCCAAGGCAGTGTACGAAAAGCCGACGGCCATCATCGCACACACTATTCCGGGCAAGGGAGTGAGTTTTATGGAACAGAAATACGAATGGCACGGCATGCCGCCCACCAAAGAACAGGCGCGTCAGGCGCTAAAGGAACTTCGTACGCTGGGAGGGAAAATTAAATCGGAACACGAATAACATGCTCAACGAATTGTTGTATTTGAATCCGAAGATGTTTTCCAGGCACGTCGACGAAGCGCCGACGCGCGACGGCTATGGCAGGGGGCTTTTGGAAGCGGGGAACGATGCAAATGTCGTGGTGTTATCGGGTGATTTGGAAGAATCAACGCGATGCCATTGGTTTGCCAAGGTCTATCCGGAGCGGTTTATCGAGGTGGGAGTTGCCGAGCAGAATATGGCGGCGATTGCCGCGGGCTTGGGTGTGTCCGGGAAGATTCCGTTTATCAATTCCTACGCCACGTTTTCACCGGGAAGAAACTGGGAACAAATTCGTACGCTTTGCGCCTACAATGATTCAAATGTGAAGATTGCCGGTCATCACGCGGGCGTATCTACTGGTCCGGACGGCGCAACACATCAGGCGATAGAAGATATCGCGACCATGCGTGCCATGCCGAATATGCGGGTCATCTATCCGTGCGATGCCATTGAAGCGCAGAAGGCGACGGTGGCGGCCGCAAAAATATGGGGTCCTATCTACATTCGTTTACAACGCGAAGCAACGCCGATTGTAACGACCGTTGATACGCCGTTCACTTTCGGCAAAGCGCAGGCAGTGTGGGTATCAAAGAAAAATAAACCCGAGGTTTTGATTATCGGTGCCGGACCGCTTTTGCACCACGCATTGCTTGCCGCGTACGAGCTGGACAAAGAAAAGACCGGCAGTGTGGTCTTGAACAGCGCTACCATCAAGCCATTGGATGAGAAAGAAATTTTATCATGGGCCAAAAAAATAGGCGCGGTAGTAACGGTTGAGGAGCATACTGTCATGGGAGGACTTGGTGGAGCCATAGCCGAGTTGCTGGTGCAGAAATATCCGGTTCCCATGGAAATGGTGGGAATTGAAGATGTGTTTGGGCAATCGGGCAAACCGCATGAGCTTTTAGAGCACTATCATTTGATGCCTAAGGATATCATCGCTGCCGCGCGCCGTGTTATCAAGAGAAAATAAAATAGGAAGGTGTTTCGGAAAAATTGAAATAGCAAGAGTATCAATTGTTCCCTTGGCCCGCAGAGCATTGCATCTTATCAATGATTGTTCTGTGGATAACTGTTTCTGACGATCGTCAGAAACAGTTATCCACAGCAGGGAGAGATCAACAACGTACAGAAAACAGCTACTCCCTATCTTTTTATTTTTTTACCGCGCCATGTCACCTTCTGATCTCAAAT
>JBAYIV010000009.1:0-27347 GCA_041665445.1 Minisyncoccota bacterium
AACCATTGCCTATGATCGGAGTGGGAAGGGGAATAATGGGACATGGAGTGGAACCTCAACACCGCATTATGCCACCAGTAATGGCAAGACGGTGGGGTATTTTAATGGAGTGAATGATTATGTAAATGTGGGGAGTTTGGGTCTTTCGGGGAACGTTGGGACTGTTTCTTTTTGGCAAAAAGCATATTCGCTAAATGATTTTGCTGCGACGATTGACAGCTCATTTGGTGGCGGAGTAACTACTGTTAGATTTTATATTGGTTACTATTACTCCGGCGATCCTTATTTTCGCGTGTTTGTCGGTGACGGAATTAATGCTGAAAGTTTTAGCTTCTTTCGTACCCCTCCCTTAAATATTTGGGAGCATTACGTTGTGGTTTTGAATGGCAGTACATTAAAAGTATTTTTGAATGGTTTTTTACTCGATTCAACAAAAACCGTAACAAGAACCCTGGCATTGGGGAATTATCGTTTTGGGTCGAGTCTAGGCGGCTCTCGTTTTTTCAACGGTCTCATCGACGATATTCGTATCTACAACCGCGCTCTTTCTGCGAGTGAGATTTCCGCCCTCTATAACGCGGCTAAATAAGCATTGGTTTTGTTTTATTGGAAATAGAATCTTTTTTGGATTGGTTCTACTAAATACTAGAATTAAATTATTAAATCATACTTAACTATGGTAAGAAACGTAAACAAGGAACATAAAGAAAGTCTGTCAGTGCTTGATAAGGCCGCGATTTTTATCACTAAAGTAGTGGGCACGATGTGGTGCGCGATTGCATTTACCGTACTCGCTTTGATTAGTTTGCCTCAGGCGCTCTACGGAGGCACTGCGACGACCATTTCGTGGATAGCCCAAACATTCTTACAGCTCGTACTGCTGTCAATTATCATGGTGGGGCAAAATTTACAAAGCAGACACTCTGAGTTACGAGCGGATGCGGATTACGAAACAAATCTAGAGTCAAAGAAAGATATTGAGGTGTTGATAAAACGGCTCGATTCAATCGAAAACGACAAGCTAAGCAAAATTTTGAAGGCTCTTAAAATCGATCAGTGAGAATGACCCTTGCGCAGTCTTTGTCGGAGAGCGCGTGCGATTGAGTGAACAATTATCATCACCAAACGAATCGCTATGCTTTCTTTCTTACGATGCAAAACGGAGTCAATTCATCTGACTGACCGAGCGGATTGTCGCGAAAAACTTCTTGAGTGAATTTTTCTTTTATTTTTTTACTTGAGATGCCCAAGGCAAATGCTCCAAGGTAATTTGCGTCAATGATAACGGTTTCAGTCCCAAACTTTTCCTTTATTTCTTCTGAAACGCGCTGGGGATTGATGGGGGGGAGTTTTGCATAATGCGTATACGGTTGGATGAGAAACGACATGGGGCAATCGATTGATTTTGCGCGCGTGCCGGCAATGACATAAAAAAGTCCTTTGATGCCCAGTGGTCGAGTGACGGCCGAAACGGCTGCCGCCAAAAGAACCCGGAAATAACCCGCCTCCCGTATAACCAACTCCATCGCCATCGGCGTTCCGTGTCCAAAACCACGGAAATCTTTATTCCCATAGTTTGTTTTGACTTTCTTGGCGAGAAGTTTTGCGAGTCGCGATGTTTTAACGTCGTTGAGGTTTATAATTTGCCCTTGAGTGAGTGCAACGACTTTCTCGCTGATAAAAATATTGTCATCGGGCAGAAGATGCGGTGCCACATACTTTTCTAATAAATCCATAAGATTGTCTTTCTCGGTGATGATGTCCGTTTTTATCGGCAATCGGAGATAGGTTTCTCCTCGCACATCAATCTCGAGTGTTTTCTTTGGATTTGGCTTGAATGTTTGATTTTGCATGTATGTTGATATTAACAAAAAGGCGTTGCTTCTGCAATTTTAGACGACCATTGTGGTTAATGGCGGGGAGGAGAGGGGATAGTTCGGGGATGGGTTGATGACAATCAAGTTCGGTATACCGCGAGTAGTTAATTATGATATACTTATTTTAGTATCAATCAGTCTACAAAACAGTTTCAAAGATCATGCAAAATAAAAAAGTTTTTGTCGTCGGGGGCGCCGGATATATCGGAAGTCACGTTGTTAAGATGCTCCAAGAAAAAGGATATTCCGTTTTAGTCTATGACAATCTTTCAAAAGGACACAAAGATGCCGTCCCTGAAAAAAATTTAGTGGTTGGGGAATTGGGGGACGCAGAGCTTTTAACTAGCGTCATGCGAGAGTTCAACCCCGATGCTATTATGCACTTTGCGGGGTTTATCGAAGTCGGCCAGTCCGTCAAACAGCCGCTAACTTACTATCAGAATAATGTCGCCAACACCATCACGCTTTTGGAAGCGGCGACGAAGAACAACATTACTCAATTTATTTTTTCATCAAGCGCAGCGGTGTACGGAACGCCGGAGGTAAGCCCCACCTCAGAGGACGCGCCACTTCGTCCGATTAACCCCTACGGACAATCAAAAGTTATTGTCGAGCAGATGCTTGCCGATGTTGCGCGGGCAACGTCTTTGCGATATGTCGCCCTGCGGTATTTTAATGCCGCTGGTGCTGATCCGAGCGGAACCATCGGAGAACGTCACGATCCCGAAACGCATCTTATACCGCTCGCACTCAAGGCCGCCAAGGGTCAGCTCAATCCGTTGAAAGTTTTTGGAACGAATTATCCAACGCCGGATGGCACATGCATCAGAGATTATGTCCATGTCAACGATATCGCCGATGCGCACATCAAAGCCTTGGAATATTTAGCTGGTGGTGGTACGAGCGATGCCTTCAATTGCGGATATGGACACGGTTTTTCGGTGCGTCAAGTTCTTGATGCGGTTAAGCGGGTGACTGGTGTTAATTTTACCGAAGAACAGGGGGAACAGCGCACGGGGGATCCGGCCATGCTCGTTGCTGACTCGGCAAAAATACGACGCGTGCTCGGCTGGGAGCCGCACCACGATGATCTTGATTATCTCGTGCGCACCGCGTGGGAATGGGAGAAAAGTAGAACGTAATTTCAATTCGTTTATAATTACATGCGGAGAGGAAGTCTGCGGGTTATGAATACTTTGATTTTCTAACAATAGGTGCTATACTCGTTGAGATGGAGTAGTAATTATTTTTTTATATCAAATGATTGTTCTGTGGATAACTGTTTCTGACGATCGTCAGAAACAGTTATCCACAGCCGACCCATTGTATTATGACAGAATCAATTATTGAAGTTCATGATTTGGTAAAAACATTTGGTGCCGTCGAAGCGGTACGAGGCATATCGTTTTCCGTTCCCCGTGGATCAATTTTTGGTTTTTTGGGACCCAATGGGGCAGGGAAGACCACGAGCATTAAAATGCTTACCACGCTTTTACACCCGACGAGCGGATCAATTCGCCTGAATGGCTTTGACCCGGCAACCGAACAGCACCGCGTGCGCTCCTCATTCGGAATCGTTTTTCAGGACCCGAGTCTGGACGATGAGTTGACGGCATATGAAAATATGGAGTTCCATGGCGTGCTGTACGCAGTTCCAAAAGAGCTTCGCCTCAAACGCATTCAAGAATTGCTTACTTTCACGGAATTGTGGGATCGTCGGGACGATTTAGTCAAAACTTTTTCAGGTGGCATGAAACGACGCTTGGAAATTGCGCGAGGTCTCCTGCACCATCCAGCTGTTTTGTTTCTCGATGAACCGACCGTTGGACTTGATCCACAAACGCGCAATCACATCTGGTCGTACATACAAAAACTCAATCAGAGTGAACATATTACGGTTTTTTTCACTACTCATTATATGGAGGAGGCCGAACGGGTTGCTGATCAAATTGCGATAATTGATCATGGGTCTATTGTTGCCCGAGGAACCGTTGATGAAATTAAAACGCAAGCCCAGGCGACATCGCTTGAGGATGCCTTCATTGCATTAACCGGAAGAGCAATTCGCGAGGAAGAGGCATCCACCACCGACGCGATGCGCATGCACCGTCGTGCATGGCACCGGTAAGGTTTCATTCTATCTGTATGCAAATACTTCGATCAATTTATATCTTGTGGTTGCGGCAGTTGAAACGATATCTCCGTTCACGAGCGCGCATTGTTGGCTCGTTGGGGCAGCCGCTGCTGTTTCTGGTGGCATTGGGATTTGGGTTTGGGCCCATTTATCAAAAGGCGGGCGGGGGAGATTATATGGCTTTTTTGGCACCCGGTATTATCGCTATGGGCATTCTATTTACAGCGGTTTTTTCCGGCATAGAAATTATTTGGGATAAACAATTTGGATTTCTCAAAGAAACCTTGGTGGCGCCAGTATCGCGCTTAACCATTATGACGGGACGCACGCTGGGCGGAGCAACGGTCGCTCTTTTGCAAGGCATTATTGTGTTCGGGCTCTCGTTTCTCGTCGGATTTCGTCCAGCAACGTGGGTGCTGATGCCATGGACATTGGTGGTTATGTTTGTCATCGCTATTATCTTTGCGTCACTAGGAACCGCCATTGCATCTTTTCTCGACGACATGCAGGGATTTCAATTGATTATGAATTTCGTGGTAATGCCGACATTTTTTCTTTCGGGAGCACTCTTCCCACTCACGGGATTGCCATCGGCCATAGAAATTATCAGCCGGCTCAACCCGTTGTCGTACGGCATTGATGCATTGCGCTTTACCTTTGAGGGTGTTTCATATTTTGGCATCGGGCTTGATGCATTTGTTTTAACGGTTATGACCGTGGGACTGCTTGGGTTGGGGAGCTATCTTTTTTCGCGCATAGAAATATAGCCACTGCCGCGCTTCAAATAGATTTTTACGTGCACCTATGATATCCTGGGTTGATTGACGCTCCTCATTATGGATGCTTTAGTGATCGTATTGCCGGGATTTCTTTCTTTTCTTGCCGCGTATAAATACCTGCTTATTTTTTTGGGTGTTTTCTTTGAGGGGCCGATTATTATGATGGCTGGCGGATTCTTGGTTCGCACCGGGGCGCTACCCCTGCTTTTGGTTTATGGCGTGCTTATGGCTGGCGATTTGTCGGCAGATATATGCTGGTACTGGCTTGGACGATGGGGTGGCGAGCGCATCATCAGAACATTTGGAAATTTGTTGGGGACAACCGTTGAGCTTTTTGAAAACATCGAAAAACTCTTTAAACGGCACGACGTAAAGATCCTTTTTATATCAAAATTGACAACGGGATTTGGTTTTGCGGTGGTAACCTTAATCGCCGCGGGAGCCGCTAAAGTTCCGTTCCGGCGCTATTTAATTACGAATGGAATTGGAGAGTTTGTGTGGACGGGATTTCTTATGGGCGTTGGATATGTGTTCGGCAATGCCTATGTGGGGATCGCCGACGCGACGACGCGTATCACTACGCTGATTGTCGCAATCGTCTTTTTGATATTGTTGGTGTGGATCGGCGGGCGCATGGTTCGAAAATTAATCGGCGGGCGCATGCTCGATAACAACGTTGAGTAATCATCTATGCGTATCGGTATTTTTTCAGATGTTTTCTATCCGGAATTAAGCGGAATATCGGATTCGATTACCATGGTCGCGCCTGCTTTGGCGGCTCTGGGACATGAGATCCATTTTTTTGTTCCTCGGTATGGCCGCAAAGAATTTGCAATTGCCAATGCCGCATTTGGAAAAGAAATTGATCTTGGACCGAATATTTTTATACATCGACTCTTTTCTATTCCATCCCCAACGCCCGCCAGCCCACAAGCGCGCGTAGTGATTCCCACAGGATTGCGCTGGATCTGGATGAAGCGATATCGGCTCGATGTTATTCACGTCAATATTTTTTTTGGCACCGGCATTGAGGCGCTTATTGCATCTCGCGCGTTAGCCATTCCGCTCGTCGGGACTAATCACACCATGATTGATGAGTTTGTCCGCAATTTGCCGCTGCAAAAAATACTTACGCCGATCATGCTTGGGTATGACACGTGGTATTACAACCGATGTCAATTTGTATCGGGGCCATCACAATCAATCCTTGCTGCTATGGTCACGCGTGGGTTTACAGCTCAACACGAGGCAATTTCAAACCCGGTTGATGTTTCTGGATTTGCTCCAGTTTCGTCCGAGCGGAAAAAAGAATTAAAAGGCGTTTTTCACTTTGGATCTCCGGCAATCATTTTGGGAGGACGCTTAGCTCCTGAAAAAAAGATTGATGTTATTTTTCGAGCATTTCCTGCGGTTCTCAAAAAGTTTCCGCGCGCGACTTTGGGCATTGCCGGAGATGGGTCAATGCGCCAACCACTCGAAAAATTAGCCGTCGAATTACACATTGCCGATTCTGTCCATTTTTCCGGATCGCTTAATCATCATACCTTGGCGCATTTTTATAATGCGGGGGATGTTTTTGCTATTACCAGTACATCGGAAACACAGAGTTTGATGCTCATGCAAGCGCTCGCATGTCATGTCCCCGCGGTAGGCGTTAATGCCGGCGCACTTCCTGAATATATTCTGCCCGACAACGGCATGATTGTTGCGGCAGGGGACAGTGAGGCACTTGCTGATGCCTTGATTGTCGTGATTAAACACGCTCATGAGTGGGTGACGCTTCATCCCCGCGCATTTCAAGTGGTTCAATCGTGCAATCCCGGATACATTGCAAAGAAATGGGAGAGTGTTTATGCTGATGCGATACATCATTATAAAATTATTCATACACGCACATGAAAGTAAGCTTCACCGTCCCGGCCTATAACGAAGAAAAGTATATTGGCCTATGTCTGGATGCGATTATGAGCGAAGTGGCGACATTGCCCGCACCGCATACCAGTGAAGTCATCGTGGTGAACAATGCCAGCACCGATGGCACGGTAGCTGTAGTACGGGAAAAATATCCCGGCGTTGTTATTGTCAACGAAATGCGTAAAGGATTGGTGCGCGCGCGACAAGCTGGTTTTGTCGCCGCACACGGAGATATTGTTGCGGCTATTGATGCTGATACACTCATTCAGCCCGGATGGTTAAAAAAAGTCGTTCATGCATTTGAAAAAGATAAGTCACTGGTTGGCTTGAGCGGTCCGTATGTGTATTATGATCTCTCACGTTTTCTTAATGCGATAACCTTTGCGTGGTATGGCGTTGGATTTATCGTCCATTGTATTGGTCGCGCATTGCACCGCGGCGCAATGATGCAGGGGGGGAATTTCGTTGTTCGTCGCACGGCTCTGGAGAAAATCGGGGGATTTGATACGAATATTGAGTTTTATGGAGAAGACACTGATGTAGCTAAGCGCCTCTCGCGCGTGGGAAAGGTTTCTTTTCGTTTTACGCTCATCGCACACACATCTGGACGCCGACTGGCAAAAGAAGGTGTTTTGCGCACGAGCGCTCGCTACGCCGCTAACTTTGCGTCGGTTATTTTACTCGGCAAACCGGTCACGAAACAATATAAGGACATCCGTCCGTAATGGTTGCCACGTTTCGGCATCACGCGACACATTGCGTGATGCGACGCATATGATATACTTTCGCGTACTATGAAAACACAAAAAGAAATCATCAAAGAATATCTTGAGTCGGCGAAGGAGAATCTGATTAAATTAGACATTCGAATGAAATTCATCCAAAACGAATGTGCAAAAGAAAACAAACGCCAAGATATGGAGGAGCTGATGCAGTTAACGGCACAGAAAAAGGAAATAGAGCGCTGGATCCAATTTCTCGAAGGAGAAAAATAAAAAATATCAAAGCTATTTGATAAAAAGCTTGAGAAAGTGGCTTTTTCTGTGCATAAGTACGTCTTGCGTTTTTGGTAAATATCCGGTATGCTGTTGATATTGAGGCGCCAAGATTTGTGGCCCCCATTTTTTTGAGTGTTATTGCTACCACATCATGCATGCGATATCCCTTATTGCCGAACCTATTTTTTTTATCGGATCTTTTCCGGTAACAAACGCATTGGCAGTTAGTGCGCTTGTGACGGCGATATTGTGCGGTGCGGGAATCTTTTTCCGCAGGAAAATCGCCTTGATACCCGGCCTCTTTCAGAATCTGATTGAAATGCTCATGGAACAGCTTCTGGGACTCATGAGTTCGGTACTGGGAGACGAGCAAGCGGCCGAAAAATATTTTCCGCTTATTGCCACGATTTTTATAGCGGTCTTGACCGCGAACTGGCTCGGACTTTTCCCCGGCGTTGGATCCATCGGATTGTACGAAGGCGTTGGTGCGCACGCATCATTTATTCCTCTCTTGCGATCACCGTCGGCCGATCTTAATTTCACCTTGGCATTGGCGATTATTGCCGTGCTCTCCGTAAATTTGGCGGGTATCTTTGCGCTTGGTTTTTTCAAGCACGTGGGAAAATTTTTTAATTTCAAAAACCCGATTCATTTCTTTGTCGGCATTCTTGAGTTGGTATCAGAAATGGCAAAAATGATTTCATTCTCGTTTCGTCTCTTTGGAAATATTTTTGCCGGAGAAGTACTGCTTATTATTATCGGATTTTTAGCTCCGCTCATCGTTCCGCTGCCGTTCATGTTTTTGGAACTTTTTGCGGGCTTTATTCAGGCATTTGTTTTTGCTATGCTCACGCTGGTCTTTGTTACCATTGCTATTGCAGAACCGGAACATTAAAGGTCGTCTCACAGAGGCTATATAAGTAACACATCATTTACACCATTTATGCAACCAGAAGTTATGAAATTACTCGCCATCGCCATCGTTATGGGCATGGGTGCATTCGCCCCAGCTCTCGCGATCGGATGGATCGGGTCAAAGGCAGCGGAAGCAATCTCACGTAATCCGGAAGCGGCTTCAAAAATTCAGACCGCGATGATTTTGGCAGTTGCGTTTACCGAAGCTATCGCTATTTACGCGTTGGTTACCGCATTGATTCTCAAATTCGTTTAATTGTTCATGAAGGAGCTTATAGAAAAATTAGGTCTTGACTGGCGTCTCTTGCTTACGCAAGCGATAAATTTTGGCATCATCCTTGTGGTACTGCGGTTCACCGTATATAAGCCGGCGTTGGCAATTCTGAGAAAGCGAAAAGAGAAAATTGTTGAAGGCATGGAAAAAGCCGAGCGAGCCGATCAGACGCTTCAGGATGCTCGGACAGAGAAAGCTCATTTAGTTGCGCAAGCGCACAGAGAATCAACCGATATTGTTGCGCGCGCATTGCAAAAAGGGAAAGAACAAGAGGCGGTTCTTTTGGCCCAGGCGCACGCGAAAGAAGAAGAGGTACTCACGCAAGCTCGAATACAAGTGAAGCGCGAGGCGGAAGAATCTCATCAACAGATTTTGCGCGACGCCGAAACATTGATTGCGCGCGGCATTCATGCGGTTGCGCAAAATCATCCGGAACCTTTTGACGCGGCACTAATAACGCAGGCCATCGATGCGGTCAAGAAAAAATCGATAACGCGCGATGAGTAAAATTCACCATCCATGAAATTTACGCCGCAACAATATGCTCAAGCGTTTATGGAGCTCCTGGAGGCTTACCCGCAGCGGCACGATGACCTCTGTGGGGGATTTGTGCGATCGATAGCTCACAACGGTGACCGTGTTCATGCCGATCAAATCGTATATGAAATCGAGCGACGATTATTGCGCCGCGACAAAATTCCATCGGTCGTTCTGTGGAGCGCGCGACCACTTGCCCAAAAGCAAAAAGACGCGCTTAGAGCGGCAATTCATCCCTCGTCTATTGTCACTGAACGCATTGATTCGTTGTTGGGTGGTGGCGTCAAAGTTGTTGTCGATGAGACAACCATGATCGACGCAACACTCGTCCATGCATTAAAACAGCTTTTCCCTCAATCTTCTCTAACCGCATAATAATCTATGTCTTACGACGTTGTAGAAAAACTTAAAAAACAAATAGCTGATTTTCAGAGCCAGACTACCGTGGAAGAAATAGGCACGGTTATTGAAGTTGCCGATGGCGTGGTAAAAATTTCTGGCTTACCCCACGTCGCCAGTCAAGAAATGCTGGCCATTGAAACGGATCACGGGCCTGTGCATGCGCTGGCGCTCAATCTCGAGGATTCATCCGTGGGCGCAGTTGCGCTTGATGATTTTTCGAATGTGCGCGCCGGGCAAACCGTGAGAGGACTAGGGAGCGTTCTTTCTGTTCCTGTTGGGGAAGAGCTTGTCGGACGAGTCATCAATCCGTTGGGCGAACCTCTGGACGGGAAGGGGCCTATTTTTTCCGATTCAGCGAATGCAAAACACGCACTGGTTGAAAAAAAGGCGCCATCGGTTCTCGCGAGAAAATCAGTGGATACGCCTCTCCACACCGGAATCAAATCTATTGATGCTATGATTCCTATCGGTCGGGGACAGCGCGAGCTCATTATCGGAGACCGTCAAACCGGGAAAACATCCATTGCGTTGGACGCAATTATCAATCAACAATTTGATACGGCTCGTCGGCGTCCCGTATGTATTTATGTTGTTATTGGACAGAAGCAGGCCAACGTCGCCAAAGCGATTGCGCTTTTGGAAGAGCGCGGTGCGATGGCATACACGATTGTGGTCGTTGCGTCTGCGTCCGATCCGGCTCCGCTATTGTTTTTGGCTCCCTACAGCGGATGCGCCATTGGCGAATATTTTATGGAGCGCGGAGGAGATGCCTTAATCGTCTACGATGATCTTTCAAAACACGCTGCGGCATATCGTCAAATTTCACTGCTCTTGCGCCGTCCACCGGGGCGTGAGGCATACCCGGGAGACATTTTTTATCTTCACTCGCGTTTATTGGAGCGGTCGGCAAAGTTGAGCGATGAAAATGGCGGCGGATCGTTGACGGCATTGCCTATTATTGAAACGCAGTTGGGTGATGTATCGGCCTATATCCCAACCAACGTCATTTCGATCACCGACGGACAGATTTATCTTGAGGCCGATTTGTTCTACCAAGGCATACGCCCGGCTATTAATGCGGGCCTTTCGGTCTCACGCGTTGGATCATCGGCACAAACCAAAGCCATGAAAAAAGTTGCCGGTAAAATTCGTCTTGAGTTGGCGCAATTCCGAGAATTGGCCTCATTTGTTCAGTTTGCTTCCGATCTTGATGAGGCAACCCGCGCAAAAATTAAACGCGGCCAGCTTATCACTGAAGCACTCAAACAATCAGATGGTGCCCCTCTGCCTTTTGAACATCAGGTGATTGTATTGTATGCCGTTTTAAATGGTTTCTTGGATGCCATTGCCCGTGCCGATGTTGCAAAAACCAACGAAGACATGCTTGCCTATCTGCACAATCTTTATGCGGGAGATATTTTTGAACCGATTGTTCGCACCGGTGAATTCTCTGCAGAGGTTGAAGAAAAAACGAAGAAAGCCATCTTGGAATTTTTTGCATCCCGTATAACCCCCTAAGCACTCCATGCCATCACGTCAAGAATTACAGCGGCGAATGAAAGCGGTTGCCAATACCGGAACCATCGCCAAAGCAATGGAAATGGTTGCGGCAACTAAAATGCGCCGAAGTCAGGAGCGGGCTCTGCGCGCTCGTCCGTATGCGCTTGAAGTTTTGCGTTTGCTCGCGTATACGCAAACCAGAACCGAATATGTTCCTCCTATTATGCGACAGCGTCCGATTAAAAAAACGGCGGTTGTTGTCGTCTCATCCGATCGCGGATTGGCGGGCGCTTTTAATAGCAACGTGATGCGGGCATTTGAAAAGCGAATTCTTTCCCATACGCACGACAAACACGAACGAGTATTTCTTGCCGTTGGAAAAAAGACAGAAGAATTCCTGACGCGCCGCGGCATTGTCCCGTACGCTGTGTTCAAGAATTTCGGCGATTATGTTGATGTGAATCAAACGCAGCCTTTAGCACAGATGCTCTTTGATGGATACATGAATAAAGAGTGGGATCGAGTTATGGTTATTGCACCTCATTTTCGCTCAACGCTCAAGCAAGAAGTACTGGTGCGGCTCTTACTGCCAACTGACGCGCATCGTATTTGGGAAACAATCAGAGATATTGCTCCTACATACGGCAAATATTCCGAATTGCGCCACCTAGAGAGCCGCAAAGCGCTTGCCGAACAAATGGATCATTTTGAATATCTTATAGAGCCGAGTCCAAAAGAAATACTTGATGCATTAGCACCGCGCCTTCTGGAAATCAGCGTGTATCATATTATTCTTGAAGCCAACGCCTCCGAACACTCTGCACGAATGGTTGCCATGAAGAGTGCCGCTGATAATGCGAGTGACCTTTCTGGCGCTTTGTCGTTGCAATACAATAAAGCGCGACAAGCGGCAATCACGCAAGAAATCACCGAAATTATCCAAGGATCATCTCAAAAAATATAATCATATGAACAAAGGAGTTATCACGCAAATTATCGGGCCGGTCGTTGATGTGGCATTTAAAGACAGCGCTTCTATGCCATCGCTTTTCCATGCGTTGGAAATTAAAGGGAGCGACGGGACTATCGTTGTCGCCGAAGTGGCAAAACATTTGGAGCCGGGCGTCATCCGCGCGATTTGTTTAGCAATGACCGACGGCCTTCGTCGAGGGGATGAGGTTGTTGACACGGGATCGCCCATCCAAGTCCCCGTTGGCAAAGAAGTGCTTGGTGGTATCTTTGATGTTTTTGGAAGGCCGCTGGATGATCCAAACAAAACGTTTTCCCGTCGAATGCCTATCCACCGTTTGGCACCGACGTTGGCCGAACAATCAAAAAAAGTTGAGGTATTTGAGACAGGCATCAAGGTCATTGATCTAATCGCGCCATTTATTAAGGGCGGAAAGGTTGGTTTATTTGGTGGTGCGGGCGTGGGCAAGACTGTTCTGCTTATGGAGCTTATCCGCAATGTCGCCGAAGAATCGAGTGGCGTTTCGGTTTTTGCGGGCGTGGGGGAACGATCGCGCGAAGGGAACGATTTGTATCACGAAATGAAAGCGTCCGGCGTTTTGGAAAAAACAGCGCTTGTTTTCGGACAAATGAATGAGGTCCCGGGGGCTCGGTTACGCGTTGCGCTGTCAGCGCTGACGATGGCTGAATATTTTAGAGACGAAGAACGCAAGGATGTCCTGCTTTTTATTGATAACATCTTCCGTTTTTCTCAGGCCGGCTCCGAGGTATCGGCATTGCTTGGCCGGATGCCGTCAGCTGTGGGATATCAACCAACGCTGGCAACCGAAATGGGACAATTGCAAGAGCGCATTACCTCAACCAACAAAGGATCGGTAACGTCTGTGCAAGCCATTTATGTGCCAGCCGACGACATCACTGATCCGGCGCCAGCCATTACGTTTGCGCACCTAGACTCGACCATCGTGCTTTCTCGTCCCTTGACCGAAATCGGTATTTATCCGGCAGTTGATCCACTCGCATCAACCTCGACGGCGCTTTCGCCGAAAGTTGTCGGCGAAGAGCACTACCGCGTTGCACAGGAAGTCCAGCGCGTCTTACAACGGTACAAGGAACTGCAGGACATCATCGCGATTTTGGGCATGGAGGAGTTATCACCCGAAGACAAAACATTGGTTGCCCGCGCAAGAAAAATACAACGCTTTCTTTCACAACCCATGCATGTGGCAGAAGTCTTTTCGGGCATCCCGGGTAAATTCGTTCCACGAGAAAAAACTATCGAGGGATTTCGCCAGATTTTGGACGGTCACCACGACGATAAGCCGGAGGAGGCATTTTATATGAAAGGGGATATTAGTGAAGTTGTTGTTTAGTTATGCTTATTAGCATCTATACACTGAAAGATGATCCGCGACGCATTGAGGCGCAAAGCGTTACCTGTAAAACCGCAGTAGGGGAGATTACAGTATTGGATAATCATCGCCCCTACATCACTTTCTTGGCGCCCGGGCCCATACGAATCATTGACATTGATGGAAAAGATGATACAATCAATTCCGCCAATGCTGGATTGCTTGAAGTTCTCCCGGGAAGTATCGTCAACATTCTTGTTCGCGAATTATAAACTAACCCATCAAGGAGGAAACATGAAAGAGAGCAAAAATATTCGGCTGGCAAAAGAACACTATCAGGCCGAAGCGGTGATTGTGTGGTGTTACGATCATCGTGCGTGGCAAGCTCTTTTGGATTTCTTAAAAGAGCAGGGGATACAAGACTTTGATTTGGTCTCTATCGCGGGGGGGGTCAAGAGCTTGGCATCTCCCGCAAAAGAATCCGACCGTGATTTCGTGCTGGGACAGATCGCGACGTCTGCTCGCCTTCACCACACACAAAAGGTGATTCTGATGAACCACGCGGACTGTGGCGGTTACGGAGGATCCGAGGCGTGTGGCGGAGCCGGCGAGAAAGAATTTGCCTTTCACGTCCTCGAGCTCGAAAAAGCGGGCGCAAAGGTCAGGGAGGTTCTCCCAGATCTTTCCGTCGAGAAAGTCATCGTGACCTTCAAAGGAGCCACGATCCTCGATTGATTTTCTAAGACCGCAAGAGGACCGAAGATCGACACCACCGTGCTCCCTTAGGGAGCATTTTTTTACCCAAAATCCACGCCATCGCATTTATGCGGCGACATACACACCCATGAATAAAAGTGCTATACTTGAGCGTAGTAGTAGGAGTACCATTAACTATGTATTATTATGAAAACAAATGAAGGAACACTTGATCGAGTTTTGCGCGTCGTGCTGGCCGTGGTTCTTTTTTGGCTGGCGTCAATCGTTGGCAACGTCTCTGTCGCGATTGTGATAGCTATTATCGGCTTAGTGCTTCTTTTCACCGGCGCCTTGGGTTACTGTGGTCTCTATGCGCTTCTGGGGATTTCAACGAAAAAAGATTCGGGGCGAATGCCTCCTCCTTCATCGATGTAGTAGTCAACAATATTAGTAATAATCATCACTATGGCATACGAAGCAAAAAACTTCGATTCTCTTTTGGGCCTTGAAGGATTTTCCGATGCGGCGCTGAAACTTCATTTTTCTCTTTATCAGGGATATGTTGCCAACACTAATAAACTTTCGGACGCGTTAACGGCAATGCGCACTGATGGAAAAGGCGGGGAGGTGGAATATGCGGAGTTAGAGCGGCGTTTTGGCTGGGAGTTTGATGGCATGCGCCTGCATGAATATTATTTTGATGGCATGAGTAAAACGCCCACTGCCATTGATCAAGCACCGCAGTTACGCGTCGCGCTCGAAAAAGAATTCGGAACCATTGACGCTTGGGAAAAAGATTTTCGATCAATCGCAACAATGCGCGGCATCGGATGGGGGATGCTGTATTATGATGCCATTGCGGATAGATTTTTAAACGTATGGATTAACGAGCACCACACGGGGCATTTAGCCGGATGCGTACCGCTTCTTCTTATTGATGTGTTTGAGCATGCTTTTCTGATTGATTATGGCACGAAAAGAGCGGAGTATATATCGGCATATATGAAAGCCGTCGATTGGCAGAAAATTGAGCAACGCCTCAAAGAGGCGCGCAAAGAAGCTCAATAAAAAAATTCAATCTACCCTTGGGATTTAAGCGCCAAAAGGATGCGCGTATCACTTGGCGCTTTTCCTTCTTTAGTAATCCGCGTGATGATCATGTTGTCGGCTTCGCGATGCGCCGCTAATAATTTAGTGCGTTTCCCATCCACAAAAGCAAATACACCCGGACTCGGCGTTAATGCTTGGATTTTCCGTAAAATTTCAATTGGATCATCTTGGGTAAAATCAACCTGACCATCTTCGGTTGAAAATTTCTTAGTATAGGTTGCTTGTGTTTCATCTTGCGGATGGGGCACCAATTCTCCCGCACAATACGGCGGAAGCGTTTGAGCCAATAGCGCGCCGCCTTGAGTCGATAATACATCGATACAATGGTTGTATGTCCGCTCGCTTTCGGGGATGACGACGTCGGTTTGCGCTAAGATTGGTCCGTGATCAATCTTTTCATCCATGCGATAAATCGATATGCCAAAGTGCTCCTCACCGGCCATTAACGCGGTCTGAATCGGCGTGGCACCGCGATAGCGGGGAAGATGCGATGGATGAACACCCAGGGTTCCGTAGTGTGGTAGATTAATGACATCGTCGGGAATTATTTTTGCATACGCCGTTACCACAAACACATCGGGCTTGAGTCGCGCCAATGCGTCATGAAGCATGTCGTCATTTATGCTTTCCGGTTGTAATACCGGTATACCATGCTTGAGCGCAAAAGTTTTGGTGAGCGGGGGAGTGAGAACTTCATGACGTCCCACGGGACGATCGGGGTTGCACACCAACGCCAGCGGGAACAAACGAGCCTCAACGAGTTGCTCAAAAACTCCCTGCGCAAATTCAAAACTTCCCCAAAAAACATATCTCATATTTGCTGTGTGGTTATTCTTCTTTGGCTGATTCAACGCGTACGATATTGCGCGCACGATCCAGAAAGATTCTTCCGTTTAAGTGATCGGTCTCGTGTTGAAAGATGCTCGCCAAGAACCCCTGCGCCTTAATAACCAGCGGCCGTTCATTTTTGTCAAATCCTTCTAAGGTAACGCGCTCAGATCGGTCAATGTCGCCGTAATATCCCGGGACACTCAAGCATCCCTCTGGATCAAGAATCTTTTTTTCTCCTTGTGCGACAATACGAGGATTAAAAATAGCATAAAATTTTCCTCGGTATCCCTTGCCGTTGGACGAAGGAAGCTGGCAAACGAATACACTCATATTCAATCCGATTTGATTAGCCGAAAGCCCAACGCCCTTGTACTTGACCATCATGCTACGCATGTGCCGTATTAATTCATCAATATCTTTTTTTGAATAGGCCGAGAAATCGAACGGAGCAACGGGATGTCGGAGAAGTTTCTCTTGGTTGGGACGGAAAATCGTCCACATATTCTTTTGTTCGGGCGCAATAAACGTCATAGTAAGCGCGATTTACTCTTATTTTCTTCTTGATACTTTTGCTGGTTTTTTTATCTCTGTTTCTGCGTGTAGCGCAAGCCACCCATGTTCTTTGGCGATTCGCATGAAATAAGCACCAGGATTGCGCACGCCTGAATTTTGCATGACGGTCTTTGCTGTTTGTAAAAGCGTTTGACTATCTATTGTCTTGGCGATCTTGATATAGAGCGCAATATGCGCTCTATCGCCGAGGATGTCGGCAACATCGGTTCCAACGGCCTGAAAGGAACGGTATGCCCTGCTTTCTTTTGCCCGTTTTTGTAACAATGCAAGATAGTCTTCTTTGTGCATACCGGTACAGCCAAATGCCTTCCGGCATAATACTCCATTCTGCCGATAATTTCCATGGACATTGAACAAAAGAGGGGGGCCGTGTTATTATAGTGGGCACTATGCACATCAAAAGCATTATGGCTCATCCACGCGTCAAAAAGGCTACTATTTTTTTTATTGTTATTTTGGGCGCGGGGATAGTTATCGGCATGTCGTATTGGGCTGGTTTTACCCTCGGGTACAGCCAAACAAAAACTATCGCCATTGAGGGCGTTTCCAATCCTTCCAGCGGACAACCGCTTGCTAGCTTTGCTCCCTTTTGGAACGTCTGGCAGTTGATTAAATCGCGATATGTTTCAGTCAGTTCAACGCAAGACAATCAGCAGTTAATGTATGGGGCCATGCACGGGCTGGTAGACTCGCTCAATGATCCATACACCGTCTTTTTTGATCCACAAAGCGCCAAAGATTTTCAGCAAGAGATCAGCGGGCAATTTAGTGGTATCGGCGCTGAAATCGGCATGAACAAAGACAAGCAGATTGTCGTGATATCTCCGCTCAAAGGAACCCCCGCGGAACGAGCGGGGCTCATGCCGCAAGACGCTATTCTTAAAATTAATGGGACGGACACAACCGCCATGGCAGTTGATCAGGCATCGGCGGCCATTCGCGGCCCCAAGGGCACCACCGTAACGCTTACCATCTTGCGAAAAAGTTGGAAAGAAACCAAAGACATTGCCATCGTGCGTGACACTATTCAGATACCAACACTTGAGTTTAAGATGATTAACACAAGCGGCATCGCCGATCCGAATGGATCCATCGCGTATATAAAACTGGATAACTTTTATGAGCAGGCGCCGCAGTTGTTTTATAAAGCTGCATACCAAGCCGCAGCACAACACGCACGAGGGATTGTCGTTGATTTACGCAATAATCCCGGCGGATATCTTGACGGCGCAACGGCCATCGCTGGTTTATTTATAAAACAAGGCGATCCAATTGTGACCGAAGCATTCCGCGACGAGTCTCAAAATCAGGCGTATGCTTCGCAGGGCCCATCGATTTTGAGCGACATTCCCGTCGCAGTGCTCATTAACGAAGGCAGCGCATCAGCCGCGGAAATTCTTGCTGGCGCGCTCAAGGATGAACGAAATGCCTTGATTATGGGGCAGAAAAGTTTTGGCAAGGGAACGGTGCAGGAACTTTTCCCACTAACCGTTGGCGGAGATAGCGGTTTACTCAAAATGACCATCGCTCATTGGATAACGCCCGCCGGACACATGATTGACAAGCAAGGCATTGAGCCTACCGTTACGCTCAAAACTCCCAGCGATCAAGCCTATCTTGATAACCCCGATGCGGCCGATAACCAATGGATTATCGCGGCCGCGCAAGCACTGGCAAAACAAATGAAGTAACACCCCACCATTATGAAAGTCATCTTAACAAAAGACGTTCCCTCAACTGGGCGCAAAGGAGAGATTAAAGAGGTAGCCGATGGCTATGCGAAAAATCTTCTCCTGCCTCGCGGGTGGGCACAACCGGCATCAGCCGACGCCGTTGCGCAAGCGCGTGCACGACAAGAAAATAATCAGCACCGCCAGCAAGAAAAGAAAGAAGCGGTAGCCCAACTCATTCCACTCATCAAGAATCATCTTTTTTCTTTTATCGTTAAAACCGGAAAGGACAACCAGATTTTTACCGCCGTTCACCCGCGTGACATTGAAAGCGCCGTACTGACTTTCGTCCACACACAACCCTACGGGACAATGATCGATCAACACGACATTGTGTGCGCGGAAAAACCAATAAAGGAGATCGGGGAGAGAAAAATACTTATAACTTTTGGCAGGGGAACGGACGGTGCATCGTTTTCTATCAGCATCACCATTGGCGGTAGCAAGTAGTCCCACCGCCTTCTCCATCTCTAATTGTGGATAACTGTTTCTGACGATCGTCAGAAACAGTTATCCACAAAAAAATACCCTCAATGAATTAAGGGTATTTTTGAGCGACATTTGTAGCGATGTTATACCTTTGGTTTTATGCTAACTTTCGTGGCATACCGCGATCGTCCGTTAAATCCCATTTTTTTGACTAGTTTAAACTCAATCGTACCAGCCTTGCCTGCGTAGAGCGTATCATCACCACCCCGCTTGATGTTATCGCCAGGAAGATAACGGATGCCGCGCTGGCGGATAATAATTTCGCCCGCCTTAACGAGTTGACCTTGCTGACGCTTAACCCCCAGCCGCTTAGCGGCTGAATCACGTCCTAATTTAGTTGACCCAAGTTGTTTAGTATGTGCCATAGCTCAAAAATAATGCCGCAGAAACACGGCTATTGCATAACAAAGAGAGTATACCTTATACTTTTGACATAGTCAACGATTTCCATGAGGCTCCCCGGATACTTCGCTAAAGCACGGGAATGGGTACAAAAATATCGCAGGGAAATAGCGCTGTTTATTGTGGTCGCGCTCATGATGTCGTGCGTCTTTGGGTTGGGATATTTGTGGGGGAGAGACGCATCATCGCCGCCGATCGTGATAGAAACGCACGCGCCGTAATCATTTATGATTCCGTCTCAATTTATTTATCTAGTTGGATGCATACCACTGTTCATTATTTGGGCAGTGCTTTTCGTACGCAGAAAAGATCTTCGACCGGAGATGTTGGTTATGAGCGTGTTTATCGGCGCGGTAAGTGTTGCCAGCGCATACTATTGGTGGACGGTTGATTGGTGGCGTCCGCTCACCGTTACCGGAACGCGCGTTGGGATTGAGGATTTTTTGATGGGGTTTGCGAGCGGCGGCATTATGGCGGTTATATACGAAGAAATATTCAAGAAACGCTATCTCAAAAGAAAAACTCAGCGTCATCGCCCGGGAGCGACAACGTTGCTGCTGCTTCTCGCTTTTGCCACTTCGTTTCTGATATGGGGAATAAAACTTACATCATTTGAGGCAAGTAGCATTGCTATGATGCTAACATCTGCGTTAATGTTTGTGTATCGGCGGGACCTTCTCTTAAACGGACTGCTGAGCGGCGTTCTCATGGTGTGCGTCTCGCTCTTTTTTTATTATGCCATTTTATTTTTTGATCCTCGCTGGGTTGACGCGACATATCAATTTGCCTCGCTTAGCGGGATCCGTATAACGCACGTGCCAATAGAAGAATTCATTTTCTGGTTCTTGGCGGGATTTCTTTTTGGGCCATTCTACGAATACTGGCAAGGGGAACGGCTCAGCGCCAAAAACTAACAATTGACATTACTCCGCATTTAGTGTATAGTACAAGAACTATGAAAAAATATTCGTCCCAGATTTTTATGTCGCTTTGCGCCCGCGGAAACACGGCGTATTATTGCTGGGGCGATATGTGCAACTCATAACTAGTATTGTTCTCTCTTGGGTTCTACAAACCGCCTCGGCATAGTGTCGAGGCGGTTTGTTCTTTGAAAGGAGGGTGTGAAAATGAAGACTCAAGAGCGCGTAGTGTTTCTCGTCGGAAAAAAAGTTGTTCTTCGCCCACTTAACAAGGAGACCGATCTTGTGGCAACAATTCGCTGGGTGAACGATCCCGAGGTTACTCGTTATCTCAACCACACATTACCCATCACCGAACGCGAGGAATGCGAATGGTTTGACGGCATCGGGAAAAGCGCCAAAAGCATCACGCTGGCCATTGAGACAAAGGACGACCACAAGCTGATCGGGTCAATGGGAATCCACAACATCTGGTGGACCAGCCGCGTCGGGACGACCGGAGCATTAATCGGCGAGAAGGAATATTGGGGGAGGGGATATGGCACCGATGCTAAGATGATTCTGCTCAACTATGCGTTTAACACCCTCAATCTCCAGAAGATATGCTCGACGGTCATTGCCTTCAATAAGCGCAGTCTGCATTACAGTCTGCATTGCGGATACAAGATAGAAGGCAGACGTCCGCGTCATATTTTCAGAAACGGCCGGTATCACGACCTTGTTGAGCTTGGGCTTTTCAAGAAGGATTGGTTGCCTTTTTGGAAAAAGTACCGTAGCGGTGATTAGGGCGCACCGGCACTCGTATGGCGGCAATAATTATTGCCGCCATATTTTTATGGGAATTGACTCAAATAATATTTTGTGCTATTATACATATACGAATCACAATGACGTGATTCGTTTTCGAATAGAGCACTTTCCAAATTAGGCTCAATACAAACATGAAAGGAGGCGATGTTAGATGCCACGCAGTGTGTCGGTTATTATCGTCGTCCTTCTCGTCGGGTTTGTTGATGTTCGATATTGCCAGCTCATCTTGAGTGATGCGGTACATCCCACGATAGCGACATGGATTGTCTTCGAGGTTGCGGTGATTTTAAGCATCGCGACGTATCTGGCGACCAAGAAACACAGCCTGGTAGACAACATTGCCAACACCGTTGATGTGATCGCCACATCCATCGTGTTTGCGACGATCGCGTACAAGAACGGGCTAACATCTCGATTTAGCACATTCGATATGTTGTGTCTCTGCGGAGCCGGCGCGATAACCCTTTTCTGGGTTTCGTGCAAAAGACATACGGCGGCCAACATGGCAACCCAACTGCTTCTCATAGTCGGCTATCTACCGACCATAAGAACGCTCTGGACGTCAGGCGTAAATCCGGAGTCTTTTGCTGTGTGGGGAGTGGTCTTAATCACTGCGATCGTCTCGCTCTATCCAGCAATCCGCGCCAAGAATCGTCTCGCGATTGTTTACGCGACACGAGCAGCCGTTTCGGCCACCGTCGTACTCGTTCTCATGCTTCGTATTGAGCTTTGGTCTCACTAGCCCCTACCGATGTTTCGGCGGGGGACTTTTTTACATAAAAAAGTGACTAATTAAAAATTGACTTTAATGACTGTGCGTGTTATTATATACAAACGAATCACGATGGCGTGATTCGTTTTCGAATAGAGCACTTTGACTTTTTTTGGTGTAGGAGGTTGTGATGAGCGTAGCCGTACATGAAGACGAAATGCGAAAACGGGAAGCGAGGTTGTGTCTGGGGAGGATCGACGAATTGCGGGAGTTTCACCTGGACAAACAGCAGCAAGGGCGATTCCTCGGCAAGGAATTTGACAGCGATCTGATGGATGCCATTTATGCGCTCAGGACGCAGTACGAAAAGGAAGAGCGCACCGGCATTCGCTGCACAAGTCAGATCCGCAGGGGGAAGGTGGCAATCATTCTTCTCCGTCATTTTCTCAAGCGTAAGTTGAAGGTTTCGGAGGATCTCCCTAGGGAAATCGGGAGCATCTCCAAGGAGCTGAGCATCCCTGCGTCCGAAATTGCGGAACTCATCGAACCGATCGCCCGCGAAATCGTGGACGGCATCTTCGCCAAAAAATAACTTGTGATAAGCGACCAAGGTTGAGCATATGCTCATAAAAGGGTAATTGCGTCTCCCGCGCTAAGTCTTGCACGGCAAGACGCAGGATAAGAACCTCTCCTCGTCGCACCAACCAACGCCCCCCGCTTAAATGACGGGGGCGTCTTTCTTTTTATAAATAGCCAATCTTTTTGAGAATCTCTTCGTGTTCCCATTCCCAGAGGCGCTTGGCGCCTAGAAATGCATGGAAATCATTTTCCCAAGCGGGGGACTCGACCAACTCAACCTCTCCCTTCGGGTCAGCCCATTCGTGTTCGCATCGTTCGGCTTTGCGTCGCACGGTATAATCCCCGGACTTCCATATCAATCGAATTTTTTCTCGTCCGCCCTTTGAACGCATTGTGCTTCCGCATTTGATGCACGTTTGATTTTGATCAATCCGCAAAATCCATCGCGTTGACAGAGTGGGGAATTCGTCTCGCAGGGCCCCCATGTAAGCGGCAGTCTGAAGGTTATAGTCGCGATAGGCCGATTGAGAGGTCTTGATGTCCAGTATGCCAAACGTGCCGTTTATGGTCGCTAGAGCGTCAACCGTGCCAGCGTACCGTTCTTTGGCGTTTGCGACCCGCTTTTCAACCAAAGACGGCTCTACGTCAATGTTTAAATGGTCCTTAAACGCCAAAAATGCGTCTACGGCGGGCTTTGCCATCGGGTCCGTGGGAAAGTCGGTTCTGCCAATCAAAATGGCTTCTACGGCCTCATGGACAGCCGTTCCTTCCTTGGCTGATTGCTCCTTAATAGCCTCACCATGCTCAAAGCTGGGGAGTTGGGCGTAGAAGCGATAGAGGGCCGGTTTGGCCTTGATTTCAACGATCTTGGTAACGCGGGGATACCACGTGCCATTAATGTCGTATCCGTAATTTTCTAAAAATTCCTGATCGTTTTTATAGTCATTCATACGCGAGAAATGTAGCACAAATAATATGCATGCACCAAGGGGAGTGCCGTTCCATGCTCATCTTTACAATATACAATGTGTCGCACAATATACCTTTTGCGACATATAGTAATGGCAAGTTAAGCGACTCTACCTGAAGTACTGCGTCAGCCAGATAAAGATATCCGTCAGAACCTTAAAGAGAGTGATTAAAACCGCAAAGACAAACTTGAAAAATACTATCACCCACTGCCACAACACGGTCACATCAATGCGTGCCTGCGTCCACCCATAAATAGACCCGAAAAGACCGCTGGCGGCTTGCCATAGCTGGACAAGCGTATCCCACGCTCCCTGTTGCTTGAGAAATGTAATAAGTGGCGCTAAGAACAGACTCAGAAAAGATGATACGTCCATATGCGGTCAGTATAAATCGAAACCAGTCAAAAATAAAGATAATTTATGAGATGGGTGGCAGATAATTGCGTGGGTCGATATCTCCACCATAAGGCATCTTTGAGCCACAGTACTTACTCGGACTAATGCGAAATGTCGCTGAATCATATACGCCAAAATGCAAATGCGATCCAGTGGCATATCCCGTCTTTCCCATATATCCGATAAGCTCGCCGCGTTTGACGGTTTTCCCTTCCTTGGCAACCGTTAACGACATATGTCCGTACAACGTTGTGAGACCATTAAAATGCCTTATAGCCACATATTTTCCATACGCGCCATGCGGACAATACAAATCCTGATTATCAACCGAGATCACGACGCCATCCGCCGCGGCATATAGGGGCGTACCAATAGGAGCCGCCAAATCGATGCCGTTGTGCCACTTGCTTCCGTACGCCGTTTTGGCAAAACTTGTTGCGCCATATCCTTGCGTGAGTAGTGCCCCGTGGACAGGCAAACTCAAGAGACCGGGCGCGAATTTCGGAAGAGATGTGTAATTAATTTCTCCGCGAAGCGGCGCTTCAAGCGAATCAATCTCCGCGGCAATTTCAGCTTGCCGTTTTTGGAGTGTTGTCAAAGACGCTTGATAAACTTTTTCTTGATTTTTTGTTTGTTGAAGGAATTGCTGCTTTTCTTGGCTTAATTGATTGGCGATTATTTTTTTATTACTCAGATTCTGATACTCCCCTTCTTTGGTCTGCTTGACATCCGTGGCTTGATTCATGCTCGCAGTTAAATTTTCCTGCGTTGCAACCAAATCATTGATACTCATTAATAACTTGCTGTTCACGTCTTGAAGTGATTGGATTGCAAAAACACTATCGGATATATTTTGATTTTTGAGAAGAATAATAAGCGGCGTGTCGCCTTCTTCTTGTTGAATTTGTTGCAGTACCGTTTTAACGACTTCTTGTTTCTGCGCGACAACAACTTGATCCTGCGCGATCGTTGATTGAAGCTTGCCTATTTGAAGCCCGAGGGTATCAATAGTTATTTTACTTGATTTGATGCCTAAGTTAATCTGTGAAATTCCCGCATTGATTTGTGAAAGTTGCGACGTCAATGTTTGTTTTTGGCTTTGTGTTTGCAAAAGTTTCTGTTGATTCTGCGCAATCTGCTGATTGATTTGCTCTAACTCTTGGTTTTTTGCACTAATCAGCGCGTTAACATCCTGGGTCGTCGAGGCGGTATCGGCCAATACTGCCAGGGGGCCGACAAAATACGCGCAAACAAGAAGAAGCAGTGTGGCACGAGAGAAATGTCGCATGAATAGAGCAACCATAATTTAACGATTAGTAAAACCGGCACTACATTTTTCTATCGCCCGATCAATGCGCGCCAATGATTCACTTCGACCCAAGACCGACATAATTTCAAAGGGACCAGGAGAATTTTTCTGGCCGGAGACCGCAACCCGCAACGGCCACAAGAGATCTCCCCTGCCGGTTTGATCGGCGAGCAACATGGTTGTTTCTTCAAGATTTTGCTGGGTGAAAGCATCGTCGGGGATAGCATTTATTTTCTCTCGCGCCATTTCCAATAATGCCCGCGTCTTATCGGCATCGGCATCGTGCCATGAAAGCAGGGCGCCATCGTACTCCTCTCTTTCGAAAAATAACACCGCCAAAGTTTGAAATTCGGAAAATTTTTTCATCCGCTCACGGACAATGTTGATGGCGGCCGCCAATCGTTCGGAATTTTCTTTCCAATGTTGCGGGATAAAAGAATCAAGAGCCTGCACTAACGTTCCCAACGGCATCGCCTTGATGTACTGCTCATTAAACCAATCCAATTTATCCATCGCAAAGATAGCTCCCGCTTTCTGCACGCGCCGCAAAGAAAATTTCTGTGTCATCTCCTCCACGCCCATGATTTCCTGATCGTCATCGGGATGCCATCCCAATAAACCAAGAAAGTTAATAATGGCCTGCGGGAGATAGCCATCTTTAAGATATTCATCGAACGACGTCTCAAGATTTCGTTTTGAAAGTTTGCTGCGATCGGGAGAGAGAATGAGCGGCAAGTGCGCATAGTGTGGACGCGCAAACCCCAGCGCATTTTGAATAAGTATCTGCTTGGGCGTGTTGGAAATGTGGTCCTCTCCGCGAATGACATGCGTGATTTTCATTAATTCGTCATCTATCACGACGGCAAAATTGTAAAGCGACGCCGATTCGTTTTTGGCGATCACAATATCTCCGATCGTGTCAGAATTGACAGAAATAGTTCCGCGGATCATGTCGTCGAACTCAATGGTCATGCCCGATGGAACCATGAGGCGTATAACGGCGCTCTGTCCGGCCTCCCTTTTTTCTGCGACCTGTTCGGGAGTTAGTCGTCGACACGTGCCGCCGTATTTAGGGAAGAGCCCCTGCGAAAGCATTGCCTTTTTTTCTTCTTCCAACTCTTCCTTGGTGCAAAAACACCAATATGCCTTTTTTTCTTCGAGGAGTTGCTCGAGGTGTTTTTTATATAAATCAGTACGTTCGCTTTGGCGATACGGCCCGTATGGGCCACCAATATCGGGACCCTCGTCCCAAGTGATGGCAAGTTTCCTTAGGCCACCCAAAATGCTCTCTTCATAAACCGGCAATGATCGTTGGGTATCGGTGTCCTCAATGCGAACCACGAAAACACCGCCGTCTTTTTTGGCGAAGAGGTAGTTGAAAAGAGCAGTGCGAATCGTCCCTAAATGCAAAAAACCCGTCGGCGAAGGCGCTATTCTGACGCGTATTGGGGCTGTTTCTGGCATGTTTAGAGCATACCAGAAAAGAGGCTGGAATTAAAGGACCTAAGTGGGGTTTATGGATGATAGTCGTTGGGTACGCATGGGTTAGTTCGCAGCATCCCCTCTCCCCTCAATCATTCTACTTCGTTGCGTTATAAAGCGCCGATATTTCGCTTGCCGAGAGCACGCGATTGTAAAGACGCATATTTTTCAAAAAACCATTGAAAAAATTTGAGCCATACATCCCAAAACAAATTGGCGACAATGAATCGGGATACGATTGATTAAGCGCCGGGCGCAGAGCATAAGAAACCTCAACTCCATTTACATACAAAGAAACTATTCTTTGTTGGTTTGAATATTTCCAAGCAAAAAAGATCCATTCGGAAAGAGGTTCTACGTTCACTTCCTGGGTCAACTGCCAACTTGATCCGTTATAAACCTGGGCTGTTATTTTTTGATTCTGAGTAACGTAGAAAATAAAAGCGGTCGATCTGCCAAATGCCATCCCAGAATAAAATTGTGGCAGTGATGTTATATACATCCAAGCTGATCCGCTAAAATCTCCGTTAGAAAAAGAGGTGCTGGTAGAATGTGGAATTGGGACATAATCATTCACTCCATTAAAATACCCCACCGTCTTGCCATTACTGGTGGCATAATGCGGTGTTGAGGTTCCACTCCATGTCCCATTATTCCCCTTCCCACTCCGATCATAGGCAATGGTT
>JBAYIV010000010.1:0-23435 GCA_041665445.1 Minisyncoccota bacterium
AAATATCGTAGTAATCCCTCTCTGTCTAAACCCAACCTTCCTGGGGTTCTTTCGTATGGTTCTAACCAAGCTCTTTCTCCCCTCTACAATACCTCAGGGTTAGTGGGGTATTGGAATTTTGATGAGGGGAGTGGGACCATTGCTAAAGATACGAGTGGGAATGGGAATAATGGGACATGGAGTGGAAGTGGCTCACATTACACAACTGGGAAAGTGGGAAATTGGGCGGGGCAGTTTGCGAGTAGTACCGGTGACTATTCGACTTTTAATTATATTTCTAATATGACGTCATCTGATTTCAGCACTACTTTTTGGGTAAGCATGAAATCAGTTTCGAATATGTGCGTTCTATTGGGAAAAGTTTATGGAGGGATAGCTGTCTCTATCTTTGGTCAAAAATTAAATTTGGGGAACTATGGAGCTGGCCAAACAAGTGTTGGGGGTTCTACCATCCCCCTAAATCAGTGGGTTTTTATTTCGTTGACATATAACGCGGCCACTCATCTTGCGAGTGCGTATTTCAATGGAATGAGTGATGGAACCTTGGCGACACCTTCGTGGATATATTCTTGGTCAAATGGTCTTAATTCGTTTGGTGGAGCTGTCAACTTTTGGACTGATGGAAATTTGGACGATGTCCGCGTCTACAACCGTGCCCTTTCCGCAAGTGAAATCCAAGCATTGTATAATGCAACTAAATAGTTTTTGCGTATCTTGTTTTTTGCACCAAAATTGTCCTAGCGTTCCCGGTGGGCAGGCTGTGTTTGTGAGTGAGTAGGTTGTCGGCGCGACCTCCTTAAGAGATTACTTTCCCATCAAATCCCAGACCGTTGGGTCAGCCATCCCGTCCATTTTAAAGAAAACCGCGCCACGTAAGTGATATTTTTTTGCCAGTGCGATAATTGCGCGTGCCGATTCGGCGTCGGCGAATGACACAAATCGTGTTACCACTCCCGATTGCATATTGACTGGAGAAGATGCGGCATGAATGGTGTAGACAAGGTGTGGTGTGGTATTGGGGGTGCTGGTGGTGTACGTAAAGCTTAGCTCGCCAGCGCTATTGCGAGTTGGTACCGCGCCGACGGCAGTGGCTAGGTCCATAGCCTGTTGAAAGGTGACACTTCGTAACCGCGTGTATGTTGCGATATTATTTTTCCATGATACCTCGTATTCATACCCGTAGGTGGGGATGCCAATCATAATTTTCCCGGGTTTGATATATGGCGTCGTTTGTTCAATAACCTTTTGCACCCATGCCGGATCGGCGATGGGCATATAAAGCTGTCCGTTTCCTTTCTGCGCGTTTAAAGTTAAATCAATCGACTGTTGATCATACGCCATCACCCGCACCTCGTCGCAATAGGTATTGAGCGCGGTATAATCATTGGCGCGCGATAAGTCTTTGGGGATGACAACAAACTGATCTTTGGGCGGCGTACGTGGTTCAATGGTGCAGGAAAGTGTTTTACCCATCGGATGCAAGCGCATCGCCAAACCTTTCAGAAAGAGAGAAAAATATGGCCGGATACTGGCGTCTTTATTTTCATAGTCGATATCAATTCCGCCGTAGTTTTGCTTTTTTACCAGTGCGGCAATGGTGTCTTCGTGGGCGATTCGTTTTGCGGAACTCGAGAGCAGTGTTTGAATAGTGTCTCCGTTGAGCGCTGCGATGGTTGGTATGATGTTGACTCGAGCATCGCGTGCGGCAGAAAGCCAGGTTGGCCAGAATCCCTGTGTTATGTGGAGTGAATCTTTTAGGGATCCATCGGCGTTCACTTCGTATGAAAAGGGGCTTATTTCGCTCAAGTCCGTTAAATGCAATGCGGCGGTGTTTGCACCTGCCTGTTTTTGCCAGAAGGGAATCCATGCGCCATATTTAAATGTTACGGCGGTCGCATTTCTTGGTGAGATGAACAAACTGCCAAAAAACACGGCAAACAGCGCGATAGAAAGAATAAAACTTTGTTTTTTGTGGGGGTGGATGCAGTTCATGCGTTTGTCAGTATACTTCTTTTTTTTGAGCGTGCAATGGGACGTTTTGTTGCATTTTTCTTTGTTTTGCTGTATGGTTCGATAGCAAGCGTTTGTGGGTATGTGCTTGAGCCCTTACGGTGGGCTTTTTATTATGATGCAATTAAGAAATATCGCCATTATTGCGCATGTTGATCACGGGAAAACCACACTGGTTGACGCCCTTTTAAAGCAATCTGAAAATTTTAAGCAGAAAATTGATGCACCGACGGAATTAATCATGGATTCCAATGAATTGGAACGTGAACGCGGTATCACTATTTTTTCGAAAAACGCGGCCGTTCAATATCAGGATGTAAAGATTAACATCGTTGATACGCCGGGCCACGCTGATTTTGGCGGTGAGGTTGAGCGTATTATGCGCATGGTGGATGGGGTGCTTTTGTTGGTTGATGCCAAAGAGGGCCCGATGCCACAGACGAAATTTGTGTTGCGTAAGGCGATTCAAGCGGGCCACAAAATTATTGTGGTCATCAGTAAAATCGATAAACCCGATGCTCGCGCAGACTGGGCGCTCAACGCTACGTACGATCTTTTTTTTGAACTCGGCGCGTCCGAAGAGCAGATTGAGTTTCCCGTCATTTATGCTGCCGCCACACAAGGAAAGGCGGGGACAAGCGCTGATCTTTCTTCCATGAAAGATATCACGCCCGTTTTTGATGCTATTATTGCGCACATACCGGCGCCAACCATAAGTCAGCTTGATGTATTGCAAATGCTGACGGTTAATTTGGCCGCGGATAATTATAAAGGGAAAGTTGCCATTGGGCGACTTTACGGGGGGACCATCAAAAAAGGTATGACGGTTGCCCACATCAATCGCGCCGGTGTTGTCGCGCGGGCACAGCTGACATCAGTAATGGTTTTTGATGGATTGGGGCGCGCAGAAGTTGCTGCGGCATATGCCGGGGACATCGTGGCAATTGCGGGGATACCGGACATCACCATCGGAGAAACCATTGCCGATATTAATAATCCCGTTGCATTGCCGACAATTGATATTGACGAACCGACCATCAAAATGACGTTTGGCGTTAATACATCTCCATTCCGCGGCAAGGAGGGTACCTACGTAACCTCGCGAAACCTAAAAGATCGCCTGGAGAAAGAAACCGAGACTGATGTTGCTTTGAAAGTTGAATCCATGGGTACCACGGATCGGTGGACTGTTTCGGGGCGCGGCGAACTTCATCTGTCTATTTTAGTTGAAAAAATGCGCCGTGAAGGGTTTGAGCTTGAGGTGTCAAAGCCGCAGGTTATTTTTAAAGATCCTCTCAATGGCGTTGGAAAAAAACTTGAGCCGATTGAATTGGTTTCAGTTGAGGTCCCTGGGGAACATGCGGGCGCGGTGATAGAAATGATGGGGAAACGTTTGGCGACGATGAAAAATATGCGCGTTGATGACAAGACGACACTCATGGATTTTGTCATCCCCACACGCGGACTCATCGGTATTCGAAATAAATTTCTTACCACGACCAAAGGGACGGGGATTATGAATAGTATTTTTCTTGGGTATGAGCCGTACAAAGGCGACATGAATGCGATGATGCATGGATCAATCGTGGCCACGGAAGGCGGCGTTACTAATAATTACGGACTCGTGACAGCGCAGGGACGCGGAAAACTTTTTCTTAGCGCCGGAGTTTCTGTTTATGAAGGCATGATCGTCGGAGAAAATGCTAAAGCGCAAGATATGAGAGTCCACGTTTGTCGAACGAGAGAGTTGACCAACTTTCGCGCAAAAAATGAGGGATTACAGGATCAGCTTGAGACGCCCCTCAATCTTTCTCTTGAAGATGCCCTTGATTATATCGGGGATGATGAGCTGGTTGAGGTCACGCCGCAAAGCATCCGTATGAGAAAGATGTATTTAACTGAAAACGAAGAGAAAAGAGCAAAAAAAGCCTCATAATATGAGGCTTTTTTTGCTCTGTAGAGATGGGGGGTGATTAAACGCTTTGACTGTAGTGCTCAATTATTGTATATTATGCATGAGCCAATAAATTTTTGTATATGAAAAAAAGAGCTTTAATTATTACGGCGTTGGTCGGTAGTGTCGCAGGACTTGTTCTTGGTGGCGCTGGTTTTGTCCATTCACAAACAGCGGGGCTTCCTTTTGCACAAACCATGCAACCAACCTCTGTTTTGGCAAACAGCGCAACACTTGCCGGACAAATCAACCCCAATGGATACCAGACATCGTACTATTTTGAATACGGTACGAGTCAGAGTTTGGGGACAATGACCTCAATGCAATCGGCGGGGTCGGGTTATGGCACCATTGATGTCACTGGCGCTCTTTCAAATCTTACGCCCAACATCATTTATTATTTTCGCGTTGATGCGGTTAATCAGTTGGGTATGTCGCGAGGGTCGATTTTCAGTTTTACTACGACTGGTTCTGATTCATCGTATGGATATTACCAACAGCCATACGTCTATGACCAACAGCCGATATATCAGGAATCCTCGTATACCTATACCGCTCCCGTTTCATATCAAACGACGCCAGACGCTTCAGCGGTTGCCTCGCCACAATATATCTATGTTCCAAAATATATTTATGTGAATGATGACGAAAACGCCAATCAATCGCTGTCGTATTCGTACAACCAGGCGCCTGTTTATTCGTACCCCGCCAATTACTCCGTGAGTGCTTTTATGCCAACGCAATATTCTTACGGTTATGCGCCGTATTCACAAGTAACACCGCAAGGAACGCAGTATAACTATAACAATGGGCAGTTGGCGGCCTCAGTCGCCGGAGTTGCTTCCCCTAACCAAGTGGCGGTTCTCGTCGGATTTATTCTTCTTGTTTCTGTTATTGTGGTGCTGGGCGCGTTGGTATTTAAGCACTAGGAGAGGTATCGCTCGATTTTTTCTCCCCACCTTCCATCTTTTGCTTTTCCAGAACATTGAGGATTTTTTTGAGTTCGTTCATGCTTGCGTCGTCAAGAATGGAAACCGCCAATGCGCGAGGTTCTATTTTTTTGAGTATGGTAATTTTTTTGGCCAAATCGGTAGCCGCAATCGCGTCGCTTTTAGTCAGGAGAAGATATTCTGGTTTTTTCAGCAGTTCGGGATTGTACGCCTTTAATTCGGCGCGGATAACCGCGTAATCTTTTTTTGGGTCGGGCGATTCGGATGAGATGCAATGGAAGAGCACGTTGGTTCGCTCAATGTGGCGCAAAAATCGGATTCCTAGCCCCTTACCACTCGAAGACCCCTCAATAAGTCCGGGGATATCGGCGATAATCAGTCCGTAATAAACGCCCAAGCTGGGCTCAAGCGTGGTGAAGGGATAGTTGGCAACTTTGCTTTGTGCGCGTGATAATTCATTCAGCAGGCTTGATTTACCGACGTTGGGTAGACCAACCAGACCGATATCAGCAATGAGCTTTAACTCAAAGCGAATTTCCCATTGCTCGCCAGGGAGTCCTGGCTGAGATTCTTTGGGCGAGGTATTGGTGGATGAGCGGAAATGAAAATTTCCTTTGCCGCCATTACCGCCTCGAGCAATCATCGCTTGTTCTCCGACGCTGTCAATTGATAGGTGGGTATCGTTTGAGAGATTGTGCACAACAGTTCCCACAGGAACGTGAAGAACGGTATCCTCGCCGTTTGGCCCATCGCGAAATTGCCCCTGACCGTCTTGTCCGCGTGGAGCGGTGATAACTTTTTTATGGCGAAAATAATTGAGTGCGCTCATATCCGAAACTCCGCGAACATGAATGCTTCCGCCGTGCCCCCCCGATCCGCCGGCAGGCCCCAGTTCCATGAGGTTTTTATTGAATGCAACGGCTCCCTTGCCGCCGTTGCCGGCTATTACGCGTATAGTTACATCGTCAATAAGCATAGGCATACTCTATTCGTATTGACCGCACATGTAAAGGAATGGAGCCTTTTCTTTGGCGGGCGCCCTTTGTCTTTTTTTGTGGTATACTTATCAACATGAACAAAAAAATTGCAAGCATGGTGGGTATGATCCTGGCGGCATTTTGTCTTGGTATTTTAGTGACCGTTTCATGGCGGGGGGCTTGGCTTATGCCCAATGCTTCACGCAACGCTTCTTCGTCGTTGCCGATAAGTATTGTTTCGTTGCACGATACCTCAAGTAAATTATGGGCACTCAACGTTGAATATCCTCAATTTTCATTTGCCCCTGCCGCATTCAATAAAGAAATCAGCGATGCGGTTAATGGACAACTCGCTGACTTCAAAAAAAACGCTCAAGACAACTGGCAGGCGCGTCAAGCAACTACGCCGTCCGGAACTCCCGTAGAACAGTTTCCTTCGTCGCCGTTTGATTTTATGGTTACGTGGGAATCAGCGCAGATTAATGATCATTACATCAGTATCGTCGTGCGATTTTCTTCGTACGAAGGAGGGGCACACGGACTCGAAGAACTCCAGACATTTAATTGGGATCTTCCTTTGAGGCACGATGTGGCATTGGCGGATTTATATCCAACCACCGTGGATTATTTGGCAAAAATCTCACAATTGTCTCGCGAGCAGTTGGCGGGAAGTCTAGAGAGCGCATCGGGTGGGAACGTGCAGACTGATATGCTTGACGCGGGGACAACGCCAACGGTGGATAATTTCAAAAACTTTACCTTTACTAATTATTTAGTAACAATCTACTTTCCTAAATATCAGGTAGCGCCCGGTGCATTCGGCGAGCAGCGCATCACGCTTCCGCTCGGCACTCTCTAGGATTTTTCGCTATGCGCGTTGTGTCACACAAAAAACAACCATCGTTGGATCGTTGTCCGTGGCCGGCATTGAAAGCTGGCGATGCACTCTATACAAAATATCATGATGAAGAGTGGGGAGTCCCAACACATGACGACCGGACGATCTACGAGTTTCTGACGCTGGAGATTTTTCAGGCAGGACTTTCGTGGCGCACCGTGCTTTATAAACGGGAAAATTTCCGCAAAGCATTTGCGGGATTTGATTATCGGAAAGTTGCTCGTTTTACTCGACGCGATGTGGCGCGTCTCTTAAAAAATGCAGGCATTATCCGTAATCGGGCGAAGATTGAAGCGGCGATTGAGAACGCGCAACACTTTATGGACACCCAAAGAGAGTTTGGGCTGTTTGCGAACTATATGTGGCAATGGGTTGGCGGTGTGCCGATTGTCCATCGATTGCGCGCGGAAAAAGACTATCCGGCTTATACCAAAGAAGCGATTGCATGGGCAAAAGATTTGAAGAAGAGGGGGTTTCGATTTCTTGGTCCCACGGTCGTCTACGCGCACATGCAGGCCGTAGGGATGGTTAATGATCACACGATAAAGTGTTTTCGACGAAGCATCTGCCAAAAAAATAGTTAGGATTTTTTCTGTGCACAAAACTCGGCTTTCTCATTCGTTACGTTAGCCGTTTTTTCCATGGTGCAGTTGAAAAATCTGCGTATCATAACCGCGGGTTTCTTCGTCGGCCGGGGAGAGTCCGAATGACGCGGCGACGGCAAACAATTCTTGGCGCACCAGCTCGGGGTCAGCGTTTTCATCAACTAAGTTTTCAATCTCAACAAAGTCGCCCAATTCTTCAACGCGGTCAAGACAAATTTCGTACACGCCCAACTTTCCTTTGCGGCGGGTTTTCTTTACTTCCGTCATGGGATACCAGTTGAGCAGAAGCAGCATCTGATGTACGGCATCGGGATTTTTCACTTCGCTTTCATACTCGAGATTGTCGCTTTCATTTGAGCGCTGTTGTTTGAGTGTTAATTCCGTTTTGTCGTCTTGTCGGCGGATGCGGATGATATTATCTCCCTCCTGCGAGCGTTCAAACTCATTCCGGCTTCCCTTGAGGGAATACACGATATCGTGTTGGCGGATCGGAGATGATAGTGTGCATCCTTGCCGGGCAAGCTCTTCTTCAATTTGATTGATATTTTTTACCCGCAATTTTATTTCAATTTCTCGCATATAATTTTCCTCACTTTAATAAACGGCTTATTTTATTTTAATCGTCATGCCCACACAACCATCCCCAGATTCGGTGCGAATGTAGGCCAGTGCGGTAATGGTTCCCGTTCTCTCTATCTGTTTGATGAGGATGGGGTAGTTTATGTTGTCTCTGATGAGATTGACGATGACAAGATATTTTGAGGGGATAGAGAGTATTTTTTTGAGTACGTTCGGGAAAGTGTTGTGTCCGAATTTTGTTGCCTCACCGAGAAATAGATGTGCTAGGGCAATCTCGGGTTTTTGCCGCGGTTTGAATTTCTTGATATCCGTCTGCGCTATTTGATAATTACTTTCCGGGACGCAGGTCAGAATGGGTTTGAGCTTTCTCAGGTCTCCCGGATATACCACTCCGGTGACGGTGATATTTTTAAAACGGTGCGCAAGATAATGAATGCTCGTTCTTCCCGAGCCGACATCAACGACCGCATGGGGATTTTTTATTGGCACGTTCTTAAAAAGCGCATCAAGGAGTTTCTTTTGTGCCGGGCTTATTTTCCATTTGGCGGTGTTTTTTGGATTTGTTTTCATGCGGTGATTTTCTTCTAGAGACAAGTATATGCCGATAATGTGTTTCGGTCTAGGGGTGCTATTGTTAGTTGCGCTTTATGTTATTTTGTTGTATTGTATTTTTGTCAGAAACGTTGTTTTTGGCAGAAGAAGCACTCTAGTCTGTTGGCGTAGCGTTGTGCTACAAAGGATTGGCGCGTAAATTTTGAGGGAGGTGGTCTATGCCGGTTTTAATTGTTTACGGGATTCCCGACGACAGGGGAGAGCTGTTTCTTGAGAGGCTCTCTAATGAATTACGCAAGGGCATGGCGGAAGTCGTGCCTCTGCGGATCACCCGGGACGACGTTTCGATTTTTTTCCCTTGCAACTTGGCTCAATCCGGTCTGGGGGGAGAGATCATCGTTTTCGTTGATGGCCTCTTTACCAAGCCGGAACGAAACGGGAGTGTCCGGGCGCAGGTTGCTCAAAAAGTTATCCAGGTTCTTTCTCACAATATCCGATGGGGGGACGGCGTTAAAATGGAATGTTTTGTCAGGCCGTTTGACCCCGATGGAGGATTTGCCAGCCTGGTGACCGGCGGCCAGCCCCAAGCGCAGAGCAGAGCGTAGAAAGGAGAGAAGAGGTAAGCCAGCCGCCCGAGTGCTGGCATTTTTTTATGTTCAATTTAAAGAGCCTCCAGATCCAGCGTGGTCGTTATCTTTATCTGCTTGATAAAGTCGGGGACATGGCTCACCAGAACCATAGCTCCTTCGTAATCGTCAAGCGCTTTGGCGATCACGGGGATATGTCTGAAATTGATGTGGTTGGTCGGTTCATCCAAAATAAGCAGTCCGGGCTTGAGAAGCACGAGTCGCGCAAACATTGCCAGTCCCTTTTGGCCCTCGGAGAGCGCGCCTATCTTTGTTTTTAATATTTCCGCATCAAGCAAAAATCCCGCAGCGGTTGACCGGAGATCCTGCTCGGTATCTTCTTCCATCACCTCTTTCAAGCTGTCATAAACAGTTGCGTTAAAATCAAGCGTTGAGAAATCCTGTCGGTAATAGCCGATGCGTACGCCAGGCGCAATGTGTTCGCCCTTTGCATGGCCGGAGGCAAGCTTTTCAAGAAGCGTGGTTTTGCCGATGCCGTTGGGTCCAGTGAGGAGAAGGCGCTCTTTTTTCTTAAGAGTGACGGCAATCTTTTTTGAAATTGGCTTATGATCCCTAACAATGGTGACTGCGTCAATGTCTAAGATGCGTCCAGAGATGTCGTTTTGGCAGGGGATATTGAATTTTCTGATGGTCTTGTCTTCGCGGCGTTCGTCCACCATCTCTTCGGAGAGATTTTCAATCTGCTCCCGCATTTTTCGTGCCACGTCGCGCAGATGACCTCCTTTTTGCGCAAAAAAGTTTGCCTGCTCTTTGCGGTGGGCGATGTCTTTTTCCAAACGGACGTTTTTCATCCGTTCGCGTTCCAAGCGATTTTTGATCTCTTTGACGACGTCGAAATAATTTCCGGTGTATTGTTCGATCTTTTTAGTGAAATTATCTAGATAGAGAACGCCTTGAGTAAACGCATTGAGAAAATCCGCATCATGAGAGATAACAATGCATGTTTTTTTGTATGCGACGAGAAAATCCGTCAGATGTGCGATGCCGGCCTTGTCCAGATTGTTTGTTGGCTCGTCCAGGAGCAGAATATCAGGGTCTTGAATGAGGGCGTGTGCCAGGAGCAGGCGCGCTTGTTGGCCGCCGGAAAAGCTTTTGACAACACGCTCAAGCGGCGCGCGCAAGTTCACAATCTCAAGCGCGGCGGTTATCTTTGTGTCAATCTCATATACCTTTTTAGGAAATGCCTTTTCAAAAAATTCACGCACCGTCAGATCGGCATAGTCGCGTGGCATGACCTGTTTGGCGATTGCCAGCGTGAGTCCTTTCTTGACGATAACGCTCCCGGACCCCGGGCGCAGAGTACCGGCAATCAGTTGAAAGATGGTGCTCTTGCCCGCGCCGTTCTGACCCATGATAGTTATCTTGGCATTTTCTCTGACGGAAAAATCGGCCTCAATGAGAATGGGCTTGCGCGCTCCATAATCAAATGAAACGTTATTAAACCTGATAATAGTTTCGTTTTGTGCCATAGAATAATTGCGGAGATGTTTTTTGTAGTATTTTAAGGCACCAAGCCTGCCGAATTGCTGGGAGACTTGGAATCGAACCAAGATTCACGGCTTCAAAGGCCGCTGTCCTACCGTTAGACGATCTCCCAAAGACGGATATATACTATCCGTTTTTTGTTGCCGACGCAACCAAAAACTATTTTTTCTTTACTTCGGCAGTGTTTTCGATCACCGCCACCTCAAGTGGCACAATAGGAAATGGGTTGTAGCGCATCTGCATATAAGCAGTGATGAGGTCTTGTATGAGCTTGATGTGTTTTTTTTCGTCCATTTGGTGGGCGTGTTTTTTGATGCTTTCCATTTCCGTTTGTGCTAATTCCTTGGCAAACCATTTTTCCAGAGATGGGTTAAGGGAAAGCGACAGCGCACGGCGAATGTATTCAGTGATGTCTTTATTAAATTGGAACAGATTGTGCCCCTCGTTGTGGATTTGATAGAGAATATCAAGCGCTTGGGTGCGGTCGTCGGCAATAAGCGCGTCGGCCATATCGACGATGCGGTTGAAATTAACTTTGCCTACCACGCGTTCAACGTTAGCGACTGTGACCTGTCCGTCTTTGAGCGATGCGATTTGATCAAAGAGCGATTCGGCATCGCGCAGTCCGCCGTCGGCAAGGCGCGCAATCATTTCCAGCGCCGATTGTTCGTACAGCGCGTGTTCTGCTTTGCCGACACGCTCCAGCTTGGCAACGATTTCCTGCAGAGTGAGTTTGTGAAAATGCAGTCGCTGGGTACGAGAGGAAATAGTTGCGGGAACTTTTTCAAATTCGGTGGTGGCAAGAACAAAGACCACATGCGCCGGCGGCTCTTCAAGCGTTTTAAGCAGAGCGTTAAACGCTTGCGGCGTGAGCATGTGCACCTCATCAATAATAAAAACTTTATGACTAAACGAAGAGGGGAGCGTCTGGACGTTTTCTTTGAGATTGCGAATTTCGTCAATGCCGCGATTTGACGCCGCGTCTATTTCAATGACATCCATTGCCTGTCCGGCATCAATGGTCGTGCAGGCGGCGCACTCATTGCACGGCTCTCCTTTTTTAGCAAACGCCGGATCAGTTTCGCGTTTCTGACAATTGACGACTTTGGCGAGAATGCGGGCGGTCGTTGTTTTACCTGTACCGCGCGGTCCATAAAAAAGATAGGCATGAGCGATTTTATTTGCCGCTGCCTCGTTGCGCAAGACCGTAATAATGTGCTCCTGCCCCACCAATTCGGCGAGATTCTTAGGGCGATAGGTTCGATAGGATGAGGCGCTCATATGTCAGAGAGTATACCCGTAAAACATTGTTGTGACAATCAGTAAAGGAAAAGCTCCGGAGAACCGGAGCTGGGTAAGTCAACGACCTGGGGGTCGGGGGCGGAAATTTTGGTCGTTGAGATCTCTGTTCTTTGCATCTGTCTTCAAAACGCGCGTAGCGCGTCCTGCACCCTCGCGGCGCGCAGAGCTGTGCGGTGTACCGACGCAGACTGAATAGTCGTCGATCGGTGCGACACAAATATCCGACGCGATGCGAAAGCACGAAGGAAAAGAACTGTGTGCAATCTCTTTCTAGAGATTGCACGTCTCGTCGCATGAGCGGCGAGGGTTTGTTGCGGTGGGCGTCTTTCCCGCAAAGAACGCCCGAGCGGAACATCCCCAACCCCCAGGCGAGAGATGCATGAAATCTACAATGATAATGTCATTTTGGCAAGCTTTAATCATAAAAGTAAAACGGGCTCTTTGCAGAGCCCGCGTGATAGCAACGATCCGAGGACGGAGACGGAGAAGATCGTTGGGAGTCCGGCGGCGCGCGGACGCGCCTCAATTCATGAAAAAAAAGAAAAGTGCAAAAAAGATTTTTCGGGATTCTGTTTAGATTCCCGATCTCCGCCGCATGAGCGATGGAGGATATTCAATTGGATCGTGTGGTGCACCAAAGAGAAAAAGTGTCTCCGTCCTCGGACGTGATCGCAGAGCGACCACGGAGAGCAGTCGCAGTGTACCACTTTTTTGTAAAGGAAAAGATCTCGCAAGGCGGTATGCGGAAAGAAAAAGGGGCGCCTACTGGCACCCCTTCGTTGTTTGCCTCCATGCGTAGTAATAACTAAAGAGCTTCTGTTCGGTCTTGCTCTTGGGCAAACCGCTGACGGTGAGGATGTCCGTGATGACGCCCATCATACCATTAATTGTTTCGGCCGATGGAGCTTTGTCCGGATTGTGCAGGGCGAGATGAAGAATGCCTCGCATCTTACTGATGTAATGCGCCGGAACATACATGCGGCCGCCGAGTTTTAGTCCAACGCCGTTGATGACGGCCGGACCCTTCTGAAGATCCCAGAGATGCGTCTTGTTTTCGTTGATGACAAACCCGCACTCTCGGATCGTCTTCTTGATCGCCTTTCTTTTGCGGTCGCCGATGGGTCCTTTTTGTGATGAGAGAGTAATGTCGTCCAAGTACCGTGTGTAGCACAGGTTATACTGGACGCAGAGTTCGCGCAACGCTCGATCGAGCAAAACCTCAGCGTAAATATTGAAAAGATCGGGCGATGCGGGAGCACCTGTCGCTAGGCCGGTCTCCGGAGACGATGCCATGCAGTATCGTTCCAGAAACGCGACGACTTTATCATGATCGTGTTTCGCGAGTTTTGGGTCTTCTCGGCAGAGTATTGCCGCGAGTTTGTGCGCGTCAACCTGCTGATACGCTCCTTTCAAATCCAGGGTGTAAAGATATCGATTGCGGCGATGAAAGGCCACATTGCGCGCCGGAGAACCTCGTCGTACGGCACCAGTAGCGCTTGGACACCAGATTCCCAGTCCTCGAAGATACCCGATGAATGTTTGATGAACCATGCGCATCGCGTCATTGGGCGCATGCAGTCGTCGCTTTTTTTGTACTCCTCCTAAAACGTTTATGTCAGAAATGACAAAAACGTGAAAGAGGGGGAACTCTTCAAGCCGCAGACTACGCACAAGAGTGTCAAGGTACATGCCCCGCCTCCTTTCCGTGTGGGGTCGAACGGGTCTTTGAAAACCGATGTTCAAAAGCAAATTAACACGTTTTATAACTTTTGTAAAGCATCAGCATTGAAATGTGTCCGAAGTTCTTTGCGATAATGCAGTTTTTGCGTTATACTCATTTTATGTTTCAGGTGACGATGGGAGAGTTTTCGGGACCGATGGACAAGCTGTTGGAACTTATTGAGGCCAAAAAGCTTGATATCACGCAGGTCAGTTTAGCCGAAGTAACCGGCGATTTTATTGCCTACATTGAATCGTTTAAAGAACGTGCGATCGTGACGTTGTCGGATGGAGCGGTTATTGAGGGTGATCCCCAAAGCACTCACACGCGGGTACTGGCAGAGTTTTTGGTTGTCGCATCTCAGTTGATACTCATTAAGTCAAGAATGCTCGTGCCCGATGCGCCGATTTCTGAAGAAGAGCGGGAAACAATAGTTGATTTGGAACGGCGATTAAAAATATACCGCGAACTCAAGCCGTTATTCGCGCTTCTCAAAACAACATGGGCATCGTCGCCGCAGCTTTTTTCGCGTCAGGCATATGCGGCAATGACACCGATGTTTTATCCGGCGCCCAATATGACCCAAGGAACTCTTGTGGAGGCCATGGAACGTTTGGTGTCATCGCTGGGATCATTGGCGACCGAACGTGAAACCATTGAGCGGCAGATTATTTCGCTGGAGGAAAAAATTATCGAACTGCTTGCTATGATGGACGGCAAGGTTCAGCAATTTTCTGACGTTGTATCCCGCAAGTCGCGTCAGGAATCGGTGGTGCTTTTTTTGGCGCTTTTGCATTTATTGCGCGATCATCGATTATCAGCTCACCAAGACGGGTTATTTAATGACATTGCAATTCAAAAAGTGTAAAGTGTTATGAAAAGCAAAAAGACGCACGATAGCAATATGCTCAAAAGCAAAAAGAAAAATGTCTATAATCAAGTTGCCGATTTTGTGTATGAAACGAATATTCATAGCAAAACGCCTCGGTCGGGATTTTGGTTTTTGGGGAGTGGCGATCAATCGGTAGCCGAGCATTTATTTCATACGGCGATGATTGCGTATGCGCTCTCGTACTTTGAACCGAAAGTTGATAGGCGGAAAGCTGTGCTGATGGCTCTTTTCCACGACATCGGCGAAGGCCGGACCTCTGACCAAAACTATATCCACCAACGGTATGGCCGGCTGGCGGAAGCTGAAGCGGTCGCCGATATTGCGGGGAGCGTTCCTTTCGGCGGTGAGATTTTTGAACTTTTTAATGAAGAACAAAAACGAGTAACGCCAGAGGCGAGATTAGTTAAAGACGCTGACCAGCTTGAGTGGATTGCTGCTTTGCGCGGAGAGGAGGTCAAGGGGAATACAAAAGCGCGAGAATGGATTGCTATCGCGTTAAAGCGTCTCAAAACCGATGCCGCAAAGAAACTCGGAGCCTCTTTGGCAAAAACTCATCCGGATGATTGGTGGTTTAATGTCGAAGACGCGTGGTTTGTTGATAGGAAAGAAAAGAATAAGAAATGGAACCAGAAAAAATAACATCAGATCGTATTATGCATATGACTGCCGACGAAACAGCACCAGCAAAAATAGACACGCATGAGACAGCCGTCGCGGGAGCGATTGAGGCGCTTTTGTTTTTGTCGGGTGCCTCGGTCTCGCTGGACAAGATAGCGAATCTACTCAAGACGAATCGTGAGAACGTCGAGCACGTCATCGCGACGCTTGCGGACCGTTATGCTTGCGATTCCGATCGAGGATTGCAGATTGTTCGCACGGAGAATGAGGTGACTCTTGCCACCAAACCAGAGCATCACGCTCTTCTGGAAACGCTAGCCAAAGAAGACCTCAAAGAAGAATTGACGCCCGCGTCACTTGAGACGCTTTCGTTGATTGCTTATTTCGGTCCGCTCTCTCGTCCGCAAATTGATTTTATTCGTGGTGTTAATTCCAGTTTTATCGTTCGTAACCTACTCGTTCGTGGATTGGTTGAGCGAAAAGCGGGAAAGGGGAACGCCTATGTGTACGCGGTGAGCATTGATTTTCTTAAATATATGGGCGTGGGGTCCGTGGTTGAATTGCCTGAATATCAAAAGTATCAAAACATGAAAGAAAATTATTTGGGGGAGTCTGAATCAACGCCCTCTATAGATCATGCGAACATATCATAGCGTTAAATATCAGGCATTACTGTTGGTGGTCATCATCATCGGATCCGTCTACGCGGGACGACTCTTTTCATTTTTTCAAAATAATAACGCCACCATCGTTACTCAGCCGCCGTCTTCATTTGCGCGTATGTTGGCGGGGTCTGCGCCAACGACGTCGCCGAGACAAAACATTGACCGTCAACAAGGCGACGGGACTCCTTCGGCGCAGTTTGTCGAACCAAAAGTTTCCACGGATAGTATTGCGGGAAGCCCCTCGTTGCCAAGCAACAGTGCCACGGCGTGTGCGGCGGTTGGTGCAGGATTATATCGCGCGCAAGATATGGCAACGGGGCGCATTCTTTTTGCGCGCGATCAAGGGGAACGTTGGCCGATTGCTTCTATCAGCAAGCTGATTACGGCCATCGTGGCCAGCAATCTCTTAAAACAAGACAGTATTATTCCGATTACTGCCAATGTAGAAACACTTGTGGGGAACGATCATACGCTCAATGTCGGCGAGGCGTATACGGTGCGCGATCTGGTTGGCATTATGCTGACCGTTTCAAGTAACGATGCGGCCTATGCGCTTGCTGATGCCTACGGATTATCCGGATTTGTGGCCCAAATGAATGATGTTGCCAAGACCGTTGGCATGGATCAGACGGCATTTTATGAACCCTCGGGGCTCTCGTACCTTAATCAATCAACGCTCGAAAATATCGCAAAATTATTGCAATATATTTATCGCTCGTACCCATCAATCTTTGCGATTACTCGCCAGCAAAAATTTATTGCATTGGATCAAACGAGCGGCAAACGGAAAACGTTCTCCAATATTGACTTCTATGCGGGACAGTCAATTTTTATCGGCGGGAAAACCGGTTATATTGATCAATCGGGCGAAAACTTGGTTGGTATTTTTAATTATAGCGGCGGCAAGGTGATCGCGGGTGTTTTTGATAGCGCAGATCGTTTCAAGGACATGGACGCACTTCTTCGATGCACTAATGCTGTTGTCGCAATTCCGTAAGCTGTCATGTATAAAAAACCATGATAACATTCCACGCCATACGCATTCTCATCTTGACGGGCATTTCTTTTTTGGTTGCGCTTTTAATCACGCCGATGATTGCTAATTTGCTTTATCGGTACAAGGCCGGCAAGCAAATCGGTCACACCGATGCGCCAGTGTTTTATGGTCTGCATCAAAAAAAGGAGGGGACGCCGACGATGGGCGGGGTAATTATTTGGGGAGCGGTGCTGGCGGTCATTGCGGCGTTTTTTATTTTATATCAAGTATTGGGGAATTCATTTGGTGGCTTTTGGGGCTATTTGAATATTGTTGATCGGCGAGAGACGTATCTGCCAATCGTTGCCATGGTTATCGCGGCGCTTATCGGTTTGGCTGATGATATTTTCGGTGTTCTTAAAATTGGTCCGCGAGGCGGGGGATTGTCGATGAAGTATCGGCTCTTGATATACGCGGTCATCGGGCTTATCGGCGCGTGGTGGTTTTACGTCAAACTGCAATGGACAACACTCTACGTTCCTTTCGTCGGACCATTGCAAATTGATGGCTGGTACATACCGCTTTTTGTTCTTGTGATGGTGGCAACGGCATTTTCTGCCAATGAAACAGACGGGTTAGACGGGCTCTTGGGCGGGACGTCGCTTTTTTCGTTTGCGTCTCTTGCGGCGGTGTCGTTTGTTTTGGGGCGATATAATCTGGCGGCGTTTTCGGCGATGATTATGGGGGCATTGCTCGCATTTTTATGGTTCAATATTTATCCGGCGCGTTTTTTTATGGGTGACACGGGATCCATGGCGCTGGGCATTACCATGGGGACCATTGCGCTTCTCACCAATACAGCGCTTTTTCTACCGCTTTTTGCACCTATTCTGGTGATTGAATCGGCATCGGTTATTGTTCAGGTTATTTCAAAAAAGATATTTAAGCGGAAAGTATTTCTTTCAACGCCCATTCATCATCACTTTGAGGCGTTGGGGTGGCATGAAGCGCGGGTGACGATGCGTTTTTGGATTATTTCGGCGGTCAGCAATGGACTGGGGCTTGTTCTCTTCTTTCTTTCAAGAATGTTTTTGCGCTAGACGTGGCGCAGTGATATACTTTGTCCATGACAACGCTGATCAAAAATATTGTCTGCGTTGATGGCACGGGGCAGGCGCCTTACAAAGGTGATGTTCTCATAAAAGATAAAAAAATTCTTGCCATCGGCAGTTTTCCTTCGTATCGCGCCGACGAAGTCGTCGCAGGCAATGAGGCGTACTGCGTCCCGGGTTTTTTTGACATGAATGCAAGCGCCGATAAGTATTTGACGTTGTTTTCTCAGCCGTTGCAATCTGACTTTTTAAAACAAGGAGTGACGTCAATGCTTATTGGTAATTGCGGATTTTCTCTTGCTCCGCTTTTTTACGGATCGTTATCGCAATTTGCGCATTGGGGCGGCAATGATCGCGTTAACATCAATTGGAAAAGCACAAAAGAATTTTTAGATGTGCTCGATCATCAATACTCGACCGGCATTAATGTCGCAACGCTGGTGGGGCACAAGGTGATTCGCGAGGCGCTCATGAAAGATCCGTCCGAGTTCCGCGCATTATCGGCAAATGAGCTACAGATTTTTCGCGGGGTTTTGACGCAAGCATTACTTGACGGTGCGTTTGGCATGTCAACGGGATTGGGATATTACCCCTATCAGGGGATTGCATATCATGAATTGCGCGCGCTGGCCGATGCGGTGAGAAACGGCAGCGGTATTTATGAGACGCATTTACGCAACGAAAAGGAATCGCTCAAAGAATCAATTCAAGAAACTATTCGTTTGAGCCGTGACGTGGGCATTACCACCATCATCGCGCATCTGCGCCCATTCCTTGGATTTGAAACCGATTATGCCGAGTCCATCGCGCAGATTGAAGAAGATGTGGCGCATGCCGATGTTTATTTTGATATGAATCCGTTCGATGAAAGCGCTGTGCCGCTCGATTCATTTATCCCCGACGATCTTCGCCAAATGGATCGCCATGCGTTGGTAGAAAAAATGAACGATCAAACAATTGCTGGCCGTATTTTTCAGAACATTCCCGCCATTGATGCCGCGCATACTATTATTTTTAATACACCTGAAACGCCGTTTTTACACGGCACATCGCTGGCGGCTTTTGCGCGAAATCGCGAGCTGACCGGGCGCAAAGCGCTTTTGGAACTTATGCGGGTTACTAAGCTTCGCGGGGCGGTATTCTATAAGAACTTGCACGCCGATTCTCTTAATAAAGCGCTCTTTTCGTCGCGGTCATTAATCGCATCTAATAGTCCCAGCTTTGATATGGGGATGCTCGATGAGCAAAAACCGCGGCGTGCGACGCAGACCTTCGCGGAATTTCTCGCTCGAGCTGATCGCGCCGGTATTCCTATCGAAAAAGCAGTTATGAAAATATCCGGTCTTCCCGCAAAGATTCTCGGCGTCAACGATCGTGGGTTGCTGTCTTTGGGATACGCGGGTGATTGTTCTGTTATTTCCAAGGATCGTGAAGTGAAATATGTGTTTGTTAATGGTTCGATGGCTGTTCGAGAAGGCGTTGTCGCGGCGGATCAGCGCCGTACTGGGATGGCGATTCGTAAGAAAAAATAATACGCATGCGGCTGGCAAAGAAATTTTTCTCAATGTCGGGTCATCAACCCGACTACGTCCTTATATGGACAACGGTGACGCTTTTGGCGGCCGGTTTCTTGGTTCTTACTTCTGCCTCGTCAGATTTAGGCAAGATGTGGTATGACGACACGTATTATTTTCTCAAGAGTCAATTTTTTAAAGGACTGCTTCCGGGAATTGTCGGCGCGCTTATTGGGTATTTTATCTACTACCGTCTCTGGAAAAAAGTTGTCGCATATGCATTTTTTGCAAATCTTGCGCTTATGGTTTTGGTTTTTACTCCTTTGGGGCATACCGCCAATGGATCCAGCCGTTGGCTTAATCTTGGCGGATTTCTGTTCCAGCCATCCGAGCTACTCAAGGTGACGTTCGTTCTTTATATCGCATCATTGCTTTCCAGTACGCGTATGCGAAACGAGAAAAAGGGATGGGGAACGTATCTTACTTTTCTTTCCGTGTCAGGCGTTGTGGCGGGACTTATCTTTTTCCAGCCGGCAACAACCATGGCGATCATCATTATCGGATCGGGAGTGATTATGTACTTGTTTAGCGGCGCATCATGGAAGCAATTATTGATTTCCGGTGGTGTGGGTGCGCTTATTCTCCTGAGCTTGGTTGCCGTCACGCCGTATCGGTTTCATCGCGTTGCTCCGTATTGGAATGCGACGGTGGGTGCGGTCATCCCGCGATTATCCATTGCGGCGGCGACATCGACCGACCAATTCCATCTCAATCAGTCGTTGATTGCTATCGGATCGGGAGGATTTTGGGGAGTTGGTTTTGGAAAATCAACAAGTAAGTATAGTGTCTTGCCAGAGCCGATGGGGGATTCAATTTTTGCCGTCATCGCCGAAGAAGACGGATTCCTCGGTTCCACATTGATTGTTTTCGCATTTATTATCTTTGTTTGGCGTGGTATTGCTATTGCGCTTAAAACGCACGATGACTTTGCTCGTTTGTCGTTAGTTGGTTTCGTTTCCATCATCGGCATTCAGGCAATCATTCATATCGCGGCTAATTCGGGCGCATTGCCGTTTACCGGTGTGCCGTTGCCATTTATTAGTTACGGCGGTACGGCCATGGCAATGTCTTTGACTATCGTCGGGCTGATTGCTAACATATCAAAATATACTACGGCATAAGACATGAGTACGAAAAAAATCCGCATTGTGTGCACGGGCGGGGGATCGGGGGGGCACGTTTATCCGATGCTTGCGGTTATTGATGAGCTGCATAAAATTTTAAGCACTGACGAATTTGCCGGATCACGCACCGCAATTTATTACGCGGGGTCTCCGGGGGAATATGCCCAAGAGTTTGCCCGTCGCGGTGTTATCATCAAACATATCGCATCTTTTAAGTTGCGGCGATATGCGTCAGCACAAAACATTCTTGATGTAGTACGCGCGCCGCTTGCGTTTCTGCAGGCACTCTGGCATCTCTTTTGGCTCATGCCCGATGTGGTATTTTCAAAGGGTGGGAGCGGATCATTGCCAGTTGTCTGTGCCGCTTTTTTCTTTCGCATTCCGATTTTTATTCACGAATCAGACAGCGTTCCAGGACTCTCTAATCGTATCGCTTTTCCACTTGCGGCGAGAATCGGTCTTTCATTTGAAAAGACGCTTTCGTTTGTCTCTGGCACAAAAGTTGCCGTTGTCGGCAATCCCGTTCGAGCCATGCTTATTGAAAATGCCGGCGGACTACATAGTCCAAAAGCAAGGACGATTTTTGGGTTTGATCCGGAAACGCCGCTCATTCTCATACTCGGAGGCTCACAGGGGTCGGCGCGCATCAATGATTTTGTTATTGACAATGCTCACATCTTAGTGCGATCGGCGCAAGTGTTGCATCAAACCGGTCCATTCAATTTTCAAAACGCCAAAAGCGAATTAGCGGTAGTGACAAAAGATTTTGTTCCCGCCGAACGCAATCGATATAAAATTGTTGATTATCTGCGCGATGAGATTGTTGAGGCCTTTGTCGCCGCCGACTTGATTATCTCTCGAGCGGGGAGTGGTGCCATTTTTGAGATTGCGGCATTTGGGAAGGCGTCAATTCTCATTCCGCTCAAAGAAGCGGCGCAGAATCATCAGTTTTATAATGCGTATGAATATACGCACACCGGTGCGTGCGTGGTTATTGAGGAGGAAAATCTCAAGCCTGGTCTTTTTATGCAGGAAGTAAAACGCATTTTAGAAAACCAAGATATGAAAAAATCTATGGAAGATGCAGCGAGACAATTTGCGAAACCACAGGCGGCCTATACTATTGCGCGTGAAATTGCGCGGCTGGTGTAACAAATGCAAAAATAAAAATGTAAAATGTTTGATATTTACATTTTGTATTTAGTTCCATGTCCAGTCCCAAATCCTTCACCCTGATAGAGCTGTTAATAGTAATTGGTATCCTGGCAGTCCTCGTTGCTGCCGTTGTCGTCGTTCTTAACCCGTCCGAACTCCTTGCGCAGGCACGGGACGCTAACCGTCTTTCCGAACTTTCAGCTTCCAACTCTGCTATCAATTTGTATACCCAAGATGCCGGCGGGTCGGTTTCTCTAGGCTCTGCTGGCACCACCTATGTCTCCATTCCTGATCCGACCGCAACCACCTCAGCCGGATCAAACTGTTCCTCACTCGGTTTTCCTTTGACTGGCTACCATTGTGCGGGGCCTAATTTTTATCGCAACACCAATGGTACCGGCTGGATACCCGTGAATTTTTCGACAATGAGTGTGGGGTCTCCGCTTGCTACCCTACCCGCTGATCCGGTCAATGTCACAACCTCCGGCAAATACTATCGCTACACGACGGATGGCTTAACAAGCTGGGCGCTTTCTGCTGTTTCCGAATCGACCAAATACAGTCCCCAAGCCGCTTCATTTCAAACCGGTTGGACGTGTGGTTCTCCGCTCGTAGACAGCCGGGACGGTCAGAGTTATGCCACTGTCCAGATTGGTCTTCAATGTTGGATGGCACAAAATTTGAATGTCGGTACCAAGATCACTTCCTGCACAAACGGCTATGTGGGCGTCTGCACGACTGGTGGTGGCACGGTTCAAAACCAAGGCACGAGCACGGTCTCTATACAAAAATATTGTTACAGCGACAATACCGCAAATTGCACCACTCAAGGAGGTCTGTATCAATGGCAACAGGCCATGGGCGGTTCAACGAGTACCACTGGTTTTGGCGTTACGGGTATCTGTCCTGCCGGTTGGCATCTTCCTACTGATAACGAATACAAGACGCTTGAGATCTATCTTGGTATGTGCTCCGGCACTGGTTCCAACCCAAATTATTGCGTGGATGATGCTGGATGGCGCGGAACCACACAGGGAGATCAATTGAGGGCTGTCGGTCTTTGCAGTGGGAGAACCCCATGCGGAACGTCCGGTTTTAACAGCCTTCTCGCTGGCTATCGCGTTGCCGATGGTTCATTCTACTATCAGGGTTCGAGCGCGATTTTCTGGTCGTCACTCGTGTCTGGTGGTTCAGCTTGGCGCCGTAATTTGTCTCCCAGCCTCGCCACCGTCGATCGGGCCACTAACTATCAGACCTACGGCTTTTCGGTGCGTTGCTCTAAGAACTGATTAGACTCTTTCCCCAAAATAAATGCAAAATGTAAATATCAAAAATCAAAATAATGGTTGTCCTACGGACTTTTTGAACATTTTATAATTTTACCTTGTCATTTTGCATTTTGATTTTTGAATTTTTCCCATGCCTAACCAAAGATCTTTCACCCTCATCGAACTGCTCATCGTCACCCCGCAACATCCCGATACATCGGGACAACGAGGCACGTCGGCCATGCCCATCGGCAGGCAGGCATCCTCCTTCACCCTGATAGAGCTGTTAATTGTCATAGGAATATTAGCCATCCTGGTTGCCGCTATCGTTATAACCCTCAATCCCGCTCAGCTCTTAGCCCAAGCCCGTGA
>JBAYIV010000011.1:0-22599 GCA_041665445.1 Minisyncoccota bacterium
AAAGAGGGACTGATCTAAGGTGGTGATGGTGTTTAACGCCTGGGTGAGTGCTGATAAGTCTTGTTGACGCTTACTGTCACGGGCTTGGGCTAAGAGCTGAGCGGGATTGAGGGTTATAACGATGGCGGCGACTAATACGGCGAGGATACCAATGACAATGAGGAGTTCGATGAGGGTGAAGGAAGACCTGTGTCTAGTAGGAGACACAACGGATTCGCCGCGCCAAAAAAAACGAAATAAATTCTTGTACTGTGCAGTGGTAATGTAAACAAGCATAACAAAAAAATGCTCACCAAGAATCAAGAGACCACAGACTCACTCTCAGCCCCTTTATTCTCCGACGGAAACCATTTGATCATTCCCCAGAAAACCAACCCGGCAATCAATCCGCCCGCAAGAACATCTGTTGGCCAATGGACGCCCACCGCCACTCTTCCCCACGCAATCAAAATCGCCATAACCATTCCCGCCCATCCCCATTTTTTACCATATAAAAAGAGCGCGAAAGCAAGAAAGAATGAAAAGGTCGCGTGTCCGGATGGGAACGACGCCGTTGGCGCATGTTGCACGAGCGCGGTCACCGACAACTCAACGAATGGACGCGCACGATGATAGACAAAATAAAATACTTCGGCAATGATTCCACGCGCCAACACCTCGCCTGCAATACCGAAGAGAAGGAGGTACATTTGTTTTTTTCTGTTGCGCTGACGCGCGACGGCGATCAAAAAAACAACACCCAGAATAACCATGAGGTATTGAGCGCAAAAAATAGCAAACCACGAAATCCATGCGTTTTGCGCGCCTTTAAAAAGGAACCAAAAAATAGTTAGATCAAGCGCATGCATGATGTTGCTTTGGTTATTATCGCAAAACGCGCACGAGCCCGCACGCGTTTTTTTAAATCAACCATCGACTAGTATTTTCTGACGTATGAGAGAAGCCCCAGAAAACGAGCGCGCTTGATTGCTTGTGCCAGCGCACGCTGATGCGTTGCACAGACGCTGGTATGCTGCGGGTCAATGATTTTCCCCTGTGAGGAAATAAAGCGACGCAACAATGGCACATCCTTATAATCGATATCTTTATAATTTTGCGAGCAGAAAAAACATTGAGTCGCTTTCACTGCTATCCGTTGATTAGTGCGCATACGAATTAAAATGGTAGATCTTCCGGTTTGATATCTTCTTCATCAAGAGAAATCTCGGGAATGTTTTCTTCCAAAGAATCCCCAAACTCTTCTTTGTGCGGTGCTGCTGGTATCGGCGTATTGGCGCGCGCAGATCCCGATGGCGCCCCTCCGCCAGCCGAACGAGGACCGAATTGCAAACGTTCAACGATAATTTCGGTTACCCGATGGGTTTGACTCTGGGCATCTTTCCATGTTCGCGTCTGTAGCCGTCCCTCAACCATAACCAGACTTCCTTTTGAAAGAAACTGGCTGGCAAGCTCCGCTTGCCGTCCCCAGACAACCACATTGTGAAATTCCGCTTCTTCCTGTTTGGCGCCGGCCTTATCCGTCCAAATTCGATTGGTGGCGACCGAAAAATTGGTGACAGCCTGTCCCGACGGAGTGGCCTTAAGAACCAAATCCGATGTGACGCGACCGATAATAAATACTTTATTGAGATTCATAATGATGGTGCGAACTTTATAAAAAAGCCGCAAAATTTATTGTAAAATCTCTTCGAGTTTTTTCTCCAATTCTTCATTGCTCACCACCTCTCCCTTGTGTTGCTCTTCCTGTGCGACGGGAGCGGCTTGATACGGACGCGGTGTATGTGGCGCCTCATGCGAAGCGCGCGGCATGCGAACCGCCGGCACAATGGGATGGGCGAGCAAGAGGAAGCGCAGGCACCCAGGATCAACCTCAAGCCCCTTGCTTACTTCTTTTAAATCGGCATCCGGCTGTGTAACGCACCGCATGGTTGTCATATACGCCATCGTTTCCTTTTTAATAGGATACGCCAACGCAATGTGCTTGAGCTCCGTTTGATCGGTTATATCAAGCCCACCAGTGCGAAGAATCGTCCGCACGTTCTCAAGACCCGCTTCATCCTTGAGTAAAACTGATAATTCGTATTCTTTTGTTTCGTAATCGTTGCTCATATCGTGCAATCACTGATTTTGTCGCCTCACCATAGCACATCATTTTTAATAACTCAAGAGGCCGCATCGCTTCCGTTTTCGTCTTCGGATGCGCTCGGGGCCAATTCGACATCTGACCGCGGGAGCATATATCCCGTACCGGCAGGAATCAGACGACCGATAATTACATTTTCCTTGAGCCCGCGGAGTCGATCAACCTTCCCTTCGGTGGCGGCATTAACCAAAACGCGCGCCGTTTCCTGGAAAGATGCAGCCGACAAGAAACTCTCCGTGGAGAGCGCCGATCGCGTAATACCCAAAAGCAATTGCTTTGCCTTAGCCAACGTCATCCCTTGATCACGCAGACGCCGATTGATTTCCAGAAAATGTGAACGATCGACAACTTGCCCTCTGATAAACGAACTGTCGCCCGGATCTTTCACACTCACTCGAGAAAACATTCGGCTCGCGATAATTTCAATGTGTTTGTCGTTAATAACGTTTCCGTTAGAAACATAAATCTTTTGGATCTCATTGATGATGTACTGTTCAGCTATCTCCCTGCCACGCAGCTGGAATAATTCGCGCAAATCAACGCTTCCCTCAAACAACTGCTGACCCTTGGTAACCTTGTCGCCAATAGCGACATACAGCGTCACCGTACGGGGAGCGGGATACTCAATGACTTTTTTTGCGCGCTTTCCCTTGATCCGCTTAACCATGCTCACCTTAACAACGCGCAATGATCCGCGATCTTCAATGTCTTCAACGACACCAACGTCTTCGGCAAGTGCCGCCTTTCCTTTTGGAGGACGCACTTCGAGAATTTCTTCAACGCGAGGCAGTCCGGAGGTGATATCTTTTTCGGCGACGCCACCGCTATGGAACGTTCGCAACGTGAGCTGCGTCCCTGGTTCTCCCACTGACTGCGCGGCGATAATACCAACCGCCTCCCCTCGCTTTGCCTCAGTCAAACGCCCCAAATCGAGTCCATAGCATTTTGAGCAAACACCATACAATGATTTACACCGCATCGGCGAACGAACAACAACCGACGTAGCCGACGACTTGGCAATGGCATCGGCGGCAACGCGATCAATAATAATACCGCTACGCGCAATAATTTTGTTTCCCTCCTTAACATCCTTTGCCAGCGTTCGCCCGAACAAACGCGTACCGAATGAAAATCCATACTGATCCCCCACGGCACGTTCGACGGTCACCCCTTCTACGGTTTTACAATCATCACGATTAATGATGACGTCCTGACAAACATCAACCATGCGACGTGTTAAATATCCGGCAGATGCGGTCTTGAGCGCCGTATCAGTCAACCCCTTACGCGCACCGTGCGTGTTGATGAAAAATTCCAAAACCGAGAGCCCTTCTTTGTACGACGAGATAACGGGCAATTCAATGGTTTCTCCCTGCGGGTTATTTACCAACCCCTTCATGCCGCTCACCTGCGATGCCTGAGCCCACGTTCCGCGTGCGCCCGAATCGATCATATCAAACAACGAATTGTTTTCCGTGAGTGCGGCTGGCACCAATTCAGCGATCTCCTTTTTAACCCGTTCCCAAATTTGGATGGAACGCGCTTTCTTTTCCTCATCATCGAAGAATCCATTTTCGTACTGCTCGAGAATTTTTTCTATCTCGGCTTCCGCTTTTTTAATCAGCCCGTCCTTTGCCTCGGGAACGTGTAGATCAAACGCACTCAAAGTGATACCCGAAAGCGCCGCATGTTCAAATCCCATGCGCTTAATAGCATCAAGAAATTGCCATGCATCTTCAACGCCAAACTGCTCGATATAGCGCGCGATCAGTTTCTGAAGCGTCTTTTTGTTCATGACGTCATTTACAAAACCAAATTCAGGGGGAATGATGCGATTGAAAATAATGCGCCCCACACTCGTTAAATCGGTATGAACCGACGCAATGCGGATCGGTTGATTGATTTTCACATACCCAAACTCAAGCGCCAAAAGCGCTTCAGTAACACCAGAAAAAATACGAATGTTTTTTTCGTCAAAATTCTCCGGCCGTACCAGCTTCGTCAAGTAATAGCACCCAAGAATAATATCTTGAGATGGGATCGCGATCGGATCACCATTTGCCGGCTTGATGATATTGCGAGAAGACAGCATTCGCTCCCATGCTTCTTTTTGCGCCTCATCAGAAAGCGGCAAGTGGACGGCCATTTGGTCGCCGTCAAAATCAGCATTAAACGCCGAACACACCATGGGCGGAATACGGATAGCAAGGTCCTCAATGAGAACCGGTTTGAACGCCTGAATACCCAGACGATGCAACGTCGGCGCACGATTTAAAAGAACCGCCTTTCCCTTAATAACTTCTTCCAAGATTTCCCATACCTCGGGAATTCCCTGCTCAATCAAGCGGTTAGCATTTTTGATGTTGTGCGCCATGCCGCGTTCCAAAATGTCCCTGATAACAAACGGCTTAAAAAGCTCCAACGCCATCTTTTTGGGAAGACCACACTCATTCAGACGCAAATCCGGACCCACAACAATAACCGAACGACCGGAATAATCCACGCGTTTGCCCAGTAAGTTTTGCCGAAAACGGCCCTGTTTTCCCTTTAAAATATCGGCCAAGGATTTAAGCGGGCGATTCTGTGCCGACATTTGCTGACGCCCCATGCGCGTCGCGTTATCTATCAACGCATCAACCGCCTCCTGCAGCATGCGTTTTTCATTGGTGATGATGATTTCCGGCGCGCGCAACTCCATCAATTTCTGCAAACGATTATTGCGATTGATGACGCGACGATAGAGATCATTAAGATCGGAGCTGGCATACCGCCCACCATCCAACGGTACCATCGGACGCAAATCGGGAGGAATAACCGGCAGAACGGTAGTAATCATCCACTCGGGACGCATGCCATTTTCAATGAATGCATGAAGCAACCGCAGCTTATTGGTTATCTTGCGTTGAAAAGCGGTATCCTTGCGTTTAATGTTGGCCTCCAGAAGCTTTTCAGTATCAGAAAGTTCCTTTTTGAGATTCACCTTCTCTAAAATTTTCCGTAGCGCGCTAGCTCCAGTTCCCGCCTCAAACACATCACCGAATCGCGCCGCAAAGTCAAAGTATTCCGCTTCATTAATCACCGCTCCCGCAACAACACCAGACAAAAATTCTTTTGAGCGCATAAACGATGTCTCAATTGATTTTTTTTCCTCCTCCGTTTTTGCCGTTTCTTTGCGCGTTTTAAATTCTGTCGAGAGACTCTCGAGCGCTTGCGTGCGATTGCGATCATTGACTGCCGTTATGATGTAAGCCGCATAGTAAACAACCCGCTCAAGCTTGTTTGCCGGCGCGTCAAAAAACAAACCAATCTTTGAGTTACCGGTCTTTAAGAACCACACGTGCGCGACCGGAGCCGCCAACTTAATGTGCCCCATGCGCTCACGACGAACAATGGAGCGCGTTACCTCGACGCCGCACTTATCACAAACGGTTCCCTTATATCGAATACCTTTAAATTTTCCGCAATAACACCGATAGTCCTTGGTTGGACCGAAAATGCGTTCCGAAAAAAGTCCATCCTTCTCTGGACGTTGCGTACGATAATTGATGGTCTCCGGTTTGGTTACTTCTCCGTATGAATTGGAAATAATCTCTTCGGGAGAAGGAACCTTGAGACGCAGGTAGTCAAAATCATTAATCATTGGCATAGGGTGATGATGGTATTAAGAGTCCTATTCGCTTTGCACATCTTCCTTTTTAACCGGGTCGACCTTCAATCCAAGTGCGTTGATTTCGTTAACCAGAACGCTAAACGCGGCAGGAGAATTCGAAGGACGAATTTTTTCTCCTTTCACAATAGCTTCAAATGCCGCAGCACGCCCCAATACATCATCCGATTTAATAGTGAGCATTTCTTGCAGGGTGTAGGCCGCCCCATATCCTTCCAGTGCCCAGACTTCCATTTCTCCGAATCGCTGTCCCCCAAATTGCGCCTTGCCTCCCAGCGGCTGCTGGGTAACCAGTGAATATGGGCCGATTGATCGCATGTGTATTTTATCCTCAACCAAGTGATTCAATTTCATCATGTATAGATATCCAACGGTCGCACGATGGTCAAAACGTTTTCCCGTGCGCCCATCATACAGCACCGCCTTCCCATCGTCGGGAAATCCAGCGCGCACCAATTCGCTTCGAATATCATCTTCGGTCGCACCGGCAAAAACCGGCGTAACTGCCCGATAACCCAGCGCATGCGCGGCCAGTCCCAAATGCGTTTCCAAGAGCTGACCCAGATTCATACGCGAAGTGACGCCCAAAGGATTAAGAACAATATCCACGGGACGGCCATCGGCAAGATACGGCATGTCTTCCACCGGACGAATTTGAGAAATAACTCCCTTGTTCCCGTGGCGACCAGCTAATTTATCGCCCGCGCGCACATGACGCAATTGCGCCACTTCAACCTGAATGCGCTTGATAATCCCCGGCTCAAGCCTATCCCCTCGTTCTCGCGAAAAGATTTTAATACCGATAACGCGACCGGACTTTCCGTGAGGAACATACAACGATGTATCTTTGACGTCGCGAGCTTTTTCTCCAAAAATTGACCGCAATAATTTTTCTTCCGCCGTCAATTCCGTCTCACCTTTGGGTGAAATTTTTCCAACGAGAATATCACCAGAACGAACTTCGGCGCCAATGCGGATAACCCCCTCCTCATCAAGATTACGGAGCTTCTCTTCGGATACGTTTGGGATATCGGCAGTCGTCACCTCTGGTCCCAATTTGGTGTCGCGCACATCGCAATAAAAATCTTCAATATAAATGGAGGTGAGACGATCTTCTTGCGCCACACGTTCAGAAAGCACAATGGCATCCTCAAAGTTTCCGCCGAAAAACGGAATAAATGCCACTAATAGATTCTGCCCCAGTGCAAGAACCCCGTGATCAGTTGCGGGACCGTCGGCTAAAACATCTCCTTTGCGAACCCGTTGTCCAACCGTTACCGCCGGTTTTTGGTTAATGGTGGTGTATTGGTTTGACCGACGGAATTTTTTTAAATCATATGCTTCAATACCATGCTTCGTTTTAACCGTTACCATTGCCGCATCGGATTGGATGACGTCCCCTTCTTCTCGCGCCAACACCAGACGCCCGGAATCGCGTGCAATTTTTTCCTCCGCGCCAGTTCCCACCAACGGCATCTGCGGACGCACCGACGGTACGCCCTGGCGCTGCATGTTTGATCCCATGAGTGCGCGGTTGGCGTCGTCATGTTCAAGAAACGGAATAATACTCGTGGCTGCGCTGATAACCTGCATCGGCGAAACATCAATGAAGTCCACTTCGTCTGGCCGGCACATTCCCGGCTCACCGTTGATGCGTGCACGGACAATGTCGGTGACAATCCGACGATGCGCATCCAATTCGGTGCTCCCTGCGGCGATTTTATATTTTTTCTCCTCATTGGCATCCATCCACACGATTTCGCCCGCCACCGCCGCGTTTTTTACTCGGGCATACGGCGTTTCGAGAAAACCGAGTCGATTAACCCGAGCAAAGTTTGCCAAGTGGCTAATCAAACCGATGTTCTGACCTTCCGGTGTTTCAATAGGACACACGCGCCCATAGTGCGATACATGGACATCGCGCACCTCAAATCCCGCACGTTCGCGGGTCAATCCTCCCGGACCCAGCGCAGATAAGCGCCGTTTGTGCTCAAGTTCCGCCAACGGATTTTGCTGATCCATAAACTGCGAGAGCTGTGAAGAAATCAAGAATTCCCGCACAACGGCCGAAAGCGGTTTTGGATTAATAAGCTGCATCGGCGTCATCGTCAGCGGATCCGATGTAGACATGCGATCCTGCACGATTCTGCGCAAACGAGCGAAGCCAACACGCATTCTTCCCTGCAGTAACTCGCCTACCGAACGAATGCGACGATTTGAGAGACTGTCGATGTCGTCGGGCTGTGCGGCGTCGTCGTTATTGAGCCTGATAACTTCCTTAACGATCAAAACCAAGTCCTCCAAACGAATCAGCTGCGTGTCTATTTTTTTGTCGGCGATGCCCAATCGCTGATTGAATTTAAACCGCCCCACCTCCGACAGACTGAAACGATCCAGACGTTTAAACATGCCGTCAATGAGGGATTTTGCATTTTCTGCCGTTGCCAAATCTCCCGGACGCAGCCGCTTATAAATTTCAACATACGACGCCATGGCATCGGATGCCGAGTCTTTTTTGAGAGATGCCTGAATGTGCTGCGTGGTCCCGGTATCAGTGTCAGCAAACGCTTTCATGATGTCGTCGTTTGTTTCCAAACCGAAGATACGCAGGAGCGCCGTAACGGGCACTTTGCGATGCTTGTCGATTTTAACCCCGATAGTCCCATCCGTTTCGGTCTCAAATTCCATCCAGCTTCCACGATCAGGGATGATCTTTGCCCCAAAGTATTTTTTCCCTTTGACCCGCTGTCCCGTAAAATAAACGCCCGCTGAACGAATAAACTGCGAAACCACGACGCGTTCAACGCCGTTGAGAATAAACGTACCGCGTTCAGTCATCATGGGATAATCGCCCAGGTACACTTCCTGTTCAATTTCCTTCTTCGTCTTAGTGTGCACCAACCGAACACGCGCGCGGAGAGCGGATTCGAACGTTGATCCTTTCTGCCACGATTCTTCCTCTGAAAATTTCGGCTCGTCAAAAGTATAATCGAGAAAATAAAGCTCAAACTCTTTTCCCGTATAATCCCGAATAGGAGAGATTTCTTTAAACAGCTCCTTAATACCATCAACCAAAAACCACTGCCACGAATTAATTTGTATGTCGCCGAAAAAAGGCTTTTCGACGAAATCGCCCGGATGCCGCGAGAACGACTTGACCGTAAGTTTGTGCATCATACACAAAGAGTGGGGTAGAGATTATTTTTTTTATAAAACGGTGCAAAAAAAGACACACCCCCTTGTTCACGTTCGCGGAGGATGTTGGTGTCTTTTGTTATTGCCTATGTCGTATTAAACACTATTCCCATTCCCTCTGTCAAGTGCGCACCGTCCCAGTTGTTCGTGCCCAAGAGAATAACCGCTATTAAGGCGGCCTTTGACCATCGATGATGCCGGTATATTTGTTGCCAACGCCCTATTGCGCCACATTGTTCGTCTGCGCCCCACGCGCATAGAGCACAGCTCGGTTAGCATACATGAAAGGAACATCGGCAACAGCGATAATCCATTTCGCGGCAATTTGTCCGCAGATTAATTGCCAGATTGGCGCCACGCCCCAGAAGGCAAGCACGACAAAAATTCCTGAATCAACCGCCATCGAAGGGAGCGAACTGAATACCGTTCGCATCCATAGATGTTTCCCGCGGCTCATCCGCTTAAACCAGGCAAAAAGATAGGCGTCAATCGTCTCGCTCGCCCAAAAGGCAACCCATCCGGCAACCGCAATACGCAGTGATGACCCAATCACAAAGGCAAAAGCGTCTTGCCCGTGCCACCAAGGAGCGGCCGGCGCATTGAGCGCAAAAACAAAAACCAAAAAGGCAACAATTTGCGTTGCAAGCGCGATGGTAATCATGCGAATCGTTTCCGCACGACCGAATCGCTCATTCACGATGTCGGCCAAAAGAAAAGTAACTGAAAAAGCAACGACTCCGGCGGGAACAGTCCATACGATTCCCCCGATAGTAACCGCCATAATCTTAGTTGCCGCGATCTGCGCCACGAGCGCCAAAACGACATAGAGCGCCAACAAAGCATCGGTGCGACCAAAACGCCGCGCGTACCAACTCCCGCCCAATGAAATAATCGACACGACCGCAACCCACCACAGAAAGAGCATACAATCAATAGACGCCTAAATATTTCTTTCGATTGCGAGCGTGTTCGGCCAAGGTCACACTAAAAATAGTCGCGTCTGTTTTTGGATCAGAGAGATAAAATCGATACGAGTTCGCTATTGGATGGACAGCGGCGCGCAATGATGAAAGCGTCGGATTGCTAATTGGTGCCGGAGGAAGACCGCGATAGCGATACGTATTATATGGTGTATCATGAGCGATGTCAGCCGCCGAAATAATCGGACACCCTGCAAAAACTCCCCCGCAGGCACCATACGAAACAGCCGCGTCAATTTGCAACGGCATTGCATCGGCCAATCGATTATTAATGATGCCGGCCACCATCGCTTTATCATGATCGGTGATGACTTCTTTTTCAAGCAGAGACGCAACAACAACCCAACGGAAAATGCGATCGCCCGACGCGCCAGCAAAAAGATCCTTCGTTTGATTTGCAAAATCACGCACCATTGTTTCGGCAACCAAACGAGGATTTTCATGGAGATAGAACGCGTAGGTATTGGGCATCAAAAATCCCTCCAGCGTTTTTGCCTGCGCGAGGAACGGAAATTCATCGCGGAGATCTGTGGGGTTTATTTCCGCTAACGCGCCCGCCGATAGAATGCCGTTACGCGACAAAAGTCCGTCAATCTCCTTTACCGTCGCACCGGGGGGAATGAGTATGGAGATTTCGGGAGGACCCTGAACAAACAGATGTGCCAAGGATTCCACCGACAGGGCCCGATCAAGCTGATAGGTCCCCGCCTGAAAATGGTGAGCTAGTCCCATAACATACGCATAGACGACGAAAATGGCCGGCGAAGAAATTTCACCGCGAGCGTAAAGCGCATCGGCAATGGTAAAAACGTTTTGTCCGGACGTTATGCTAAACAACAAAGGCTCTGCGGCGGTACCGGCAACTCGAGTCTGCGCACGCACAAACGTTAAAATACTTCCCATAATAATAACAACCGCAAGTGCAAAAACCGCGACGCCTATCATAAAACGCTTTTTTATCCCAACTATATACCACAAAGAAATATCTATTTTATCTTTTTGCATAAAGAGATTGCATCATGCCAATCAATACCGTGCTGGCAATCATGCTCGATCCGCCATAACTAACAAAAGGAAAGGTAACACCAACCACCGGGAATAATCCCAGAGCCGATCCGGCATTAAATACAAATTGAGCAACAAAAAGACTGGCCGTCCCCAGACAGAAAAACTTCCCCACGTTTCCCTCAATGCGTTGTCCCATAATTAAAATGCGCCAAATCATCCACGTGAATGTTCCCAGGAGAATGAGCGCGCCGAAAAAACCTCCCTCTTCAGCAACAGCCGCAACGATAAAATCATTTTGTGCTTCGGGTAAAAATCCCAATTGCACCTGCGTACCCTGTCGAAATCCTTGCCCCCACCATCCCCCCGATCCTATGGCAATCTTTGATTGAATAACATTATAGCTGGCCCCCAACGGATCGCGATTGGGATCAACAAGCGTCATAATGCGATCCTTTTGATAGGTTTTCAGGCCGAATGTCCACATGCCCGCCCCTGCCAGAGCGGCAATTAAAAGAAAAATGACAAAATGGCGCAATGGCAACCCGGAAAAAATAACAAATCCAAGCCACACGATTCCCAACAAAAGCGCCGATCCCATTTCAGGTTGTAAGGCGATAATCAGCGCAGGAATACCCGCATAGGCCACCGAAGCAAACAAGGTACGCCAATGCGCGATGCCAATGTGCCGTTTGCTGAAAAAATATGCCAGCATGGCGATTAAGGCAATTTTGGCAAACTCCGACGGTTGAAATTGGAACGGGCCGATAAAAATCCATGCACGATTTCCCTTGATAACCGGCGCAAAAAGATACGTCATACCCAATAACCCGAGAGAAAAAATATAAACGCCGAGCACAAAACTTCTGCGTCCAAAAAATGAACGGATATCAAGAAAAATAATAACCAGCGCCACGCCAATCCCCAATGCAATCCATCCCAATTGATGCCAAAACAGCGCGGGTTTCGTGCTCAACAAGCTCGCGAGCCCGATGCCCATGAGTATTCCAACGGCGGCGCAGAGCTGCCAATCAATTTTTTTAAGCGACCATGGCATAAGATGTTTTGTTAGTTATACACGAAAAACTAACGGGAGAAAAGAAGAAAATCAAAACCCCCCTCTCCGCCCAAGGCGGAGAGGGGGGGTATGGCAGAGAAACACTTTTATGCACGCCGATTAAGAAACCAACTTGATCTCAATGTCGACGCCAGACGGAAGACTTAACGAGCTCAACGCTTCCACGATCTTCTGGCCGGGATTCAGGATTTCAATCAAACGCTTGTGCACTCGCATCTCAAACTGATCGCGCGAATTCTTGTGAACAAACGTAGATCGGTTAACCGTATATTTTCTAATTTCCGTCGGCAAAGGAATCGGACCGACGATGTCGGCACCGTTGCGCACCGCCGTATCAATGATTTGCTTCGTCGATGCATCGATAAGACGATGATCATACGATTTAATCTTGAGACGAATCCTGTTCTTTGCTTCTGAATCTTTTTTTTGTGCCATTGTTGTGTGCAAGTGTTAGCCTCTCGTCGAGCGCTATGCGTTGATCTTAGTAACCACGCCCGCGCCGACCGTTTTGCCTCCTTCGCGGATAGCAAATTTCATCTTTTCCTCCAATGCAACCGGCGCAATAAGCTTTACTTTGATACTCACCGTATCGCCGGGCATAACCATTTCCGTTCCTTCGGGAAGAATCATTTCACCCGTCACGTCAGTCGTACGAATGTAAAACTGCGGCTTATATCCCTTGAAAAACGGCGTATGGCGACCTCCCTCTTCTTTGCTCAAGACATAGATTTCCGCATCAAAATCAGTATGCGGCGTAATCGTCCCCGGCTTGGCGACAACCTGTCCGCGCTCAACGTCTTCTTTTTTCAATCCGCGCAACAAAACGCCGACGTTGTCGCCCGCCATGCCTTCGTCGAGAAGTTTATTGAACATTTCGATGCCCGTCACCGTTGTTTTTTTGGTTGGGCGCAAGCCGACGATTTCAATTTCTTCGTTGACCTTGACCACGCCACGCTCAATTTTACCCGTAACCACCGTGCCGCGGCCTTCAATCGAGAAGATATCCTCGATGGGCATCAAAAACGGCTTGTCGGTTTGACGAATCGGCTCAGGAATGTATTCATCGAGCGCCTTTATCAATTCGACGATCGGCTGTACTTCGGGCGCATCGGGTGATGTCGCCTGTAAGGCCTTCAGCGCTGACCCGCGGATAACGGGAACTTCATCGCCAGGAAATTCATATTTCTTCAAAAGTTCGCGAACCTCTGACTCAACTAAGTCGATTAATTCCGGATCGCTCACCTGATCAACTTTGTTCAAGAAGACCACAATACGTGGAACGTCAACTTGATGTGCCAACAGAATGTGCTCGCGCGTCTGCGGCATAGGACCGTCAGTTGCCGCAACCACCAAAATGGCGCCATCCATCTGTGCGGCACCCGTGATCATGTTTTTGATGTAGTCGGCGTGTCCCGGAGCGTCGATGTGCGCATAGTGGCGCTTTTCGGTCTCGTACTCCGAGTGATGCAAGGCAATCGTAATACCACGCGCCTTTTCTTCCGGGGCATTATCAATTTGATCAACGCCCTCTTCTTTGCTAATGAGTCCCTTGAGTTTCAGGACATGCGTAATAGCCGCGGTCAAAGTGGTCTTCCCGTGGTCAACGTGACCAATGGTTCCCACGTTCACGTGCGGTTTACTCCGCTCAAACTTCGCTTTCTCTGCCATAAGAAATGTTGTTTTTTTACTAGTAATACACAAAACAATGCATGCACCACACGGACATCGCTATGTCCGTGGTCACACGCAAAGCAGTGTGATGTATATTAAACGGGGATGCGGTTAATGTCAATATCCGCCTCTTCGTCTTGAGCATCGGCCTGCGCCGCACGCAGAACACGGTATTCATCGCGTACATGAACCAGCTCTTGATAAACATCCCAGCGCACAACCGCATAGACCGGGTCACCGTGCTCGGTGATAGTGCACGCTTCGTCGGTCGCCAGAACATTTTGTATTTTCCTATATAATGACGCCATAGAACTGTTATAACGAGAGCGGCGCACGATCGTGCGCCGCAGAGCATTGTGTCTTATACAAATTCGATAACACTCATCGACACCCCGTCCCCTGTCCGCAAACGAGACATCTTAACCACCCTCGTGTACCCTCCTTTCCGATCCGCATATCGAGGAGCGATATCATAGTACAATTTCATAGCAGCTGTTTTGGACACGCGCGCGATCAAGAGCCGCAAAGAGGCAAGATTTTGTTTTTTTGCCAGCGTCACCAGCTTATCGGCCTCGCGCTTCATTTCCTTGGCACGTGCATCGGTCGTACGAATGCGCTCTTTTATAATTAAATTCTGCGCAATACTCTTTATGAATGCTGCGCGCTGTCCTTTTTCCCGATGAAATTTTCTTCCTTGTTTTAGATGTCTCATACCGATACGTGAAACGTTGGTTATTTCTTGGATCCTTTTTTAGATTTTTTTCCTTCCGAAGCTTTTTCAATCTTTATTGCATCAAATTCAGTTGTCTCGATTTGCGAAACAATCTCAAGATGATCCTTCAAAATGTTAGCGGCTTTATGCAACGCACGAGACGGAGAAATGGTGCCATCCGTTTCAATCGTCAATACCAACTTATTAAAGTCAGTGCGATCGCCAACGCGCATATTTTCAACCTCAATATTCACATTGATCACCGGCGTAAATATAGAATCAAGGGCAATAGAGCCAACGGGCAGTTTTTCCATCTTGCGGGACTCAACCGGAGAATATCCCAGCCCCTTCTCAACAATCAATTCCATGTCAAACTCCGCACCTTTTGCAGTGATCGTAGCAATGTGTTCGTCGGGATTGACCACGGAAACCTGAGCATTCCCCTCAATATCGGCCGCCGTAACAGCCCCTTCTCCTTTTTTGTGTAAAACAAGAACTTGCGGCTCATCCGCGAAAAAAGCAAAGCGCACCTTCTTGAGGTTGAGAACAATATCAACAATATCCTCAAGCACTCCGGGCATGGTGGAAAATTCATGCTTCACTCCCTTGATTTTGACCTGCGTAATGGCGGCACCGGGCAATGATGAGAGCAATACGCGACGCAAAGCATTACCCATTGTGATGCCGTATCCCGTATATAAACCGGCAATTTCAAAGACGCCCTTTGCTGGTGTCTCAGAAACCTTCTTGATAATAACGTTCTTACTTAAAAATGTGTATTCCATGATGCGGTGTGCGCTTAAAACGCGCGGCAAAATTTTATCGAGCGTAATAGTCGACGACTAAATTAATATTAAACGGAAGCTGGACATGTTCGGGAGCGCTCTTAACGACTCCTTCAAGTTTTTGAGCATCGAGCAAAAGCCATGGATCAACCGGACGCCCCTTGAGCGTCGTGGGCAATTCTTTAAAGAGAAGGTAATTTTTTTTGTTTTCGGGAATCGCGATAATATCACCGACACGCACGCGATATGAGGGAATGTTTGTTTTTCTCCCATTGACCGCGATGTGCCCATGACTCACCACCTGACGAGCAACAATGCGCGATGGGGCAAGCCCAAGTTTAAAAACAGTATTATCCAACCGCATCTCCAAGGCGGAAATAATAGCATCTTCAATAGCACCCTTCTTAGCCAACGCTGTCTGAAAAATACCTTTGAGTTGCTTCTCGGACAAACCGTATGAGATTTTAATCTTCTGCTTCTCCATAAGCTGTGTCTTAAACTCAGATCCGCCACGAGAAAACCGAGCGCCGTGAACGCCGGGGCGCTGGGGACGACGAACCGTCGCGCATTTAGGCGACGAACATCGATGCGCTTTGAGAAACAGCTTTGTCTGCAGCGCTCGTTCCTTTTTTTCTTTTGCTCTGAGTAAATGCATAATTGAGTAACTTAAATTCTCCGGACTTTTGGTGCGCGCGGTCCATTATGAGGAATAGGCGTCGCATCCCTTACTGACAGAACGGTAAATCCCTGCCCCGCAAACGTTCTCACCGCAGAATCACGTCCGCCGCCGACTCCCTTGACCACGATCGTCACATTAAATGGTCCTGACTTCTTTATCTTTTCAATAACTGCCGTGGCAACTTTGGCAGCTGCAAACGGCGTTGCTTTTTTGGGACCCGCAAATCCCAGCGCCCCGGCCGAAGACCAAGCAAGCACATTGCCACCCGTATCGGTGATGGTAATCACCGTGTTGTTATAGGTCGCATTCACGTAAATCGTTCCATTTTCGACTTTCCGCGAAGATCCCGCACTCGCCTTTGCGGGAACAGCTCCTTCCTTGGGCCCGTCACCGACTTTTTGGACAACTTTTTTCTTACCCATATGCTAGTAATTATTTCAGTTCAACTTTTCGTTTTCCGCTGCCGACCGTTTTGCGCACGTTACCGCGAACCGTCCGTGAATTCGTCTTGGTCCGCTGTCCATGTGCCGGTAATTTGTGAGCATGGCGCAATCCGCGATATGATCCGATGTCTTTCAAGCGTCCAATGTTCCCACGAACCACCTGCCGCAGTTCTCCTTCTACTTTAAAATGTTTTTCGACATACTCTTTTATTTTATTCAAATCTTCTGGCGCTAATTCTTTCGCGCGCTTAGCCGGATCGATTTTAGTCGCCACACAAATTTCGGCAGCGCGTGCGCGCCCAACGCCATAAAAATACATCAGCGAGATGTCTATTCGTTTACCATCGGGAAGATTGATACCTAAGAGACGCATATAATTCTTACTCAGTACGTGAAGGGTTAAAACGCGATCTACCCCTGCCGCTGTTTGTGCTTCACATTTTTACAAATGATATAAACGCGCCCACTGCGGCGCACAACCTTGCAATTCTTACAGATTTTTTTGACTGACGATTGAACCTTCATATCAATAACCATTATAACCGCTTCACCACGATACCCCGACCATTGTCGGGAGACATCTTCATAAGCACTCGATCGCCCGGCATAACCCTGATGTGATGGATGCGCATGCGTCCCGCCAAATATGCAAGGACCACTGCCGTGTCATTTAATTGCACACGGAACATGGCAGAGGGAAGCGCTTCAATAACCATACCCTCAATAAGTTTTTCAGAAGGTGCACCGGACATCAGTGCGCTCTATAGTAGGAAAAACCCAAACAAAAGTCAACCCCGCGGCAAAACATCAGCAACACAACCGCTTCCAGCGCCACCGCAACATCCATCGGAGATTGCCACGTGAAACAAAATCCTCCCCCAAGCATTAATTTACCGTCACGTGGATGCGGTCAACGTTCTTTGGCGCCGACGAAACCCAGAACGGCCAAAACAAAACAGTTACCTTCTCAACGCCCGGGATGCTCAAAATATACGTCTTCAAATCAATCTCTCCTTTGCCGGCAATGCCGCGCATAATTGCGCCAGCATCCATGCGATGCGCAAAGGTCGTCGCGTAATCAAGTGGCAATGTCATGACGCCTTTCTTCCAGTCCGTTTGGGCAGGACGATATGCCAGCGTTTCATTGGTCGCATCGTACGAGGAAGGATCATCAAGTTTTCCTGATGCCATCGAGGCAAGTACTTGCGGCACATCGGTCCGCCTGAACACAAGCGCCTGAAGCGATCCCTCAATGTACACCGAAAATTGACCGTTGGCATCAAGCGTCGTATCAATTCGCTCGGTTGTGGTTGTCAGCCGCGTCGCGCCATCAACAACCGCAAGAGAATCTCCCACATTAGCCGCCAACGCCGAAATAAGTACTTCTTGGAACTTCTGTTCTGACTGACTCCTTGCTTTCGCGATATCATCACTGGTTGGATACGGGCCCGACGCCAAAGGAGTTTTTATTTGGCCGTAATAGATATCAAATTTAGACGTTCCCGCAAATCCCGGAATGGTAAGTTTATCAATTGGCCCAATGTTGTATGCCGGTCCCGGCTGATCGGCAACAACCGATGCCGTTGTTGTCGCCGGACCAGATCCCGTTACACCAGGAATAGTCACGGCGTCAATAAGACGCACTATCTTCCCGTCTGGGGCCTGAAATCGTGTCGTTGCAACTAATTTCTGTGGCGCCGGATTGCTTAGATTAACAATAACAATGTTCCCTCGAGCTTTTTGCCCAGAGTCCGCAACGCCCGTTGGCGTAAAAGCGAACGAAGAATTTTTTGTTCCCGTGCTTGGAAAAACAACCGACTGTCCGGGGATTTGATTGGTTGAGGTATCTATCTGATTGATGTTTTTATTAACGACCAATGAATCATGAAACTCCCAATTTGTTTTTTGTGCGACAATCGTCACATCAACACGAGGCAACGTAAAGAGCACAGCCATAAGAGCGTAACCAACCAGCACGACGCCAACCAGCCACGCCAACATTTTTATCCACCGCCGCATTCGACGACGATTGCCTCCAATCGATTGATCGTCTTGATCGAAGTCCGATCCGGAAAGCTCCTCATCAAGAGAGGGACGTTTATTGGATTGCGTAAAAAAGGTTGCATTATCTATGTGCGTATGACCGCCGAATATCGTATCCGGATCGAGCTGACGGATAGAATCTTCGGAACGTTCTTTTTCATTCCGGTCGACGCCATCGGCAGATTGCTTGGGAACGATATGAGAGACCGCGATAGGAATCTTGGTCGCCTTCCCGGCTCTGGCCGAAACAATATCAACGACTTGAATAATTTTTTTCTTTCGAGATAAAGCCATAGTAGGTATGTGCGTAACAGTATACCGTCAGAAGCGCTAATGTGCAACGGGCATCGGTAGCTACACGATATCAATCGTGTGCGGAATGAGCCAACGAACCAGTTTCATCGCCTGTTGCGTAAAGACGTGCCGCGTTTGAATGCCGAAAACGGCCAGATAGTCAGCCAGCAGCGCATCATCATCTATATGCGTTGCGAGTGCGCGCCACGCCGGATCATCGCCTATGCGATTACGCACGGAAAAAAGCATTGGAGCAATTTTTTTGTCACGCGCACAAACACCTTGCAACGCCCCGGCATATATCGTGGCGCGCGCCACGCCGGTGGCTTTTTTAAAAGATGCAACACCATGCGCAAGTCGAGTCATTTCCTGGCTCACAAAAGAAGTAAGCGCACGATGTGTTGACGCCGATGCCCGATCGGTACCAGCGACCACATCAAGCAATCCGACAAAAACAGTCTGACCAATCCCCAAGGCATGATTGAGCGCTTCGTATACCGTTTGAGTACCAAAAATAAATGAATCGGCGTATGCGAGCTGATCATGCGCATAAACGAACATCGCCGTCTCAATACCCCCCACCGCCGCAAAAACAAAATTTTTTGTTCGAGCCGCCGTGGCGCGCGACGATACCAGTGCCTCAATAAAACAGAGCGAAAAATCCTCTTGAACAAAATCGGCGATGTGGGCACGCGTGGGAAGTACTTTCTGCAACGACACAAATATACTGCGCGCAATAAATGTCTGCACCACGCTCACCGCAACACACTTACCGGCGCGCCATGCCGCCGATGCGCCATCCCCGATATCAACACCATCGACGCACACAGAAACAACGCGATTACCGACCAACAATACACTTAGATCATCAAGCGCCAGCTTTGTCATCGCCTCACGTTTATGTTCATCAAGCGAACGCCAAAGATAGTGTGAAAAAATGTTTTGCAATTCATCGGCGTCCAATGGTTCTTTGGGATGAGTCCGCTGATACGAGGTGGTAAAAAATGTTGCAAACGCCGTCTCCTTTGAAAGCGTGACGATGATGCGATATGGCAATGGGAAAAAAATTGTTTTCAAAAAATAGGCGAGTTTTTTACTCTGCCCTAGATTTTTTTCAGAAACACCCGCAATAAAAAAACGCGGTCCCTGCCGTGGTGGCGTACCGGCACCGCGACGAGAGAGACCCTGCAACTCGATTCCGTCCTGTGTAAAACGAATCCACACAAATCGATCGACGACCGCACCGGCACCAATTGGTCGGCGGAATATTTTTGCAAGCGACGCGAAAGCGGCCATAGAAATCAGAGCACTGTGGCGCGAATGCGCCGCACGCCTTTACCGACCGACTCTTCTTTAATAATCCGCATTGTGCCAATCTCCCCCGTGTGCCCCACATGCGGTCCACCGCAGAATTCAGCACTCACCACTCCTCCGCTTGATGCCGAACCGATGGCATACACCTTCACTTTATCGGGATATTTTTGCTTGAAGAACGACAACGCGCCACTCGCAAGCGCATCATCCTTGGACATTTCCTCGTAAGAGACGGGGAGGTCTTTGCGCACCACGTCGTTAGCCAACGCCGTTATGCGTTCGATTTCTTCCGGCGTCACCTTTCGATCAAAATTAAAATCAAATCGTAAACGCTCCGGGTTGATATCTGATCCCATCTGATGAACCTCGTCTCCCAGCACCGTGCGGAGCGCCCACTGCAGTAGGTGGGTAGCGGTGTGCAGGCGAATAACCCGACCAAGCTCTATTTCGTTCCCCGCCTTTAATTCTCCTGTATCCAGAACCAATCCGTGACCGCCAAATTTTTTCTCCGCACCGGCGCGCGATGTTTCTTGATGCTTTTTTTCTTCTGCTTCAAATTCTTTTTCAAAATCGGGCGATGTTTTTTTAGCAAATTCCATTATTAACTCCTTGGGAAGCCCGTGCGTTTGATAAAGTTCAAAAGCGATGATTCCGGTGACTAGTGTCTCGCCGATCAACTGAAGTTCGTGCAATCCCCTGGTGATACTCGCTTCAAACTTTTGCTGTTCCTCGCGCCAGACACCAAGAATTCTTTCCGCATCACCAATGGTTGGATATTCGTCGTGAAACATTTTTTTGACCGCCTCATAACCGATCTGAAATATGTCGGCATGAATGTCATCTTTGATGCGCACCGCGATTATTTTGCGCAAGAGACGGCGCAAAACGTAGCCGGCTTCTTTGTTTAAAGGGATAATCCCATCAGCAATCAAAAATGACGACGCACGAACATGATCGGCGAGAATGTGGATATCGCGCTCCGAGACTCCCGGTGCCGCCTCGCGTATCGCGACAACAATCGGTTCAAAGGCACTCGTCTCATAGACGTTTGCGACACCCTCAATCGTTGCCAGCAATCGCTCAAATCCCATCCCGGTATCAATGCCGGAATTTTTTACTTTCTCATATTCAAACGATCCATTTGCGCCCGCGCGAGCGTAATATTCATTAAAAACGACATTCCATACCTCGACGCCGTTTTGTTTGCGCGCATCTTCAATCGTTGCCGCCACATAAATTTCAGTCGTCGGTCCGCATGGTCCTTGATTTCCCGTTGGTCCCCAAAAATTATCGTTGCGATTCCCCCAGAAAATACGATCCTCCGGGACACCCACCTCGCTCTTCCAGACGGCGTATGCTTCATGATCTTTCGGCGTATCTTTATCTCCCTCAAACACCGTGACATACAATCGTTCTGGCGCCAGCTCCAAGACGTTCGTTAAAAATTCCCATGCCCACACAATTGCCGAACGCTTGAAATAACCGCTCGTCCCTGCATCGGTCGGATCGTCGCCCCCCACCGGCCCAAACGAAAAGTTTCCCATCATTTCAAAAAAAGTCAGATGCGTATCATCTCCCACCTCTTCAATGTCGCTGGTGCGAAAACATTTTTGGAGAGAAGTGGCTCGATGCGAACCAAAATCGGACTCCGGGTTCAATTCACCAGTGTAATATCGTTTGAATTGTTGCATCCCGGCCGTCGTCAACAACACCGACGGATCATCGGGAATTAACGATGAGGATGGAACAATGGCGTGCCCCTTCGATTTGAAAAAATTGAGGAAATCCTTTCGAACAGATTGAAAATATAACATAGCGCAAAAGCATTATCTGCACCCATTAAAACAGAAAAAGAGGTAAAACGCAAAAAGCACCGCCGCGCGCGATGCCCATCTGCCAAAACAAAACATGCAATAATTCTGCTACTTGGTAGCGTTATATAGTGCGCTGATCTCGGACGCGGAAAGAGCACGGTTGTAGATGCGAACGTCGTCGATGAGACCGGCAAATGGCGAGTTGCCATTTCCCAAGGCAATCGCCGACGTTATGGCGCGCCAAGAAGAGAAGTTTGTCGCGGCACTTGATAAAACCTGAGAACCATTTACATACATTTTAAATGAACCATCGGCGATGGTTATAAAGCTTGTTTGGTACCACGTTCCTGGAATTGTATAAAAATAATATGACGTCAAGGAATTGCAATTATTAGCAGGGGGACAATCACAATATCTTAGCCAACTAAATAGACCCGGCGTCCAAAAATTGTTCCTGTATAGCATAAACGAATATCCTCCATCATTTTTATATATAACAGTTGTGCTCGTAGAAACATCCGCGGGGTTGAACCACAGCGAGACAGTCATCGTCTGCGAACTCGTTATATTATTGACACCAACCCGACTGGTCAGCCCATCAAAAGAAAGCGCAGCACTCACTCCCCGGCTCGTCCACGTCGGCCCATTTACCAATGTCCCATTATTCCCCTTCCCACTCCGATCATAGGCAATGGTTCCGGTTCCTTCATTGAGGGGCCAATACCCAACTAAGGAGGCATCACCATAATCAAGCGGAGCAAGAGAAAGATTGGAAC
>JBAYIV010000012.1:0-21541 GCA_041665445.1 Minisyncoccota bacterium
ACTCAATGGTATCCTAGAATCAACTAAATATCGTAGTAATCCCTCTCTGTCTAAACCCAACCTTCCTGGTGTTCTTTCGTATGGTTCTAACCAAGCTCTTTCTCCCCTCTACAATACCTCAGGGTTAGTGGGATATTGGAATTTTGATAACAATGTTTCTGATCAATCAGGGAACAATAACAATGGAACCTGGTATGGAACGTCTACCACTCGCTATGTCGGAGGCAAGGTAGGGAGTGGTGCGGGGACGTTTAATGGAACGAATGATTATGTGCAAATACTAAATAGTTCAAGCCTAAATCCGATCGACGGCGTAACAATTTCGGCGTGGGTTGATACATCAATTCAAGCAATGTCGGCGATTCTATATAAGAACGATTCGGGGAAATACCTTTGGCTTTATGATAACTGGTGCAATCCGGGATGCTCCGGATCAAGGCTGTACCTGAACGATGGGATAACCTCGTTTGATAATTTTTCCACCGTTCTCCCGGTTCTAAATAAATGGCGCCTTGTCGTTGGTGCTTATGATAAAACAAAATCTGGTATATATTCTGACGGTGTGTTGCTCATAAGCAATCTCCGCACACTCAATCCAATTGACATACCGTATCCATTTTATATCAAGCCCAATGGTCTCATCGACGATGTCCGCATCTACAACCGCGCGTTGTCTGCCAGTGAAGTTCAGGCGTTGTATAGTGCAACAAAATAGAAGAGAGCGGGGTTGACACGCCAACTAGTTTTTGCTACCTTTTCAAGCACTGCCACATTACAACTGCATAGTTCCTAATGTGGGACAGCGCATTGCGCTGTCGTGTTGTTTTGTAAAAAACCATATGGCATTTCTTGTCGCAAAAAAAATCAAAATGGATCAAATCTGGAATGAAGACGGTACGGTTATTCCGGTTACCGTTCTTGCGGCAGGTCCGGTGGTGGTGACGCAGGTCAAAACCAAGGAGAAGGATGGCTATGAGGCGTTTCAAGTCGGGTATGATAATACCGCCAAGCATCTCACCAAGTCAGTTGCTGGACACCTAAAGGATCTGGGAAAGTTTCGGGTTTTGCATGAGTTTAAGAAAAAGAACGAAGAGGCATATGTCGTCGGAGACACCATTGCTGTTTCAGCTTTTGCGCCTGGGGATGCGGTGCGTATCACCGGAACTGAAAAGGGGCGCGGATTTCAGGGGGTGGTGAAACGGCATGGATTTCATGGCGGTCCAAAAACCCATGGACAGAAAAATCGCCATCGTTCGCTAGGATCATTGGGCCCGACGGCGCCGCAGCGCGTGGTACCGGGTAAAAAAATGGCTGGACGCATGGGGGGTGACACGGTGACCGTGAGAAATGTTCCCATTGTTGCTATCGATGCTGAAAAAAATCTGCTTTTTGTAAAAGGACCCGTCCCGGGGAGCAACAATAAAAAAAGCTTAGTCTTTATTGAAAAATAACCGCACCATGGCTCAGATTTCCGTCTACAACTTGGAGGGCAAAGAAAAAGAAACCATTGAGGTTCCTGTTTCGTTAATCCAAACGCCGTGGAATGCCGACTTAGTCCATCAGGCGCTGGTCACTCAACAAGCTAACAGTCGTAGCGTTATCGCGCATACCAAGGGCAGGGGTGAAGTTCGCGGTGGTGGCAGAAAGCCCTGGAAACAAAAAGGGACAGGACGCGCTCGACACGGATCAATCCGTTCGCCGATTTGGAAGGGCGGTGGCGTGACCCACGGTCCCTTGAAGGAGAAGGTGTATGCTCGAGCTATTAATAAAAAGATGGCGCAAAAAGCGGTCTTTTCGGTTCTTTCAAAGAAATACTTAGACAAAGAGCTTTTTGTCGTTGATGGGTTTTCCGATGTTGTGGCAACCACGAAAGATCTTCGCCGCGCACTTGGGAATTTTATGATCGGACGTGAGAGTATCGCGGTTATTTTTTCAAAAGAGCATGCGGCATTGCAACGTGGGGTTCGCAACATGCCGCGTACGCGCACCATTGCACCGCACGCGCTCAATGTCGTTGATTTACTTACGCCTAAAAAAATTATTCTGGAAAAAGATGCAATCAAAGAAATTCTTGCTCACTACGCTCATGTGCGCGTAGTCGCATAACCTACCATGGCATTATTTGCAAAAAAACAATCGGATCAGAAAGAAAAACAATCGCCATCATCGGTGACACATGCGATTCAACCGCACGCAGTCATTTTGCAGGTTCAGCGACCGCATCTGACCGAAAAGGCGTTGAAATTATCGGAAAAAAATCAGTATGTTTTTCGCGTTGATAATGCCGCGAGCAAAAACGAGATAAAAAAACAGATCAAAAAATTATATCACGTTGATGTGCTCAAGGTACGCGTCATTGTCGGCGAGGAGAAACAACGCCGATTGCGCGGTATCGCCAGCACAAAATCGCTGGTAAAAAAAATGATTGTCACCATTAAGGAGGGACAAAAAATAGATCTGGGGGTGCGCTAATTATTGATTATAACGGGTATGATTAAAAAATATTCTCCTACAACTCCATCACGCCGGCACATGACCGCGATTGTCTATCGCGGCACGGTTGTGAAGGGACATCCGGTCAAAGCATTGACTGAAACATTGCCGACGCATGCCGGAAGAAATAATCAAGGACGCATTACGACGCGCCATCAAGGCGGCGGCAATAAGAAATCGTATCGCATGGTTGATTTCAAGCAGCGAGAATTAAACATCCCCGCGCGCGTTGAAGCTATTGAGTATGATCCATATCGTACCGCATTTATCGCGCGCATTATTTACGCCAATGGCAAGCGCAGTTATATTTTGGCGGGAAACTCAATGAAGGCGGGGGATGCTGTTCTGACGGCAGAAAAAGCTCCGCTCAAAGACGGAAATCGCATGACACTCAAAAACATTCCCGTTGGGTATATGGTCCACAACATCGAACTGACCCCTGGCAAAGGGGGACAGATGGCAAAATCAGCCGGATCATATGCTCAAATCTTGGCACACGATAACAATCACACAACGCTCAAAATGCCGTCCGGAGAAGTGCGCAAGGTTTTATGGGAAGGGTATGCATCTATCGGACAGGTTTCCAATCCTGACAGCGCATTGGTAACAATCGGAAAAGCGGGGCGATCGCGATGGTTGGGGATTCGTCCCACCGTGCGCGGTTCGGCTATGAATCCGGTTGACCATCCGTATGGTGGCGGTGAAGGGCGCCAAAAGCGCGGTACGCGACGTCCCAAAACGATGTGGGGGAAGATAACAGGAGGACATAAGACGCGTAATAAGAAAAAATATTCAAGCAAGCTCATCATTAAGCGTCGCAAATAATTTACACACTGCATTTATGTCGCGAAGCACGAAAAAAGGTCCCTATATTGATCAGTCGTTATTGAAAAAAATAGCGGCAGTAAAGCCAGATAATGGCCCGATTAAAACATGGGCGCGAGGGAGTGAAATCTCTCCCGAGATGGTTGGATATACATTTGCGGTACACAACGGCAAGGATTTTATTTCTGTGCGCGTGAGCGAAGAAATGGTGGGACATAAATTGGGCGAGTTTTCAAAGACGCGCAAGTTTGTGAAACATGGCGGTAAGATGCAGCGCGAGATGGAAAAGGGACCGCCGGCAAAACCAGCGGAAAAATAAGATACAGAACGTATAGAACGATATGGCACTATCATCAACGACAAAAAAGAAGGTTCCGGCAGTATTGTATCCGACGACGACGGTTGTTTTGCGCTTTTTGCATATTGCGCCCCGTAAGTCGCGGTTGGTTGCGCGTCTTATTCAGGGATTGCCGATTAATAGCGCGCAGGCTCAACTTTTTGCGTTGCCTAATCGCGCCGCTCGTTCAATTGAGCAATTGTTGCGCGCAGGAATTGCCAGTGCAAAAAACAAGGGGATGAAAACTGACGATCTTTTTATAAAAAGCGCAGTCGTTGACAAGGGTCCGATGATGAAGCGATGGATGCCGCGTGCGATGGGGCGGGCAACGCCCATTCACAAGGTCATGAGTCACGTGACTCTTATTTTGGAAGAGCGCGCCGGAAAGGGAGCATCGCCGAGGTTTGTCGTCCAGACGGCAAAGGCAAAGAAGAAGGAGAAGGCGCATGTCGCTGGCCACAAGGTAAAAGCTATCAGCAAAACAGCGTCGCACGATGGAGCGGTTAAAGAGGAAAAGGAGCGCGAGACAAAGGAGGGAACGCGCACGACAGCGCAAAAAAAAGAAAGAGGATTTTCCAAAAAGGTATTTCAACGTAAATCGGTCTAATCACGACGTATGGCTCAAAAAATAAAACCAACAATATTACGGCTTGGCGTCACCAAGGAATGGACATCGCGATGGTTTCCCAAGCGGTTTAAGTTTGGCGTGATGTTGCAGGAGGATGCATTGCTGCGTCGTTTGATTACCGAAAAAATTGGTCCTGCCGGCATTGATTCTATTGTTGTTGAAAAAACCGTTCATAACTACAAGATTATTATTCGCGTCGCCAAGCCGGGGCTGGTTATCGGACGTGGTGGCAAGGGGGTTGAAGAATTGACTCGTTTGCTCGAATCAAAATTGGCCGCTTTCCGCAAAGTAGCGGGGCTAAAGGAAAAAATCGCATTAAGCATTACGATTGATGAAGTAAAGCGCTATGAAGTTTCGGGACGTGTGACCGCGCAGAGCATCGCGTGGGATCTTGAAAAGCGCATGCCCTATCGCCGCACTATCAAAAAGTATCTTGAGCGGGTTATGCAGACAAAAGGTGTGCGCGGTGCCAAGATAAAAGTGAGCGGACGTTTGGGCGGTGCCGAAATTGCACGCGTTGAACAGTTGTCTTCCGGAAGTTTGCCGCTGCAAACATTGCGCGCCGACATTGATTATGCCGAAGCAACTGCGTTTACCACCTACGGTACGATTGGTGTTAAAGTCTGGATTTATAAAGGAGACGTATTTAAGAAATAAACTTGACTATGTTGGCACCAAAAAGAACAAAACATCGGAAGGGTCAAAAGGGACGTTCGCGCAAACGCTCGGTTGAAACGCGCGGGACGCAGCTTCATTTTGGATCGTACGGATTACAGGCATTGTCCATGGCCTACGTGGATTCAAAACAATTGGAGGCGGGCCGCAAGGCGATTACGCACTTGACAAAACGTGGCGGTAAAATGTGGATTCGCATTTTCCCCGATAAACCGATTTCTAAACGGCCACCGGAATTGACGATGGGTGGCGGAAAAGGAGCGGTTGATCATTATGCGTTTCCCGTTAAGCCCGGTCGGATTATTTATGAAGTTGACGGTCTTCCGGAAAAAGTGGCGACCGACGCCTTGCGTCGCGCGGCCTTCAAGATGCCGGTTAAGTGCCGAATCATTAAAAAATAAATTTTTGACAAAGAGCATTTTTCCGCTAGAATAAGACACGCAATACTGCATATGAAAAAAGACGCACAAAAAACACTCCTGGCTAAAACGACCGAAGAACTGCATGCATTGCAACGGGCAGCGCAGGAGAAATTTTCCCAGATGCGGTTTGATTTGCGTGCGGGGAAAACGGCAAATTTAAAAGATTTGCGCGCGGCCAAAAAGGAAACCGCTATTATTTCAACGATTATCAGCCAAAGAAAACATGAATAACACCGCTCCATCACAGGTACAGAAACGGCGATTGACCGGAACGGTTGTCTCCGATGCGATGAACAAAACGCGAGTCGTCGCAGTTGATCGCGCTAAAAAGCATGCGCGCTACCACAAGTATTATACGGTTACAACCCGTTTTGTTGCGCACGATGAACAGAATGCCTATCATCGCGGTGACGTGGTGGTGATTGAAGAAACACGTCCGCTGTCCGCTCGCAAACGCTGGATTATTATTGAGCGCATTGGTTCGGCTCCCGTGCCGGTGGCTACGGAAGAGATCGCGTCCGATGCTCACGAGCAAAACGCGACAGAGTAAAGAGTATACCAACTATGATTCAAGAACGATCCATTCTTAAAGTTGCCGATAATTCGGGTGCAAAAACTATCCGCTGTTTTCGTATTTTAGGTGGGACGCACCGCCACTATGCGCAAATCGGGGATATTATTGTCGCGTCCGTACAAACAGCAGAACCGCGCAAGGGAGTTGCTAAAAAAGATATTATCAAAGCGGTTATTGTGCGGCAACGCAATGCGGTGCGGCGTAAGGATGGTTCATATATTCGCTTTGATGAAAACGCAGCGGTGCTTATTGATGCCAAGAAAGAACCTCGAGGGACGCGCATCTTTGGTCCGGTTCCGCGAGAGATAAAAGAGCGAGGTTTTGAAAAAATAGCGACCATGGTTCAGGATATCGTCTAAGATTATACGCACGCATATGCAGACATTCATTATAAAAAAAGGCGATACCGTAAAAATTATCGCCGGTAAGGATCGGGGCAAGACCGGGAAAGTTCTCAAGACCTATCCCGCGCGTGCGCGGGTGCTGGTTGAGGGCATTAATCAATACACCAAGCATGTTCGGGCGCGCAGTACGAACGAAAAGGGACAGAAGGTGATTGTGCCACGTCCGTTGCAAATTTCCAACGCGCAGATTGTCTGTCCGTCGTGCGGGAAGGCGACTCGGGTTGGTATGCAAATCACACAAGGGAAAAAAGAGCGCATCTGCAAACGCTGCGGAGCTCGATTGTAAGTGGCCGATTTATAGAACGAACGTATGAAAAATACCACTCTCAGAGAATCATATACAAAAGAAATTGCTCCGGCGCTTGCCCGTGAATTAGGCGTGAAAAATGTTCATGCCACCCCGCGGATCAAAAAAATCGTTGTCAATGTCGGTGTCGGCCGCGCAAGTCAGGCGGCTGGATTTTCGGACAAAATTCTTCCCGAGATAAGCAAGGAGCTGGCTATTATTACCGGTCAGCGTCCCGCGCCCCGCGGAGCAAAAAAATCAATCGCCGGTTTTAAATTGCGTCAAGGACAAGTCGTCGGGCTGCAGGTAACGTTACGTGGCGCTCGCATGTACGGTTTTTTGGATAAGATCGTTAAGGCGACATTTCCTCGGGTGCGTGACTTTCGGGGGCTCGACTTGAAAAACGTTGACAAAACAGGTAATCTCAATTTTGGCTTTCGCGAGCATGTGGTATTTCCTGAAATCAGCCAGGATGCATCATCGGTTGATTTTGGGTTGCAGATAACCTGCGTGGTGCATGCGCGTACCCGCCAAGACGCCATAGCCTTGTATAAAAAAATAGGATTCCTCTTTAAGAAACAATAAGATGGCAAAGAAATCAGTTATTGCACGATCGAAAAAGACGCCGAAGTTTTCAACGCGTATTGTCCGCCGCTGTTTTCGATGCGGACGTAAACATGGCTATATGCGCGATTTTGATCTGTGCAGGATCTGTTTTCGAGAAATAGCGTCTCGTGGAGAAATTCCCGGTATTAAAAAATCATCTTGGTAAGCATGTATATTCGTTTACTTACAGAATTGAAGAATGCGCAGCAGGTTGGCAAAGAGCGTTTCAAGACGCCTTATGCTGTTTTCGATGAGGCTATTTTAACCGTTTTGGCGCAGCATCATTTCATCGCTGGCTTTGAGCGAAAAGGAAAAAATCCGAAACGCTATTTTGATATTGTTTTGTCTTATAAAAACGGCAAAGGAGCGGTTGAAGACATGAAAATAGCCAGTACGCCCGGCCGTCGCGTGTATGTGCCGTATACAAAGATTCCATCCGTGAAACAAGGTCATGGCATTGCTGTGCTCACGACATCGCGGGGCGTTATGGACGGCGCTGGTGCGCGTAAGGAAAAAGTGGGCGGGCAGATATTATTTACTATCTGGTAAGTCCGATCAGAGCTTTATTTACAGGTCTATGTCAAAAATCGGTAAAAAACCAATCACAATCCCCACGGGTGTAACGCTTGAGTTTCAGGGCGGACACATTGTGGTCATCGGACCCAAGGGAACGCTTCACGTTCCTAAGATGAACGGTGTTGAAATAACAGTGTCCGGACAGGAGGCTCTTTTTCAGCCGGTCAATGAGAAGGTCCAAACGCGCATGAACTGGGGGACTGCTCGATCGCTTTTGGCGGGCGCCATTGAAGGAACTACCAATGGATTTTCAAAAACATTAGAGATTGAAGGAATCGGATTTAAGGCAAACGTTGAAGGAAGCACGCTCCAGCTGAAAGTCGGTTTTTCTCACCCAGTTATGTTCCCAATCCCCGCCGATACCACGGTGACGGTGGAGAAGAACAAAATTGTGGTGACGGGCATTGATAAGCAATTAGTCGGACAAACGGCGGCAAAAATTCGAAAAATAAAGAAGCCGGAGCCGTATCTGGGCAAGGGTATCCGTTATGCAGGAGAGATTGTGCGCCGTAAGGCGGGTAAAAAAGCGGGTGCGGGTAAATAATAGAAACAGTATGACGCAACAGAAAGTATACAACGAAAAACGGCAACGGCGAGCGCAACGAGTCCATGCGCAAATCGTGGGCACCGCAGAGCGGCCTCGCATCAGCATTTTCCGCAGTAATGCGCATGTTTTTGTGCAATTGATTGATGACCAGAAGGGTGAGACGTTAGCGAGCGTTTCTGATTACGGAACAAAAAAGAATGCTGGAGCAAAGCCGGTGCGGGTTACTGGCCAGGCATTGGCGCAGAAGCTCGCGTCTGATTTTGTGGCGCAGGCCAAGGAGCGCGGCACCACTGCGGCGGTTCTTGATCGAGGCGCACTCCGATATCACGGTTTTGTAAAAATGCTCACTGAAGCCATCCGTAAAGAGGGAATTCGTATTTAATAATTATGATGAACGCAAAAAGAAGGGAACGGCCCATCCAACCAAAGAGCGAGTACAAGGAGCGCACCATTGATTTGCGCCGTGTTGCCCGTGTTATGGCGGGCGGTAAACGATTCTCTTTCCGTTGCACGCTGATTATCGGAGATGAGAGGGGCAAGGTTGGCGTCGGCATTGCCAAGGGAAAGGATGTTGCACAGGCAATGGACAAGGCACGCAATGACGCAAAGAAAAATTTGTTCCGCGTTCCCCTGAAGGGAACGACCATTGCGCGTGAAGTCGGTGCGAAATTTAGTGCCGCGCGGGTCATTATCAAGCCCGCCCAGAAGGGATCGGGTCTTAAGGCGGGGGGATCGGTGCGCACCGTGTTGTCTATGGCTGGTATCACGGATGCAACGGCAAAATCTTTGGGTCGCACAAAAAATAAATTAACGAACGCATTGGCTGCGGCGGAAGCGCTGCGACAATTGTCGGCTTAAGATCTATGCAAATTCATACGCTTCGTCCCGCGCATGCACGGCGGGCAGAAAAAAGAATTGGACGCGGCGGCAAGCGAGGCGCGTACTCGGGTCGCGGACAAAAAGGACAGAAATCTCGTGCCGGACACAATATTCGTCCGGGGCTACGTGATGTTTTGATTCGGACGCCAAAATTGCGCGGCTATGCCAACAAACCGGTTCGGGCGCCGTTTTCCACCATTGCGACTGATCGTTTGAATGCTATCAAGGATGAGCGCATCGATCGAGCACTTTTAATTAAGCACAAAATAATTCGAGCCAAAGAACTTCCCAAGATCGTTGCCGGTAAAGCGCTGACCAGTGCAAAAATCGTTGTGGAAATTCCGTGTACTGCCACTGCACGGGCATTGATTGAAAAGGCGGGCGGAAAGATTGTCACTAAGGCGTAAACGTTTCTATCTAATTATGTTTGAAAAGGTCATGAGCATTTTTCGGGTGAAGGATTTGCGCACGCGGGTGTTTTTTGTTTTGCTCTGGCTTGTTGTCTTCCGTTTGATGGCCGCCATCCCTATTCCCGATGTTGACTTGGGAAGGTTGCGGGTGTTTTTGTCCGGTAATCAATTATTTGGATTTTTAGATATTTTTTCCGGTGGCGGGCTATCGAATGTTTCTATCGTGATGTTGACGGTGGGGCCGTACATTACCGCGACCATCATCATGCAATTATTGACGATGATTTTTCCCAAGCTGAAAGAAATGTATTTTGAGGAAGGGGCGACGGGAATGGCTAAATTCAATCGCATTTCAAAGTATCTCATGGTCCCCCTGGCGTTTTTGGAAGGATACGGATTTTTAAATCTCTTGGCATCGCAACAAATTCTCCCGCATCTTTCGGGTCTAGCATTGATTCGTGATGCGTTGGTTATTGCCGCCGGTTCTATTGTATTGACGTGGATCGGTGATTTGATAACTGAGCAGAATATTGGCAATGGTGTTTCCCTCATTATTTTTGGCGGTATTGTGAGCCGCATTCCGGTTACTATCCAGCGAATGGTGGCTTCGTTTGATATCACTATGCTTACGAGCTACGCGGCGTTTGCGCTTGTGGCCATTCTGGTTATCGCGGGTGTTGTTTTCGTCAACGAGGGAGAGCGCAAAATTCCAATTACCTACGCCAAGCGAGTGCGAGGGAACAAGTTGTTCGGCGGCGTTTCGAGTTATTTACCGATAAAAGTTAATCAGGCGGGCGTCATTCCGATTATTTTTGCCATTTCAGTTCTTCTTTTCCCGCAGTTTATTGCGCAGGCTTCCGCTCTTTTTTCAAAAACAATATCGATACGGCTCATTGATTGGGTGAATATCCTTTTTAATAATCAATGGATCTATGCCGGTGCGTATTTCACATTGGTTGTTTTGTTTACCTATTTTTATACCGCGGTCACCTTTGACTCCGGAGAGATATCAAAAAATTTACAGCGATCAGGAGGATTCATGCTGGGCATTCGTCCCGGTGAACCAACGACGGAATATTTGAGTAAAATCATCACTCGCGTCACGCTTTGGGGCGCCATCTTTCTTGGTGTCGTTGCCATTTTGCCTAATATCATGATGATTATCACCGGTATTTCCATTCTTTCTATTGGCGGTACGGCGCTGCTTATCGTCGTTTCTGTCGCTCTCGAGATATTAAACAAAGTGAACGCGCAGCTTATAATGAGAGAGTACGAAGGATTTGAATAACGGGTCCTTCTTATCTACATCATGCGGCATTCGCCGACGTATAAAAAGGCGATAATCATCTTTGGTCCTCCCGGATCGGGTAAGAGCACGCAGGCGCGTCTTATCGCTGATGCTCAGCACTTGTTCCTATTTGATACGGGGCGTTTTTTGGACAGTATGGTGCATGATCGACGGCGTGCGGACAATGCGATTATTGCGCGTGAGCGTGCGTTGTACGACGCGGGTAAGTTAATGACGCCATCGTTTGTGCTGGGAGCGGTAACCGCACAAGCCGAACGGATTGCGCGCATTGGGAGCGGTCTTGTTTTTTCCGGGTCGCCACGTACTGCTTATGAAGCATTTGGTGATGCGCACCGCGCGGGCTTAGTCGATGTTTTGATGCGTCTCTACGGGAGAAAAAATGTTCACTTTTTTGAACTCGATGTCCCGGCGAGCGACGCAAAGAAGCGCAACAGAAGCCGGCAAATTTGTTCAATCTGTGGATCGCCTATTTTGGGATTAGTGCATCGACAATTAAAACAGTGTCCTTTTTGTGGCGGAAAATTGGCGCGTCGCGTTGATGATAATCCGAAAGTTATGGCTATGCGCATGAAGCAGTACCATGAACGTACGCAACCAATTTTTGTCACTTTACGTGCAAAAAAAATAACTATTTGTCGTATTGATGGCAGCGCCTTGCCCTATCGTGTTTTCCAATCCATTGCGTCGCATTTCTCATGATCTCTCTCAAAACTGATACAGAGATTTCAGTTCTTGCTCAAGGAGGCGTTATACTGGCGCATATTTTGGATGCCTGTGCCACAATGGCAAAACCCGGCGTAACACTTTTGGATATTGATGCGCGCGCGAGAGATCTGTGCAGACAACACGACGCTACCCCGGCGTTTTTGGGATATCGTCCCGACGGAGCTAATCATCCGTATCCTGCGGCGATATGCGCGTCGCTCAATGATGTGGTGGTGCATGGCGTGCCAAATGGTCGCGCGCTTCGTTCGGGCGATGTACTCAAAATTGACATGGGTGTTATTTATCGGGGATTGTATACCGATTCGGCGACCACGGTGACGATTGGCCCAGTGGCGCCCAGTACTCGTCGGCTTATCGCATCAACACGCGCCGCCCTGGAGGCGGGGATTGCCGCAACAAAAATAGGAGGTCACATCGGAGACATTGGATACGCCATTGAACGGCAGGCACATAAAGACGGTTTTTTTGTCTTGCGCGGATTGACGGGCCACGGCGTTGGTCATGAATTGCACGAAGATCCGGTCGTTTTTAATTACGGTAAGCGGCATGCGGGGGGATTGCTTAAAAAAGGAATGGTTCTTGCTCTTGAACCTATGTTTGCCGTTTCGTCTTCCGACATTGTGCAAAATCACGATGAGAGTTACTCATCGGCCGACGGAAGCATGACGGCTCATTTTGAGCATACAATTGCGCTGACCGATCGGGGGATCCAGGTGCTGACGCGTTCTTCCGACTGAGTGATGCGCGACGGGCGGGTAGCATTTCGTGTTTGGGGATAGTATACTCAAACATATGATGTTGATTATTCCGCCACTGGGTACGGCGCTCTCTTCGTTGTCGGCGTCACTTTTCCCCGTGGGAAATATGGGGGGGCTTTTTAATCTTATTGACGGCGCCGATATTATTGCGACAGCCGTTTTTCTATTTATTCTTTTGCGTGCGTTCAAGCGCACTAAGACGATTTCCATGGCCGCAACGGTATTGGTGGCCATGGTATTGGTCTACACAGCATCATATTGGTTCGGGCTCTCGACGCTTGTGCGGATTTTGAAATTATTGTTGGCGAATATCGTCATTATTTTAGCGATCGTTTTTCAAAAAGAATTACGGCGTTTTTTTGAATTAATCAATGTGCGTCGTTTGGCAAATTTTTCCGCACATATTAAAAATCTGATGACGCCGCGGCAGTATCGTGATGCCATTGAGACTATCGCGCATACGGTGTGGGTGTTGGCGGGAACAAAAACAGGAGCATTGATGGTATTTCCCGGTAGAGAATCAATTGAGGGATATGTTGCCGAGGGGATTGACCTTGATGGAAAAGTGTCCGAGCAATTGCTTTTGAGTATTTTTGATACCTCATCGCCTGGACACGATGGTGCGGTCATTATTGAGGGAGATCAGATTCGAAAATTCGGTGTTTTTCTTCCGCTCTCAGATAAGGAAGGCGTGGCGCAATTTAAAAAATTTGGCACGCGTCATCGGTCGGCGCTAGGACTTTCTGAACGGAGCGATGCGCTATCTATCGCTGTTTCTGAAGAGCGGGGAGAGGTGACGGTTTTTCGTGACGGTGCGGCGCGTAGCATGCGTGCCGAAGGGGATTTGGTAGCAGCCCTGCGGGCATTTTTGCAAGAAACGGGAAATTTTTCTGAGACTGTCGCGCCAACGGCATGGCGACGGCGCATCGGTAGTTTTGCCGTTGACGCGTTTATTGCGATCGTGATGTCCTCTTCGCTCTGGCTTTTTCTTACCTATCCGAATTTGGCGATAACGCAGAGAGAATTCGAGGTGCACATTGAGGTGGCTAACGTTCCAGCGGGGATGACCATTGATCGCATTCAACCCGCGCAAGCATCGTTGTCGTTGAGCGGCGCGGAGGGTGACTTTCGGCTTCTTGATCCCAGTATGGTGCGCGTGGTTGTCGATGCCGCCCCGATCATCAAAGAACCATACAAGCCGTATTATTATGTATCGTTGACCCGCGACAATGCGCATTATCCGCAAAGTTTTTCATTCGTCTCGTTGTCTCCCAAGGGCGTAACCATCACGCCGTCGATGGCGCCACCCGCAAAACCATAATGGCGACCCGGTTATATTGAGGAGATTTAAAACATCGTCTATACTGTTATCATGGCATCAAAACCATACCTGTCCGTTATTATTCCGGCGCACAATGAAGCAAAGCGGCTCCCGCTGACGCTTATTGATATTGACCGTCACTTAGCGCGGGCGGCATTTCTCTATGAGATTATCGTCGTTGATAATGCATCGAACGATGCGACAAAGGAAATCGCGCATCGTTTTGCGTCCATTATTAAAAATCTTCGCGTTATTGAATGCCCCACAAAGGGCAAGGGCATTGCGGTTCAAAAAGGAATGCTGGAAGCACGCGGAGAGATACGGCTGTTCGCCGATGCCGACAATTCGACGTCCATTGATCAGTTTTTCAAGATGGAGCATTATTTTAAAGAGGGGTATGACGTAGTGATTGCGTCCCGCTATATCCCGGGTGCTCGTATGGAGCCGTCGCAAGCGTGGTATCGCAAATTTATGCGGGGGAATTTCTTCATCCAGTGGGTTATTCTTAAGGGTATCGCCGACACGCAGTGCGGTTTTAAGGCATTTTCAGAACGAGCCGCGACAACGATTTTCCCACTTGCGGATATTGTCGGGTTCGCTTTTGACATTGAGGTCTTGGCTTTGGCGCGCCACTTTGGATTTCGCATTGCTCAAATGCCCGTGGTGTGGGTTAATGATTTTGCCTCAACTGTAAAAGCGAGCTCATATATACGCGTTTTTATTGATGTGGTCCGCATACGATCACGGTTTGTGCGGGGGTACTATGGGGAGCGATAGTGTTCGCAAAATCTCGGTTGACTTTTAACTGCACATCGCGTATAGTTCGTCCCATTCATGGGGGAGAAAACCCGCGGCTAAACCTATTCCATTATGGCGGATTCATACCTGAGCAAAGAAAAAACAGAGGAATTAACAGCAAAGCTGCAACGGCTCAAGACGGAGAGCCGTATTGATATTGCTGGTCGTTTAAAGCGGGCTAAGGAACATGGCGACTTGTCGGAAAACTTCGAATATGCGCAGGCCAAGGAAGATCAGGAAAAACTTGAGCGCGAGATTTTTGATCTTGAGAATCTTTTAAAAGAAGCGCACCTTATCACCAAACCGAAGAACAAAAGTGCCGTGAGCGTTGGATTGTCGGTAACGCTGAAGGACAAAAAAGGAACAATTGCACAATATACTATTGTTGGGTCGCAGGAAGCCGATCCGTTTCATAATAAAATATCCAATGCTTCGCCGATCGGCAAAGCGCTTTTGGGCAAGAAAGTCGGCGAGCGAGCAACGATTAAGACGCCGCGAGGAGCCGAAGTTGAGTATACTATCGTTGAGATAGCATAACATCAAGCGCGTATGCTTGAGGACATTATCCGCGAAAGAAAAAAGAAACTGGCTCGTTTGCGCGATGCCGGCATTGATCCGTATCCGGCCAGAATGAATCAACGTGGCGAAACGATTGAAAGCGTATGCGCTGATTTTGTCGCGCGTGAAACAGCGGCACAGAATGTTTGTGTTGCGGGGCGCATTCGGAGCGTCCGAGATCAAGGGAAAATAATTTTTATTGATCTAGAGGATGGTTCGGGAAAATTACAAGCGATTATCCGCGAAGAAGAGACTAAGCGTTTTGACGTTTGGCGCGATACGCTTGATGGCGGTGATATTATTGCGGTGTGCGGCATGCCGACAACCACAAAGCGAGGCGAAAAAAGTATTGCCGCGCATACCGTAACCATGCTGGCTAAGGCGTTGCGTTCGCTACCATCGGATTTTTACGGTCTTGAGGATGCCGAGACGCGATTGCGTCAGCGGTATCTGGATACGATTCTCGATAAAGATGTCCGCAATCTGTTTATGCAGAAGGCGGTTTTCTGGAATGCATTCCGTGGATTTTTGGAGGAGAAAAAATTTATGGCGGTAGAAATGCCAATTTTTGAAGCGACGCCGGGGGGCGCAGAGGCTGAACCGTTTGTGACGCATCACAACGCTCTTGATCAAGATTTTTATTTGCGCATTTCTCTGGAGATCGCGCTCAAAAAAGCTTTGGTGGGCGGATTTGAGAAGGTGTATGAAATAGGTCGCATCTTTCGCAATGAAGGAATCGATGCCGAGCATCTGCAGGATTATACCCAGCTTGAGTTTTATTGGGCGTACGCCGATTATCGGGAGTTGATGGATATGGTTAAAGAAATGTATCAATCGGTGATCAAAAAAACATTTGGCGCGCTTCAGCGTCCGTGGAAAAATCAGGTGATCGACTGGGAAAAGGAGTGGGCGACGGTTGATTATTGCTCGATTTTTGCAGAAAAAAATAATGGTTTGCATCCGGTGCGCGCATCGGAAGAGGAACTGCAAGAACGAGCGCGAGGATTGAGTATCGATATTCCATTTGGCGCAGGACGGGGGCGACTAATTGATCTTATTTTCAAAAAGTCGGTTCGACCGACACTGATTCAGCCATGCTTTTTGGTTGATCCACCCGCGGCCATTGAGCCGCTGGCAAAGCGCAAAGAGGGGAACCCCGATGTCGTAGAGCGATTTCAGATTGTGGCGTGCGGTACGGAATTAGGGAAGGGATTTTCTGAGGCAAACGATCCAGAAGATCAGCGCCAGCGGTTTTTGGAACAAATGAAATTGCGCGCAACGGGTGACAAGGAGGCACAGATGTTGGATGAAGATTTTTTGGAAGCGTTGGAATATGGCATGCCTCCCACGGCGGGGTTTGGGCTCTCCGAACGATTGTTCGCGGTTCTTGCCGACAAACCGGTTCGAGAAACGGTCTTTTTCCCGCCGATGAAGAGGAAATAAAAAAACACGGATTGGCACGGATATGACGATGGTAGAAAATCAAAAAATGCAGATGCCGCCACGGGCGGCTTTTTTGCAAACAAATTCTTTTTTGACTATACTTCTTTCATTAACTACTTATAATCATGCTTGATATCGATTTTATTCGCACAAACGTCGAGGTGGTCAAGGAGATGATGGTATCGCGGAACAAAACCACCGATCTGGTGGATCAATTTTTGGATGCCGATGCTCGGTGGCGTGCATTGATGCAAGAGATTGAAGAAATGCGCGCCCTGCAAAAAAAATTAAGCGCTCAGCGCGATATTGAGCTGGCAAAATCAAACAAGGTACAATTGCAGGAAAAGGAAGGCTTGCTTGCCGATTGTGCTATTGAGCGCCGACGCTTGCTTCTGGAGATACCTAATGTGCCGTTTTCGGACGTGCCGCGCGGCAAGGACGAATCGGAAAATGTCGTGTTGAAAACCGTTGGCGATATCCCGTCATTTGATTTTGAAGTGCGCGATCATTTAGCATTGGGCGAGGCACTAAATATTATTGATACCAAAAAAGCGGCCGAGGTATCAGGGAGCCGATTTTATTATCTTAAAAATGCAGGTGCGCTTTTGGAGTTTGCGCTGATCCGCTACGCGATTGATGTGCTGACCACGGAGGGATTTTCTCCGGTGATTGTGCCGGTGATGATTAAGCCTGAGGTGTATGAACGGATGGGGCGCTTAACCGATAGCCAGAAGGAAGAGCGATACTATCTGGAAAAAGACGATACGTATTTGGTGGGGAGTGCCGAACATACCCTGGGGCCGCTGCACATGGACGAGTCATTCGCAGAAAAAAATCTACCTAAGCGCTACGTCGGTTTTTCAACCTGTTTTCGGCGCGAAGCGGGAAGTTACGGCAAAGACACAAAAGGGATTTTGCGCGTGCATCAGTTTGATAAAGTGGAGATGTATGTTTTCGCCAACCCCGATCACTCGGAAGAGGAGCACCGTTTCATGCTTTCAATGCAGGAAAAACTCTGGCAAGGGCTTGAGATTCCCTACCGCGTGGTAGGTATTTGCACGGGGGATATGGGACCGACCGACGCGCGGCAGTTTGATGTTGAGGCGTGGATTCCATCGCAAAAGACCTATCGAGAAGTTGCATCGTGTTCAAACACGACCGATTATCAGACGCGCGGTATTAATACAAAGATAAAGCGTTCCGATGGATCGTCGGGCTATGCGCACGCGCTCAATGCGACGGCATTGGCGTTGGGGCGAACCATTATCGCTATCATGGAGAACAATCAACAGAAAGACGGTAGCATTGTTGTTCCCGAAGTATTGCGCGCTTACGTGGGGACGGATCGCATTGCGTCATGATCGACTACACACAGACAGAGCGAATACGCAAACGGCGGAAAAAAAGGATAAGAATGTATGCCATTCTTATTTTCGCCTCTCTTGTTTTGGGGATGATTGGGATTGAATACCTTTTGCATCGTCCTTTTTTGTCTGTGCGGGGAGTGTTGATCACCATCGACCCCGCATCGGCTCAAACAAATGAGCTCGCGATTACCAACGAGGTTTTTTCGTTTCTTGATGCGCACACCAGTTTATTTTTCGGTCATCGGTCGTTTGTTTTGGCGCGGATGGAATCAGACGACATCGCTCAAGCGATACTCGCCGATCATCCCGAGTGGCAAAGCGTGCGTGTCGGCGCGTATTATTTTTCCCGTCAATTGACGGTGACCATCAAGCCGCGTCAGCGGGTTGGGTTGTGGTGTGATGCGGCCCGGTCATGTGTGTGGTTTGATGCTTCATGCATGGCATTTGCTCCCGGACCGCAACCAGAGGGGGCTCTCATTCCCTTTATTGTTGACAATCAATCGCATACCGTGCCGATTGGATCGGCTATCGTTGATGGGGGGGCCTGCCAAAACGTACAGAATGTTTTTGCGTTTCTCGGTGCGGTTGGTGTCGTTGGCGCGACTATTTCATTTGATACAGTGTCCACCGATATCACGGCGCACGCCAGCGGCACGCCGGAGTTTTTATTTAATCTACGCACCGATCCTTTGTTTGCCGTTGATGCCATTCGGCAAAAACTCCAGTCAACATTTTCAACTATTGCATATATTGATGTCCGAGTTCCCAATCGGATCTACTATAAATAGTTTTGCCACACATCACATAAAGATGGGGAATGGGCTCTCTATCGAAGGCGATAGATAAAAATAGATGTCCCCGCACGGGCGTACGGATGGTCCCAATCGGTAATCCACGGATAGGTATTGGCGGGAGCTTGATCAAAGAGGGGATGTGCTTTTGCGGACTGAATGCTGTTGACCGATACTGCCAGCCAATCGATTCCATGATCGGCTGGGCTCCCCATGGGTGAGTTCCAAGAGATTGCCACGGCATCTCCCAAGTAATAGTGCGGGCTACCACCGCCAAAATAATCTACGGCGATTTTTTGAATATTGTTTTGTTTGACGTAAGCGTCTAGCGCTTTTAAATCTTGTCCCCAGTCATAATTTGAGTCAGTCACGAGGTGATAGCCGTTCCAGGTGCCGCCGCCCATCTCATTAAAATATGAAAGAAAGTGAGGGGATGCTAATGCGGTCTCAAAACATCCCCACAAGATGAGAACGGCGATGAGCGTTCCTTGAGCTGACATGCGTGCGATCTTTTTAAGTGTGTGCCACATGGTGCGCAATGACGGCTCCTCATCGCTGGTCGCGTCTTCTCTGACAACCCATTTTTTAACCGAAATGGTCGCCAGCATATAGAGAAGTGGGACCGTCGGGAGAATGTGTCGGAAGCCGATATTCAGCGGACTATGCATGCTGTAGGCCCAGTACACCACAATGACCGTTGCCATGGAAAACTCCGGAAAGTGTCGGGCGACATAGTCCCACCACCGTTGCATGCGCGGCCTCATCGATGTGCGACTCATGCGTCGAAGTGCGGCCCACGCACCAATGGCCATATAGAAAAGCGCGGGAAGCGTCTCCTTGATGAGAAATACAATAGGGAAGTAATACCACCAGCCCCCTCCTCCCAGATTGCCCAAAAAATAAGCAGTGTTCCCTCCATCGGATCGCTGCATCACCATAAGGACTCCCAGAAGATATTGTCCCATCGCGCGCATGCCCGGCGTATGTGCCATCCAAATATCAAGATCAGCAATACAGCGCATGGATGGGTGGGTGATGCAGGAGGGGAACGATGCTCCATGCGAGCCTCCGGAAAATGAATTGAGTATGAAAGTTGTATCGGCGACTTGTCTTTCAATCGGATAACGCGCGGTAACCAGTGCATACATTCCCCATACCACGGCATAACCGATAATAAAAATAAGCGTCGATGAGTAGAGATATTTCCACAGCAGTCGCCATGAGAGTATTTCCGAAAGACGCATATTATTGGTGCGCATCGTTCCCCGCCAGTGCATAAGCGCCAAGAAACCGGCGATAGGGATCATGAGCACGAGCGAAAATTTCGTTAATTGTGCTAGTCCAAAGACGATGCCGGCAATAGCAAGTGTTTTTTTTGATGGTACGGCCCAGAAAGCATTGAGTGTATAGAGCGTTGCCAAAAATCCTAACGCGGCACCAATGTCGGTCGTCACATAATGTCCGTGAGCGAGTATGTTGGGGGAAAGTGCAGTAAAAAATGTTGGCGCCAACGCCCAAAGTGGGCCGACCAGTTTTCTACTCCACCAATAAACCAGCAGAATCAGTCCCAGCGTGATGAGGATGGGGAAAAGACGCGCGAGAAAAATAATGGTATCGGCACGATGGTCGTTTGTTTGATAGAGAAACGCCGTTCCCATATCCCATTGGCCGTTGACGGCTGTCTGCCATGCGGGAATGTCGGTGGGAAGTGATACCTGTGCAAAAAGCAATGGCAATGCCGCTAACGCTTTGACCAAAGGGGGATGTTCGGGGTTGAGGCGATAATCAAGCTGACTGACATAGCTATAGCCGGCGGGAATATGCGCCAGCTCATCCATGATGGCCGAATCGGAAGCGGCGGCATTGAGCATCAAGGAGGCGCTCAATAGGATGATAATTCCGAGAACGACCAGCGGCGCGCGTCCAGTGAAGGGATGTGCGCGATTGAGCCATGGGGCGTTGTTCATAAAAGTGAATCTAATCTTTGAATGGAGTATACTATAAAATAATATGCAGGGAAATTACGCACCAAGAATCCCGGCCGGAAGTTCATATCTTTGGACGGCTCACGCGCAGGCAAAAATGCATTTCTATGGACTTTCTGAGTCGCGTGTGCGGCGGGTTTTACATAGTCCATTGCGCATTGAAGAAGGAATCGCGCCCGGAACAGTCGCTGCGCTCCAGCCCACTTCATACAAAACCAAAGAAGGAAAGCGGTTGTGGGGCCAGGAAATATGGGTGATGTATAAGATAACAAACAACAAACAACAAACGATGGGGGGGGCGCTGGACGGAAAACGAGAAACGGAAAAAAGCGCAGAAAAAGGGGAAGAAAAAAAAGATGATAAAGCACGAGCGTGGATCGCTTCAATGCGCCGTGCGCTCACGGGAGAGCGGAAGGTAAAAATCATTTCTGCGTGGCGGTATCCGGGAGTTACTAAGCCCGGCGCACCGTTGCCGCAGGCGATCGCGGACGAAATAGAAGAAGCCGCGGGAGTGTGGTAAAATGAGCAGAAATTTAAAATGCAAAAATCAAAACAGTGGATGTCCTGCGGGCTTGGGGAACATTTTGCCTGCCTACCGTAGGTAGGATATTTACATTTTGCATTTAGTCCCATGTCCAGCCCCAAATCCTTCACCCTCATCGAACTGCTCATCGTCATCGGTATCTTAGCAGTATTAGTGGCCGCCATCGTTATAACCCTCAATCCCGCTCAGCTCTTAGCCCAAGCCCGTGACAGTAAGCGTCAACAAGACTTATCAGCACTCAACCAGGCGTTAAACACCATCACCACCTTAGATCAGTCT
>JBAYIV010000013.1:0-20812 GCA_041665445.1 Minisyncoccota bacterium
CTGATCTAAGGTGGTGATGGTGTTTAACGCCTGGTTGAGTGCTGATAAGTCTTGTTGACGCTTACTGTCACGGGCTTGGGCTAAGAGCTGAGCGGGATTGAGGGTTATAACGATAGCGGCCACTAATACCGCTAAGATACCGATGACAATGAGAAGCTCAATCAAGGTAAAAGACTTTTGACCAGACATAATAAGAAGTTGAATTTTTTTATTATATCACGTTCTCTAAAAAATTATCATTAAAACGGGGCGTATCGCCCCGTTTCTTTTAAACTTTATTTTACACCCTCACCCCCACACCCTCAACCCTTCTGAATTATTTTGCGTATTCCACCGCGCGCGTTTCACGGATAACCACCACGCGAATCTCGCCCGGATACTTTAATTCCGACTGCACGCGGTTAGCCACCTGCCGCGCCAATTCTAGCGCACCAAAATCATCAACCTTTTCCGGTGTGACAAAGATGCGCAATTCGCGCCCCGCCGAAATGGCGTACGCGGTCTTAACGCTATCAAACGACGTGGCAATTGCCTCAAGCTCGGTCAAACGTTTGAGATAATTTTCAATCGTATCTCTCCGCGCGCCCGGACGCCCCGCTGAAATAGCGTCAGCCGCCGATACGATATACGCCTCGGGAATCGCATATGGATATTCTTCGTGGTGCGATTCCATGGTACGAATAACATCTTCGCCGATATTATATTTTTTCAAAATCTTGCGCCCAATTTCCACGTGCGTCCCCTGCACTTCATGGTCAATCGCCTTGCCAATGTCATGGAGCAAAGCCCCCTTCTTGGCAAGATCGGCGCGCAACCCCAGCTCCTGTGCCATCATCTCGGAAAAATATGCCATCTCAATAGAGTGTTGGAGCACGTTCTGCCCGTAACTGGTACGATAATGCAACCGTCCCAATAAATGAATAATTTCTTTAGGCAAATCAAAAATGCCCAGTTCATATGCCGCCGCTTCTCCGGCTTCCATCATTTTCTTTGAAATTTCTTGCGTAGCTTCCTCAACTTTTTCTTCAATCTTTGCGGGCTGAATGCGGCCATCCTTAATCAATTTCTCCAGCGCGCCTTTGGCGATCTCGCGACGGACCGGATCAAACGATGAGATAACAATGCTGTCCGGCGTCTCATCAATAATCAACTCAACGCCAGTCAAGCGCTCAAGGGTGCGAATATTGCGGCCTTCTTTGCCAATAATTTTTCCCTTAAAGTCCTCGTCGGGCAACGGAACAACTGACGTAGTAAGTTCAGAAACCGATGAGCGGCTATACCGCTGAATGGCGGTAGCAAGAATATCAACGGCCTTGTGCTCAATTTCATCGCGCCGCTCCCGCATCATTTTTTGTACGTACTCGGACAAATCCTGCGCATACACAACACGCGCATCGGCAATCAGCGTATCTTTAGCTTGTTCGCGCGACAAACCGGCGACACGTTCCAATTCACCATTGATTTTTTTCTTAAGCTCCTCAACCAATCCCTTTGCCTCAACGACTTTCTGCACGTCGGCGGCGAGTGTTTTTTCTTTCTCGCGGATATCGCTTACCTCCTTATCAAGCATCTCTTCGCGCTTCGCAATGCGTTCTTCCGCTTTGTCCACCTGACTTTTACGCTCGCGCTCATCGCGCTTAATATCTTCCAAAATACGCGCCGCTTGTTCTTGCGCCTCAAGAACAATTTCCTTCCCTTTTATTTTACTCTCCTCTAATTGTTGCTTGGTGTGCTGTTCAACCGAGCGCGATTGTTTGGAGACGACGGACTGCCGGATAACATAACCGACAATCACACCAACAATAACCGAACTTGCCGCAGCAAGCAGTGTGGTTGTTCCCATACGATAAACGTATTTTCAGATTCTTCTTATGCGCAAAGAGGCCCAGCGCTTCTGTGCAAAAAACCAACTCGCATCAAAACAAAAGAATTCATCTGAAAACAATTAGTGCTAATTCAAACGCGGGCAAGAAAGTCATATCGGCGTATCTTTGCTCGCTTTCCCTAGCATACCGCGTTGCACGCACAGCGTCAACTAGTTGGTCAATCCGGTTTTCTTTGGTATACTCGTTCCATTCTCTTACACCGCATCATGAAACGCTCTATCGTGCTTATGGTTTTGGATGGATGGGGCATCGGACAACCCGATGGCTCAAACCCCATTTATACCGTCAAACCAAAGACCGTCGACTACATCAAGCATAATTTTCCTTCCGGAGCACTGCAGGCATCGGGTATTGCCGTCGGACTTCCTTGGGGTGAAATGGGGAACAGCGAGGTTGGCCACTTAACCATGGGCGCTGGCCAAGTGCTTTACCAACATTATCCGCGGATCAGTTTGGCTGTAAAAAACGGATCATTTTTTAAAAATCAGGCGATTATTGACGCGTTCCAATGGGCCAAAAGCCGCGGGACAAAAATAAATTTCGTGGGACTCATTGGACAGGCAAACGTCCACTCATCTCTCGAACATCTACAAGCGCTCCTCACCATCGCGCAACAGATGCAGGTTGATTATGCGCTTCATCTTTTTACCGACGGACGAGATAGCGCGCCGCAAAGCGCCTGGGGCATCATCAAACAGATCCCCACGGAAAAGATTGCCAGCATCAGCGGCCGCTACTATGCCATGGACCGCGACAAACACTGGAACTTAACCCAGCAAGCGTACCAAGCACTGGTCGGTCAGGCGCCCGTCATTCAAACCGCCGACATCCAAGCGCATCTGCAAAAAACATATGCGCGTAAATTTAACGACGAATACATCGTACCGGCCACCGTCGGATCGGCTGACCGCGGTATTAGCGACGGCGATGCCGTATTTATTTTTGATTTTAGAGAAGACCGCGTCCGCCAAATCGGTGAAGCGCTCATCAATCCGTATTTTTCGCAATTTCCGGTTAAAAAATTAAAAGATCTGCACGTCGCGTCGATGACCCAAATCCGGGAGGATTTCAAAATCCCCGTGGCATTTGAGCCGCAGTCGATAAAAAATCCACTCGGAAAAGTTCTGGCGGAAAACGGCAGAACGCAGTTACGCATGGCCGAAACGCAAAAATATGCGCACGTTACTTTCTTTTTCAATGGCCTGAACGACGCACCATTCCCCAATGAATACCGCGTCCTTATTCCGTCGCGCATGGTTTCCCACCAAGAAACCGACCCCGAAATGATGGCCCCGGCAATCACGGCACGGCTCATACAAGCCATTGAAGAAGAAGCATTTGACTTTATTCTTGTTAATTATGCCAATCCCGACATGATTGCCCATACGGGTAATTACGATGCATCGTGCAAAGCCGTTCAAATCATCGACGATCAGATCGCCAAAGTGATGGCGGCGGCACTTTTACACAACGCCATCGTGCTTATCACCGCCGATCATGGCAATGTTGAGCGACTGTATGATCCAATAACAGGAGAGCCGGAGACCAAACACGACACGAGTCCCGTCCCCGTCTATCTTATTGCCAAAGAATATATGCGTCCTCACGCCGACCAGGACATAAGCAAGCGCGAACGATTTGTCATCGGCATGCTCTCCGATATTGCCCCGACTATTCTTGCGCTTATGGGCCTGCCAAAATCCAGCGAGATGACCGGCCAGAGCCTTCTCCCCCAACTGCTCGAATAAAAAACGGACGAAAAATGTTGCCGTAAAAAAATCCCCTCGGTGTCTATCGAGGGGATTTTTTATAGTACACTCACCACCCTCTTATGACTGCCCGGCATCATTGCCGGCATGCGCATGATCGGCGAGATTTACCCGCCGCAAAACATAGAGAATAATAACGATAATAACCGTTGCGATCCCCGCAAATTGCCACAAACCAATCCCCGCCAAAATGCCAATAGCCGCCGTCATCCAAACCACTGCCGCCGTTGTCAATCCATGAACGCGTTCCTGTGTTTTGATGATAATCCCCGCTCCCAGAAAACCGATACCAACCACGATGTTGGCGATGACCGCCAGAAACCCGCTGTTGCGCGCAATAATATCACCAACCATTGCCGCATCGGGAGAAATGATATAGGGAAGCGACAATCCGGCCATGGTGAATAATGCGGCGCCGGAACTAACTAACATTGCCGTGCGCATTCCCGCTTCTTTGCCAACCAGCTCCCGCTCAAGTCCGATAACAATGCCCAACACCAAAGCAACAACCAAACGTACAACCATTGTTTCTAGAGAAAGCATGGGATTTTATGCCTCAAGCGCGCGCTCAATCGCGTCGCGATCAAAGCCAACAATGACCGTGCCCTTAACTTCGATGACTGGCACCCCCATTTGTCCCGACTTGCGAATCATTTCGGCCGCCGCTTCATCGTCGGCCTCTACGTTAACTTCTCGATAACTCACATCACGCTCCGTAAAATAGTCCTTGGCCATTTTACAATAGGGGCAATGCGTTGTGGTGTAGATGGTAACCATAAACTAAATGAAAAACCAAAAATCAAAATGTGAAAATTTCAGAACCGATCTTCCGCCGCATTTCTCGCATGACCGATTTTGATTTTTCCTGCCGACCGGCAGGTGGGTATATTTAATTTTTGAATTTATTTTATAATCGCCTGGTATTGCGTTATATCAAACGGATTCTGCAACTGCGTTCCGTCAACAAACACCGTCGGTGTCCCCTGTACGCCAGCTGATTGCATATCTTTGGCGTATTGATCCATCTGGGCTTGACCGTTTTTACCGTCATAGCATGACGTAAACTTAGTTACGTCCATACCAAGACTCTGTGCTGTTTTAACAAAAAAGTCTTTTGTTAAGTTACCGCTATTTTCAGATTGTTTCCCTGCAGTTTCTTCGGCTTGCTCTGCCGTATAAATAGCATCATGAAAATCCCAGAATTTCCCCTGATCTTTTGCGCATTCAGCAGCAAGACCCGCCGCCGCCGACTCCGGACCCAGAAACGCCAATGTTTTAAATACTATTTTTGCCTTTCCAGTCTGAATAAAATCGGTTCGAATTATCGGATCCATGTCCGTGTGAAACTTCGTGCAATACACGCACTGAAAATCGCCAAACTCAACAATGGTGTGCGGAGCATTGGCATCCCCCAATACCGGCGATTGCCCGACGTCAAGACCCGACACTACCTTTGCGGGTGCCGATGGCTGCGTACCGTTGTTCGTTCCTGGTGCTACGGCAGTGCCATTGCGACCCACGATGTACATGATAGACCCAGCGATAATCAAACCCGCGAGCAAAATACTCCCCCCAATAACCACCGCATCGCTTTTCATCGCCCGCTCGAGACGAGACTCGGCGCGCATTTCATTGTTGTCGCTCATACGCTTGTGTGCGGGCATACGCCCGTAACGATAATAAATAATTAATTGATAATGGTGCCGCTAGTATAGCACACCGCTATTATTTTTGCCTAGTGCGCTTCGGGGACTCCGTTGACCACCGACCCTTTCTCAAAAAAAGCCGTCAGATTAGCAATGTCGGTATCCAGAATGCGGGTATTTGCTTCTCGACTGTTAAAAGCATTATGCGGCGTCACAATCACATTAGGCATATCCATAAGAATGTGATTGAACAAGTCCGTCTCCATGTTTGAGTGATCAACCCCCGGAATATCCTTGAGCCAATACCCCATCTCATCTTTTAAGATGCCTTCTTCCTCCAACACATCCAGTGCCGCGCCCGCAAGAATTTCTTTTTTGAGCGCCAGCACCAGCGCCTCTGTTTCGACAATCGCGCCGCGCGCGGTGTTCACCAGATATGATCCCTTTTTTATTTTTCCGATATTGTCTTTGTTAATCAGGTGATGCGTTGAGGGCAGATAGGGCACATGAATCGTGACGATATCAGACCGCCCCAATAAATCGTCAAGCGAAGCATACGAGAAACCCAATTCGGTGGCGTTTTTTTCATTCGGATAAGCATCATACGCGATCACCGTCGCGTCAAAACCTTTCAGCATTTTTATCACGTGCTGGCCAATATGCCCCGTGCCGATCACGCCCACTGTCTTTCCTTTTATATCAAACCCCTCCAGCCCCTCAAACGAAAAATTGTCCGCTCGCTTGATGCGATCGACGCTCCAATATAATTTGCGCGACAACGTCAGCATCAACCCGATGGCAAACTCGGCGACGGTATTTTCGCCGTAGTACGGCACATAGCCAACCGGGATGTTTTTTTCTTTTGCGTACGCGCAATCAATGTGATCAAATCCGGTCGAACGGGTCGTCACGACCTTCAGATTGGGAAACGCGTCGATAACCTCTTTAGTGCATGCCGATCCGACAAACATCGACACCGCATCGTAATCTCGTGCAACCGGAAGATGCGCCGCATCAAGCGACGTCGTAATGACGTCAACCGTAAAACCCTTGTCGGTAAGCGCGTTTTTTTCATATTCGGCCTGCCACCCCTCTGCTTGAAATAAAGCTATTTTTGTCATGCGCAAAGTATACAGAAACATTCACAAAGTTGCCACAGAAACACCCGCGCCACATGCAATAAATATTCTATAAAAAGTAAGGCCCCCAACCGAAGCTGGGAGCCCAAGAACCAAAGGACCAATCCCGACCGCGTTGGGACTAATCCAATGACTCACGTGTTCAAGAATTACGAGAGAAAACCTGATTGCCGGCGTGGCACCCGCTCTGGCCCTCAATCCAGCTAGCGAACACGTACCAACAACCCTCACTGACTTCCCGGTGCATACTCACCACCTTAAGCTCACCATTGACGTCGCAAACGTAGAAGATGTTTGTGCGACCGCTGGCAAACAAGACGCCGTTTTCTCCGTTGGGCTGAAGCTTTAAAAGCTCCCAGACCCCAGAGAGGGTCATTTCGGCAGTGTCGCCTAGCTCGTCCAGGATCAGCTTATCCAGCGAATTCCTACGAAGTCGCTGGCAGCGCAACTTCGTGATGCCGCTCGGTTCCTCGATTTTCCCGAAAAACAAGCTTTTGAAGCAGTCACTCAGGTAGCCGATTTTGACCTCTGCATTGGCAGAGATGTCAACCTTAAAGTGGTCAACGACGACAAACTTCTCGCTTGTCGGCACCGTGACGGTACCGACCAATTCCAGAAGGCTGTCGGCCACGGCCTTGGTTGGCGGAAGCAGAGATTTGCGAAGCGTATTCTTCAGCGCCTCACGATTGTCGTGCCACCCCCGAGCAATCTCTTCCGAAATCTGTCCGGGGCGCGGGAGCTGGGACAGCACATCCGTCTGAAACTGGATGTACCACCCAAGATCCCTGTTAGAGGTGGTTCCATGATCTACCATGGGGGTTCCTCCTTCTCCGTTTTTTTGGCTTTCGCTCTGCCAGAGACCACACCGTTTTGGTTGCAGTTTTTGGGGTAGGTATATCCGCTCCAAAAACTGCAACCAATTTTCTCGCAATTATTTTAATGTGCTCTTGAATAACTTATAGCACAAAATATATTTTGCGTCAATACCACATAAAAAACGCCCCCGCATTACTCGGAGACGTCGCGCCAATCAACTACTTTGCCTTTGCCTTGATGATGTCATCAATAATCCCGTAGTCCTTTGCTTCCTGGGAGGTCAAGTAAAAATCGCGATCGGTATCTTTTTCAATTTTTGCCACTGATTGGCCGGTGTGTTTGACCAGCACCTGATTGATGCGATCCTTAATCTTCAGGATGTGCCGTGCAGTAATTTCAATTTCAACCGCCTGTCCCTCAACGCCGCCCATGACCTGATGCAACATAATTTCGGCATTGGGAAGAGCAAATCGCTTTCCTTTTCTTCCCGCTCCCAAAAGCACCGCGCCCATCGACGCGGCCATGCCCACGCAAATAGTAGAAACGTCGGGTTTCACGTGCTGCATGGTGTCGTAGATCGCCAGTCCCGCTGTCACCGATCCGCCCGGACTATTGATGTAAATCTGAATATCTTTTTTGGCATCTTCGTGATTAAGCAGAAGCAACTGCGCGATCACCGAGTTGGCAACCTCGTCGGAAATAACGCCGCCGATAAAAATAATCCGCTCCTTGAGCAGGCGCGAATAAATATCATATGCCCGCTCGCCAAATTGTCCCTTGTCAACCACCATCGGAATAAGATTCATAATATAGAGCGTTAAAGATTTCCCCTTCAGTATACCCGCAACGGCGCACAAAAGAAACTCCTACCGCACCTTCATCAAAATACACTTAATCACCGAGAGCATAATGTGATGCCCCACAGTCTGTCAAGTATCTCACGATCGTGAGATACTTGACAGACTGTTCGCCCCCCCCAAAAAAACCAAACAAGAGTGCGCCAAGGCGCACTCTTGTGTTTAAGAAATAATATAATGCGCTATCGTAAAAACTTAACAATCAAGAGCGCGATGATGTTCATCACCTTTATCAACGGATTGATGGCCGGTCCGGTGGTGTCTTTGTAAGGATCACCCACGGTATCGCCCGTCACCGCCGCCTTATGGGCCTCCGATCCCTTGCCGCCATAATTACCATCTTCAATATATTTTTTCGCATTGTCCCATGCCGCGCCACCGGAAGTCATAGACAGTGCCATAAAAAGTCCGGACACGATAGTCCCCATCAGGAGTCCGCCCAGTGCCTGCGCCCCAAACCCAAATCCAACCACCAACACCGCGACAATAGGGACCAGCGACGGAATAATCATTTCTTTGAGTGCCGCCTTGGTGACGATGTCTACCGCTCGCCCATATTCAGGCTTGGCCGTTCCTTCTAAAATCCCGGGAATTTCGCGGAATTGTCGGCGGATTTCTTCAACCACCGCACCAGCCGCACGTCCCACCGATTTAAGCGTCAACGCACCAAAGAAATAGGGGATGGCCGCGCCCAAGAGCAGTCCGATAAGTACTCGCGGATTGCTCAAATCAAATATCATCCCTCTGGTTCCGTCAACGTAACTAGCAAACAAAACCAGTGCCGCCAACCCCGCCGAAGCGATCGCATATCCTTTCGTAACCGCCTTAGTGGTATTCCCCACGGCATCCAACGCATCCGTACGCTGACGAACTTCTTCCGGCTGATTGGTCATTTCGGCAATCCCACCCGCGTTATCGGTAATGGGACCGAATGAATCGATAGAAATAATAATACCCGCAACCGAGAGCATGGCCACCGATGCGATGGCGATACCATAGAGCTGATCAAGCGCATACGCACCGGCGATCGCCAATACGATAATCATAATCGGCACAATGGTTGACTCCATGCCAACCGAGATGCCCATAATAATGTTTGTGCCATGGCCCGAGGTGGACGCCTGTGCAATCGATCGAACCGGACGGAACTTTTTTGCGGTGTAGTAATCAGTCGTTACCACCATCAACGCCGTTACTCCCAAGCCGATAAGCGCGGACATGAAAACCTCTTGCCATCCGGCGCCGAAAAACATCCGCGACACGGCATAAAATCCAACCGCAGCAAAAAGCAACGACGCCACCAATCCTTTATATAACGCACCCATAATGTTTCCGCTTTTTGACAAACGGACAAACAACGAACCCAGAATTGATGCGGCAATAGAGACGCCGCCCAACGCCAACGGAAAGAGCTGTGCCGAGGTTGTACCGACTGCGGCGATGCCCAGCAAGATGGCGGCCGTGAGCGTGACCACATACGTTTCAAAAAGATCGGCGGCCATGCCGGCGCAATCGCCCACATTATCTCCGGTATTATCGGCGATAACACCCGGATTGCGCGGATCATCCTCTGGAATTCCTGCTTCAACTTTCCCAACCAGATCAGTCCCCACATCGGCGGCCTTCGTAAAAATACCGCCGCCCAAACGGGCAAAAATCGATATCAAACTAGCGCCAAACCCCAAACCAACCAGCGCAAGAATGTCTTGAGAGAATGCATAATAAAAACCGCTTACCACCAATAATCCAAGCGCCACCACCACAAATCCGGTCACTGACCCGGCTTTAAACGCAAGCGAGAGTGCGCTTCCCAAGCCCGTGTGCGCCGCTTGAGCCGTTTTTGCGTTTGAACGCACCGCAACGCCCATGCCAATATAGCCGGCCAGCGCAGAAACAACGCCCCCCACCAAAAATCCCAACGCGACTTTCCACCCCAGCGCAAAATACAACACGAGAAACAAGAGCGCGCCCACCACCGCAACCGTTTTATATTGGCGATTCAGATATGCCATCGATCCTTCTTGAATGGCTTTGGAAATCTCTGCCATTTTTTGATCCGTCACTTTCTGCTTGCCCAACCACACAATCAAATATGCGCTGTACACAAGCGCCAGCGCGATTGGAACAAAAATTAAATACAATGCGTATGACTCAATCATATGAATATCTATAGACGAATGTTAAATGAAAAATGTTACGATTGTTCCTCTCCAGCCGCCGATGCGGCATCACCGCCAAGCGCGGTCTGGCTCACGCCTCCCTCTTGTGCCTGATCGGGGTTTGACTGCGAGCGGACATCAATATTCCACCCCGTTAAACGAGCCGCTAAACGCACGTTCTGTCCCCCGCGACCGATTGCCAAACTCAACTGATCTTCGGGAACCAACACCAAGGCCTTACGCTCATCAATAATTTCAACGGAACTCGGTTGAGCCGGAGACATCGCCGCCTCAACAAATTTCACCGGATCGCTTGACCATTCGATAATATCAATGCGCTCGTTGCCCAATTCCGTATTGACCGCCATGACCCGCGCACCACGCTGACCGACACACGCGCCAACCGGATCAACGCCGTCGGCGTTTGATGCCACCGCAATTTTTGTCCGACTTCCCGGCTCACGTGCCACGCCTTTTATTTCAACAATGCGATCGGCAATTTCGGGGACCTCAACTTCAAACAACTTTGACACGAACCGCGGATGTGATCGCGACAGGAGCAGATTCGGATTGCGACCGCCTTCCTGTACCGACACTAAGAAAAATTTCAGCCGCTCCCCAATGCGGTAGTGCTCCCCCGGGATGGACTCGGAAAAAAACATAATGCCGGAGGCACGTCCCAAATCAATATATACATTTCCCCGTTCAACGCGCTGCACCATGCCCGATACCAATTCACCAACCTTTGATTCAAACTCTTTTTTAACCGCATCTTTTTCTATTTCTCGCAATTTTTGGAGAATGACCTGTTTGGCTGTTTGCGCCGCAATGCGACCAAAATCAGCCGACGGAGCCGGCAAATCAAACAAAAGCTCTTCGTCCACCGTGGCATTCTTTTGTATCGCCCGAGCATCAGAAAGAAGAATGTGCCGCTCTTCATTGTACAACGGCAGTACCGGCTCGGCCCCTTCTTCTTGAGAAGAGGCATCGGTAAGGGTGCCTATTTCTTCGTCCTCCCCCTCAACGGGGAACCGCACCGTTGTTTCGTCAACGACGGTTTTTACCTGATAAAATTGGGCGTCGCCGCGTGCGGCATCAAGAACACAGCGAATAATTTCGCCACGCTTCTCAAACTCTTTTTTATACGCCGATGCCAACGCCATCTCGACAGCATCTTTAACCTGTGATGCATCCAGGTCTTTTTCGCCCGCCAATTGCTCGATGGCTTTAGTGAGCGCTTTTACATCAAACATGCTCGGGAATGATTAAGTTAGTAATAACCCTTTTTAAAAAACAATCCGCCTCGGAAAAGAGCGGATAGAACGCATTTACTATATCAAGAACATCCCCGCGATGTCAAACGCCGCCACAAAAAGCAAAATCCCTCCGCCTCAAGGGGAGGGATTTGCATATACACGCATGCGACTATACGCACCAGAAAACTTAATGGTCTTCAGTGTGCTGGCGAAAACGCTCAATAATATGCGCGGCATATTCTTTGCCGCCCAATCCGAACGCAATGCCACCGGCCAATGCCAACATGGCGATAAAGCCCGTAATGATCGTCTGTATCAACTGCGTCGCAACGCCCAATTGCAATAAGGCGGCCAAAAACCCAAAGACAATGATTGACCAATAGGTCAGCGTCCCTAAGAATTTAGGCGCATGCAACTGCGCACCCATGACCGATCCCTTCACTACCTGCCGAAGGAAGTTGGCGATCACCAATGCCGCGAGCATGATGAGAACCGCCACGATCACATTCGGGAAATACATCAGCACTTCGTTGAGAAATGTTGAAAGGCCCCACAATCCCAAAATGTCTGATGCGGCCAAAGCAACCACCACGACGAAGAACCAATAAACCAACCCGCCGACAAACTTGCCACTGTTCAAGCGCATACCCGCGCGCTCAACGAAAGCCTCAAGCCCCACCTTGCGCAAGGCGGCATCAACACGCAAAGCTCCCATGATACGCTCCAACAACGCACGCAATGCCGAAGCCACAATCAGGCCCACGATCAAAACGATAAGCGCCGCTAGAAATCCGGGGATGAATCGCGCGATAGGATCCCAGACGTTTTGAAACGCCGAGAAAATCAAGCCACTCCATGTATCAGTATACATAGACAAAAATTCAAGAATTAAGAATGAAAGTATTTTTATGGTGTCCAACGCTCGACCACACGTTATCCTTCTTAGTATAAAAAACGAACGGCATAAATGAAAGGACGCGTGTGGATAAGTATTTACGCGCATTCGCATCGCATCATCAACCCCGTGTACAATGACGCGATAGTGCGCTATACTACTCCCCAATGAAGACGATCGCTAAACTCGTTTTTTCTTTCGCGGTAAACGCCATAGCGCTGTGGATTGCCGCTCATGCGGTGCATGGATTTTCTATCATTGCCACCGTACAGGCTTATGCAATCGTTGCGATTGTCTTTACGCTCATTGAGCTGATTATCCGCCCCATCCTCAAGCTCGTCCTGGCCCCCATCATCATCATAACGCTTGGCCTCGGACTCCTGGTTATCGACGCCATCGCCTTGGAAGTGCTCACCCATGTCGTCGGGCAATACATCTCAATCGCTGGACTTTATCCGCTGGTTTATGCTACCCTCATCATCGGTGTCGTACATATCGTGCTCTCGGTATCAAGTAAATACCTTCACGATTAGTAGCGAGTGCAACCATTATTTCTATCTTCGTATGTTTAAAACCATCATTTCCATATCGCAAGTCGTTTTCGCGCTAGCGCTCATCATTCTAACGCTATTGCAAGATCGAGGATCGGGCATCGGTGAAACATTCGGCGGGCAGGGAGGATTTCACTCTCAGCGCCGCGGGTTTGAAAAAATTGTTTTTATTTTGACGCTCGTGTGTTTGGCTGCTTTTGCGGGTCTTTCGCTGACAGCCGTATTGGTGAAATAAGGCATGTTCGCATTATTGTTACATACCCTTCGCTCGTTTTCGCGGAAAGAGCGTATTATATTTTTTAGCGCATTAGCCATTGCCGTCCTTTCGTCTCCCGTCCTTCTTTTTCATTTCATTGACGAGACGACCATTGCCATTCCGGCATATGGCGGTTCATACACCGAAGGTCTGGTGGGACAGCTGGGATTTGTGAACCCTATTTTAGCCCGTCCCGGGACCCCAGACGAAGACATTACATCCTTGGTATTTGCCAGTATTTCAGAGATTGCCGATAGCGTTAAACACAGCAACGACATGACGTCCTGGGATGTGCGCATCAAACAGGGCGCCACATGGCAAGATGGAACACCGATTACCAGCGACGATGTTATTTTTACCATTCGCACTATCCAAGATAAAAACACCGCCTCCCCGCTGGAAACGGATTGGCAAAACATTACCGCGTCACGCGTCAGTGAGCGTGAGATATCTTTTCAAATGCCGGCCCCCTATGCCTTTTTCCCCGCACTGCTCGCACGATTGCGCCCCGTCCCCAAAAAAATATTCGCCGTGATTGATCCGGCAAATATAAAAATATCATCCTACAACCTACAACCATTGGGTAGCGGCCCCTATGAGTTTTTGAATATACAAAAACGCGCCGATGGATTTATCACCTCTTATACTATTACCCGCGCCGAATCGTTTATCACGATCGGCCAACGACCGTATATTGATACGCTGACTTTCAAGTTCTTCCAAAACGACCAAACTCTTGTGCACGGATTTAACTTCGGGGAAATAGATGGATTTGGGACATTCGATCCCCTCACCCCCGATTCATTGCGCATTAAACCCATCGTTCGCATCGTGCCCACCGGAAAATATTATGCACTCTTTTTTAACCAAGAATCACGCGCAACGCTCAAGGACGCAGCTGTCCGCCAGGCATTGGCTTTAGGCACAAACCGCCAGGACATTATCAATCACATCCTCCATGGCGACGCACAACCCCAGTATGGCCCCATCCCCCCGGCCGTCCTGTCTTCGTTTAATTTAAACGATCAAGCGCTTGCCGCCGCCTTTGATCCCGATCAAGCGAAGAGCATTTTGACCACCGATGGATGGAAACAGGACCCGCAAACGCAGGCATGGACAAAACAAATCGGCAAAACAACTGACACCCTCTCTTTCACCATCAAGACCGCTGATACGTTCCCCTTGCGAGATATTGCACAAGTCATTAAACAAAATTGGGAAACAATCGGCGTTCAAACCACCATTGTTCCAACTGATGCGGCAACCATCAGCGACGACGTCATTAAGCCACGAAATTATGAAATACTCCTTTTTGGGAACATTGTGACCAAACAGCCTGATGTTTTCTCGTTTTGGCACTCAAGCCAACAATTTGATCCGGGGCTTAATTTTTCACTCTATCAAAACACATCAGTCGATAAAGCAATCACCGCTCTACGAGCAACAGACAATCAAAACAGTATCGCCACGACGCTCGACACGCTCGAAAATACCATCGCAAAAGACTTGCCGGCCATCTTTTTGGTCTCACCTGATTATCTCTACATCACCACCGAACGCACCCCCGGCATCACCGTGCCGTTTATCGCACTACCCGTTGATCGCTTGGCGACCATTGCTTCCTGGTACACAGAGACCACGCGCGTGCTAAAATAAGCTCTCCCATTGCCTCCATCGCCGACATCAAAACAACCACGGACGTTTTCCACACGCTCATGAAAAAGAATCCGTACGCGCCGCTTCCAATCGCACGTGCCAACAACCGCCTGATCATCGGCCGTTCCTGCGCGCGCGTTACTCGACAGGAAAAGGCATTCGCCGACTATGCTCAATTTTTTTCCACCAGCGCCGCACCGCAGAAAAAAAATACCATTCTCTACCGCATCTATCGCGACGTTTGCGCCCGTACCGATTGCACTCAGTTTTCCAGCCATGGCCTCCGATACGACCTGACGATTCTTCCTGCTCATGCATTGAACTCTTTGTATCCCACGCGAACCGTGGGGCACATCCACCGACACGGACCGCACGCACATATGCCATACCCGGAAATCTATGAAGTCATGGAGGGGTCAGCACTTTTTATTATGGAAAATGCCACACATACCATTGTCCGATGCGCTCGCGTCAACGCGGGAGAAAAGATAATTATTCCCCCCGGTGATGGACACATTACCGTCAACGCATCACGCACACGACCATTGGTTATCGCAAATATTTTTACAACCACTCCCCACATTGCTGACTATGCGTTTTTCAAAAATCAGCTCGGACCTTCATGGGAGCCCCGCTGGGAAAAAGATGCTTTGGCGATGTACAAAAATCCTCACGCACGAACAACGGCACGATGCCTCTCGGTTGTCCCCAAACCTTCGGCGACACTCCTCCCGCCCAAGCAAAATATCTATACCGCGTTTACCCAGAAACCATCAGCATTTGACTTTTTGCGCAATCCGGAGCATTATGGACCTCTTCTGACACATCGCGCATTGTTCTCTAAAAAAGGAAACGCCCCACGCGGGCGATAACACATTGTATCGCATGCACCCGGTTTGCCCCGGTGCTGAAATTGGTAGACAGGCTAGCTTCAGGAGCTAGTGTCCGTAAGGATGTGAGAGTTCGAGTCTCTCCCGGGGCACAGATAGTTTTTTTGATTGGACAATAAAAACTTTCATTTATTAGTAACGTACCACACGGTACCACACAATTCATTATATGGATGCTGTATCACGGCACGGCGTTTCCCGTGCACCGCGGCAGCGCTTTCCTGCGCCTACCCGCACCACACACACCGTCGGCGCTTCTGCCCCGCGCAGAACACCGGCGCGGCCGATTTCATTATCAACCCGTTCAGGCACGCGGCCTTCCGCGCGGCCGATACGATCTGCGCGTTTTCAAACATCGACAAGTCCCACAAAGCAACCACCGCAAACGCACGCAACACCCAAAGATGCGGTAACCTTCATCCCATTGGGCGGACTTGAAGAAGTCGGACGCAACATGTCCGTCTTCGAGTATGGCGATGAGATTGTCATTATGGACATGGGGCTCCAATTTCCCGAAGAAGACACCCCAGGAATCGATTATATCATTCCCAACATCAGCAGTTTGTTGCCAAGACGCAAAAACATCAAGGGCATGATCGTCACGCACGGGCACTACGACCACATTGGCGCCATCCCGTATCTGATGGATCAATTAGGAGCCAGTATTCCCATCTACACCACCGCGCTGACGCGCGAGATTATGAAAAAACGGCAGGATGATTTCCCGCACGCCGCAAAGCTGAACATCATCACCATTAAGGACGGCGACACCATCCGTCTTTCTGAGCATTTTTCGGCCGATATTTACGGCGTCGAACATACCATCCCCGATGCAATTGCGGTTGCCCTGCATACGCCAGTGGGTACGATGGCCTACTGCACCGATCTCAAATTCGACTACGCGCCGGACGGCACAGCGATCGGGCGCGACGCCTTTGCGACCATCGGCAAACAAGGAATTCACACCCTCTTTCTGGACAGCACCAACGCGGAGAAACAAGGGAAATCCGTTTCTGAGCGGGTGGTTGAAAAAAATATCGAAGAGCTTTTTGAAAAAGCGCAGGGACGCATCATTGTGGGCATGTTTTCGTCTCTTCTTTCGCGCGCATCAGAAATTCTCAAAATCGCCGAGCGGCACGATCGCAAAGTTGCCTTAAGCGGTTTTTCTTTGAAGGCCAACATTCAGATTGCACAAAATCTTGGGTATATCAAAACGAAAAAGGGGCTCTTTATTTCGCTTGAAGAGGTCCATCAATACCACGACAACAAGGTACTGATCTTGAGCACCGGTGCACAAGGAGAATCGAATGCCAGCTTGATGAAAATTGCCAACGGCGAAAATAGAAATATCGTCATCAAAAAGACCGATACAATTATTTTCTCCTCATCGGTCATTCCGGGCAATGAACGCTCGGTGCAATCACTCAAGGACACGCTCACTCGCCAAGGAGCCAAGGTGCATCAATCAATGCTGGTTGATTTGCACTCCAGCGGCCACGCACCCGCCGAGGAGTTGAAAGAAATTATCGCGCTGGTAAAACCGAAATTCTTCATTCCCATCCATGGGTACTATTTCATGCGCTCGGCCAATGCCTACTTGGGAGCCGAGGTCGGCGTGCCGCTGGAGAAAAGCCTGTTGGTTGATAACGGCCAAATAGTTATCATGGAACCGGACAAAAATACCGTCTCGCAAAAAACCGTTAACGCCACCTATGTCATGGTTGACGGACTGGGCGTGGGCGATGTCGAGGAGGTTGTGATGCGCGACCGCAATTTACTTTCACAGGAAGGCATGCTGGTTGTCATCGCAACTCTTGACCGTCGCACCGGACAGTTCCTCAAAAACCCCGACATCATCTCACGCGGGTTTATTCATCTCAAAGACAACAAAGAATTTGTCGAGGAGGTGCGTAAAAGAATCAAGATGACAGTCGGACGTATCCCGGGGATCCATTCTATTGAATCGGATTATCTCAAAACTCTTATCCGCGATCAGCTCGGTCAGTTCATCTACAACAAAACCAAGCGCCGCCCCATGATCCTGCCGGTGGTGATTGAGGTGTGACGCCAACCAACAACGGACAATAAAAATCCCCGCACGTATGCGGGGATTTTTATATTTTAATTTGCAACATTGAACCTCTAGAAAGGCAGGCGCATCACCGGGTAATAGCAGTTGAATCTACACAAACCGCTTGCCTCATTGCAATCATACGATGCGCAGGGATACTGGTCGGGAGAAAAACCGCACATATACACCCTCGCCCAAGATCCATCTCCTCCCCAATTTGGATTGCCAACAGTGACCGCTCGATCCATCCCCAAAAAACACGCACCACCGGCAAACGGAACAATGAGAGCAAAAAACAACCAGACCATCACCAGAGACAAGAAAATGATCCCCAATCGATGGAATATTAAAAAAAGAATTCGTCGCTTTTTGCCAAAAAAGACAAATGGCCCAGCGGAAATAGCGCCTTCCCCCGCCCCTCCCCGCAAACGAAGAAAAAGAGATGCACCCAATCGCGCAGTAAAAATACCAAACACTCCCATGGTGCCCAGAATCACAGCCAGAGAAAAAACCGAGGAAAGTACCTCACGAACACCCAAAATGGCCATCGGCGGATTTGCAATATAATCTGTAAGAGAAAAGTCACCAACAAACACTGGCAAAAGAAGCAGACTGGAGAAAAAATAAAAAAACCAAAAGAAGAAGCTCCTCACTTTTACGCTCACCGCCACAAGAAGAGCAACCCACACAGAAAGAGCCAGCCCCACCACGCTCCCGAGAAGACACACGCCAAAAATAAGCGCCGAAATCCAAAAATCAATATGGGCCGTAAATATTAAGAAATGTGCAAACAAATTGAGCAGATTGATGACGATATAGCCGCCAACAGCAAACAAACCGACATACATAAGTTTCCGCAAATGGCGCGGTGCTTCAATGCTAGCCGGCTCTTGTTCTGGAACCGGCACGTTTGTTGAAAACATTTCTGCCATAATCTCTATCTTGTTATTAAAACCTTCTCTTCTACAAACAACTGAATATCCATACTATTGTATGCTACGCAGGACAATAAAACAAACAAAATCTCACCTTCATACAAACTTTTACACGGAACAATGGACGCTTTGAGGGGTCTTTTTTTCTATCACCAATGGGGTATACTGTACGCATGAAACCAACGAAAGAAAAAACCGAACCGAAAAAGATCGCCTTCTCCGGCATCCAGCCATCCGGCATCATCCACATCGGCAATTACCTTGGCTCTATAAAACAATGGCTCGAGGTACAGGGACACTACGATGCCATCTTTTCAGTGGTTAACCTGCACGCCATCACCATCCCCAAAAAACCCGCGGAGCTCAAAGCCCATACACTCAACGCCGCAAAAACATTTTTGGCATCAGGCGTAGATCCGGAAAAATCCACTATTTTTGTACAATCCGACGTTCCTGAACATGCGCAACTCTATTGGGCACTAGGCACCATCACTAAGCTTTCAGAGCTCTACTTGATGACACAATTTAAGGACAAGAGCCAAGGGCAAGGCAAGGAGGGCGCGCTTGCCGGCTTGCTCAATTATCCCGTCCTTATGGCCGCCGACATTCTTCTATATAACACCACCACCGTGCCCGTCGGCGAAGACCAAAGACAACACGTCGAACTGGCGCGTGAACTGGCACGACGATTTAATGAAATGTTTGGGAAAACGTTTATCGTCCCCCAGGCGCTCATACACAAAACCGGATCGCGCATCATGGGATTGGACAACCCCAACAAAAAAATGTCAAAAAGCGCCGCAAATAAAAACAACTACATCGCGCTCACTGATACCCCCGACGATATTGCCGGCAAAATAAAAAAAGCGGTCACCGACTCGGAGGGATCCATCCATTATGACATCGACCGGAAACCGGGTGTTTCCAATTTACTCACCATTCTGTCGCTGGTCACCGATACAAGCATAAAAGACCTGGAGAAATCGTACAAAGGGCAGACAACTTACGCGGGTCTTAAAACCGACCTCACACACACGCTCTCTGATTTTATTTTAGCGTTCCAAAAAAAATACGAAGGCATCTCCGATGCGGAAGCAAAACATTATTTACGCATGGGCGCCGAAAAAGCACATGCCATAGCAAACCAAAAACTTGAGGAAGTGTATGAGCGCATGGGATTATTGCTATAAAAAATAAATTTTCCTTCCAAACTAAAAACTGCCCGTGAGGGCGGTTTTTAGTTTGGATTATTTTGCCCGCCAAATTGCAAGCGACCAATATTTCCCTCTATACAAAGCACACGATGGCTCTATTACCTGGTGGCGTTATACAGCCCACTTATTTCCGATGCGGAAAGAGCGCGATTGTAGATGCGGACATCGTCGATGAGACCCGTGTATGGATTGCTGGCACCATCCGTTCGAGCACCAAAGGTTAGGTTGTTTATATTTGATCCCATATCACCGCTCTGACTAATGGAATAGACTAATGCCCCATTCTTATAAACTAACTGCTGAGTATGGTCGTAAATAAAAGTCACCATATTCCATACATTCGTATCAACGGGAATTTGAGCTCGCCACGCCCATGCCGGCATCCACGCATAACAAACCGTTGAGCCAGCGCCACAATTTCCTCCAAATCCCGCTTCATATAAATTTTCTTTATTGTATAAAATCCCAGTCACGAGAGAGCTGGCATTAAACCACGCATTAATGGTTAGATTCTGCGTTCCTGGATTAATGGTCGGATTATTGAGTACACGAATAAACTTCCCCACCCCATCAAAACTTCCACAATTCCACGCCTTACACCCAGAGGAAGTAAGGATATAGGTAGGAGTGGTTGAGGAATACATGATACCGGTATTATTGTAACCTGAAGAATCAGCCGTGGTTGTTCCTGAGGTTTCATCAAACTTCCACCATCCCACCAGTCCCGAGAGAAAGGGAGCCAGGTTCAGATTAGAGCCGACGGTATACATAGCATCAGAACCTTGGGTAAGTTGATATTTAGCTGATTCAAAGTGA
>JBAYIV010000014.1:0-20117 GCA_041665445.1 Minisyncoccota bacterium
ACTCATCATCTACCTGTGGCTCCTGGGGTCTCCCGACGCTCCCCTCAGGCTGGCAATATCACTGTAGTCCCACCTCATCTCTCCAGAGTGCCACGGGTACCGGCTGGATCCCCGTTAACTTCACGACTACGGGAGTGGTCTCTCTTTCCTCCCTCCCCACTGACCCGATCAATGCTTCTTCCTCTAATCTGTACTATACCTATATCACCGGAGGTTCTTTCAAACTTGCCGCTACTCTTGAGTCAACCAAATATATCTCTTTTGCCTCCTCTGATGGTGGTACCATATCAGGAGCCATTGAAATGGGCTCTAATCTTGCTCTGGGGCAAAGCGTCTTTCCCTCTGGTTGGATCAAAGTTCCTGGTGACTCTCGTTTCTCTACTTCTGATTTCTATGTCATGAAATATGATGCTAGATGTCTCTCGGCAACAACATCACAACCGCTGACTGCTCCGGACTACTCAACGCCCTACCATGTCTATTACAACCTCTCTCAACCATGCATTGCTCCCAACTACATAGTCGCCTCAACTCCCAACGGCTATCCCATAACTGGAATCAAACAGAGCGGAGATGGCTCCAACAATGATGCAGTAAAATATTGCCAATCTATCGGCGCTCATCTTATTACCAACAATGAATGGCAGACCATTGCATGGAACGCCCAACAACAATCGTCCAACTGGCAGGGTAATTTTGTAGGAACCAACTATATCTACCAAGGCAACTCAAACGGCTCAGCGGCCCTTGAGGCATCAAATGACGACTCTCAAGGATACTTTGGCATCAATAGCGCCACGTATCCACGCAATCGCCGCATACTCTCCCTCTCTAATGGACAAACGATCTGGGATATGGGAGGAAATGTCTGGCAATGGACCAATGATACGATCATAGGAACCAATAAACCCGTTGGTGTCGCTGGATCCTGGGTACAATGGGATGCTGTCTCTAACTTTGGCACTCTGTCCCAACAAACCGCCGGCCCCTTCAATGGTTCATGGACATCCTCACAAGGAGTCGGCATGTATTACATGGGAACTGCTGATGCAAATTCTTACGGCTTTGTCCGCGGCGGCTATTGGAGCAACGGTGCCAACGCCGGCGTTGAGGCGTTGGGTTTGCCCTACTCGCCGGGCTCCACGTACTACAACGTCGGGTTCCGCTGTGTGAGATAAGATGGGTTGTGTGGCAATCTTTCTTTCTCTACTTTCTCTGCGGACAACGGAGATGTATCGGCGCTAAAAACGTCAGTAAGGGCCTGCTCTTTCTGGATAGTTTTTGTATTGCGCGCGGGCATTGCCGTTTGTGTGCGTGCGTCTTGACAATCGGGGAGGGGAGTATATACTGGGGGGGAGTATATAACAAATGCAAAATGTAAAAATCAAAGATTAAAATGACAGAAAGAATGACGAGTGGTGGAAAATTGAAAAGAAAACAGACAACTAGCCACCAACGACGAACAACGGCGGGAAAGATTCGGAAAATTTCCGCTGACCAAACGCTTGGCAGGCGGGTGAGGCGGATTGTTGGGCAGGTGGAGGCGCTGGAGCGGATGGTGGATGATGGGCGTCCGTGTCTGGAGATTACCCAGCAGATTGCCGCGGCACGTTCGGCACTGGGGGCGCTGGCGGCAGAGATTCTCAAAGAGCGGGGCTTATGCGGTGGGGGCGTCAAACAAACCGCCGAGTTGGAGCGTATTGTTGATGCGGTGATGAAATACTCATAAAAATACACAATGCCTGCCAGTAGGCGGGCAAATATAAAAAATCAAATTAATTTTTTCTTATGTCTCAACTACAACACATTAATGGAGTTCCGGCGTTTGATTCGTTCGTAAAAGAACAGAAAGGATTCGTGCTGGTTGATTTTTGGGCGGAATGGTGCAACCCCTGCCGGATTTTAGGTCCGATTATCGAGGAGTTTGCCACGGAGCGGAATGACGTGGCGGTGGCCAAGGTGGATGTAGATAAAAACCAGGAACTGGCGATGCGTTTTGGCGTGCAGAGCATCCCCACCGTGGTGGCGTTTTATAACGGAGAAGAAGTAGATCGGTTTGTCGGGGTGCGGGAGAAAACGTTCTACGCACACGCGCTGGATGAGCTGAAGAAGGATATGGAAAATCCATCGGCCGAAAAGAAAGTCATTGTGTTTTCAACACCAACCTGTCCGTGGTGCCAGCGCCTTAAGTCGTATCTCAAAGAGCATGGCGTGGCGTTTGAAGACAAGGATGTGTCGCGCGATCAGGATGCGGCCATGGCGATGGTGCAAAAAAGCGGCGAAATGGGCGTGCCGCAGATGTGGGTGGGCAAGCAGGTCGTTATCGGGTTTGACCAGGAACGAATCAATCAGCTGTTGCATATTAATTGAAAATGCAAAAATAAAAATGTAAAATGACGGACGATCTTCGAGTCCGCGGATCATTTTGCCCGCCTATCGGCAGGTAGGATGTTTGATTTTTTAATTTTGAATCTCCATGCATGACATTATCATCATCGGTTCGGGGCCGGCGGGATATGCCGCGGCGGTCTACGCCGCTCGCGCAGATCGTAAAACGATTCTTTTTGCGGGCGCCGAAAAAGGGGGGCAGTTGATGCTCACCACGGAAGTGGAAAACTTTCCCGGGTTTGATGAGCCGATTTTGGGGCCCGATTTGATGGATAAGATGGGGAAGCAAGCAAAAAAGTTTGGCGGGGCGATTATTGATAAAAATATAACGCGCGTTGATTTTTCGGCATCTCCATATAAAGTCTTTGCCGGCGACGATGCCTACGAAGGGAAGGCGGTCATTGTCACCACGGGAGCGTCGGCGCGAAAACTGGGATTGCCGCGTGAACCGGAATTGACCGGGCGTGGCGTATCGTATTGCGCGACCTGCGACGCGTACTTTTTCAAAGACAAAATCGTGGGCGTGGTGGGTGGCGGCGATGCGGCGATAGAGGAAGCGCTCTTTCTCTCAAAGTTTGCCCGGCAGATTATTCTCATCAATCGCTCGGATGTTTTGCGTGCATCAAAAATTATGCAGGACCGCATTGCGGCCGACCCTAAAATCTCCGTTCTCTATAATAAACAGATCGCGGCACTTAACGGAGAAAAAATGCTTGATGGCGTGATGCTCAAAGATTCGATAACCGGAGAAGAAAAGATGCTGGAATTGCAAGGACTTTTTGTCGCCATCGGACATGAACCGAACACGAAACTTTTTGGTGGGCAGTTGGATATTGATGCGCGCGGATACTTGGTTTTGCCCGGTGCGCATTCCCAGCAAACATCGCGAGAAGGGATTTTTGCGGCAGGGGACGTTGCTGATCCGATCTACAAGCAGGCGGCGATTGCGGCGGGTGCCGGCGTGCAGGCCGCGCTAGAAGCGGAACGGTATATTGCGCGCAGCGAACACGGAGGCATCTCGCATTGAGCTGGTGTTTTGGCGCGCGAAGGCCGTTTGATGGGCACTGGACAGAATGAGTAGAATGTTCTATAAATAAAAACGCTTCGATATGGTATCGGAGCATTTTTGTTCTTACGACAGACGGTATGCGTGATTAGAAAGGAGGGACAATCCATGTGTTGGATGAGTTTTGCCGAGGAAATCGGACAGTTGGGCGTCGTGGTGCGGCATGACGTGCTGGAAAAGAATCCCGCATGGACAGTGCCGATTGAAAGGGCGGCATCCGTTCTTTCGGCCGATCTTGCGCCCGATCAGTTCAGCGAGTGCAACGTCAGGGAGCTTCTGGGGCGGTCTCCCATCCGCACCAATGGCACGCAGGACGTGGTCGTTCTGGCGCAAGCGGTTCTTTTGGCGCTGGACAAAGATGGTTTGGTGCCAGCCAGCACCTTCGAGAGCGCGGCGTTGCTTTTGGCGCGGCGCATCAGGGAGGCCGACCTGCTCTCGTCGGAGAAAACCATCTCCGATGTGGCGGTTCTTTCCCACGAGGTTCGTTGCGGAGATGGCACGATCTGGTTTCCGCTCCTCCTCGATGGGGGCAGTGTAGAGCTGGCACTCTTGCCGGGGAATGCCGTCCTTGCGCCGTATTGGGGTGCGCGGACGTCAATATTCGCATTGCCTCGGCCTCGGTAAAGCACACAGGGCGCCTTGTCTGCTGGAAGCAGACGGGGCGCCCCTTTTTTTATTTGCGGTTAGGCGTATACTCGATGGCAATACCAGTAATTTTTTGAAATACATGATTCGTGTCGCCATTAATGGATTTGGCCGCATCGGGCGATTATTTTTCCGCCAAGCATTCGGGAATCCAAACATAGAAATAGTCGCTATTAATGATTTGGGGAGCGTCGAGAATCTTGCCTATCTTCTGAAGCATGACACGACATATCGCACCTACAACAAAGAAGTGCGCGCCGATGTCGCGCGGGGGATTTTAATTGTCGATGGGAAGGAAATAAAATTTTTACAGCAGAAAGACCCAGTGCAATTGCCGTGGAAGGATTTGGCCATTGATGCGGTGCTTGAATCCACCGGCATTTTTGAATCATTTGAAAAGGCAAAGGTGCATATCGATGCGGGCGCCAAGCACGTGGTGATTACCGCCCCGGCAAAAGACGAAGATGGCCCGATAGGGCAGACGGTGTTGATGGGTATCAATGGAGAAATGGCCAAAACATTTCCGGTGACATCAAACGCATCGTGTACGACCAACGGTGCGTCGCCGATGATGGCGGTGTTATCGGAAAATCCCGGAATTGTAAAAGCGATTCTCACAACTGTGCACGCCTACACGGCTACGCAGAGCGTGGTTGATGGGCCGGTGAAGGGCGATGATTGGCGGCGCGGCCGTTCGGCGGCGCAGAACATTGTTCCTTCCACAACCGGTGCGGCAATTGCCGTGACGCGCGCGCTTCCCGAGCTTGTAGGAAAATTTGACGGTATTGCGATTCGGGTTCCCGTGGTAACGGGGTCATTGGTGGATGTGACGTTTGTTGCCAAGCGCCAAACGACCGTTGAGGAAATCAATACCATTTTGAAAAATGCCGCGCAGGAGCCGCGCTGGCAGGGGATTTTCGGGGTGACCGACGAGCAATTGGTTTCGTCGGATATTATTGAGATGCCGTATGCGGCATTGGTGGATATGCGGCTCACGAAAGTGATTGACGGCGATCTGGTAAAAGTATCGGCGTGGTATGATAACGAATGGGGATACACCACTACGCTGGTTAAACACATTGCGGCACTTGCATAACTTTTTGGCACTCATCGGTTGCCTGTTGTTTGGGGCATGGGGAACATTAAAAGTGGATAACTGTTTCTGACGATCGTCAGAAACAGTTATCCACTGGTGAGCAATGAGACAAAGTTTGAGTGTGTTTTGAGTCGAACCTTAGTTGGTAAGAACAGCTCGGGCGTTTTTTGTCCGCATTTATATTTTGGAGAGTCTATTCTTTTCAGAGTTGATATTTGGGGTTTATATTTATGTCGTGCACCGATGGCGCCGCGGTTAACCAATGGCGGTTTTTTGTGAACGTGCGGGCGATTTTATCTGAGATGGTTTTGCACAGCGTGAACGGTTTTGTGGTATACTCAACACATGTTTTCGTTGCGCCAAGAGCTGGCAAAAGCTCGCCAGGCAAAAATTGCTCTGGGGCATTTTAATATTTCTGATCTGGCCGGGCTCAAAGGCATCATTGCGGCGGCTCGCACGCATCATGCACCGGTGATGATCGGTGTTTCGGAGGGTGAGCGGGAATTTATCGGCGTGCGGCAGGTTGCGGCATTGGTTAAAAGCATTCGCGATGAATTACAGTTACCGATTTTTTTGAATGCCGATCACACGCATTCGTTTGAAAAAATACAGGAAGCGGTTGAAGCCGGATTTGACGAAGTACTCTTTGATGCCGGAAAAGAAACGCTGGAGGAAAATATTGAAGAAACAAAAAAAGTTGTTGCGTTCGTGAGAGATTATAACGCCATGCATGGCACGGACGTGTTGGTGGAAGGAGAGCTGGGTTATATCGGGGGCGGATCGGTTATTCTTGACCGGATTCCGGAAGGCGTTTCCATTAAGCCCGAAGACCTGACCAAACCCGAGGATGCGGCTCGTTTTGTTGCGGAGACTGGCATTGATATGCTGGCGCCAGCGGTGGGAAATTTGCACGGCATGTTTTCCGATGCGCCCAACCCAAACATCGACATTGAGCGTATTGGCGCCATTGCACAGGCGACCGATGCATATCTCGTCTTGCACGGCGGTTCGGGTATTTTAATCGAGCAATTTAAATCGGCGATTGCCGCGGGAATCGCCGTCGTTCATATCAATACCGAACTGCGCGTGGCGTGGCGGCGCGGGGTTGATTTGGCGCTGATGTCGCATCCGCGGGAAATCACACCGTACAAAATACTTCCCGAGGTAGCTCACGAAATTGAACGGGTAGTGGATGAAAAAATTAAAATATTCTATACTGGATAATATTCATCTATGACATTACGTTCACGCAGGCGACGGATGGTCGAACGCAGAGATGGTTTTACCTTGCCGGAAGTTATTCTTGCGATTGGTATTATCGCTGTTCTTTCAACAATCGCGACGGTTTCGCTCAATCCCAGTGAGACGCTCAAGGAATCTCGGGACACCAAGCGTATTGCCGATGTGAGTTCTTTAAATGCCGTTTTGAGCAAGATTGTGTACGGCGACAAGCGAGTGGACACCACGCTGGCATCGTCAACCATTTATGTTTCGCTTCCCGACGACACGTCAACAACATGCGCCTCGCTTAATTTGCCGCCATTGCAATCGCCATGGGTGTACCACTGCGCATCTTCACAGAATGTTTATAACATCAACGGCACGGGATGGATTCCGCTTAACTTTAAAACGGCGGGCATCACCGATTTACCCGTATTGCCCGTTGATCCCATCAATGCATCAAGCAGCTGCTCGTATTATTCGTATATTCCCGGTGTTGCCAATTTGATCGTGGGGAGTGAACTGGCGACCAATCTTGAATCGTCAAAATATCGTTCTCAATATTCAAGCAGTACCGATTTTCTTACTTCGGGCGTTTTTACCATCGGTACGATCGGCACGAGTAGTGCCGGGACGGTGTATGATTGCGATCGCACATTTACCGGGACGGTTTCGCAGGCCAACTCGTCACTGTCCGCAACCGCACTCTATGCGACATCAACGCCATAGTATTGATATCTGCACTATTTATTATGCGTAACGAAGATATGTTTACTGAAAATTTTTCTCGAAGGAATATGAAATTATTTTATGGTATTGGTGTGGCGTTGCTTGTTTTTGGTTCTCTGACCGGTCTTGTGCTGGTACGTGCACCTCGGGCAATGGCCCTCTGTCTGTTTGATCCGTGTACGCCCACCTGTCAGAAGAGCATTGAGGTTCCGGCAAACGCAACGGCGATTAAAACTCCGTGTAGTTTGCTGGTCTGTTCCGATTCTCTTGGCAATTGCCCAAATAATAGCAATTATACATCGGGGTTCACCTGCAATTCCGGCTATACGCTGGTCAATGGTCAGTGCATTCTTCAGTGTCCCGCATCCGGCATTTGTCCCGCAACTCCCAGCGGCAGTACATGCAACGGATGGACGAACGGTTCGCCGGTGTATCCGACGGTATGCAGTTCGGTTGCCACGACGGCTACGTGCAACAGCGGAACGTGGAGCGGTACTCTGCCGACCACTTTTACGTGTTCACAGTATTGTGCGGCGAGCGGTAGCTGTCCCTCCGTGGTTAATGGAACGTATTGTGGCGGCTATTCCACTTCGTCGGCGACAAGCCCGACCTTGTGCAGTTCCTATGCAAACAATAGTACGTGCCAGAGTACCGGCCTATGGTCGCCAACACCAACACCGGCGTATAGTACCTGCACTCAGAATTATCGCTCGTGCGCCGCATCGGGTGCATGCCCGCTCACCGTCAACGGCGGAACCTGTACGTCGTATGCTTCTTCGGCGCCGCTCACGACATGTTCGGCAATCAGTTCTACGTGTAATGATGGAACGTGGAGTCCAGCACCCGGTGCCTACTCCACGTGCAGTAATCCGTGCGCGGCATCCGGCATCTGTCCTATAACCGCCAGCGGTGGCACGTGTAGCGGCTACTCCGCTTCATCGGCAACGGGTCCGAATTTGTGCAGCACGTATGCGCTTACCAAAACATGCACCAATGGAACATGGGCTACGCCGTTGCCGGCGTATAGCACTTGCACTCAAAATTGTACGACCGGAGCGGTTACTGCTTCTCCTTCGACGATCACTGCGCAAAGCACGACGGCACTTTCTGCACCAGCCAGTTGGAGCGGGGGATCGTTCTCGTCCAGCAATACGTCGGTATTAACGATTGTCGGTTCAACGGGAACGGGAAAACTTGCGGGAAGCGCAACGGTAACCGGAACGGGATGGACCGACCCGTACGGCACAACCAGCTGTTCGCTTACCGGCACGGCGGTTACGGTGAGAGGGACATACACCATTGATCCAAGCGTTAGTGCCAGCGTCGGATTGACCGCCCAAGACCATGGCTACTACGATGCCGATGGATCGGGAACGGCGACGACGACGCAAACGGTTACTTCGGGCCCGACATGGTCATCGAGCAACACGGGCATCGCCACTATTTCTTCGAGCGGTTTGGTGACTTGTGTTTCTGCCGGAACGGTAACTATTACCTCGACTTATCAAAGCGTGACGGCAACGGGGAGCGCGGTTTGTACCGTCGCAAAATCATGTACCGTCAGCTCAAGCCCCAATCCAATTGTGTCCGGCAATTCATCGTCATTGAGTTGGAGCTCTGCGGGCGTATCGGCATGTACGTGGACCAGCGGTCTTTCCGGAAGTGCGGGGACGAGTGGGAGTCAATCAGTGAATCCGGCTGTGAGTACTACGTATGCCCTTAACTGTGATAGTGGTGCGGCGACGTGCTCAACGCTTTTGCGTGTATGTTTGAGTGGGGCGGTCTCGGTCACGCCGAGTACGGCAACGGTTGGCAGAACCGTTGCACTTTCTGCCCCCGCGAGCTGGACGGGTGGTACGTTTTCATCAAGCAATACCGGTGTGCTCTCCGTTTCTGGATCAACCGGTACGGGGGTTGCGGCGGGTAGTGCGACGGTCACCGGATCAAACTGGACCGATCCAAATGGAACGACGGGATGTCCGTTGAGCGGTGTTTCAATTCCTGTGGTGACGTGTCCCGTGGGGAGCGTGACCGCGACGCCATCAACCGTAAAGGTTGGGTCAACCACGGCGCTTACCCAGCCCGCCGGTTGGAGTAGTGGAACTTTTTCTTCAAGCAATAGCGGCGTTCTCTCTGTCACCGGATCAACCGGCACGGGGGTTGCGGCGGGTAGTGCGACGGTCACCGGATCAAACTGGACCGCTCCAAATTTGGCAACGGGGTGTCCGCTATTGGGAGCAATCGTTAGTGTGGTGACATGTCCGGCAAGCACCGTAACGCTGACTCCTGCATCGCTGACCGCACAGGGAACAACAGCGATATCTTCAACGGTGGCGATGACGGGCGGAACATTCTCATCAAGCAACACATCGGTCTTAACGGTATCCGGGTTGACGGGTACCGGTAAAATTGCGGGAACGGCAACGGTCACCGGATCTGGGTGGACTGCGGCAAATGGCGCGACGAGCTGTTCAATCACGGGAACAACTGCAACAGTCTTGGGAACCTACACCTGCGATTCGCCACTCACTGTTACGGTTGGAGGCACGGCGCAAGACCATGGTTATTACGACGCCGATGGATCGGGAATCGCGACGACAACGCAGACGGTTACCTCCGGTCCGACGTGGACATCAAGCAACACGGGCGTCGCAACGGTTTCGTCGTCTGGATTGATTACCGGTGTTGCGGCGGGAACGGCAACTATTACATCGGTTTATCAGGGGGTAACTGCCACATCTGCAGTCACCGTCGTTTCGTGTCCGGCAAGTACCGTAACGCTGACTCCCGCATCGCTGACCGCACAGGGAACAACGGCAATTTCATCAACGGTTGCTATGACGGGTGGAACATTTGTGTCAGACAACACGACCGTCATGACCGTTTCCGGTTCAACGGGGACAGGAAAATTTGCAGGAATATCACATATTTCAGGTTCAGGATGGACGGCTTCAAACGGCGCGATGAATTGCTCTATTTCCCAAGCAACCGCAATTGTGAGCGGATCGTTTACGGTGGACCCTAGCAAGAGCGCGATTGTCGGGGGAACGGCTCAATTCAACGGTTATTATGATCCGGATGCGGGTGGAATCCAGCCAACACAGACTGTAACTTCATCGGCGGCGTGGTCATCTGGTAGTCCGTCAATTGCACAAAGCTTAGGAAGCGGTCAGGTGAAATGCCTCGCGGCGGGGGTCGCTGTTATCACTGCACAATATACACAAGCGGCAAACAGCGTGGTGGTGACTGCGACGGGCACCATGAATTGTAGTGCCGCACCGACCTGTTCGGTAACACTGAACCCGGCCTCGGTAACGCAGGGCAACTCATCGTCATTGGGCTGGAGCTCGGCGGGCGTATCGGCATGTACGTGGACCAGTGGTCTTTCCGGAAGCGCGGGAACCAGCGGAAGCCAGTCAGTTAATCCAGCTACTACGACCTCGTATGCCCTTAACTGCGATAGCGGTGCGGCGACCTGCTCGGGGACGCTGACGGTTATCCCTCCATGTCCGACCGGTTACGCCGTGACGGCAACGCCTACTGGCATTGCAATCGCTGGCACGACGGCGCTGGCCCCTCCTTCTGGTTGGACGGGCGGAATTTTTTCTTCAAGCAACAACGGCATTCTTTCTGTTGCCGGATCAACCGGCACGGGCGTTGCGGCGGGTAGCGCGACGGTAACGGGAAGCGGATGGAGTGTGAGTGGCGGAGCCATTAATTGTTCGCTTAATGGAACGGCGGTAACCGTCAGCCAGCCGACGTTATCGGTAAATACACCCGTTTATGTTGGTGTCGGAAAAACTGCTCATGTTACCTCAATATACAGCGTCGATGGGACGCCGGGCAATAATCAAGACGTTACGACACAAAGCACGTGGAGCTCGAGCAACAGTGGTATCGCGTCATCTTTGGGTGGTGGAGGATTTTTGGGACTTGCTCCCGGGGTTGTGACGATGACGGCAAATTATGCAACGGGAGGCATCACGGCGACCGGAACTCTGGCGATTGTTCAGTGCAAAGCCACCGACATTACTATCACTTTGCGCAGTGGCATTAATACGCCCATGCCCAATGTTCCTGTGACGCTCTCTACCAACGTCGGTACGCTTGCCCAGACCAGCGGTACCACCAATGCGCAGGGGATATTTACAACCTCGTTGCGCGCGCCAGTGCCTGTGAGTAATAATCCGGTGGCGGTAGATGCCACCATCACGGCGGTAGCGCAGGGAGTGACTCTTACTAAAACGATAACCTTCCCCGCCGATTCATTGTGTTATGCAAACCAGATTGGGATGGGGCAAACCGGTTCAGTGTTCGCGCTATTGGAAAATCTTACCGGAACCATTTTCCCGTATCTTCATCCGTCCCTGCTTATGGGTATGGCGTGGGGCGGGGATAGGTAGCCAAAGCGTCTGTTTAATCAGAGCGACAAAAAGCAAGAGTGCTTCTTATGAAGCACTCTTGCTTTTTAGGCGTGGGTGGGGTATAGTCTCCCTCGTATGACAACAATTACCGCTCAAACACGAACGCTTTTTGGGAAGAAATTTGCTTCACTGCTTGCCCAGGGATTTGTTCCCGCTGAAATCTATGGCGGCGGAGTTGAAAATGTTCACGTACAGATTCCCTTGCGTGAATTTACAAAAGTTTTTGCCGAAGCGGGGCACAACGCTATCGTCACCATTGATGTGGAAGGAAAGAAATATCCCGCCCTTATCAGCGCCGTTCAAGGCGATCGGCTCGGACAGGGCGTGGTGCATGTTGATTTTTATCAGGTGCGCATGGATCAGAAGATCAAGGCGCAAGTACCGTTGCATTTTGTCGGCGAGTCACCCGCGATCAAAGTCGGCGGTGTTTTGGTTAAGGCGGCCGAAGAAATTGAAGTTGAGGCATTGCCACAAAATTTGCCCCATGCCATTGAGGTTGATCTCTCCCGCATTTTAGAGGTTCACGAGAGTATCCACGTTAAAGATTTGGTTATTGCAAAAGACGTGCGGGTTTTGAGCGATCTTGATATGGTGGTGGCCACCGTTACTGAACAGGCTCAAGAAATTGAAGAGACTCCCGCAGTTGTCCCAACTGAAGGCGAGGCATCGACGGCGGTAACGCCCGAGGGCGCCGCACAAGAGCCGGAGAAAAAATAATTTTGTTTTCTGCAAACCGCCCCGATATATTATGGGGCGGTTTTTTTGTGGATGCATATGTGCTATACTACTCCCATGGCTGGTATGGCCGTGTTTTGTGTTAAAACTTTTTCATGCACACCGCTCGAGCAATTAGCGATATTTATTCAAAGAGAAATCTGCGCGCTGTTCTTCCTCGCCGGATCTGTTTGAAGAAAGAACGCATTATTACGATTCCTATTCGGCTGGCATCAAAATATGCGGCCGTTTCGTTGGCATTTTTTCTGCTTATTTTGGGTCCGGCCTACGCGCCTTCGACGCGCGGGCTTTTGTTTGCCGCATCCGGAAGCGATGCCGAACGGGCACAACTGCAGGCGCAGCTAGACGAGCTCGAAAAACAAATTTCGCAATATGAGACAACCGTTGGTCAATATCAAAAACAGGGGGCAAGTCTCCAAGGAGAAATAAAACTGCTCAACAACAAAATCGCATCACTGAATTTGCAGATAAAAACGGTTACGCTCAATCTTCAGCGGCTTAAGGGGGAAATCGGCACTACCGAGAGTCAGGTAACACAGACGGAGACTGATATCGGTCAAACGAAGGATTCGTTGGCGGGCGTATTGCAAACGCTCTATGAAAATGAAAGCCAGAGCATGATAGAAACTATTGTCGCTAATCCGCGACTCTCCGATTTTTTTTCCGATGTGAATAATCTGCTTATGTTGCAGGATAGCGTGCGCGCCGCGCTTGATCGGATCGTGGTACTGCGGACCGATTTAATGAATCAAAAGGAATCATTGTCGTTGCAATACAACGACGTGGCACAGCTCAAGGCATACCAAGAATCTCAAAAGAAAACTATTGCGCAAACGCAGACGCAAAAACAACAAGTGCTCACCGTTACCAAGGGGCAAGAATCAAAATATCAGCAGTTGCTGACGCAGACGAAACAGACGGCCGCGCAAATCAGAAGTCGTCTCTATGAGTTGCTCGGTGGCGGACAATTGGCGTTTGGTGATGCGTATAAATTGGCTAAATCGGCACAAGATGCTACCGGCGTTCGTGCCGCGCTGACGTTGGCGGTGCTGGATCGCGAATCGGCACTGGGAAGAAATGTGGGGAAGTGCAAATACGACGTCAACCCCTATTATCCGAATCGAGCAAGCAATCCGACAACCATGCATCCAACGCGGGATATTCCGGTCTTTCTTCAGATCTGTAAGTCATTAAGCATCGATCCAAAGAGCGTTTCGGTTTCGTGCCCAATTCCCGCCGACGGAGCTTATGGCGGTGCGATGGGGCCGGCCCAATTTATTCCTTCTACCTGGCAAAAATATGTGGGACAAATCGCCGGCATGACGGGTCACGATACGCCATCGCCGTGGAACAATATGGATGCCTTTATGGCCACGGCGCTCTATATGCGCGATGCGGGGGCGGCCAAAGGAACGCTCTATGACGAGAAAGTCGCCGCGGCAAAATATTATGCCGGCGGGCGATGGCAGTATTATCTCTCAACGTATGGCGAGGCGGTTATCTCGCGCGCACAAAGTTTTCAGGATGATATTGATGTCCTTATCGGTAGCGGCAGTTAGTTGTCCGGCACTCATTTTTTTGCTACTCTGATGGTATGATTTTAGATGATGCGGCGCTGGATCATCTCTTTGCGTTGGCGCGGATTGAACGCGAGGACGATCCGGTGCGCAGACAGAAATTACTGCAGGATCTCTCAGCCATTTTGGATCATTTCCAAGAGTTGCGCGGTGTTGATACTGACCACATACAACCGCTTTCGGGCGGTACTTTTCTTACCAACGTAACGCGATCGGATGAAGAAGCGGTGCGCGATGTTGTCTGCGTGGCCGAAGAGCGCGATGCGGCACTACGACAATTCCCCGAAGCTGAACATGGGTATTTAAAGGTGCCGCCGGTATTCGAATAACTTTTATCCGCACGCGCATGAATTCTTTTTTTGAAACGGGATACACTATTGATCAATTACACGAGGCATATGCGCGGCGTGCCGTTTCAGTTACTGATGTGATGCGCCAATTTTTCGACTATGCGCGCATCCATGATGCTTCGATTGGCGCCTTTTTGGAATTGTTTGAGCAAGAAGGCATGGCGCGAGCCGCCACGCTTGATGCAGAACAAGAACGCAGGGATGCGAGCAGTCCGTTGCCGCCGCTTTTTGGAGTTCCCGTGGCCATCAAAGATAATATGCTTTATGCCAGACATCATGCTAGCGCCGCGTCAAAAATTCTTGAGCATCATATTTCGGCATATACCGGAACAGCGGTTCAAAAATTGCTTGATGCGGGCGCGGTTATCATTGGGAGAACGAATCTTGATGAGTTTGCGATGGGATCATCGACTGAATATTCCGCATTCGGTGTCACGCGCAATCCATACGATCCGGAAAAAGTTCCCGGCGGATCGTCGGGCGGATCGGCTGCGGCCGTTGCGGGGAATATGGTGCTGGCATCTTTGGGATCGGACACGGGAGGATCTATCCGCCAACCAGCCGGACTGTGCGGCGTGGTCGGACTCAAGCCTACCTACGGCGCGGTCTCCCGATATGGATTAATGGCGCTGGCGTCAAGCTTGGATCAGATTGGTCCGCTGGCTAAAACCGTTCGTGATGCGGCGCGTGTCTTTAGCGTTATTACCGGACAGGATCCGTTGGATGCGACCAGTGCTCCGGCGACCTATGAAAATCTTTTTATCAATCGTGCGGCGGTCAAGAAAAAAGTGCTAGGAGTTCCCAGGGAATATTTTATCGACGGCATGGATGCGGACGTTGCGGTGGCGGTGCGTGGAGTTATTGATCGTTTCGTCAAGGATGGATTCGTAATCAAAGAAATAAGTTTGCCCCATACGCAATATGCGCTTTCGTGTTATTACATTATTTTGCCCGCCGAAGCCAGTTCAAATTTAGCGCGGTTCGACGGTGTTCGTTATAGTCGGCTGACCGATGTACCCGTTGACGCGGGACTGCTTGATGTGTACCGTTTGCAAAAGGGGATGGGATACGGCGATGAGCCGACGCGACGCATTTTGCTGGGAACGTTTGTGCTTTCGTCCGGATATTATGATGCGTATTATGCTAAAGCACAAAAAGTCCGCCGCTTGATCTTGGATGATTTTCAGAAAGCGTTTGATGATGGCGTTGATGCCATGCTTACGCCCGTGACCCCGACGACCGCATTTCGCATTGGTGAGAAAAAAGACAATCCGCTTTCCATGTATCTTTCGGATATCTTTACCATTCCGGTTAATCTTGCCGGATTGCCGGCGCTGTCATTGCCGGTGGGTAGCGGTTTTTCAAAAACGAACATGCCGATCAATTTTCAAATCATTGGAAAACATTTTGATGAGCGGACGATTTTATCTTTGGGTGATTATTATGAGGCGCATTTAAAACCAACAGCATAATCGCTCTCTTATATATCTATGAACTGGATTTGGATTCAATTGATTTCTCTGCTTCTGTCCCTTTTCTTTTTAATCGCATCCATACGATTGATTATTAAGATGGATTTTTTTTCCGACAAACGAGAATATGGATGGCAGGCGATTCGTTCCGATGCGATTGCGCGCACGCGTGTTCAAAAAGCATGGAAGATTATTTTAAAAAAAATTGTCTTACCCGACTCGGGCGCATGGAAGGAGGCGATTATCCTGGCTGACAATGAATTTGACGAGATAGTCCGCTCATCCGGATATCATGGCGAGACCCCCCAAGAGCGGTTGATGGTCATCGATGAGGCGGCGATTGCTAACATTTCCCGTATTCGCGTTTTGCGCGCTGATATGGCGCCCGATCTGGCTAACGAAGAAGCGGCCGTTGATTACGGAAAAGCCAAGGAACTTTTGCGCGAATATCGGCGGGCATTCCAGCAATTAGGGATGATGAAATGATTGACGACTGACAATAAACAAAATCGCCCATGGGGCGATTTTTAATGCGCAGCGGACCGGAATTTCACGTCGTCCGCCTAGGGCAGACTCCTTCAAAACCGACGGTTTTGAATAATTTCCTCCGCGGGGAAACTAGTTCCCCCGACCCCTTTCTGGTGCGGTTCAAATCCGGTCACATAAAAAACCACTCCTCGCGGAGTGATTTTCTGTGCGCAGCGGACCGGATTTGAACCGGCGACCTCCCGCGTGACAGGAGGGCGTTCTAACCAGCTGAACTACCGCTGCAAGACGCACCTAGGAGTGTACTGATTTTTGAGGAGAAATCAATCCCGATGTGTTTATGCTATTCGTTTTATGCCGACGATCGGGCCGCTTCTTTTCACAAAGGTTGTCAGCGTATCAATGCGTACTGATCCCGTCTCTTCAATTTTGTGCGGCCAATGGCGGGTACGGCGAGATGATGCATGGATAATTTTTTTTTCGCCCAGATAGATACCAACGTGGCCGACTCCTTGCGGGACCTTTTTATTGTAGTGACCGCTCGTGCCATGAACAAAAATGCAGTCGCCGGGCTTTATGTCTTTTATGGTGTGCACCTTTTTTCCAACAAACTCCACCTGTTCAATCGTACTGCGTGGCACGGTGATATCGACATGCGCAAAGACGTATTTAATAAATCCCGAACAGTCAAAAAATTTGGGTGCTTCGTCCATACGTGCGCCGTACTTATAGGGAACGCCGACAAATTGTTTGGCGAACGAAAGCAGTTGGCTTATTTTTTCTTGACGTGACTGCAATTTCATAACTACGGTTTGTGCTATTTGTTAGTAGCCAGCTCTTTTATTTTATTAACAAGTGATCGTCCGAAAAAAAACGCAAGAGAAACGACATCGAATAGTATGATTAGTATAACTGATTCAATGAGATAATTTTCATTTGGTTTTAACATAAAAAGGAAGGGAATCTCTAAAGCTGTCCATACTGTTAAAACCGATAGTTTATAACCACCTTTGGCGAGGACGATAATAGATATGTTTAAAACAGCGATTCCGATGATGCCTAATATTTGGGTGACGATGAAACGGCTAGGGACGCCAAAGTGCGTCAATGTCAAAGAAAGAATATCGCTCTGAAGGATAAAAAAAAGAAGGAAGAGCATTTTTGCGAGTGAATATATTTTGAAAAATATATATCCCGCAGCAGATGCCGCGCTCATCTGGCTGCTCTTTATTGTTGCGTCTTCCCCAACTTCGTGGTCGTTTCTTTCTTTGTCGCTGTCTGGGTGCTTAAATTTTTTCACTCCGTTGATTGCAAGAAGTAATCCAACGCCGATTAAGGCGATCCCTTCTAACTCTCCAACGACGCTAGAATGAGCATAGGCGAGTCCGGCGCCAAATTCTCCGATTTCCATAATCAAACCCATGGCAACGGTTAATGCTCCGATAAAAAGCAAAGCCAGAGATATCATTTTTTGAGGATTCATGGCATTCAATCGGCTCCGCGCTCTAATTATTCCAATAATGGTTAGGATATAAAAATAAAGAAGTTCCGTCAATTTATTTGTTTTCGCAGGCGCAGTCTAAGAAGCAAATGCGATATTTTAGTATGATGTCGGGCATATGCGTGGGCGTCGATCTTAATTGCAGAGTTTTGCGTGGGTATGGTTTTAAGCAAATGGGGCTATGGCACTTGACTGAACTTGCGAGTCTCATTTTTTCGTGGTATCATAGCTCTAGCGATGAGAAACATCGTCTTTGAACTGTCGTTTTATAAGATGGATGGGAGACTGAATATCGCGGGATAGAGAAGTAGTATCTCGCCAGGCCCATAACCTGGAGATCGTCGGTGCAAATCCGACTCCCGCAACAAGTTAAAAAGAAACATCGGCAACGGTGTTTCTTTTTTTGCGCGGACGATTTCCAGAGATCGTCCCGATGTAATTGGGACTCCCGCTAGGGAATCTTTATCTTGTAGCAGGGGTGGGACTCGAACCCACGGCCTGGCGCTTATGAAACGCCCGCTCTAACCAGCTGAGCTACCCTGCCATGCTGTATCCTTTGTGCCCTTTTACTCGAAACGAACCACTGTCTCTCATTCTAACCTCAGCCCAAGGCTGATCCGCCACGGGCGGAAGCTGAGCTACCCTGCCAAAATTTTTATTGACTGAAAAAAAGTATAAGAAAAATCAAGCGAAATAGCAACTAGTCCTTTCTTCTCTTATATATGCGCCCAAAAGCGTTATCCACAGGAACCGACAGTGGAGTCAAAAATGTGGTATACTAGCCAATAGAATCTCGAAAGAGACAAGGAATTGACATTTATACTATATTATAGTATAATACTAACTACTAAGTGAGGGCCTCGTCTCCCTCGCTCCATATCATTTCTTACAACATCTATGTTGTTCACCAAGCGAGTTCTGGTCGGCGGTATGGTCATTTGTGTCGCGCTGGCATTTATTCTCACTGCTCAGCCGTCGCGGGCCATCACTTTTTCGTTCCCCGGGTCGTCAACCAATAGCACTTTCTCATTTGTTTCTCGTCCCTTACCGCAAGCATTGCAATATAGCTTTGGCAGTGTTATCCCGCAGTCCTTTCAGCAGATAATGCCGCCCACCGTCAGCTCGCAGTATATTTTTGGCGGAACAACACAGCAATCGCCTCGTTCATTTTACGGGTCTCGTTCTTCGGGTAGCTCCTATGTTTATGGTGGTGGATCAACGTCTGGCACATCGGGAAGTTCATATACCTATGGTTCAGGATCTTTCTCGGGTGGTTCTTCGTATGTGTTTGGCGGCAGTTCGTCGCAGAACACGTCGGGTCCCTCCGGATCTTCGTATGTCTACAACACCGGTTCTTCAAACGGCGGCACATCGGGAGATCTTCCTTCTGGAATTGAGAATGATAATGCCGACGGTCCCAATGATGCAATGATGGTTCCTTATGCCACCGGCGGAGCAACAACAGTCAATCTCGTTCTTAACGGCCAACCGGTGCAAGCCGGATCGTTGCCGCCATTTTTGCAGGGTCAAAATCCATTTTCTTATTGGCTGATGAAGGGCAAACCGGGCGGTACGGTGGTCAAACTTCCGAGCGCGAAAAAACCATACGCATTTAATACTTCCAGCAACGCTTTTACGCTCCAGTCCTGCAATCCCAACAAAAAACCATTTAACTGGTCTATTCAAGTTGACCCCAACTCTATCCCCCAGAATGTTGTCTTGATGAATACGCCGCAGGTGAGCGGAGGGCAGGCATGTTCTGCGGGCGTTACCGGTTCGTGTAAAAAACCAACGCTGATGTGTTATTACGGGAATACATATACCAGTCAGTCGGCAATTTCGGGGACGTCTTTTGTCGCCGGTGGTCCCGTGTCAAACTGGACGGTGAATATGTGTTTGCGATGGGTCTATCCTGCTCCGATGTTGGTTCAAGCTAATGCCAGTGGACAACCAGTGGGATGGTTGTACAATCTTCCGGCTGGGGGAGCATTAACTGCGACAGCAAATTTTGGAAAGACACTTCCTTTAGCGCAAACGTCTGTTGTTGTGAGCATCCCCACCACGTCCGCTCCGGTTTTGTTTAGTCCTGGTCCGTTCAATTTAAAATATAATGGAGCTTCGGGAGTGATCCCCGGGGTAACTGGATCGTGGAGTATTGCCGGGATGCAGTTCTTGGACTCGGATAGCTCTATTTTAGCGCAATGTCTTGGGCAAAGTTGTGTTACGAATGGATTGGGATATAACGTTCCTTGCACAGACTCTCCTGATGGCTTTTATATTTTGAATGCTCATTCGTTGGGATTGGCCGTCTATTTCTACAACACTGCCGGGGCAAGGCCGGCCCATCTCCCAACCGTCGCGCCCAGTAGAACGACACAGCCTCAGTACTAATGTGATTGAGTCTGCAGTCTCCTATCACAGTTGTCC
>JBAYIV010000015.1:0-16153 GCA_041665445.1 Minisyncoccota bacterium
ATCTACCTGTGGCTCCTGGGGTCTCCCGACGCTCCCTTCAGGCTGGCAATATCACTGTAGTCCCACCTCATCTCTCCAGAGTGCCACGGGTACTGGCTGGATCCCCGTTAACTTCAAGACCACGGGAGTGGTCTCTCTTTCCTCCCTCCCCACTGACCCCATCAATGCTTCATCTACGGGTCTCTACTATACCTATGTGACGGGAGGATCGTTTGAACTCACGGCACTAATGGAATCTGCTAAATACAAAGGCATAAACGCGGTCGCCGGCATTGATGGGGGGAAGTCCTGGAATAGTTATGAGATCGGATCAAATCTTTCCCTCGCGCCCATTCAACTCCTCGACGGTCATTCTCAAGATTCTTCACTGGTGGGTTGGTGGCCACTTAATGAGGGGATCGGGACGAGCGGATACGACCAGAGCGGGAATGGACGCACGATGGTTATGGCGACAACAAACACAACTCTCCCACAATGGATTACATGCCCATCGCCAACAACGGAGTCCTGCATTAATTTTGATGGACTAACAAATTATGGATATGCCCCCCCTAGGAATCTATACTGCCCAAAACAAATCCCTGAGCGCATGCGGAACAATTTATGCATCGTCAACCGCAAGTGGACCAATTTTTGGGATAGACAATGTCCAGCCACCCGGCATGAGCTGGAACATGCCGTTCCTTAGCATCACTACTTCTTCGGCATATGGGTGGATATACTCGCTATCGCAAATCAGTCAGCCGATCAGCCAAAATGCATGGCACATGCTCTGCATCACTTACAACCCATCGGGGGGTGGCCAGACTATTTTTTATATTGACGGCATTTTGTCTGGCACAACCGTGGGGCAATATTCCCCCTCAAATGGGACGAATTATTTATCTACATACATCAGCGGCGCAAAGCCCAGTGGAGTAAATAATTTTTTTGGTGGCATCATAAAAGGGTTGCGCCTTTATAATCGGGCACTTGCCGCATCAGAGATTCAAGCACTCTATAACGCAACGAAGTAACCGACAACCCATCGCCAACAACGGCAACCAAAGGCGCTCTGCTGCAGCAGAGCGCCTTTGGTTAAGCGGTCATTTTACATTTTGATGTTTGCGGTTTACACTTCATCCATGTCTTCTATAACTTTAATCCGCGCACGACAGATTCTTGATTCGCGCGGCAATCCGACCGTTCAAGTCGACATCACCCTTTCTGATGGTTCGTTTGGGCGAGCCAGCGTCCCCTCTGGTGCATCAACCGGATCCCACGAAGTGCTTGAATTGCGCGATCACGAGAAGTCGTTCGACGGTCTTGGTGTCACTAAAGCCATTGCGCACACCAACACTCTCATCGCTCAAGCAATTGTCGGAAAAGAATTCACTCAACAAACCTTAGACGCGACGCTGATCGCCCTGGACGGAACCGAAAACAAAAGCAATCTCGGCGCTAACGCCATCTTGGGCGTCTCCCTGGCATTTGCCCACGCGGCCGCACATAGCGCTCAAAAGCCCCTGTGGCGCTATTTTGCCGATACCTTTGGGGTTTCTTTGCCATCACTTCCCCGCCCCATGGCAAACGTACTCAATGGCGGCAAACACGCCCTCCATTCAACTGACATACAAGAATTCATGATTGTGCCGATAGATGCGCCATTTTCTGAGGGGCTGCAAAAAATTACCGAAACATTTCACGCACTCAAGAGCGTGCTCGTTTCAGATGGACAATCAACCCTCGTTGGCGATGAAGGCGGATTTGCGCCGTCGCTCCCCTCAAATCAAGCCGCACTTGACCTGTTGGTAACAGCAATCCGCAAAGCGGGCTATGTGCCCGGGAAAGATATCGGACTTGCCATTGATGTGGCGGCAACCGAACTCTATCGAGACGGTGCATATACATTAGCCAAAGACAACATCGCCGGAGACGCAACACTAATGATAGACACCTACAAAAAATGGATCGGCGCCTATCCCATCATTTCCATTGAGGACGGCCTAGCCGAAGACGATTGGTCGGGATGGACGCTGCTCACCAAGGAACTTGGCGCAACACAATTGGTCGGCGATGACTTATTTGTTACCAGCGTTGCTCGCATACAAAAAGGAATCGACGCACATGCGGCCAACGCGGTACTCATCAAACCAAACCAAATTGGAACCCTGACCGAAACCGCATCGGCAGTTGCATTAGCAAAACAAGCCGGATACAAAACCATCATCTCTCATCGCTCCGGAGAAACCGAAGACACCACGATTGCGGATCTTGCTGTGGGACTTGATGCCGGACAGATTAAAGCCGGCTCGCTTTCCCGCGGTGAACGGACCGCAAAATACAATCGTCTCTTACAGATAGAGGAAGAGCTGGGATAAGACACCTTGTCCGAAAATCCACACACCTATTCCCAAAAATATTCCAACATTCTTAAGAATGTTGGAATATTTTTTTAATGCTTTCCGCATGGCGTCTTTCTGCCAATGACAATCACAAATCATGCACACCCGTCTGTAATTCATAGAGATGACGATAAACGCCGCCATCAATGCGCATCAATTCATTGTGCGTCCCAGATTCCACGACGCTCCCCTTTTCAAAGACCAGAATCATATCCGCCTCCCGTACCGTACTCAACCGGTGACCGATAATAAATGTCGTGCGATTTTCCATTAACTCGTCAAACGATTTCTTTATAACGTGCTCGGAGGCCGCATCCAGAGCGCTGGTCGGCTCATCTAAAATAAGAATATCGGGATCGCGCAAGAAAGCACGCGCAATAGCAATGCGCTGTTTCTGCCCGATGGAAAGCTTGATGCCGCGCCATCCGACTAGCTGTTTATATTTCTTAGGAAATGCATCAATAAACACATCGGCGCGCGCCAGCTGAGCGGCACGAATTACGTCCTTGTGTGGTTTTTTGAAGTTCCCATAACGGATATTGTCTTCTATCGTGTCATTAAAAAGCGTCGGCTCTTGCGGCACCACGCCTACGCGCAAACGATAGCTTGCCAAATGCAATTTACTCGTTGGCACGCCGTCAACGGTTATCTTGCCCTTCTGCGGAAAATAAAGCCCAAGGAGAAGATTGATAATTGTCGTTTTCCCAACCCCCGACTCACCCACGAGCGCCACCTTCTGTCCGGAGTGCACCGCAAATGAAACATCGCGCAATGTTTCTTTGGCGCCGCCGTCATATGCAAACGACACATGACTAAACGCCACGTCGCCCTTAAGTTTTTGTATCGGATACGATCCGATGGGCGCATAATTTTCCGGTGGCAGTGAAAGCGTTTTTCCCACCTTTACCATCTCGACAAATCCGTTCTGCATGAACCGCCAGTTATTACCCAGCGCCACAAACGGTCCCAAAATCATCGCCGCATACCCGTTAAACGCGACTAATTGTCCGGGCGTTAACGTGCCATTGCGCACAAAGAACAGCGACACAATAAAAATCGCCAGCTGTGAAAGTGTTACCAAAACCCGCTGGAATACGTGCATAAGTTGATAGAGATGCATAGACTCAGCCCATGTCGGCACTGCTTTACCGATAAGATTTCTGTGCAACTTGTCTTGCTCATATTTTTCACTCCCCGCCTGTTTGATTTCCTGGATATTGCCCAACGTGTCATATGCGGCACCATACGCACGATTGTATGCCGCTTGTATTTTCATTTGTATCGCCGCCAGCCGTGGCGCCACAGAAAGAAGCATTGCCACATATATCAAAATAGAAATCAACAAAATCAGCGCCAACCATACATTAATAAATGCGGCAATGGCACCGGCGACAATGATACTGAGAAAATTAGGCAGAAGATCAATGGCGATATTTCCCACAATCTGGTTCAACCATCCCGCTGCTCGAGTAATACTGTTGCCAACCTCACCCTGTTTTTTATCTTTGTGAAATGAAATGGGAAGCTCTAATAAGCGCCCAAAACCCTTTGACACATAATCGGATTCAAGAAAGGTGCTTAGCCACTGCGTTCTTAATCCGGTCCACCAGTCGGTGATATCGCCCCCAAACCGCAAGATAAGCCAAACGGCGATAATGAGTAGCACGGGCATCAACGACAGTGTGTGCACTTCCGATAATGATACGATCTGATCGAAAATTTTTCCGGCAAAAAGCGGCACGAACGCACTGGCCATTGCCTGCACCATGCTCAACACCACCAAAAAAATGACCAGCGTGCGATGCGGCGCAAGATATCCGCCGACAATACGCAATCCTTCGTAAAAGGTCCGGCGAGTGAATTTCTCTTTCTTTTTCTGTTTAATCGCCATAATAAAACCCATTGTACGCCGTCCCTTGTCACACAATCAAGTATCTCAGGCCGCGCCCCACGGTCCCGACGCATCGAAACTATTTAAATATCGCGGAATACTCAACGTGTTAATTTTTCAGAAAACATAACTCACTCCACCCTGTGGATAACTGTTTCTGACGATCGTCAAAAACAGTTATCCACAGAAACGGAAAAACAGACACCAAACAAACGCCAGAACAGACATCAGCGCTTGTCATAAAGCTCTATTTCTGCTACGTTTTGAAAGATTTGCGCAATGGCCCTATCGTCTAGTCTGGTTAGGACACGTGGTTCTCATCCACGAAACTCGGGTTCGAGTCCCGATGGGGTCACCAGAACAAAAATCACCCGCGCGGTGATTTTTTTTGGAGATCTCTCTGGGGAATCGAATCGGGAAGAGGTTGCAAGGCAATAGCAGAATGCCCAGGAACGGAAACCGGAAGGGCTTCCGTGGCGGAAATATTAAAACCGAGAGGTTTTAAGGAGTCCGCCCTGGGCGGACGACGTGAGATTCCCGATGGCCTTCCTGCCGGGAGGCAGGGGTCACAATACAAAAAGAATACCCTTCTTCTATGTGGAAATATTTTTGTGTGCGCATCGATTACTTTTTTTGACAATCTTATAAAATAGTATACAATATGCTGACCATTGGAAACGGTTCCAATGAACTTAAAAATCGAACATTGAGTCGGCTACGAAACGGAGGTGCAACGTGCCTGAAAAACCAGTGGACGGCGGACCGGTCACGACAGAACAAATCGCTTGTGAAATCAAGCAGCACGCCGAGCGATGCGGATGCAGAAGGTTTAACGCAACGTTTTACAAAGAGCTTAGGGAATCGGGCGTTTGGCCATACGAGATCAAGATCCGGGACTGCAGAGTCTTCAACGGAGAGTAATGCCCCCAGCACCTCAAAAGAAGACTCCCCAACCCCGCGCTCCGGTGGTCACAAAGACACCGGAGCGCTTTTCTATGCGAATTGCTACCGCAAAAAATTCATGGTTTAATTAAAAAATATGTTGAAAATACGAGCGGTGAAAAAATCGGACATACCTGCATTGGCAAGAATATATAAGAATGCCTACGACGCGAGCGGCACCGGTGAGTCGTGGAGCATAAAAAGAGCACAAGAGCTTCTTGTGTTTTATTATCAGACAAAAACTTTCATCGGACTAACCGCAATCTACGATGAGAAGATTTGTGGCGCATTTTTTTCTTACGTAAAACCATGGTGGAATGGAAAATATTTGGCCGAGGGAGAATTGTTTATCCATCCAAAATTTCAGGGGGAAAAAATAGGAACCGCGTTATATCTTGCCATGATGAAGCGCGCACTCAAAGAAAAATGCTTCTTCCATGCACTCCTTGCGTACAAAAGAGCCAGCTTGTGGTACAAAAAAATTGGCCTCAAGGAAACTCGCCTCAAGCACATGTCGGGTGATGTTAGAAAGATAATAACTGCGATAAAAAACAACCATGAAAACACTCAAATTTAAAAACCACCTCGTCTCCCTGGTACTCTCGGGAGAGAAAGACGTCACCTGGCGCTTGTTTGACGATAAGGATCTTTGGCCGGGAGATGAATTAGAGCTTATTAATAAAGACACGATGGAAAAATTCGGCGAAGCGACCATTCTCGGAATCAGAGAAAAAGCGCTCAAGGATATTGTTGACGCGGATTTTGATGGGCACGAAAAATTTGAAAGCACAGAAAAGATGCTTGAAACATACCAATCGTTTTACGGCGACAAAGTAACGCCAGAAACGATCGTTAAAATCATCCGATTCAAGCTCAAATAAAAAAATCGCCCTTCGGCGATTTTTTTATTTTTCCACCTTCGTCATTTCCCTTACCACCGAATCAAGACCGATAGAATGAGACCCTTTGATTAAAATCGCGTCCCCCTTCCGGAAAACTTTCTGTAGCATTTCCAATCCGTCCTGCGCCGTTTCGCACACATGCACCGCATTGGCACTCATCCCCTTGTCCAACGCTTCCTGCGCCATAATGCGTGCCCGGCTCCCCACGGTAATAAGCACATCCACACATCGTGCCGCCAATGCGCCCGCGTCTTTGTGTGCCTGAATGGTATACGGACCCAGTTCCAGCATATCCCCCAGCACAGCAATTTTGCGCGGCCCATAAACCGACGTGAGCGATTGCAACGCCACCTCGAGCGCGAGCGGCGATGAGTTGTACGATTCATCGATAATCTGCGTATCCTTCATTCCCTCTAAAATCGCCGAGCGGCCGCCAATGGGCGCGTATGACGCCTCAATGGCCTGCAGGGCGTCGATGGCATTAATATCAAAGACTTGTCCCACACAGACGCCGGCGGCAACCGCCGAAGCGTGTGCGACCGAAAAAACGTTCGGCAGAAATACCGGCAATGACGTGCTTTCGTTTTCCAGCTTAAACGTCAGACCTTCTATTTTGTTGTCGGTGGTCACATGCGAAATATGCGTAATACGAACCGTGGCGCCGTGCGATTGTCCGAACACGATCGTGCGCGCACGGATCTTTGATAACAACGTCTTAACCGACACATCGTCGGCATTAATAACCGCCGTATCTGCCGCACCCAATGCCAAGACTAACTTTCCCTTTTCTCTAATCACACCCTCCGTGCCCGTCGGATATTGCTCGGCATGCACCGGAATCGATCCGATTGCTGAGATAACACCCACATGCGGCTTGGCGATAGAAAGCAGATAGGAAATATCCCCGGGTTTGTCAGCGGCGTATTCCAACACCAGCACCTCGGGAAATGTTTCTTTGTGTACAAAAATCAATTGCCATACTCCATGCGCCATAACGCGCAACCAGAACCAGAATGCGGGTTTTTCGATTTGTTCATAGCCGCCGATAATCGCCAACGGCACGCCTAATTCATTGTTTAAATTACCCGGCGATTTTCTGGCCAGCATGTGCCCGGCAAGCACCGCGTAAATCGCTTCCTTGGTTGAGGTTTTACCCACGCTACCAGTGACCGCTACGATAATAGGAGAAAAGCGGCGCACGGTCAGTTGCGCCAGATATTTTATGATGCGAGAAAGAATGTGCGTGTGCGTGTTCATATTATGGCTGCGTAATCGTCGAAAGTGCATCGGGCGGCACCTGATAATAATTTAAAATAAATGATGCCAATTGCTGCCATGCCGGCACGACCGCTTCTCCAGAAAGCGGTGCATGCAGTGGCTTATCCAGTTTTACCATCAGTACAAATTTGGGATGTGATGCGGGAGCAAACCCCATAAAGGTATCAACAACATCAGCCGTATAACCACCATGGACAAAGTCGGGCACATACGCTGTTCCTGATTTTGCCGCTATGTTATACGAGTCCACTTTAGCGAGGATATTTTTATTAACCGCCGAAACCATCATATCGACGACTTGTTTGGTTGTATCTTCGCTGGCCACGCGGCGCACCACTTGCGGCTGTTCCCCGACAATCAGATGGGGTTGCATAAGAAGACCGCCATTGGCGATAGCGGAAAATGCCCCAATCATTTGGAGTGGCGTCACCGTGATGCCCTGCCCGAACGAGGCCGTAGCATAATCAACCGCTCTGCCAGAAACGACATGGCGAATATCGCCACGCAATTCTCCGGGAAGTGTGATGCCTGTTTTTTCTCCCAACCCAAACCGCTGAACATAATCGCGGAAGATCGCGTCGCCCATTGTTTTCTCGGCAAAAATGGTTCCCAAGTTAAGCGATTGTTCAATAACGCCTTTCATCGTGGTCAACCCGTGGGCTTTTAAGTCCCAATCATGAATGGTGTGGCCGCCAATCGTGATTGATCCGGTATCCACATAGGTCGTGGCAGGAGTAATTTTCCCCGTATCAATACCGGCAGTCATGGTAAGCGGTTTGAAAATTGACCCCGGTTCATACACCAACTCAACGGTCGGGTTCATAAAACTGCTAATATGCGCCGCACCGTAATTATTGGGATCAAAATTCGGACTACTGGCCATAGCAAGAATGTTGCCCGTGTACGGATCCTGAACCAAAACCGATCCGCCGGTGGCATGCCATTTATCAATGAGACGCGCCAACACATTCTCCGCCTGTCCTTGGATAGTCCAATCAATGGTCGTATGAACATCTCGACCATTTTGCGGTTTAAAAATAGTACTGCCGGCAACGTAGCCATCCTTGCCGGCCAACACGTCATCAAACTGCGCCTCAAGACCATAGGTTCCCTTACTGGTACCATCTTGCTGTTGTGTGACATATCCCAAAAGCTGAGACGCCACCGTACCAAAGGGGTAATATCGAAACGTTGCCTGACGGACATAAACACCTTTAATAGCAAGCGCCTGCACCTGGTTAACCTGCTGATCCGTCCCTTTGGCGACAAGCAATTCATATAAATCGTTTGGATGTCCCAATGCTTTCGTCAATACCGATTCCTCTTTGCCGACGATAGGCGCAAGAAGATGCGCGGCGGTTTTGGGATCCTTAATTTCCTTGGGAACCGCGTAAATGGTCGGATATTCGCGATTTAAAACGGCCGGAATGGCCGTGTTATTTTTATCGGTAAAATAAATACCTCCTCGCGATGCGGAGAGATTGTCCAGCGCTTGTTGTTGTGCGTCAGCTTTATTGACGTAATACGCGCTATGGCGGATCTGAATGTTGTATAAATTAACCAGCAACCCAAAAAACGTAAGAGAAAAAGCAACGCGGATAAACCACAATTTCCATCGCATACGTTTTTTAAATATTAGACAATGCTATAAGCTGGTTGATTGCGACAGAGAAGAGTGAATAACGTCGGCGCTCACGTAGGTCGGATTTTTATCCACGACTAAACCGCTCGTTTGGATAAACGAATCGGATAGCGCAGTATCCATCATGTGGTACAAGCGATTTTTAAGTTCGGCGTCTTTCACCTGCAACTGCTGCAGTGCGGTCTGTCCGGAAAATACATCGTGGCGCAGGTTGGTCACTCGATTGTAGAGAAAAATACTCCAAACAACCGAGAGCATGAGCACGCTCACCAATGCCGCAATACCAAAATGTATCTTGAGATCACGATAGCCGAATTGTATCACAGTCATAGTATAAAAAAAGTGTTATGCATGATCGACCTTTATGTTATTAATGATTCAACAATAAGAATGCGAAGTTTTGCAGACCGGCTCCGAGGATTTTGCTGTGCCTCCTGACGCAACGGCACGATCGGTTTTTTTGATACCAGCGATCCTCTTCCTTCTCGTACAAAACGGCGAAAATAATCTTTGACCAGACGATCCTCCAGCGAATGAAACGAGATGACCGCCACGCGTCCGCCCGGCGCCATCAGACTAGGCAATGCTTCAAGCAATGTTGTTACGTTGTCCAATTCCCGGTTGACCGCAATACGCAACGCCTGAAACGTCTTGGTGGCTGGGTTGATTTTGCCGCGGCGATAGAATCCGGGAACCGCTTGAGCGACAATCGCCGCCAATCCTCCCGTCGTTTCAATGTGCTCCTTCCGGCGAGCATCCACGATGGCTTGGGCAATCTGCCGCGAAAATCGTTCTTCGCCGTATTGCCAGAGCACATCGGCCAATTCTTTGGCGGTAGCACCATTAACAATATCGGCCGCAGACGGTCCATTGCTTTGATCGTAGCGCATATCCAACGGCCCCTCGGTCTGAAAACTCATCCCCCGCGCCGGATCATTGATCTGATGGGACGAAAATCCCAAATCAATAAGCAGGCGATCGGGACGCGGCACCGCGCCAGACGCAACCAGATCGGGCAGTTGAGCATAATTAGCATGGACAAAATGCAGTGCAGCGCGCCAAGGAGCGAATTCTTTCTGAATCGTCATCCGCGTCGTATCAACCATTGCCGCATCCCAATCAATGCCCACAAATATGCCACCAGGCATGATGCGTGGAATAATTTCGCGCGCATGACCTCCGCCATCCAACGTTCCATCGACAACGGTAAGCCCCTGATGCAGATCAAGCCCTGCAATAACTTCTTGTAAAAGAACGGGGACGTGGTTCATAAGTGCAAAATGCAAAACTCAAAAATCAAAATGGTGGATTGCGGATACCGTCTATCCGACCCACATTTTGCACTTTGATATTTGCATTTTTATATTCCTAATTGCCCCAGCTTCTCGGCGATTTCGTCCGACGCGCTTTCGGTTTTCGTTTTGTACGATTGCCATTGCGCCTCATCCCAAATCTCGATGCGATTATACAGTCCGGTGACCACGGCCGCTTTTGACACGCGCGCATATGCGCGCAAATGGTCGGGTATCAAAATGCGGCCCTGGCCATCAAACACAACATCACTTGCCCCCGACAACATCAGACGCACGAACGCTCGCGAGTCCGCCTGTGCCAGAGGTAAGGCAACCAGCTTCTTTACCAGTTCATCCCATTCATTCTTTGGAAACAGAAAGAGGCAATGATCTAAGCCACGCGTAAGAATTGCTCCCCCATCAAGCTGACCCCGAAATTTTGCCGGGACGGCAATTCTTCCTTTGGTATCTAAATTATGTTTGTATTCGCCCAAAAACATGGCTTTCTTGACTTGCGATGAGTAACTCACAGTCAACGGCCGGAAAGAAAAGATGGCTCATTGTCTGACTGTCCGTCATTCATCATTTGTCTTTTACGAACTTTTTACACCGCCGGATAATGTTTTCCACACAGTTATCCACTTTTCCCCACTGCGAGCTCATTATGCTCCACTCTCCTGATTAAATCAACACTCAGGCTGTGCATAACTCCGAGAACGCAGATTGGCGCGGATAGAGCGCGGATTAACGCTGACAGAGGGCAAGCGAACCATCCTTCGTTGAAACTATGAAGGGCGCAGCGCAGATAGACGCAGAAAAATCTTGATTGGGCCAAGAAAATTTCCGCCGCAAAACCCGCCCCATGGGAATGGGGCGGGTTTACCATTATTTAGATTATTCGACTGACGTGATATGCAGTACCCGAATATTCCCCCTCGTTGATGTGGTTGTTTCAGTTCCCGATTTTTTTCCAAGGAGTGCGCGCGCCAAAGGTGCTGATGCCGAAAGAACAACAACTGAGCGCCCCTCCTTATCGACGACGGCCACTCCTCCGCCAAAAGGAAGAATAAAATAAAAATGCCGCATATTTGTTCCCTCAGTAACTCCAACCAGCGACCCAACTTTTATCTCATCTCCCGACGCGGAAATTTCTTTCTTGAACGCTTTAAGATTTTCGATTGCAAAATTTTTCTCCGCAATAAACCGCTCAAAATTTTCTGCCAGGTGTTCCATTTGCGAACGCGTCGTATCGCTATGCGATTGCATGGCACTGGGCGCATCCATGGCAGTCTGGCGCGTTTGCTTCAAACTTTCTTCATTATCAGCCCTTTCCTTTTCCAATGCCACAACAACGGCATCAATGAGATAATTTTTATTAACCATATATAAATACAGCTTTCACACACTTTACCACAGCACGGATACTAGCGCAAAAAAGAAAATGGGGGGTGCCATGGACGCACCCCCCGGAGAAACCTACAGTGACGGGAACACAACAAACGCATATGTTCCGCCGTCGTTCGAGTGCGGCACGTACGCTCCCCGCTTGAGGCAGGGATATTCGCGCACGAGAACGGCAATGATATTCGTTCCGCCGTGCCTCTCCGCGCGAATCCAGGGACGGCCTTCCTCGTCGTACACGACGAGAACGGCATTGTTTAGGTCATAGGTGAAGTGAGCGCGACGGCTCACAATCACGCACTCCCCGTTGTAAGACTCGGTCGTCCCCAGTACCGAGTAAAACCCCTCATCCAACAAGAAATGACTCAACCTCTGATCCTTACCCATCGCGCGCCTCCTTTCAAAAGGCATCATGCGGGTTGCGCCCAGAGCCATTCTCCAAGCACTCGTTTATTATAATATCACATCACTTAATTTTGTCAACTATGCGCCCCCTCTCAGACTCTTAGACATGACACTCCAGCAGAAACGCAGTAGCATTCTTGTATTCAACAAAAAGCGCGGCACGTTTTTTGTTCCACGCTTCAAGTTCCTCATCCTGCTCTACGTTGGAAACACCATAAACCCACGGCCCATCAATCCACTCGCCATCTGGAGTGACAACCGCTTTAATAATCCTCTCTTTGCCTCCTTCCCCTTGGCTCAATATACATCTCTCACGATCTTCGAATTTAATCTGCTCAGGTGCTGACCAATGGTCGGTGTGCCCGACAGGATTTTTTACAGAAATACCATAGAGTCCAATTTCGTCCACGCCACCCTTATCACCATCCCACTCTTCCAATTTCTCCGCAAGGACAGGTATGTTTGTCGCATCAACCCCATACCATTGAGCCATCCGCGAAATCTGATCGGCGGTTACATAATACCGATATGGCTCCACGTTCTTATTGATATCAAAATTGGCGATCGTTTCGCTCGCTCTCTGGGCCATCTGCTCGAAATCGGACTCGTCTCTATCAACAAAAACACAGACGTTGAAATATGACATAAAGCTTTGGCGGACGCTATCCCGACAATACATTAGGATGATCTATGCCTGCCGACAGTTTTGCAACTTGCCTCATTCAATTTTCTAGTGGACGCTACAGGGATCGGACCTGTGACCTCTCCGATGTGAACGGAGCGTTCTACCACTGAACTAAGCGTCCTCATGGATCCAACAGAGCGAAAAACGCAACGCTCTAACCAGCTGAGCTAAACGCCCAAAACGACTTATTCATCCTAAACAAAAACCCACTCGGATGCAATATCGGAGCGGGTTTTTGTACCGAGCGATAAAGAATGCTTATTGCAATTCAACCACCGCACCGGCTTCTTCTAATTTTTTCTTGAGTTCCTCGGCCTCTTCCTTTTTGAGATTCTCTTTAATAGGCTTGGGAGCGGCGTCAACGATGTCCTTGGCCTCCTTTAATCCCAATCCCGTCACTTCTTTGACCACCTTAATGACCGCGATTTTCTGTTCCCCGCCGCTCTTCAAAACAACCGTAAATGCCGTTTTCTCTTCAGCGGCTGGTGCACCAGCTCCCGCTGCGGCGACCGGCATCGCGGCCGAAACGCCGAATTTTTCTTCCAATGCCTTGACCAACTCAGCGATTTCGATCGCCGTCATTGATTCAATTTTGGAAATAATATCCTGAAATTTTTCGTTCATGCGACTGTATTATAATGACTAATAATGTGTTATGCCGACTTTTTCTTGGCGATCTGATCAAGCGTGTGAACCAACGACCGCGTGGGCGTCGACAACAATCCCACAAATTGAGCAAGAAGCACATCCCGTGAAGGCAATTTTCCAATAATTTCAATGGCGGCAACATCAAAAAATGTTTTTGATGCCATGTCGTACCCGCCCACCATTCGAAATGCCGGAAATTCCTTTGCCTTGCCTTTCAGAAACTGATAAACCGTGCCGGCAGTATCGGAAATATCTTTTTCAGAAAAGATAGTCGCTAACTGCCCCTCAAACTGCTCCATCCCAATGGGAATGTCCTCATTTTTAAGAATAATGCCCAAGAGACGTTTTTTGATAACCTTGTAAACCCCTTGTACCGAATCAATCGCCCGCTTCAAGCCCTCCACTTCCTTAGTGGGTGCCTGCGAGAAATCAACAAAGACCAATGCTTGCGCCTTATGAGCCAGCGCACCGCCCTTTTCAAGATCTTGCGTTTTTTGTTTCTTTGTTTTCATATAAATACCAATTTGCGATCTCGCCTTGGCAAAAAACCTTGGCTGCTTGTTTTGTACAACACAAAACAAAAATGCGACCTTTGAAGATCGCAAACCCCCAACAAGCTCAGACCAAACTGCACGCTTGTTCCTCGGCAGGAAATTGAGTCCCTTGGAAACACCCTTGGGGCGCCTGCTGTCTGCGGATCTCTTGGGGGAATATTACCGAATTCATGTCAAAAAGTCAATCCCCCGCATATGCGGGGGATTTATTATTCCTTGGCGGACGCGCACTCACTCAACAATGGAACGCGTTATATTGGCAATGCGATCGAGCTTAGGCGCGAAGAACATCAACGCCTTCATCCTCAACAACAGGAGGCTGACCCACCGCATAACTCGTGACCGTCATCTCTTTCTTGCGGAAAAAGATCCAGTAAATAATAGCCAGAAGAAGAATGAGGAAAAGAATCAAATCAAAAATCCAATTACCGAGCAATGCAGCAAAGGCGTCAAACACCGATGCCGAGAGCGCACTTCCGGCGGCGACCATCGCCGTCAGATAAGCCGCCACCGACTGCAGGTGACCATACGCATCATTGAAGTTAAGCACCGCGCTGAAGACCAAGGTATTGCCGATGAGCACATTCTTATGCACCACACCCGTCAAACTAATCGCTGATTGGAATCCCTGCGGCACAACACCCAGATTATACGAAAGCCCATTGGCGTCTTTGTTGTAGAACGGATAATTGGTTGATACAAAATCGACGTCAGTTGGTAAAATTACTTTTAAGAATGCGGCATTGAGCGGAAAGTTGCATCCATTGCGATACGTCACGGTGTAAGTGAATTGCTGACCGGCAACCAGCTGCGATACGTCAAGGGCTGGCACGAGCATTAAGCACGACAGTCCCGTCCCCTGCGTCGTCGTGTTTATAATAACCGGCCGTTGAATAATCGTCGGTGTCGTGGGCTGGGTAATAATAATTCCTCCGCCACCACTTGTGGTGAAACTCAACGTTGACCCGTATGCAATACCATACTGATTTTGCCCGACTGCGCGGAAATAATAAACGGTATTTTGAGCCAATCCAGTTACCGGGAGTGAATAATTCGACAGCATCGTACCCGATCCCATTGTCTGAGAATTTGTGCGCAAGCCAAGATTAAAGGTTGCGCCATACTCAAACCATGCGGTGGTATTTAATCCGTTTGGATTGACGCGGCCATTAAGCATGGCGGAATTTTGAGCTACGGACGTTGCCGGATCGGTGATAATGGTGGGCATTTGGCCGTTTGAATAACCGCCGGAGGTGTTAAAGTTAAGCACTTGCCCATACCAGGTACCACAGCCATTGCGAACAATTGCTTGGTAATAATACGTAGTGTTGTTCTGCAGATTGTACAAGGATTGCGAGAACGGGCCGTAGTTATAACTCCCGACATTGTTGTTGCTGGTTGTTTGATAAAGATTATTGGCATCAGTCCCATAAACAAACCACCCATACATATCTGACGTTGCAGACGACACATTGGCGTTCAGTGTTGCTGAGTTTTGCCCAACATTGCTGGCCGCGTTGGTTTGCACGAATGGGATCGTTCCTCCGCAACTCCCCGAACCATTCCCGGTGGTAAAGCTCAAGATAGAACCTTGTGAAGTACCGTATTGGTTTTGTCCATCAATGCGGAAATAGTAGGTGGTGTTATTTTGTAATCCAGAAATATACGTTGAAACTGACTGTGCGTACGTACCCGATCCGACATTCTGCTGCATGGTTGTGTTGCCCAAATTGTATGAAGTGCCATATTCAAACCAGTAGGCAGTATTAGCACCGTTGGGATTGACCGTACCATTGAGCATCGCCGAATTTTGCTGGATGTTGGTGGCCGAATTTGTTTGTACAATCGGCGCCGATCCCTGGTTACCCGACCCCGTGGTAAAGCTCAAGATAGAACCTTGTGAGGTACCATATTGGTTTTGTCCATCAATGCGGAAATAGTAGGTGGTGTTTTGCTGAAGAGAAGAAACATTGACATTAACCTGTTGTGCCGAGGTACCCGAACCGGCGCTCTGTGTCGGCGTTTGTGTTCCCAAGCTGTAGGTAGTACCGATCTCAAACCAGTAAGTGGTGGCCGAACCATTCGGGTTAACACTACCATTGAGTGTTGCTGAAGTCTGTTGAACGTTG
>JBAYIV010000016.1:0-12891 GCA_041665445.1 Minisyncoccota bacterium
TGGTATTGCCCAAGCTGTATGAAGTGCCATATTCAAACCAGTAGGTGGTATTGGCACCGTTGGGATTGACTGATCCATTGACGGTTGCTGAGTTCTGTTGAACGTTGGTTGCTGAGTTGGTAATAACGATAGGAGCACCTCCCGTAGGCGGCGTCGTACCGGTTGCACGAAATCGCACCACGACGCTTCCTTGAGATGGCCATCCGGGATTGATGGTGCCGATGTTAACGCCCGATGACAAAACTTCCTGACCGCTTTGTCCGCCGGGAAGAGCGGTGGGCGTTTGACTCTGATTGGGGTACCACAACACCGCATCATATGCCAATTCACCATTTTGTAACGCCGAATCAAAATAAGCGCTGGCCGAACCGGATACGGTTGAGGCATTATCGGCCCACAAATATCCACTTGCCTGCACGCCATTGCTCGCAGGACTGGTGGTAAGACGCACACGGGTGTTTTGCGCCGCTGATGTTCCTGTATTGTGATAATAAATAGCAAAACTGACGTAGTCGCCATTGCGCACGCCGGAAATTGTTTGCGTCCAACACGTAGTGCATCCGGGGTTGAGCGTCGAGTTTGTCACCCGAAGCGTTGAACGATCTTGCGGATCGGTATTAAACGACGTCGTACTCGCATGCGCCGCGTGTAACGGAACAAAAATCGCCGCAATTGCGATAAGCGCGACCAGGCCGATATTCACTTTTGTGAAAATGTTTTTCATATAAAATTTATCAAGTAGATTTTGTAGACGGTATTGTATCATAAAACTGTTTTAATGTCAATAACCATCCCAACCACATATAAAGCCCTCAAAATAAGCACCATGCCAACCTTCAAGGCTTTAAAATGGCGGCCTGGTGAGAGGGATTGGACCTCGTTAAGACGAAGTTCAAAGGTGCTTTCACCAGGCCAAATTGTATTGAATATAGATCAACGAAACTACTTACCTTCGCCCCCTAGAAGCGGGAGCTGAAGGGCGAGCGTACCCTCCACCACCGCGAGCTGCGGGGGTGGAAGGACGGGTATATCCCCCACCACCGCGAAAGGCGGGAGTGGAAGGACGGGCGTGCCCACCACCGCGGAATGCGGAGGCAGGGGGACGAGTCGGTGCCGACCAACCGCGAGAAGGTTGCCGCTGCGTCCCGTATCGCGGCGTGTTCTGCCGAGAAGTCGTTGTCGATCCCCGACCTTGTTGACGCTGCTGGTAATTTCCTCCTCGAGCGGAGGGAGTCCAGGCATCGTTGCCCACTGTGGGGCCATGAGCCTGGGGCCTGGACGATCCGGACTGCCCGCGAAAATCTCGGGCGATCTGGGCCTCGGTCATGGGCTTGCGAACACCAGCGCCACCCTGCTGCGCACGGGCGGAAGAATTCCGCGCTTGTGACGTCCCAGGATCAACGGGTCCTCCTCCGCCACCAGTGCCCGAACCAGGATCGGCGGGAGGGTCGACGGGCCCACCACCTCCACCACCGCGGGGTCCGCCCGGGTTGGTGATCGTTGTAGTGCTCGACGAGTTGAAAGAGTTTACGTAAAAGGTTTTGGTAATGTTCTTCGTGATAAAGACATCACCACCACCTCCGCCGCCTCCATAGTATGAAGGTGACGGATAGTACACGATGGGAGCAAAGCCTCCACCGTAACTACCGCCATATCCGGGACCGCCGTCCCACACCATGCGATAACCCATGCCCTGCCCAATACCTTGAGCAAGAGCCTGGACGAACGATGCGGCAACCATGTCCCAAAAGCCGTGCTCTTGGGGCTGGTCTGAGTTGGAGTCCGACCGTTGATCCTGGTGGACATTGATGTCCACCTCCTGGCGGGTCGGCGGTTGTTGCGGTTGATCCTGAACCGGTGAGACGATCGGTGCCGACTGAACGTCCTTCCAAGTGAAGAACATGACGGGTCCTTGTGGAATCCAGTCAGTCGGGTACGGTATCTCGTTGCCGCACCTCCACACCCATTTGGCGATGTGAGTCGCTTTGTCGACGACCACGATCTCTCCCGACTTTAGTTTCTTGCCGGAAGCGACCTTCCCTCCTCCTCCGATCATTGAAAGCACCGGCGAGTCCGCGGTGATTTTGACCACCGCCTCCGTGTCGGGATTCAGTGGCCGATCCGCCGCCATTGGATTGCTGCCAATGTCGTAGTACTCGTCATTAGCAAAGACAGCCAATGACAGAGTAAGTGCGACAGCCATCACTAAGACGGCTACCAAAAAGTTCTTGAACATCTCGCACCTCCTTCTCTTCTTTTTCCAGAAACGTCACGACGACACCGAGATTATTCCCTATGCCGTCTCTCAAGTTACTAAATACTTAGCCGTGCTTGGGTGCCTCCGATGACATTCCTTGATCTATATTCAGTTGTAGAGTTCTGCCCCTAGACTATCACAAAAACACAAAACTGTCAACTAACAGCACAATGGGCATTTTTATAAGCAAAAACCTCCTTTTTCTAGCCTCACGTTGTTTTTCGGGCTTATTTTAGTTTTTGCACTCTCAATTTTCTATTTCTGCTGTGGTATACTCGATATCATGAAATCAGATGCCCCGAATGACAATCGCGAGGAAGTTCTGCGCTCTATCCGCGACGACGTACTCAATCTCACCTCCTCTCCGCTCTATATATACCGCACGAAAAATAATTACTTCCCTGTCATCGGACAAGGAAGCCACAGCGCGCATCTGATGTTTATCGGCGAGGCGCCAGGACGCAATGAAGCACAGACCGGGCGTCCGTTTTGCGGCGCAGCAGGAAAAATTTTAGATGAACTCTGCGCGTCCATCAACCTCAAGCGCGACGATGTGTATGTGACCAACATTCTCAAGGATCGCCCCCAAGATAATCGCGATCCACTCCCCGAAGAGATAGAACTCTACGCGCCATTTCTTGATCGCCAGATCGAAGCCATCAAACCACACGTCATCGCAACCTTGGGGCGATTTTCTATGGCATATATTATGAAGAAGTTCGGACTGGAAAACGATCTGGCACCGATCAGTGCGATCCACGGCCATGTATTTGAAACACATTCGCTCTTTGCACCCAACTTGGTTATTATCCCCCTCTACCATCCGGCCGCCAGCATCTACAATCGCGCCCTCAAAGACACGCTCCTCGAGGATTTCCAAATTATCAAAAAATATATCTAGGCTATTCGCAAAAACGCACTATTTTTATTCACCGATCCGCACTGCACCCTGACGCAAAATTTTAACTTTCCCGCGTCCAAAAGAAACAACCGTTGATGGGTCTCCCGCTAATATGCCGGCATCAACATAGACATCTGCCAAAACGCCGAAGTACTTTTTTGCTTCTGCAATCGTTTTTGCCGGCACCTCTCCTTCGTGATTTGCACTGGGAGCCACCAACGGCCCCGTCTTTTTCAAAAAATCACGGAGTTGTTTTTTGTCCGGCACGCGGAAAGCAATAGCCCCTGTCCCGCGATGCAGATACACAAACTTTTTCGTCCTGCACGGCAATACCACACTTACCTTTCCCGGCCAATACCGCGTGTAAAAATTTTTCTGTGCTGCCGTTGGATGGACGCCAAATAACTTTAATTCGCTCCCGTCGGCAATCAGTATGATCATCGGTTTGTGTTCGCCGCGATGCCGCAAACGATAAATTTTTTCTACCGTTTCGGGTATGAGCGCCGACCCCATAATCCCGTACAATGTGTCGCTAGGAAATACGCCAATGCCACCACCCTGAATTGCCGCAATAACTTTTTTTGAAAATGATTTTGCAATAGACATATTATGCTCCATGCATGCCACGCCACGCCTCCACTGTCTGTGCCACCTCCCGAGCATTCTTTGTATGCATTAATCGCATCCGCAGTTCTTTGGCGCCGACAAATTCCGTTGCATACGCATGCAAATGCTTCAAAAGATGCGCAAATGATTTAACACCCCCAAACAATTCTTCAAAAATCTGCGCGTGCAGAACAATGGCATTGAGCCGATCATTAAGCGACGGCATCGTGTCGGAAAAAAACCACGGGTTCCCCAAAATCCCCCGCCCAACCATCACGCCATCAACGCCGGATCGATTCGCTTTTTCCAATCCATCATGAATGGTTCTTACGTCCCCATTCCCCAAAATCAGCACCCCGCTTCCCTGTGCTATGCGAGTAGCGCAAGCAATGACGTCCCACTGCGCCGGCACCTTTGATAGCTCTTTTTTGGTACGTCCATGAACAGTAATGACGGACGGCCGCGCTTCAAGCAACGCAGTCATCCACGATTCAATCTCATTTTTTTCAAACCCAATCCTTGTCTTAACCGATACGGGTAAATCACCCGCACCTTCTTTGGTCGCCGCAATAATTTCTTGCGCGCGATGCGGATTTTGTATAAGCGCGGCGCCGCTGCCGCTTTTGACCACCGCCTTGTCCGGACACCCCATATTCACGTCAACCCCGTCAAATCCGAGTTCGCGCACCATATGCGCCGCTCGCAAGAATTTTTCCGGATCGCTCCCCCATAATTGGGCCACCAACGGCCGCTCAACATCAGCGAACCGCAAATAGTACCGCGCGATCTTCTCGTGCGATTTTTCGTGGCACAGCCCGTCCACCGAGACAAACTCCGTAAACAGCACATCTGGCTTGGCGATGCGAGCGATGACTTGGCGAAACGCGGCATCGGTTACTTCGTGCATCGGCGCCAATGCCCAAATCGGTTTTTTTATTTTTTGCCAAAAAGACATTGGAAAATATGAGAAAATAATATCAAGATAACATCAACTCCGTCCGCAGTCAGGGTGCCAAAACAATCGGCCGCAAACTTGAGACATCACGCACGAGCTCGCCATCTCTCACCATTGCCTCAGCACCATCGCAAAGGACTACGAACGCAGCCGCCGCAAGACATCGGCTTCGACGCTCGCGCGATCAGCGCCGTACTTGAGCATCGCTAATTCTTTTATTTTTTCCCCCCGCTCCATGTCCATTTTCGGATAAAGAAGCGTTCGAATATTAAACGGCTTAGTGGTCTGTCCGCGCACAAGCAATTTAACGTAGGCATTCAGATTATCAATAGCGATCAAATCACGCTCCGAAAAAACCGGGTCAAATTGCTTCGCAAGATACTGCGCATCATCAGCACCGATCCGAAAGACCACCATAGATCCCACGTTACCGAAAACTGAATCGCGGATCTTTTCCTGCAACTGTGCGATAAATTGATGCGCAATAACCAAATTTAAACGATACTTGCGCGCCTCGGAAAGAATGGTGGAAATAGAATCAGTGGTGAAGTTTTGGAACTCATCAATATATAAGTTGAAATCGCGCCGCTGATTTTCCGGCGTATCGATGCGCGAGAACGCCGCCATGAGAAGTTTGCCGACAACAATCATGCCCAATAAATTAGCATTGATGTCGCCGATGCGCCCCTTGGATAAATTAACCAACAAAATCTTCCCCTCGTCCATCAAAGTTCTGAAATTAAAAGACGATTGCGGCTGACCGATAATCGGACGCATATAATCGTTAGCGATGAAATTATTGAACTTGGATGTAATATACGGACTCATATTAGAAAGCGATGCCTCTCCCCCAACCTTGACCGCTTCTTTTGTCCAAAAATCAACAACGACTGGATTGGTAATGCGCGCCAATTTTTGTGCGCGATATTCGTTGTCAGTAAAAAGACGCGGCACTTCCATCAGGGTCGCTGGCTCGTTAGGCGCATCTTCCATAAGAAGCAGGAGCGCATTGCGCATATACATTTCGAACATCGGACCGCCGGCGGTTTTCATGTCATAGAGCCGGTCGAAAATGGAGAGCATCTCATTGACGATAAACGTCTTCTGCTCGGGTTTATCAAAATCGTATTCAAGCATATTCAATCCAATCGGTTTCTGAATATACCCGGGATCAAATAAAATAACGTCATCGGCGCGTTCTTTGGGCACCAGCGATAATATTTTTTCGATCAAGTCGCCATGCGGATCCAAAACCGCGACACCCTTCCCCTGCGCAATGTCCTCGGCGGCCATATTGGTAATCAGTGCCGATTTTCCGGTACCCGTCTGTCCGATGATATAAACATGCCGGCGGCGATCTTCATCGGTAATAAAAATCGGACGAATATCTCCCTTAAAATCACTTTCGCCAATTTTGGTTCCTTGGGTTGGCAAATCAACCGGTGGCGCCGCTTCCTTGGACTTGAGCCACATAATGCGCGAAGAAAGCGTGGTCGACGAAGGCAGATGAAACATACCCGCCAATTCCTCAGTGTTAAGAATCATGGCCTGCGCCTCATCAAACTCACGAAACGCAAACTGGTAGGCAAATTTTTTAAAATTGCCCGGAGATATAATCTTAAACTTATTTTTGAGCGGCGACTCAAACTGCGCAAACGCGCCGGCAATGCCATTTATCAAGCCATCGGTCTGCACCTGACTGGTGGTCGACACCACCACGCGATAATTAACTTTTAAAAGGGGCTTGCTGACTTTCTTTTCAAGCTCTTTGATTGATTCCTCATCAACAATCGATGGCCCTTTACTTTCTTTTTCTTTTTTCTGATTTTCCGTTTCCAGCAATTTACCCATCTCCGTGGCTGCCACAGATCCCATACCCGCCGTCATTTCTTTAAAACTCTTCCCTTTCCGCATTTCATTAATAACACCGAAAATTTTCTTTTTGTACGTATCATCAGCCGGACGCACCAAAACTTGAATGGCAATCCCCTCACCCACCTCGTTTACCCTCGAAAGACCGCTGATAATAGGCGAGAAGGTGTCCCCCTCGGTCTCCACATACGTGCGCATTTTGAGCGCATAATGCGCGGATTGTTTTAAATAAAAACCGGCGTTGATGCCGTTGGGATGAAAGACGTTATATTCCGGTGCTATCTCAATGTGCGCATCCTTAAACAATCCCTCAACTTGACGGCTCACAAACGATACCACGGTTTCGGGAACCACGACATAAAAATGAATTTCCTCTCCAACGTGATGCACTGCCGCCTCAAGAATTGATACGTCTTTGTTTGATAGTAGCGCGCTGAGCAACTGCTCGGTGAGATTAATCTCTTCCTTAAATCCGCCACCCGGTCCGCCATCTTTTTGTTCGTTGCGTTGAGGTAGTTTAATTAAAAGCGACTTGAAGGAGAGTAAGCGGCGAAGATTTTCTCTGCGATAACGCACGAAAACATACACCGCGCCAACCGCGATTCCCGCACCCACGATGATACCTCCTCCTATAAGCAGAAATGCATTCATAGACTGTTCACAGAAGCTGTTTTTCTTTAAGATGGGCAACCAGCTTTTCCGACAACACATCATGAAACACATCCATGGCAAACGGATCGAGTGATTTTGCGTGAGAAAGTCCAGTGGCGATTCCTTTTTCAAGCGTTACCGCTACTAAGTGCCTCACTTGTTGCTTTACGTCATCGGGGACGTTGGCCGCATATGATGGGAGCGCGTCATCATCGGTGGCCGACACCGCTTTTGGCACAGGAATTGGCGCTGATGCGGGTGTGACATGTTCCGTTTGGCGCGCAAGAATGCCTGCGAGAATTTCTTTATCGGATCGCGCAGCGAATTCAGGATTAGCGGTACGCTCCTGCTGGACGGCTTGCGCCAATTCATGGTAATTGATAGAATTATGTTGAATTTCTTCTGGCATGAAAAAAGAAAAAGTTTTTTCGTTTATAAAACGATACGGACCGATTGTTTGTATTTTAAGTATAGCAATCTTCTTTCGGCTATACAATCTTGCCGCGACTCCTCCTGGACTATACCCCGATGAGGCAATGAACGGCAATAATGCGGCCGAAGCGCTTGCCACTGGACACTTCAAGGTATTCTATCCAGAGAATAACGGACGCGAGGGATTATTCATGAACATCCAGGCGCTTGTCCTCAAGTGGACCAACGTTCACGAGGCATGGGTTTTGCGTCTTCCCAGCGCATTCTTTGGCATTCTGACGGTTCTGGGCATTTATTTATTAGCGTCGCAACTCCTCAAGAAATATCGTTATGGACCCCTGGCCGCTAGTGCCGCATCGTTTCTACTGGCAATTAATTTCTGGCACATTAATTTTTCACGCATCGGATTTAGGGCCATTATGTCCCCCGCGTTTATGGTCTGGGGGCTTTATTTATTGGCACTGGGGCTGGAATTGCTTTTTGAAAAAAATAAAAACGCATGGGGATGGCTCACGCTCGTTATCGGCGGCGCGGTGTATGGCGGCGGAATGTATTCGTATATCGCTTATCGCGTGACGCCATTGCTCATCATATTCTTTTTTGCCGCGTATTGGTTCTTCTTTCGTGTTGATTACAAAAAACTTCTGATCGCGTTTGCGGCATACGTCATTCCATCGCTCATCGTCTTCGCGCCGCTAGGATGGTATTTTCTTAAAAATCCAGCCGATTTTTTCGGACGCACATCAGAACTCTCAATCACGGCATCAGCTCATCCCATATATGATCTTTTCATTAACGTCGCCAAAACCATCGGAATGTTTTGGTGGCGCGGTGATGGCAATTGGCGGCATAATTATGCGCTCGCCCCCGAATTGTATTGGATTGTCGGCATTCTGTTCGCCATCGGTCTTATATATGCACTCGCTTCATGCGTCAAAAAATATCGTGCACTTGATCCCAACAAACGCTGGCAAACGATTACTTGGTGGACCATGCTCATGTGGTTTGCTGTAGCCTTTTTGCCGGTCGTTATCTCCAACGAAGGCATCCCCCACGCATTGCGCTCAATCCTGATGATCCCGCCGATATTTGTCATAGCCGGACTAGCAACTGCAAAGATGTATGAGTGGATTTACCCGCGCTTGACCGCGCCCATTATTTTCCAAAGCGGTATCTGCATTGTCGGCGCACTGATGATCTACCAGTCCTATTATCAATATTTTATTTTATGGGGACAGAACCAAAATACGCAAAACGCATTTGATCAGCAGAGCGTTGATCTTGGGCATCAGATTAACCAGATTGGACCAACGATTCCCAAATATATCGTCGTCAACCAAGGCGGTGCCGATGTGCGCGGCATCCCCATGCCCTCGCAAACGGTGATGTTTATCACCAACACCTTCCTCCCGCAATGGCAAGAAGAAAAGAACGTCCACTATGTTCTTCCACAGAACGCAGACACTATCCCCAAAAATGCCCTTACGTTTTATCTGGGCGACCAACCAACGATGCCGTTGCCAGCGGCTCAAAATCATTGAGCTTAGAGTATATCTCGCGCCTCCATTCCTTGTTTAAATTAAAAAACCAATACGCGCTCAAAGTGGGTAACTGCTTCTGACGATCGTCAGAAGCAGTTACCCACTTTTTAAGTACAACGGAATTGATTGCACAGACGCGAACAAAGCAACCGCGGCAAGCTTGAGCGCGTTATTTTTCTAGCCGCATTCACACAAAGCAAAAATCACCGGACCAACACCGCCACCCAACTACCCATGCCTGACAACCATCACGTCGCCATCTTTTATTTCATACTCCTTCCCCTCAATCCGCAGCTTCCCTTTCTGTTTCGCTTGCGTCCATCCCCCAACATCAATGAGGTCTTTCCAGAAAATAACTTCAGCGCGAATAAATTTATTCTCAAAATCGGTGTGAATCGCTCCGGCGGCCTGCGGCGCCTTCCAACCGCCAACAATTGTCCATGCTCGTGTTTCGTCCTCGCCGGTCGTAAAGAAACTAATAAGCCCCAATACCTCGTAGGCCTTCGTCACCAATGGCGTCAAATCCGGCGTCGACGACAAATCCATTACTACATAGTGCGCGCGCAACGCTTGTATTCTTTCTTTCAATACGTCCGATACATCCGCCTCGGTCCCATTCAACAGATAGATCGGCGGTTTGATTGTTAGGAGATTGAGTGATTTAATTGCCGGATGTATCAAAGTTTCAGCATCGCAGAAATATGCCGGATCTCCTCCTTCCAACAAAATCACGATTTTCTTTGCCAGTTCTAATTCTTTTATTTTTGCCTTATCTCCCGTTCGTGCCTCACCCTCAAGTTTCCCCATCCATTTCGAAACACTTTCTTTGTCCTTGGCAATCAGTTCCCCGTTAATAATTGCAACATCACGCAATGGGTCAACCGTCTGCTCAACATGAATTATTTCCGATCCGCCGAAACAGCGCACCACTTGCACGATCGCCTGCGTTTCGCGAATATGTGACAGAAATTGATTTCCCAATCCTTCGCCCTCGCTCGCACCCTTGACCAATCCCGCAATATCATAAAACTCGACAACAGCGGGGATCTTCTTTTTTGACTTACTCAATACCGCTAGCGTCTCAAGACGTTGGTCGGGAACTTCAACCACGCCCACATTGGGATCGATGGTCGCAAAGGGATAGTTGGCAATCACCACATCGTTTTGCGTCAACAGCTTAAAAAGCGTTGACTTGCCGACGTTAGGAAGCCCTACGATGCCAATGCTCAATTTCATATTGATATAACCTACCACAAACAACCATCCGTCGGCAACATTGACGTTTAATTAATAAATATGTATTGTAAGTACAGCAAACCAAGGAGGTCGCGATGGAACCCCCAGAGCCAAAATTGAATAAGGAAAAATTTCTTGCAGTAATTGAGGCGTGGACAAACCAGCACTACATTGGCACGGGAGAGGAAGGATACGTCTGTAGGGAGTGCGGTTCTCGCATCATGCGAGCGACGTGCTACGTTTCCATCCATACAAACCTTTTTCCCAATACCTGCGCCGGTTCGGGCAAGGTGTGGCGGGCAGCGATTCCGTTTTGCCCTCAATGCGAAGGAGCTCCAAAAAACTCATCAACGTGTATGCACACCGATGAGTCCGCCAACAACGCCTCAATTCTTTTTCTCCATTGATCGCACCGGGGGTGCGCAATGAAAATCATCCCCAAGAAACTATTAAAAGGCTCCATTCTCTTCGGGGCCTTTTTACTTATTTTAAAACAATCTTGAAAAAATTCTTCTTCCCCGCGCGAATTGTTCCGGGATGCACCGGATCATCTTTTCCAAGCACTTCGTCCGTTTCAAAATCATGTACGCCCCCCTGCATAAACAGCCGCATCAGTTCAGAGTTGCTTCGCGCCACGCCCACGCGCGACAAAAGAGAAAAATATATTTCCCCTTTTCGCGCAGAAATGGTTGCAATATCTTCGGGAATTTCCTTCTTTTGAAACGCCTGCACAAAATTGTTTTTTGCCTTCTCCGCTTCTTTGTCTCCCCAATACAGCCGTGTAACTTCGTACGCCAGAATCATTTTGATATCGCGCGGATTAACGTGCTCGTACGCCATCTGTTTTTTATACGCATCAATTGCCTCCAACGGCACGCGCGTGCAATGCACAAAGTACGGGGTGATGTTCTCATCTCCCATACTCATGATTTTCCCAAACATCTGCGCCGGCTCATCCAAAAGATTGACCGTATTCCCCCACGACGAGCTCATCTTGCGTCCATCAATGCCCATGATCAAATTCGTCATCAAAACGTCCTGCGCCGGAAGACCATAGTGCCGTTGCATTTCCCGTCCGGAGAGCAAATTAAAACGCTGATCGGTGCCACCCAACTCTACGTCGGCTTTGACGGCAATGCTGTCATATCCCTGCATCAGCGGATAGAGCACCTCGCGCAATGACACGCGCTTCTGCGTATCTAAACGCTTCTTGATATTTTCGCGTGCAATAAATTCGGCAATGGAAAAAATATTGGCGTGCTCGGCAACGTCGTGATAGGTCAATTTTTTGAGCCACTCGGAATTGTAATGCAGCTCGGCTTTTTTCAGATCAATAATCTTCCCCGCCTGTTTAATGTAGGTGGCAAGATTTTTTTTAATGGTTTTGGCGTCCAGCATCGGCCGCTCACTTTCTTTGTCTGATGTATCGCCAATAACGCCCGTAAAATCGCCGACAATAAATACGACTTTGTGCCCCAGCTCCTGAAAATCGCGCAATTTTAACAGCGGCACGGAGCGTCCTAAATGCAGGTTCGGGCTGGTCGGGTCAATCCCTAATTTCACCCGAAGTTTTTTCCCCGAAAGCAGCCTTGCCCGCAGACTTTTGGCGTCAATCACTTCGGCTACACCACGCGACAAAAGTTCGTCTATTTTTGCTAGATCAAGTTTTTTAGGCATCTTTCAAGTATACAATCAACAAACAACCGATACAACTTACAAAAAACAACGAAACTAAAAGGAGGCTCCTCATGTGCGTTGTTTGTTGTCGGTCGTGAGTTACTTCGTTGCGTTATAGAGGGCAGAAATTTCACTGGCAGAAAGGGCACGATTGTAGATACGGGCATCATCAAGAGAACCATTGAAAGGATTGACGGAGTGCGAGATTGAAAAAGGAAACGATCCTCCAATAGATGACACGGTCTGAGGAGCCGACTGAGCAAGAGTCCCATTAACATAGAATCGGACAAAACTCCCATCAACCACAACATCCAATAGATACCAATTATTTGTCGCTATGTTGACCGAGGCATAACTTTGAGAAAGATTCTGGATAGTAACTCCGTTACTGAGGTTAAAGCCTATGGTGGACGGGTATGAAGATAGAAAAAAATTAAAATAAGGAGCGGTGCCGCCAGTGTAGTTAAAAACAATTCCACCATAGTTTTGAAACTGATTCCATCTTGTCCAAATACTAATAGTGAAATTGCCGGCAAGACTTGGGGAATTTCCACTCGTATTTACCGCGTCATTGCTTCCATCAAAACTTAACGCTCCTCCCACCTTACCACTGGTCCATACGGGTCCATTGGTTAGCGTCCCATTCCTCCCATTCCCACTCGTATCTTTAGCAATGGTCCCACTCCCCTCATCAAAATTCCAATATCCCACGAGTCCTGAGGTATTGTAGAGGGGAGAAAGAGCTTGGTTAGAACCATACGAA
>JBAYIV010000017.1:0-12174 GCA_041665445.1 Minisyncoccota bacterium
GAGAGACTGATCTAAGGTGGTGATGGTGTTTAACGCCTGGTTGAGTGCTGATAAGTCTTGTTGACGCTTACTGTCACGGGCTTGGGCTAAGAGCTGAGCGGGATTGAGGGTTATAACGATAGCAGCTACGAGGACGGCTAAGATACCGATGACGATGAGCAGTTCGATGAGAGTGAAGGATTTGGGACTGGAGACTGACATGGTGTAGTAAAAAAAGATAGGGAGTAGCTGTTTGCGGTACGTTGTTGATCTCTCCCTGCTGTGGATAACTGTTTCTGACGATCGTCAGAAACAGTTATCCACAGAACAATTATTGGTAAGACGAGATGCTCTGCGGGCTACCTGATTCCCGACATCTTAACCTTAACTTTGTTTTTCTTTAAGAATATCACTCCATAGAAAATCCACAAACACAAAACGGGGCGCATCGCCCCGTTTTAGTATCTTCCCCTGCCCCGTTGTTAGTTGTTTATTGTTTCTCCCACACGATCTTCCCTGTTGTTTCCTCCACCTCTTCAAATGTCGTCATGCCCGAAATTATCTTTAAAATGCCATCTTGTTGCATAGACACAAAATCCGTTTTGGCAACTTCTTTTTCTATTGCCAGCTGTCCAACGCCAGCAATAATTAATTCTTGAATGGTGGGGCTGACAACCATCAACTCATAGACCGCCACGCGCCCCTTATATCCGGTATCATTGCATTTTTCACATCCCGTTGGTTTATACAACGCCATAGTCCCGTATGGCTTTTTATCAATGCGGGGAGGAAGTTTTTCTAAAAATATTTCCAATTTTTTCTGCATGTCATCGGTCATCGCGACAGGCTGACGACAAGCAGTGCAGAGGCGCCGTACGAGACGCTGAGCAATGAGCAAATTTAACGCCGGCGCCAAACTCAACGCCTTAACGCCCAAATCAAGCAAGCGCGGGATGGCGCCCGCAGATGAATTGGCATGCACAGTAGAAAAAACCAAATGCCCCGTCAGCGCCGCTTGCGTGGCAATTTCTGCGGTATCCTTATCTCGGATTTCACCAACAAGAATAATGTCAGGATCCTGGCGCATCAATGAACGCAATCCTCCAGCAAACGTATAACCGGCCTCTTCGTTGATTTGTGTCTGCTCGATGCCGTCAATGTGATATTCGATCGGATCTTCAATGGTGATAATCTTCGTCTGCATATCCGCCTTGCGCCGTAAAAACGCATAAAGCGTCGTCGTTTTACCCGATCCCGTTGGGCCGGTATTGATAGCCATGCCGTTGGGACGATCCAACTGCTCGAGCACGATTTTCAAATCGTCGGGACGAAGCCCCAGCTGCTCAAGAGAGAGATTGATTGCGTCAGGATCAAGTAGGCGCATCACCACAACTTCACCATATTCAGATGGCGCGATAGCGACGCGCACCTCGACTTTTTTAGTCGAAAGATCAATAGTAAAACGTCCATCCTGCGGTTCATCGCGCACATTCAACTTTAGATTTGAAAGCATTTTAATACGCGACAGCACGGATCGGTAAACGCCATGGGCAAACTTGGTATACACGTCATTGAGCAATCCGTCGATGCGATAACGCAATCGCACCGTATCCTCGCCCGGCTCGAAGTGAATATCCGACGCTTTATTCCCCATGGCACCCAAGAGCACCACCCGCACGATATCAGATATCTTCCCCGCGTTATTGGTTTCATCAATCAATTTTTGAACCTTAGGAAGCGTATCAAATGCCGTAATGTCGGCCTTGGCCAAATCTCCTTCCGTCGCTTCAACATCAACTTCACCGGCGATTGTTTTCTTTTCGGTTTTAATGAATTTATAAAAATCAAGCGCATACGAAAGAGAACTTAAAGAAACCACGTAGGTGGTTATCTCATATCCCCGCGCCACAAGTGCCGCGAGCAGTTCATGCGTTTTTTTCAATTTTGGATCATAAAGCACCGCTGCCAATTTCTTTTCACGGATAGCGATAGGAACCAGGTGTCCTTCCGTTGCTTGCGCGTGCGCGATAACCTCAAGCGCCTCAAGATTTACCAACACTTTATCGGGGGGAAGATAAGTCATCCCTCGTTCCTGCGCGCGACGCTGTGCGTCGCGCTCTTCGGCCTCCCGCTGCATTTTTAACAATTGATCCTGTACACCACTTGAAAGTGCCATAATGCTTCTATTGTACCTGTTTTATGAAAAAGACAAAAGCCGCTCGTGCGGCGCATCGCCATAAGTGAATCGCACGCGATACGTGGCACGAACTCCGTATCCAGAAATTTTCTCTGGCCACTCAATAAGGACGATAGCCTCTGGGTTATGTGCGACGTCAGCAAACCCAAGCACGGCCAAATCGCGCGAAGACGAAAGCCGATACGCATCATAATGATAAATATCCTTGGCGCGCATTCCGCGTCGCCGGATCGAATAATGCTTCACCAACACAAACGTGGGGCTCGCCCCACGCGGAGTCACACCAAAGTTTTTCAAAAACCCCCTCACGAAAGTTGTTTTGCCAGACCCTAGATCGCCCTGCAAAAAAATAATTATCGGGCGTTTTTTCTGTGTGGCAACAACATGCTGTGCGTACACGGCACCCAACCGTTGCGTGAGCGTTGATGACGAGGAAAAAACAGTAACACGCGATTTAGTCATAAAAAAAGATCATCCAAAAAAAAGTGGGATAGCAAGTACTAACCCGCTTAAGCCAGCAAAAATTGCCGCATCTTTGTAAACGGCTTCTCCGGTAAGAACGCCACGCATTGCCTGCACATACAAATCCAATGCGACCAGAACAAAAATCATCGCCAAAGACGCAACATTAAGTGCGCCGATCGACAAAAGTGATGCAAGTAAAATTCCTTCCACCGCAAACAATGACAGCACTAATGCAAACATATGCGTGCGACGATCCCACGCGTCAAGAAACAACGACATATATTCCCGCGTAACGGCATACAGCCCCGCCCACACAAGGGGGACGAGCCACCACCCTCCCGCAAACACCTCAGAAGATGCCCACGCTGATGCAACAAAGAAAAAAACATAATAGAAGATGCTCGCATAGAGGCGATATTGTGAAAAAATCGGCGCATAGACGCCCCAGACGATAAAAAGCAAGGCTCCCAACGCCAACCCAACCACCTCGATCGGCGTACTCGGAGATACGGTCAATGCCAGCGCCAATCCCAGCACATACAGCGAAAGAAACGAGAAGAAAAATTGACTGTGCGTTTTGCGATTAAAAAATGTTATGTGCAAAAAACCACCCCAGGCAATATAGGCAATCCCCGCAATAATTGATCCGCTCCATGCGAGCCACCAAAACAATGCGACAAAAATCGCAACCTTAAACAATGGCAACAGTATGTGCGCGGGTAAGAGTGATTTTAATTTTTTTACCATCAAGTAATTCTTGCTTAATGATGCGATCGGCCAAAATGTCTAGAATTTGCTTCTGCACTACGCGACGAATGGGACGAGCGCCATACATTGGATCATAACCCTCGTGAGCGATAAACTCTCTGACCGCCGGGTCTATCTCCACACGAAACCCTCGCGCTTCCATTTTTTTTATAACCAGATCCTGTAATTGAATATCAACAATGTGCGCAATGTCTTTTTGCGACAACGGATTGAAGAGAATAATCTCATCGAGCCGATTAAGAAATTCAGGACGGAACGAATCGCGCAACTCGGCCAACACCTTCTCGCGCGTTGTTTCGTCGTGCTCTTGTTGTGCGACGGCGACATCTTTTCCTTTTTCAAAACCGAGCGATGAAGGAATCTGCGTGAAATATTCGCTTCCGATGTTGGACGTAAGAATAATGATGGCATTCTTGAAATTCGTCACCTTTCCCTTTGAATCGGTAAGCCGACCATTGTCCAGTACCTGCAACAAAATATTAAACACCTCCGGATGCGCTTTTTCAATTTCATCAAAAAGAATCAAACTATACGGACGATGCCGAATGGTCTCGGTTAAATGCCCCCCTTCTTCGTAGCCGACATATCCAGGCGGTGAACCGATGAGCTTGGCTACCGCATGCCGTTCCATAAATTCCGACATATCGACGCGGATAAGCGCTTTATCATCATTGAACATAAACTCAGCCAATGCGCGCGCCAGTTCGGTTTTCCCCACGCCCGTCGGGCCCAAAAACATAAACGAACCGAGCGGCCGATTTTCATCCGAGAGTCCCGCGCGCGCGCGCCGCAAGGCACTGGCGACTTCATGCAACGCATGATCTTGTCCAATGACCCGTTTGCGTAAAACTTCCTCAATGACGCTTAACTTTTTAATTTCCGACTCCATCATGCGGGAGACTGGAATGCCCGTCCAACGCGATACCACGCTTGCAATATCCTCCTGATCAATCGCCTCTTTGATAAATAACCTTTCTTTGGTCGAGCCGACCTTTCCTTTAGTAGCGATGCGTCCTTTTTCAAGCACGGCCAATTCTTTCTCAAGCGCGGGCAATTCTCCATAACGAATCTTGGCCACCCGTTCAAAATTGCCCGATCGCTCTTCGCCCTCGGCTTCGTGACGGAGCATCTCAATGCGCCGCTGAGCGTCGTGTACCTTCGAAAATGATCCCTTTTCTGTTTCCCAAACTGTTGTTACTTGAGCATCTTTCTTTTTGAGCGCGGCCAATTCTTTAGCGACACCCTTGAGACGATCTTTGCTTTTCTGCCCCTTCTCTTGTTCGAGCGCGCTTTTTTCAATTTCAAGATTACGAATAGCGCGCCGCATTTGTTCGACATCGGTGGGCATGCTATCAAATTCAACCCGCTGTGCCGCACCCGCTTCGTCAATTAAATCAATCGCTTTATCGGGAAGGAATCGATCCGTCAGGTATCGCGCCGAAAGTGTCACTGCGGCAACAATCGCTTCGTCGGAAATACGAATGCCGTGATGGATTTCGTATTTTTCTTTTAAGCCCCGCAAAATCGCAACGCTATCATCTACCGACGGCTCTTCAACCATAATCGGCTGAAAGCGCCGTTCCAGCGCCGCATCTTTTTCAATATAACGCTGATATTCTTTGATGGTCGTGGCGCCAATGGCACGCAATTCCCCGCGCGCCAATGCCGGCTTGAGAAGATTTGACGCATCGATAGCTCCTTCGGCAGCGCCCGCGCCAACAATCATGTGGATTTCATCAATAAACAAAATGAGCTTTCCTCCCGATGCCTGTATTTCTTTTATGAACGCCTTGAGACGATCTTCGAAATCGCCACGGAATTTTGTTCCGGCGACCAACGATCCCAAATCAAGCATCAAAATTTCTTTTCCTTTTAAACTTTCCGGTACGTCGCCGGATACAATCCGTTGAGCGAGTCCCTCGACGATAGCCGTTTTTCCTACGCCGGGCTCGCCGATAAGAACCGGATTATTCTTGGTACGACGAGAAAGGACCTGAATAACCCGACGCAATTCTTCGTCACGTCCAATGACCGGATCCAACTTTCCTTCGCGCGCATGGGTAGTTAAATTAATGGCATATTTTTCAAGCACTTGAAATTTATTTTCCGGCGTTTCGTCGGTAACATGCGCCGCACCGCGAATCTCATCAAATACGCGCAACGCACTATCTTTGTAAAAACCGAACTTCCCCAACGCTGCCGACGCCGACGATGAAATATCGGCGAGTGCAACCAAGAGATGTTCGCACGATACAAATTCATCCTGTTTGGCAACGGCCATTTTTGCGGCTCGATCAAGAACCAAGATCAACTCTTGGGATAAATAGAGTTGGCTGGTCGCCGTTTGACTTGATGAAAAAATTTTAGGCTGGCGCATCAACTCCTTTTGGATTTCTCGATTGAGTTCATTAATGTTGGCCCCCGCCTTAATCAGCATCGGCTGCACCAGGGAGCTCGTGTCTTGAATCAGCGCGCTTAATAAATGGATTGCCTTTAACTCGCCACTGCTATGGGTGGCGGCAACTTCATGAGCATTCTGGAGCGCCTCCTGCGCTTTGATGGTAAATCGATTGAAATTATTCATATATGACGTCAGTAATTCTTCTCTGTTTTTATCAGTAAGCCTGGACTGCTGGCTGTAAAACGATGCGCCTTGCTTTGCGGGATTGATTGTAAACCGCTCGGAGAAAATTAACAACTATTTTTTCTCCCCCAGCGTCACCGAGAAATCCATCACCTTCCCATCGCGCACCACCGTCAATTGGATCACGTCACCCGGATTGTGTTCACTGATAGCGGTCGCCAGCAAATAGGAGTCATCAAGCGTTTTCCCATCTACCCGCGTAATAACATCCCCCTCCCGCAATCCAGCACTGCTGGCGGGAGATCCCGGCTCAACGGCAAAGTTTTGACCGTCTCCCTTTACTAACGCACCCTGCGTAGAAGAAACATTGTATTGCTGAGCGATTGAAGGATCAAGGACGACATATCGAACCCCCAAATAAGCAACGCTGATTTTTCCGGACATCTCGGCCGATTGAATCGCTTTTTTCGCTTGATTGATAGGAATAGAGAACCCTATGTTTTGAGCTCCTGAAACCATAGCCACATTAATACCAATCACTTGACCGAGCGAATTGAGCAAGGGGCCTCCCGAATTACCCGGATTGATAGGCGCGTCGGTTTGAATAACGTCATTAATTGATTCAGATCCACTCCCCTCGGGAGTCGAGGCGGTAATATTGCGCGCGAGGCCGGAAATAATCCCCGCTGAAATGGTGTTGCGGAATTGTCCCAGCGCATACCCGATAGTAATAGCGGTCTGACCAAGAGTAACCGTGTTCGAATCGCCCAGCTCAACCGTTGGTAGATTGGTTGCATTAATTTTTAAAACCGCCAGATCAAGCGTAGGATGACGCGCAATAACTTTTGCAACGTATTTTTTCCCGTCATTGGTAAAAACCGTATATTCCGCGCTGGTATCGCTCACCACATGCTTATTAGTCACTAGATACCCGTCAGAAGAAACAATAAATCCCGATCCACCGCCGATATCTTGCATCTTCGTTCCTTTTTGGCATGGTGCATAAAATTGCGGGAGATTGCCAGAGCCGAAAAATTGCTGAAATTCTGGAGGAAGATTGGAAAGCGGATCACCGGGGCACTGCTCGATAATGGGAACGTCTTTGGAAATAACAATCGAAACCACCGCCGGGGTTGCTTTTTTGACCGCCGCGACAATGACCTGCTCGTGCGGATCAACGAGTTGATTAGTGTCCACACCCGAAGACGCGCGGCCGGCACCATTCAAGCCCGCATTATTATAGGGCGCGATAATTGATGGCACGCCGCCGCCATTATTTTGCCACCATCCCGACGAGAGAAATCCAAAAGATCCGCCCTGCGAAAAATACATCGCACCCGCCACAATCACTAAGATAGCGCCCAACCACGCCCATTCTTTTTTGTGATCTTTAACGTGCCTCTGTAAGTGTGAAAGTTTGTGAGACAGCATACGTAACAAAATTATTAATCATAAAACGTCCGCAGAGAGAGGACGCACTGGTATACTACGCCCGCACGCCTCATTCTATTTTGTTTTCTTATATATCATTATAACCCGTCTGACCGCTTCGTCAATTTGTGCTTTGGTCGTCTGCCGCCCAAAGCTAAAACGCGTACTTTGTGCAATTCTTTGGACATCGCACCCCATGGCGGCAAGAACATGGGACGGCACCGCCTGGCGCTGACGGCACGCCGATCCGGCCGACACAGCAATGCGAGCAACATCAAGCGACAACCATAATCGATCGCATCCGGGAAAATACACATTCATAATATGTGGCGCGCGAAGAGATGGATCTCCGTTAAGGGCGCTTGATGGGATAGCCGCATGTATCTGATTGAAAAAATCAAGTGACAATTTTTCTAAACGATCATATTCATGGACGCGCTCACCGCCACAAAGCTCGAGTGCCGTCGCTAGTCCAACGGATCCGGCAACATTTTCTGTCCCAGCACGCAATCCATATTCTTGATCTCCTCCGGTCAGCACCGGAACACACACGCCACGCATTGCGCCACCCCGAACATACATCGCCCCAACCCCTTTCGGACCATACAATTTATGTGCCGACATCGTGAGAAAATCAACTGATGTCCGAGCCATATTAATATCCCAAAGCCCCATCGCCTGCACCGCATCAACGTGTACTAGTGGCCACGTGTTTTGCGACTGCTTGTGCCGATACGCCTCGACACTATTGATTAAAGCATCTATCGGCTGGGCAATACCCGTTTCATTATTTACCCACATGCACGAGACAAGTGCCGTGCGATTATTCAAAACGTCTTCCAGGACACCGACATCAACAACGCCCGCGGGAGTTACCGGTAAAATAATTAACTCAACTTCCCCGTCATGCGCCATCAGACGCGCGGTATTCAAAACAGAAGGATGTTCGATGGCCGACACGATAATCCGCGGCACGGGGTTCTCCGGATGATCCCGCACAAAAGCTTTAACAGCACCTCGCAAAACAAGATTATTCGCCTCCGTCGCTGACCCGGTAAAAACAATTTCATCATGGTGCGCGGTGAGCACACGGGCGATGCGGTGACGCGCATCATCAAGTGCGGCCAGCGCCATCTGTCCATAGCCATGTAATGAACCGGGATTGCCAAATAGCTCTCGTTCAGCGTCCATGTACGGCGCCATCGCCTCGACAACGCGCCGATCAAACGGCGTGGTGGCCGCGTAATCAAGATAGATTGATTGTGTTTCCGTGTCCGCCATAGACAAGACAAAATAAAAAATAATATACCGCGATCGCTCTTGTCAAGTATCTCACGATCGTGAGATACTTGACAAGATCCTCCGCTCGCGACCCCGTACCCACAGCCACCCCCATTCCTCTCTCACTCAAGACATGGAGAAGTGCCGACAACTGACGCATTATTAAAATAAACGCTGGTAGAGTAATTTTTCGCTCCAATCAAGCGGCACGAGCACCGACTCTGCACCATTGCGCTGTGGCACCATTAAGTGTCCTTGCTTGCGCGCCAAATCATACAGTTCTTTGGTAATTTTCACATCGTTCAAACAATAACTTTTGAGCTCATCCATCTTCCCATCGCTATACAACTGTGCCGCCTCAAGCCCATGACCGGTTTTCCCCAATCCAATATTCTCCTTTGCCAACAAATCAAGCCCAATTCGCTTTCCTGATGCCAATTCTATTTCATCAAGAATATCAATGTGCGGCACGGAGAACAAATCAAAATCATAGTGCTTAGCAAGCACCGGCAAATCAAATCGCGTAATAGCAAAACCGATAATCATACCGGCATTTCTCAGCATCTCGCCGACCACTGATAGTTGGTCCTCCTCAAATGCGATGTATTTATCCTGATTGTATGAATAAAGCCCCACCAGAGAGACTTCCAAACCGCTGAAATTATCACGGCCGACATCCGCAAATGTGTTTTTAGTTTCAATGTCGATAACAATGTGATCCATCGCCATATATTTTTTGCTATTGTTTCTTTTTCCGCTGTTGCGCTATAAAACACACTGACTGGTGTGCCAATCATCTGTGTGCAAGTTACAAACTGTTCCACACAGTTGCCATTCCGACGAATCGGAACTCTCACACGATAGCACCGCACCACAGCAGTGTCAAAAAAATAAACGCTCCGAGTGGTTACCCGGAGCGTTGGTGTTCTGTGTTCGCCTCACCGCTAATAGCAAGGGCCCAGAAGGTGGCGCATTTCATTGATGTGGCCCCTCAACGCGTTCCGAGCGCATTGGTCCATGTCGCACGATCTTTCACGGCGGATTCTCTTGAAAAACAGCAGCTGATTAAGCAGTGGATGTCCCGCGACTTCCCTGGCGCATCGGTGTATGTCTTCCGCGTGAAGTTCGCACATGACGCCCTCCTACAAATGTGAGAGTTTCTCAAGCTCTTGATCGAGCCGGCGACGATCGCAAACGAGCAAATCCTCCTGATAATATTCAAGGAATTCCCCGATCACCTCCATTTTCTTTTTAGGTACGCGCTCTTTTTGGTTGAGCTTCGCTAAAAAACCACTTATAGCATCGGAGGGACTGCCGCGCTCACTCATCGTTGCCTCCTCTCGATCGCATGATGTCCTAAGTAAAAATAAACCCCTTTCATCCATCGGTCAACAGCCAATCAGTGCATTAACGTCACGTTATTTTTATGGCACGAGCGAGCCGTTGTGCCAACGCCCGAACACGAGCCGCCGTTTTTCCCTCCACATACACGCGTACGACATCTTGTGTGTTAGAGATGCGCACCAAAAACCATCCATCGCGCACCGCACACGCCATCCCATCGGTACGATCGATTAAATGAATCTCTTTCCCGAACGCATGGCTGATGCGGAAAAAAAGATTGCGTTGCCGGATGCGTAGCATGGGCATCGAAAAATCAAGCGCGGGCAAAAGCGGCGGCAAAAACAATCGAAATCTTTTTAAATCGTACGGAAGTCGCGCAATCGCCTGTGCGACCCGCATCATCGCAAAGATTCCGGAATCGGCATTAAAAAAATCTTTAAAATAATAATGCCCCGATTCTTCAAAGCCGATGTCGGCGCCCACGCGCCGCATAGTAGATTCGATAGAAACCTGCCCCACTGCCGCTCGATGGACATGCAGAGCCGCGCGAGAAATTGTTGGCGCAAACTGCGCGATCGCATAGGCGCTTGCGACGGTATAGACCGTTGTATGCACCCGGCTATCGCCAACCAACAGCCGCCACATATGTCCCGCGCGCAATGGAACGCCCGCGTTGTCAACAAATACCGCCCGATCCCCATCACCATCAAAACAAACCCCAAAATCCGCATGCTCTTTTCTGACGCGTGCGCTTAATTGTTTCAACGCTCCTACGCGCGTTGGGTCAGGGCCATGCGCCGGGAATGATCCATCAACAGAATTATTAATAAGAACCAACGAAAGATTGTGAACACGATTCTTGAGGCGTTGCACAATCGGTGCGGTCGCACCATTTGAGCAATCAACAACGACTTTAATCGAGCGGGGCAGCGCCACGCGATCTATCAAAAAAGAAACGTACGCATCATATGGCAGCTTATCGCTTTGTACTATCGGCGCATCATCGGTAAACCGCCGTTCCCAAGAAGAAGTGCGCCAAGTGTATAATTTTTTATAAAGAGCGATGCCGCTAATATCTCGCCCGCGTTCGTCTGAAATTTTTAGTCCATTATATTCCTTTGGATTGTGCGAGGCAGTCACCAATACCGCACCGCCGGCACGACGGTAATGCGTTAAAAAAATCATCATCGGTCGCGTTGCCAGTCCTATGGGTACATAGCCAATCTCCGCCCGATCCAACCCCGCACAGAACGCCCGATACAATGCCGGTGAGCTGACACGCCCATCACACCCCACGATAATTTTTTTATTTTTATCAAACAACACTCCTAATCGCACGGCGACCGCAAACACGACAGATTCGCTTATCTCTTCCGGATATTTTCCGCGAATATCATACAGACGAAAAATAGATTGATTCATAGACTATTTAGTCGCGTTATACAATGCTTGGATTTCCGATGTGGAAAGGGCACGATTGTAAAGACGGAGATCATCAAATCTATGCTCAAATCCAGCTACGTCCGCCCCAATAGCCAGATTGATTGAGTTTGTACCTAGTAAACCCCGATACGTGTCTTGACGCGTCAAAACTCCATTAATGTAGAAATTGGCTCCTGTTGTGCTCGAATAAGTCAATGCAAGGTGATACCACTGACCAATAGGGAGATTGGCATAGCTGGTGACACCACCCCAGGATCCACCCATGGTGGCAAGGATGCCGTTACAATCGGGGCACCAAGAATTATGGCTATACCAATACCAAACATAATTAGCATCTGCGGTTGTCCCCCATTTATTAAATATCTGAGTGGCGCCTTCTCCTGATGGAGTAGCAATGGGGTCAAACCATCCCGCTATCGTCAACGCATTCGGAAGATTAAGCGATGGGGCATTTAATACCGTGACAACGCTACCAGGAACAAAATCAACACATGATCCTACTTGACAAGCTGACCCATTTTTCCAAAGAACGCCCGCAGCAAGCGTCCCATTATTGTTGTTCCCACTCGTATCTTTAGCAATGGTCCCACTCCCCTCATCAAAATTCCAATATCCCACGAGTCCTGAGGTATTGTAGAGGGGAGAAAGAGCTTGGTTAGAACCATACGAAAGAACCCCAGGA
>JBAYIV010000018.1:0-9966 GCA_041665445.1 Minisyncoccota bacterium
AGACTGATCTAAGGTGGTGATGGTGTTTAACGCCTGGTTGAGTGCTGATAAGTCTTGTTGACGCTTACTGTCACGGGCTTGGGCTAAGAGCTGAGCGGGATTGAGGGTTATAACGATGGCGGCGACTAATACCGCTAAGATACCGATGACGATGAGCAGTTCTATCAGGGTGAAGGATTTGGGGCTGGACATGGAGAAAATTCAAAATGTAAAAATCAAAATAATGGATGCCCTGCGGGCTTGGGGAACGTTTTATGTTTTTCGTCCCCCGTTGTTTGTTGTCGGTTGCTACTCCTTGTGGATAACTGTTTCTGACGATCGTCAGAAACAGTTATCCACAGAACAATCATTGGTAAAATAAATGTCCTACTGGCTTGGGGAACAATTTGTATTTTTTGGTTGTTGGTTTTCAGCCCTTCATCTTTTGACCGCAAGTTGTTGGTCGTCGGTTGCGTTAAGTATATCACAAGCATTTATGTGTGCACCACGAGGAAATAACCCACGCTCTTTATAAACGCCTCCATTTCTTCTATACTATTTTTATCGCATGATTATCAAAATCAAGCAGTTTGCGCTCTTTTGTGGCGACATTTTTTTGCTTTATGGAGCGCTCTTTCTGATGATTCTAGTTAGGTATGGCCACGTTAACCGGTTTCTTTTTGATGCCCACTTTGTTCCCTTTTCTGCGGTTTTCCTCTTGTGGCTAGGGTCATTTTACGCCATGGGTCTCTACGATATCCGCGGAGTCAAAACGAAACTCATTATTGTCGAACAAACCATCAGCGGAATTCTTACTGGTACGATTCTGGCAATTGTGACTTTTTATGCCGTTCCGTATTTCCACATCTCTCCCAAGCGCAACCTGATCATTTTTGCCGGGATTCTAGCCATCCTTGTTTTTGTGTGGCGATGGATCTTTCTCCGGATAACCCGATCGCCCCAAAAACGGGTCTTGCTTGTCGGCGATGGGGCGGACATTGTCGCACTCGCACAAGCGACGGTTGAGAGCCCCCACCTGGGATATGTTGTTGTTTCCCGCATCACACAACAGGACGCGACAAACAACGGCACCATCAACGCGCTCATTACAGAAAAAAACGTCAACACGATTATTGTTGACCAAAACATGGAGAATGCCGATGGCATTTTTGAAAATATCTATAGCACCCTTGCGCGCGGGATTGAGGTCCTCGACGTCGTAACTGCGTACGAGATTATTCTCCGCAAGGTGCCCCTTTCCGCCATTCAGCATCTTTGGGTTGCAACCAATATCTCGCGGAGCAAAAAAATATACGAAACACTCAAGCGTCCAACCGAGTTCGTTGTTGCGCTTTTTGCACTCGTGGCTCTTTCCCCGCTCCTCTTACTCACCGCGCTAGCTATTGTCATCACCTCTCGCGGACCGGCACTCTACGCGCAATTACGCGTCGGGAAAAATCAAGCGCTTTTTACTATCTATAAATTCCGCACCATGATTAATGGCGCGGATGCCGTTGGACCTCACTGGACTGAAAAAAACGACCAGCGCGTTACGCCCATTGGAAGGATCCTCCGTGCCACACACATTGATGAATTGCCACAGCTATGGAACATTGTTCGCGGAGACATCGGTTTTGTCGGACCACGACCCGAAAGCGTTGAGCTTGTTAAGCAATTTAAAGAAAAGATTCCGTACTACGACGTGCGGCATCTCATCAAACCTGGCGTCACCGGCTGGGCCCAAACAAACTACAAACCCAGCGCATCGCTCGAAGAAGCATACGAGAAATTGCAATATGATATTTACTACCTCAAAAACACCTCGCCGATTCTTGATATTCTCATCCTGATGCGGACCATAAAACTTTTTTTTACCGAGCTCACTTAACCGCCAGACGCATTTGCGCGCCCCACGTCCATGGTCACCAGAATACGAAAATTTTTGTTCCACAACACCTCCACCAAGCAGACCATCGCCAAAAATACCCTCTGGCTTTTTGTGGGCAATATCGGCGGAAAACTCATCAAGGCGGCCCTCATCATCTATGCGGCGCGTGTCTTGGGGGCTGATGGTTACGGCGTGTTCGCTTACGCACTCAGTTTAGCGGCGCTTTTTACCACCTTCATTGATTTTGGCATCAACGCTATTATTACCCGCGAATCGACGCGCGACCTTTCGCTGCAACAGAAGTATTTTTCAACGGCGTTTGTCATCAAATTGGTGATGCTCCTCATCGTTACGGCAATAATCTTTTTTCTTGCGCCGTTCTTCATTAAACAAAAAGAGGTCGTCGCCCTCCTTCCCATTGTAGTCTTTATGGTTGGGCTCGACGGGTTTCGTGACTTTGGCGCGGCCCTCTCCCGCGCATGGGAAAAAATGGAAATTGAGGGCATTGTTCAATTGATCACCAATGCATTTCTGCTCATTGCCGGCTTTATTGCGCTGTATATCGCACGAACTCCGGAGTCGCTCGCCTACGGATATCTGATTGGCGTCGGTATCGGCACTCTAGCTGCATTTTATCCGTATCGCCACTACTTCAAACACATTCGCGCCACTTTCTCAAAATCGTTAATAAAGAAAATCATCGTAACCAGTTGGCCGTTCGGCATGTTGGGGCTCATGGGAGTTATCATGCTCAACACCGACACCATTATGGTTGGCTGGTTCGGTTCCATCGCCGACGTCGGTTACTACGGCGCAGCACAGCGCATCATACAATTGATATATCTTACCCCTGGCCTTATCGCCGCGGCCTTCTTTCCCTCCATGGCGCGTTTAATCGCGGATAAAGAGCGTTTCCGCGCGATTCTGGAAAAGTCGCTTTCCATTATGACGCTCATTGCGGTTCCCTTGACGGTTGGTGGCGTTCTTCTGTCGCGCGACATAATCCATCTCCTGTATGGAGTCGCTTACGATCCGGCAACCGAAGCGTTCCGCATTCTCAACCTCACCTATCTCCCCATGTTTCTTTCTTACATGTTCGGCAATGCAGTCTTTTCGCTCAACAAAGAGAAAAAACTCATTGCCTACGTCCTTCTCGGGACGATTGGAAATTTCCTATTTGACTTGCTGTTTATCCCGCTCTGGGGAATTGCCGGCGCTTCGCTTTCTACGCTGTTTAACCTCGCGATTATAACCCTCTACCTGATCTGGGTTTTGCGGGAAGAAACCCACTTTAAAATCTTGCACCAAATACAAAAAATCACGCTCGCCACACTCGTAATGGGCGCGGTCGTCGTGGGATCAAAATTCGCCGGCCTCAACCTCTATGGCATCATCACGCTGGGGACACTCACCTACTTTGTCTCGCTCTATCTAGTTAAGGAGGAAGCCCTGACGGAAATGGGTAACATAATCAAAAGCCGCTCCCCGCACCGCTAAAAGGCGCTCATCATCAAACCGACCACTTTTTTTTCATACGGATTACGTAAAATCTTCCATGAACGATGCGATACGCCGCTATCATCGTTCGAATAAGCCACCGGGAAAATCCTCCGCCGAACGACAGCACGTAGCCGCCATACGCCCAGAGAAGCAATGGCCGCTCCTTGATGGCAGACACAAAAAAGGACCGCGCCCGAGAAACATCTCGCGCAAGGGAAAACATAACCCCAAGCCTGAAATATCCCATGGCGACGAAATGATACCGCTGATACAACGCGTGATGTTTGTGAAAAATAATTTCGGCATTCTGCGCACGCGTGTGATAGCCCATTTTTTGCGTGGCGCTGCTACCCGAAAAATAATACCGCAACAACGGTTCCGGTATGAAATGGAATCGATACCCCGCCGCCGCGATACGTATCCACATATCCCAATCTTCCGTATAGCATAAACGCTCATCTCGGTCTCCGACTTTTTCAATCACGCGGCGCGGGAGCATAACACTGCTGTTGCTGTGGACAAAATTCCTCAATAAGAGTATTGGGAAGAGACTCTTCGTAAACGTCGTCGCGTACCCTCCAAAAATTTTTCCATCGGCACGAGCAAAGAGCACGTCGCAGCCGACCAATCCCACCGCCTCATCGGCCGCATCGAAAACGGCAATTTGTTTTTCTAATTTTGTCGGATCCCATTCATCGTCCTGATCAAGATACGCAACATAATCACCCCGTGCATGACGGAAAGCGACATTTTTCGGCTTTGCCGGACCGCCGGAATTCTCTTCATAGTAATACGAAATACGCGAGTCTTTCTTGATAAATTCCTCAACCACTTTTTTTGTTCCGTCGGTCGATCCGTCATCAACCACGATCAGCTCCCAATCCGCATACGTTTGCGCCAAAACACTCCCAATTGATCGCGGGAGCACGTGAGAACCATTATAAGCAGGAATGATTACGGAAATATGCGGCACGCTGTATATGACAGATTAGCTTTTAAAAAGATGCGCGTCAAAAGAAATCTCTCCGTTTGTTTTACGGGAACCGCCGCGACAATACGGCAGCATCGCCTCAAGGCCACGCACGACCGCATCAATGGCGACCGCATCAATGCACGGCGACGCATCATTGTTCGCGCGGGCAATGACCCCACACTCCCAGTTATCGCAAAAACAAGGGCGTTCTTTGTATACCCACTGATTCATGCCCGGGACGCCATACAAAGAACAGCGACCGAAGTGCCCGCCCCCAAGAATACACACCGATGGCTTACCGAGGGCAATGGCAATATGCAGCGGGCCCGTTTCGTTACTGACAATAAAATCCGCTGACCGGATAAGAGACACCAACTCGCTGGGCGAGGTCGAACCCATAAGATCGACGAACAACGGGTCGGTGGGAATGCGGGACGAATAGACACGTGCATCATCTTGTGAACCAACAAAAATGATGGCATATCCCCGTCGCTGTAGCCATCGCGCAACTTCTAAAAATCTTTCAACCGGCCAATTCCGATATGCGGCCCCCGAACCAACAACGAAAACAGCAACGTTCCCCGCTTGTATCCGACGGATCATTTCCTGGCTGAGTGCGTGCGGGAAGTCGTTTGTCGATACGCTCAGACTGGGAACGATGAGCTGAGGAACAAAACCACACACGGATTTGAAAAGCGCCACATGATACCACAAAACATTTGTTATGCACCGTTCGCCCTGAAACACGCTCCCTCCATCGACAATGATTGAATAATGTCGCCGCATAGACGAAAACAAGTGCCGTTCAAAAAAATATCGGGCACAGATCGATTCCCAAAACGCCTCACCTTTCAACCGAACGGTCATCGCGGCGCCAATCGACAGAGCAATAACGTCCGACCAGAACAAATCTTGGTGAGTACACGCATTAATAACCATTCCAAATTTTCCCCACAGACGCAGGATGATTTTCACAGCCGAAAGAGGGTGGCGCCAAAACGATTTCCAATCGACGCACATCACATCATACCCATCCAATGCTTCGCCAAGAAAAGCATTGCGAGAAATCAACACGGTAATTTTTTTTCCCGTTTTCTCGAAAAAGCGACGATACTCCTTGAGAACGAGCGTAAAAATGGCCAGATCGCCCATCAACTCAAGATAGACGATCAAAACCGAATCATTGTCTTTCTCCGATCGTGAACGATGTGTTGTTTTTTTTAAAAAACCCAAAATCCGCGAACAAAAAACAAAGAGAGAGATCAGGCACCATTTATAAAAAGCCTTTGCATTATGCCTCAATCCACGCATACAAGGTTTTTTTCTCTTGAAGAATGTGATACTCAGGAACGATCTTCTTAAGCGCGGCGCGCAAAACCTCCGGATCATCTGGCCGATGATACGTGCGCAACGCCATTTTCGGCTTAAACTGCTTGATTGTTTTCCACGCGCCCATTAACAGATCGCGCTCGGCTCCCTCGATATCAGCCTTGATGAAATCGACGCGGGCAATAATTCCGCGATCCACTAGATCGTCGAGCCGTTTCTGCTGCACCGAAACGCGCTTTTCTCCATGCGCATGGAAATATTTTGATGACCCCTCAAAATTATCACCCAGCGCAACGTTGAACGAAACCACCGCTTCGGTCTCGCCGACCGCATACGGCAGAATCGAAACATTCGTGCAACGATTATGCTCAACCGCATCGCGCAAATAGAACAAAACATCCTCAATCGGCTCACACGCGAATACCGCGCCGCGCATACCGACTTTTTTTGAAGCAACAACCGAGAAAAGGCCAATATTGGCGCCGGCATCGACGACATAGTCCCCCTCGGAAAGGAAGGCGCCCGCCCGCTCATAGGGACCGTCGCAGTCCATTGTGCGTATGACGTTTTGTGCAAAGGCGCACGAAGACACAAAGGGGTACGCAATGTCAAAAAAATCTCCCTCAGCAAATCCGCGCGCGGGCAATAAAAAAGAAAAGGGCGGCATGGTTAAACGGTATCCGCCGTCGGTTTTTGCGATCCGCATCTTCAGTGCGGAGCATTTTTTCGGAAGCGCCTGCAAGAATGGATACTCAAATCCGAAAATCCTGCGGATGCGCGCAGGGATCAGCGGGGACAACAAAGGAACGCCACACCATCGTGCCAGATACGAAATTCTCCAAAAAATTTTTTTAAACGCATTCTCTAGAATCATGCGACGGGTGGCATCTTACTCCGATTGCAGCGTGCGCTATCGCGACGACGATGATGTTGAAAAAGCGCCAACGGCAATCGTTATTTTATTCCACTGACCATGATTAGCGTACCCAATCATTTGTGCCAAATCAGACTCCTTGGTGCTATCTAATTGTTCCAGCCGCAAAGCAGTGACAATAAGATTTTGCGCATCGCGTTTCTGAGCAAAATGACTCAACAATTCATAATACATTGTTTTCACCCGATCATTGTTCGCCGGATTGTACCCATTGACCGAAAAAGCTTTTTCCACTTCCGCCAGAGCGGTCGCATACTTCGGTTGATCGTGCATCGCCACAATCAGAACGCCATAGAAATAATGCGGGTCGGCGACCAACGGATCAAGAGCAATTGTTTCTTCCATTAACGCATACGCCTCAGCTAAATGTCCCTGTAATGCCAGATTATAAGCGTATAAGTCGCGAATATCCTGCCGATCGGGGGCCAATGCCCGTGCCGCATCAAGCTGTTCCTGCGCCAATTGATAATATTTTGCATCACCCATCGCGTTGCCAGCCGCCTCATAAAATTGCGCCAGCACCAACATATATCGCGGGTTGTACGGGTTACGTTGAACCAGTTCATGCATCGCCACCACTGATTTTTCAAGTAGGGGGGCCACTCGCTGATCACGCCCCGCGAGATTGGACATTGTTTGCAGAAAATTAGGACGAACATTCTCCTGCACAAAGCTATAGGGATAAAGCGCCGCATCAATATTCTGCGACACCACACCCAAGTCTTGCGACTGCAGGGCCATGATATAGGTGCGCATCTGGTAATATCCAAAAAGTGAATACCCCAAGGCGATGACAAAGAAAATTGCAAGCGATGAGAGAACGAGCGTCACCGAGCTCTCATGAACGCGCACCGCACCATGAGACTCGCTTCCCGCCGTGGCGTGCATGCCTGACGACGCCAGGTGCTCAGCCGATAACATCACCGCAAACGCCCAGAATCCAAAGAGCGGGATATAAGTAACAATCGAATCAAACACCGTAAGATTTTGAACAAAATACGCCGCGCCGAAAAAGAGCAGTGCCGCATGTTCTCCGGAAAATTTTTTATTCTTTACTAAGAGCCATGCCAGCAAAATCCAAATGGCCATATACGAAATAAATCCAACGACGCCATTCATAACCAAAACATCCATCAATTTATCGTGTGCGCGATCAAACCATTGCTGTTCGAATTCAAAATATCGCGGATTGTAGTAATGATTGTACGCTAGGCTGAAATTTTCCGGGCCCCATCCCACCAACACCTTTTCCCATCCCACATTGGAAGGAGAGATCGCCCGTAAGCTCACCCCCAAAGAAATAAGACGCGTTTGCGTAGAAATGTCTGTGGCAGAAATGTTTGCTAAGCGATTAAACCCGGGAACGCTCTGCCAAAATGCATGGTGTCGTGTCGCATAAAAAATGCCCCCAAAAAGAAGCACACACACGAGGACGGCACCACTCAATGCCCGCACGCTGAAGGTGCGGCCAATTTTTATCGTCAAATCCTTCCCGCGCAACGTCGCATAGGCAAGAACCACCACCAGACCCGCGACAATCCCGACCATGACCCCTCGCGTCTCGCTGACAAAAATGCCCACAAGCCCAAGCGGGATAATCAGCGCCGAGGCAATGCTCCACATAATGTCGCCGGCCAACAGTGCACCAGTATCTGTGCGACGACGATAAGCCGCAACCATCACCAACACCGCAGCCATCATGACAAAAAGAAAATAGGCCGCGATATAGATCGGATTGCCAGTAAATGAAGCGGGGCGAACAATCCCCTGCGACGCCTGATACATCTCGTTGAGAAAGAGAAGGTAGCCGGCAATAATAGAAAGCTTAAAAAACCACAACCAATCCTTGCGTTCGAAAATGAGAAGCGACAATATGAAAAATCCGAAAAAATATACCATACCGACAAACCCTTCGGCGCGCTCTACGTTACCAAAAAATGCATAGAACTTATCAACGGCAAAAACCGTGCTCAAGAAGAAAACTCCCATAAAAGCACCAACAGAAATCACCAGCGGATTTTTTAAAAGCTGGCGAACGCGGTTGGCGGTCTGCGCGCGAAATGATTCTTGATAAAACAGATACCCCGCATACAACACAGCCACCAGCGTAATAATGACTCGGATGACCATGCTCTTGCCGGTGATGAACGGAAAGAAGACAGACGAATCGACGACGAGAGGCACGAAGGCAAGCGCCAAAAGCAGGTACTTGAGGGCTGATTTCATATTCATATTAGGAGCATACTATCAAAAAAAGGACGCCAACGCCATATAAGACCTGTCACACACCAAGAACCTTAATAAACGGGACGCACAATAGCGTCGTCAATCCAATATTCGCTGGCGGGCGCAAGATTTGGGTCGGCAAAAAGTATAGACGAAACTCCCAAACTCGTTGAGACGTCAGCGATGGTTTTCTTTTTTTCCCACGCCGTTGAGGTAGCGTTATTAAACAATGTTGCCGCGCAACATCCAAGGTTAGTACAATAACACTCCCACCCCAGAGCCAGCGATGGCGCAACTCGGTACGCCATTTCTATAAAAACTTTCCTGCTTTGAGGAAACAACGGCGGACTAATAGAAAACTTCCCAAAACCCTCGTATCCCGTATCGTTCCCAACCACATGCATGCAATACGAACCAGATGTACACCCAGAAGAAACTTTCTCCAAGACCGACGGTGTTCCATAGGGCGACCAATAACTCATTGTGCTCGTCTCCATATCACCATCTTGGAGAAGATTCTCATTGTCCAACAATAAATCAAGTTTGCTCCCCGCTTCATATAGATAGTCATTGTTCCCGCCATCTTGAGCGGTTTTTGCCGATATATTTCCGGCACCATATCCATACTTCAACGACACCAGCCGTGCATCAAACTCCCATCGACCGCTCCCATCGGTCACATAGATGTAATAATTTCCTGACGATGTAGCATTGGTTGGGTCAACGGGGAGAGACGAGAGCAAAGGCGTCCCAATCATTGTTGAAAAATTAACCGGGATCCATCCCGTTCCATCTGTTTTCAGATAGGTACTCGTTGGCGCGCATGCATACACCTTATCAAGCGGAGCGAGCGGCAAACCAAGATTAGTGCATGTTGCCGAGGAGTCGGGGATGGAAATGTAGATGGTGTTCGTGCTCCCCAAATTGGTTCCACCCTGTACAACAAACATCTGTAACGCACTACCTAGCGTCGAGAAATCCTGCATGCGCTTTCCGTCTTGCGCTTGGGCTAGAAGCTGAGCGGGATTGAGGGTTATAACGATAGCGGCGACGAGGACCGCTAAGATACCAATGACGATCAATAGTTCTATCAAGGTGAAAGATGATCTATTGCGCATAGTTATTTGGTGGCGTTAT
>JBAYIV010000019.1:0-7043 GCA_041665445.1 Minisyncoccota bacterium
AGCCCAAGCCCGTGACAGTAAGCGTCAACAAGACTTATCAGCACTCAACCAGGCGTTAAACACCATCACCACCTTAGATCAGTCTCTCTTTATGGGAACCTCTTCTCTGGTCTATACCTCTCTACCTGACGCAACCACCACCTGTGCTAACTGGAATCTTCCTTCTCTCCCTGCAGGATGGCAGTATTACTGTGTGGCGACCTCTTCTCTCCAAAATACCAATGGGACTGGCTGGATCCCGGTTAACTTCAAGACTACGGGAGTCGTCTCTCTTTCCTCCCTCCCCACTGACCCCATCAATGCTTCTTCCTCTAATCTTTTCTATACCTATGTGAGTGGCGGATCATTTGAACTCAATGGTATCCTGGAATCAACTAAATACCGTAGTAATCCCTCTCTTTCTAAACCCAACCTTCCTGGTGTTCTTTCGTATGGTTCTAACCAAGCTCTTTCTCCCCTCTACAATACCTCAGGGTTAGTGGGATATTGGAACTTTGATGAGGGGACCGGGACGGTGGCGCTTGACTCAAGTGGGAACAATAACACGGGGACTATTTATGGTCCGCCCGCGTGGATAAACGGAAAGGTTGGCAAGGCGCTTGTGTTCAATGGGACAACTAACTATGTCTCTGCTGGTAATGGCTCCGCTGTTAATATAACCAGCTCTCTTACTTTGGCCACATGGGCCATGCTTACTAGTCAGAGCATCGTGGGCACGTTTATAAGTAAGGGGAATTACAATGCTGGTCGCGCGGGATATGTGTTCTATCCTATGTATAGTCCGCCAAAGTTTGGCGTGGGAGTTGAATTGCAGGGCGTGTCTCCGGCAAATCTTTTAACGCCGTCTTATACATTAGATTTTAATCAATGGTATTTTGTTGCGATAACGCGGGACGGATCAAAGACAAGTATATACGTGGACGGAAGTTTGGTAGCACAACAGAGCGCGACGGGTGCCATTATCACCAACACAGACAATCTTACCATCGGCAATGATTCTGGATTGGCGTATCCCCACAAAGGATACCTAGATGATGTTCGTGTTTATAATAGGGCCTTGTCTCCTGGCGAAATTCGATCGTTATATAACGCAACGAAATAAGAAACGACCAGCAACAAGATCGGGGCATCTCTTCTATCTTTGCCGTCGGTTGTAAGTTGTTTGTTGTTGGTTTCCTCTAAAGAGCAAATGCCGCAATACCAAACGCCACGGCAACGTTGAGTGATTCTTTTTTGCCATACATCGGAATTTCGGCGATGCAATCAGCGGCGTTTAAAATCGACGCAGGCAATCCGCGGACCTCATCGCCGACAATCAGTGCAATATTTTTTCTGCGCGCAACCCGCGCCGCAGTGCGTATGCGTGTATAGGGGATTGATTTTTCCGATTGCTCAACGGCAACGATGAAAAATTTTTCTTTGCACAATTTTTTTATCAGCGATAGGGTGGCGGCTGGCGTCGGCGATGATCCGATTTTTTCCCATGCGACAAACCGTTCGGCACCCAGGGCGGTTTTGACGATATCTTTCTGCGTGCGTCCGAACCGATCAATGGGTGCGGGGGTGATGCCGCATAGATAGAGCGTGTCAATGCCAGCCGCGTCGGCGGTACGGAATAAAGAGCCCACGTTATGTGCGCTTCGTATGTTGTAAGCTATCGCGAGGCGGCGCGTCTTCATAGAAGGTGTGGTATACTCAATAGTACTATGACAGACAACAACACTCAATATAAACAGGAGTCGACGACGTTGCACGAATCTCCTGCGGGATCGGAGCGAAAAAATCCAGCTCTGCACTTCTTTTTATATCTGGTCTGGTTCTTATCGCTGGGCTTTGTGGCCAGCGGTGTGGGCGCGATCCTTTTCCAGATCATTAATAAATATTTTTCTGATACTTTGAGCGGAGCCTATGGTGCGTTGGTCAGCCAGGGTGTGGCGGTATACGGCGTCGCATCGCTTGTCGTCGCCGCACCGGTATATTTTATCGTCGGCCATCTTGTCCATGCCTATCTGCGGAGTGGGGCGATTGATGAAATGTCGCGGGTGCGTAAATGGATTACCTATATTATTCTTTTTATTGCGGCTGGCACCATTATTGGTGATTTAATCGCTTTAATGGTCAATGTCCTTAATGGTGATATTGTGTGGCGGTTTGCGCTCAAGGCGTTGGTTATTCTGCTGATCGCCGGTGCGATATTCGGATATTATTTTTGGGAGATCCGCCGTTCACCAACCACGGGAGCGGGGAAGCGTGAAAATAAAGCAATGGGAGGCATTGCGATAGGGGTGGTGGCTCTTGTTTTTGGCGCGGCGTTTCTGGTGGTTGACTCTCCGGTGGTTGCGCGCGACAAGCGGGCGGATGAGCAAACGCTTTCGTGGGCGCAACAAACCGACAGTGCAGTACGAGATTTTTATAGTCGACACGACCAACTTCCCGCAACGCTCGCTGACGTTAAAAGCGATCCGTTGGCGTTCTTTGCATCGGCTGGATCAATCGGATACGAAAAAACCGCGAGTACCTCGTATCAGCTCTGTGCGGATTTTGTCCGGAGCACGCTGGGAGAGAGCGATCCATATTCAAATCCCGAGGCACCGACATGGGAACATCCGATCGGTCATTATTGTTTCGATCGTACGGTTGAGCAGCCGTATGCGAAGGGAGCCCCGCTCACCGTTCCGGTTGCACGATAACGTAAAAAAGATAACTGTTTCTGACGATCGTCAGAAACAGTTATCTGCGGCGAGGAAACACAAAACGTCCCGATATATATCGGGACGTTTTGTGTGGTCGGCGGTTCTTGCAAAAAGAAATCGCCTAATTCTGTGGACAACTGTGTGGAAGTAAAATCTTTAGCGTCACGCAAAGATTTATAGAATCTTTCAGAGGAGTGTCCGAGCCGAAACCTGGACGTCCATGGGCATAGAAAAATTCCTGAACGTGTGTCCACAGGATTAGGCGATCGCATAACCCAGTGTCGATATGCAGTATAGCATATCAATGATATTATGTCAAGTACCCGCAAAACGACATGGATGCCGCTTTTTTTCCTGCGGATTTTCTGCTAGAGTCAGCAGTAGCCAATAATAAACAAATCCAGAACCATGTCAAGTGGAAAACGTGTGCATAACAATCCTCCCCAGAAAGATCTGCGTGAAGACGCCTATTTAGACGCTGCTTTGCGTCCCGAAGCATGGGGGGACTATATTGGTCAGGATGGCGTTAAACGGAACTTGGCGTTGATGATGAAGGCGGCACAAGAACGCAAAGAACCGATAGATCATATACTTTTTTATGGACCAGCGGGGCTCGGGAAGACGACATTGGCTGGATTGGTTGCTCGTCAGATGGGCGGACACTTGCGGGTGACCTCGGGTCCGGTCCTGAGTAAGGCCGGAGACATGGCCGCCATCCTATCCACCTTGGAGGAAGGGGATGTTTTATTTATTGACGAAGCACATCGCATCAACCGCGCTATTGAGGAGATGTTATACCCAGCCATGGAATCGGGGGTTCTACATGTGGTGGTAGGCAAGGGTCCGGGCGCGCGCATGCTGTCCTTGTCGCTTCCTCGCTTTACGTTGGTCGCGGCGACCACGCGAGTTAATCTGCTTTCGTCGCCATTACGCACTCGCTTTGGCGGCATGTTCCATTTGGATTATTACTCGCTTGATGATATCCGCGCGATTATCGAGCGGTCGGCAAAAATTTTAGATGTGGCGCTTGCCGATGAGGCGATTGATTTAGTCGCGCATGCATCCCGATTCACCCCACGTATCGCCAACCGCTTACTCAAGCGTGTTCGTGATTTTTGCCAAGTTCAGCGCCTTGAACGTGCCGATGTGGCTATCGCCCGCGCGGTGCTAGATATGTTTGCTATTGATGATCAGGGACTAGAAGAACACGATCGGAATTTGTTGCGCGCAATCATCGAGCGGTTTTCCGGGGGTCCGGTTGGCGTCAACGCATTGGCGTCAGCATTAGGGGATGATCGAGACGTTATAGAAGAGGTCTATGAACCCTATTTAGTTAAAATGGGATTTATAACCCGTACGCCATCGGGGCGCATGGCAACCGAGTTGGCTTATGAGCACCTGCGTATTCCCCACGCGCGGTAGGATGTGGTATACTGTTTCAAAAAGCGTATGGAACACTCAACGCATCACATAGATCATCAAACTGGTCATAGTCTTGCGCATCGGCATGTTCGTTTTACGTCGAAACGCACGGGCGATATTTCAATGGCGTGCATTATTTTAGCAATCACATTGGTATTGTTGTGGGTTTTGATTGAATTGGCGGTGGTGGGGGGATATGCGCTGATCTATCGGGTTGATGATTTAATGGCCGCACTGTATTTGCGCGCCAATCCTATTTCGACAAATTTTGCTATTGTTTCTTTGGTGCTTATTGCAATCTCTCCGCTCATTGCAATCAATTTTTACGAAGGGAAAAAATAGCTGCATGGCTTCCTCTCAAGGACGGATATGATGTCATTAGCTATCATTGCAAAATTGGCGCTCGCATTGGGATTGGGTGCGGTTATTGGTCTTGAGCGTGAATCACATCGCGATCGCACGGGTGAGGAGCAGGCACTTGAGCGTCTCAATATCGGCGGCGTGAGAACGTTCTCTATGATCGCGTTGTTGGGAGCGTTTGCGGGGGTGATGGCGCTTTCGAGCAACAACGCGCTTGCAACGCTGATTGCCGCGACATTTTTTGTGATGCTGGCTGCCTATTATGTGATGGGCAGTATTTTAATTAAATCGATCGGCATGACCACCGAACTTTCGGCGGTATTCACTTTTCTCGTTGGATTTATTGCGGTGGCAAATTATTTTCCGATGCAGGTATTGGTCGCACTGACCATTGTGTTAATTCTTATTCTTTCTCTTAAAGATCGGACAAAAGAATTGGTGCGGGGCATTACCTCATATGAAATGCATGCTCTGATTATGTTTGCGGTGGTTGCGCTGGTGATCCTGCCCTTTTTGCCTAATCAATGGTACTCACTTGAAAATATTTCTGCATTTCAGGAATTGTCGGCAATGCGCGGCGGGTGGTATACACAACTTCTTTCTCTGCAGATTATCAATCCGTTTCAATTGTGGTTGGTGGTGGTGCTTATTACCGGCGTTGAATTAGTCGGCCATTTATTAAGCAAGCTCGTGGGAGAGCGCAAGGGGGTTCTGCTGGCAAGCATCGCGGGCGGGCTTGTGTCCTCGACGGCTATTGTGCAGGCGTTGGCACACAAAAGTCTCGGTACAAAAGATATGCGACCGCTTCTTGCTGCGGCGTTTTTTGCTACCGCGGTCAGTTTTCCCGAGGTATTACTTGCTATTATTCTACCGCTTAATGCAGCGTGGTTTTTAAGTGTTCTCCCGATGGGGTTGCTGGTGATGGCGGCGGCACTTGGCGTTGGTGCATGGTTTTGGTATCGGAGTGGGGCACAGTCCCATCAAGCCGATGCCGAATTATCGGATCCGGGCGCGCCATCGGTGCCAAGTGTTGAGGAAAAATTATTCGAGTTTATCCCCGCAATTAAATTTGCGCTTTTGGTGGTTTGCGTCGGGATTATTGCACGGTTTCTCTTTCTTGTTTTTGGCGGGACCGGATTTTTGGTGGGCGTTGTTATCGCCGCATTCACCGGATTGGATGCTATTACTATTGTTCTTGCGAGTATGGCGGGAGCAGCGATTCCATTTTCGTTTGCCTTGATTGGTTTTATTATTGCCAACGCGGCAAATCTTGCCGCGAAATTTTTGTATGCGTTGATATGGGGGAAGCGGGAATTTGCCTATGCGTTTTTATGGGCATCGGTGATTATTGTTGCGATAAGTATCGCGGGATATTTTGTCGTGTGATATACTGCATAGTGAATAAACAAAGAAATCCTTTTCGGTCTCTTTTGTCTTCCTCTTATGCGTCGTATTTCCTCCTTTACTCTCATTGAGTTATTAATTGTCGTCGGTATTTTGGCGGTGCTGGTCGCCTCCATTGTTGTGATCCTTAACCCCACCCAGCTTTTAGCTCAAGCCCGCGATGCCAAGCGTCTTGCGGACACCGTGGCTCTCAACAAAGCTATGGGAGTCTTGCAGGCTATCCAACCCCCCATCTCTCTGGGGACTGCTTCAACCGTCTACATTTCTATCCCCGACACCTCGGCTACCTGTACAAACTTGGGTCTCCCATCGCTTCCTTCCGGCTGGGTGTATAGCTGTGTTTCCTCAACTAACCCTCAGAAAAGCGATGGTACCGGCTGGATCCCCGTTAATTTCAATATTGCGGGAGGGGCCCTTCTCCCCACGCTTCCCGCCGATCCGGTCAATGCTACGACGAGCAATAATTTTTACGCCTATACCCCTCAAGCCAATGGTATCTGGGAAGTGAGCGTTCCTCTTGAGTCAACTAAATACATTCCTCAGGGGTCTACCGACGGAGGAACCAATTCAGTGCGTTATGAAAATGGAAACAATCTGACGTTGTTACAGTCGACGGTGTTTGGAATGACTCCTGTTTTGCCCGATGTCCAAACGCTTCCGGCGGCAGTCATCTGTGCAATTGCCGCAACTTTGTACGGATCGGTAAATCCGCACAATATTTCAACAACAGCGTGGTTTGAGTATGGGACATCCCCGACTCTTTTTAGTTATTCAACGGCAGGGCAGAACGTTACAGGGAACGTGTCGTCAAGCGTTTCTACTTTAGTGGGGAATCTCTACCCAACAACGTGGTATGTTCGAATAAAAGCTCAAAATCAATTTGGCTCTTCTTATGGGTCAATCTTAAACTTCGTTCCAGGCGGCATGGTGTGTCCGGACTAGGTGATTTCTTAGGGTCATTCTTACCATGAAATGCGTATGTCCAGCCCCAAATCCTTCACCCTTATCGAACTGCTCATCGTCATCGGTATCCTCGCCGTCTTAGTCGCCGCTATCGTTATAACCCTCAATCCCGCTCAGCTCTTGCAAGAAGCCCGTGACAGTAAGCGTCAACAAGACTTATCAGCACTCACCCAGGCCCTCCACACCATCACCACCTTAGAT
>JBAYIV010000020.1:0-6342 GCA_041665445.1 Minisyncoccota bacterium
AATAAAAAACTCTGACCTTTTTCTAAAGCAAAAGTTTATCCCACTTCAGTGTTTGTATTAATTCACTAATCAAAGTTTTGTTTTTATAATACCAACAATGTCGTAAAAGATATATTGTGCGACGTATAGTATACTACTAAATGAGCGAGAGATTAGCATTTATCGCTTCCCCTGCATGGGGTTCGTGCAGAAACAAATGCGCGGTCGCACTATATTTAATCGCATCGTTGGATTTTTCCGAAAGGTTTTCCCAACGGCGAAGAAATGAAACATATCGTAACGTGGTTCTGTTCAAAGTACTTTGATACGCAACTCTGTTTCCCCCCTAGGACCCCTCTTCTATTTTTTAAAGGTTTAAGCAACCAAAAATAGCCGTGCATAATCAGAAATCACAATCCACAGTTTGTCAACAGCTTATCCACAGTTTTCAAAATTAAGGTGTGGATAACTCAAAACGACGGGCTTTGAAGAGACGAACGACGGACGGAACGGTTGGAAAAATTGTGTATGTTGTCGTGTGGTCGTTCGTGCGACCACGACCTCACGACAATGGACGCAATTTATAAATCGACTTAATAAAATCATGTCAGTAAATATGAAGTTCGATCCGGCTAAGTTCTCTCGCAATGCGAGTGCGGCCGCAAGTGATTACGAGAAAGGAGCATTAAACCCGAAGCGGTCTCCTACCGCTGGAGCAATCGCATCTAAAGATGCAATGCTCGCCGGCATTCAAAATGCCGTGAGCTCGGGACGTTGGCAGAAGAGGCTCGAAGCCTCCGGTGATTCCGCGTACACGCAAGGAATCAAAGACAAAGGTCGCGCTCGTTATCAGACCGGCGTTGCCACTCAATCCGCTGTCGGAAAAGTTACGGCGCATTTGCAAAACATGCAGAATGTTTTGTCCGGTGTAACTCTCGCACCTCGCGGTCCGAAAGGTTCAAACTACGGAAACGTGCAAACGGTCGGCGATGCACTCCGCAAAGGATTCGGCAAAGTTGCCTAGTCATTTATCGATATAGCATACATGCTATATCATCTCTTGTGATTAAAAAATAATTTTTATTTATATATGAAAATTTCCAAAGTGTGGGACGGTACACGTCCGGGCGCAACTCCCGGCAAAACATTTACCGCCGATATCTCTCCGGAGCAATTGGTGTTGAATGGCAAGCGACTTGATTATTTCATGCTCGCGCTCAAAGGAGCAATTTCAACCGCAGCAGTTGCGATTGAAGATTTCTCTGTTTTTCTTTCCGAGTTTGTCGTGAAAGTCGGAGGTGAAGAACGAATCGCGAATCTTACCGGACAAGACCTTGCGGCCTTGTCGGCGGCGTGGTTCAAAACCATTCCCGTAATCGGCGAAAACACCGACAATACCGGAAATGATTTTCTCAGTAATATCAAAGTTCCGATCTTCGCATCGATTGATCTTGCAAAACCGATTACGGTCGGAGCAAGCTATACCGCCGTTACGAATGTAGGAACGAATACGATCGGATTAACCGCGCATTGCGATAAAAGCGCAATCGCTCAAAAAGCGATTCACGCCGTTGGTATCGGTCACACGACCGCCGGCTCCGCAGGATATGAAACTCTTGGTTTCAGAATGCCACCGGTTGGAGTAATGAAAAAACTCATTCTCCGAAATCTCCCCGCTTCTGATTTCACCGATGCGAACATCGATGTATCAGTACAGCGCATCAACATTCTCGTTGACGGAAAAGTTGAACACGAACTCAACGTCCTCACCGATGCCGAAGGACTTGCGATGATTGACTTCGTCACTCCGCTTCCTATCGCCGATCTTCTCCGCCCATACAAAGTATTTGATTTTGGCGATGAAGGAATTGACTGCAAAGGCAAAGAGGTGGTTGTCCAGCTCGATGTTGAAGACGTCTCCGATGCAATCAAACTCATTCCGGTAATGGAAATGGCATAAAGCCATTAGTACGCCGACACTTGCCGGCGTACTTCCCTTTCGGGATTTATTCATTTCTCACATAATAAATACTATGTCAAACGAAAATGCAAAGAAATCTTTTATGGTTGGCGGTGCCGTTCGTACGAAGAAATTTGGCGACGGTACGCTCGTAAAAGTTGACGAGCTTGGAATCGGTGCGGAAAGACATCCGGTCTACCACGTCCGTCTCAAAAATCAAGACGTTCGCCACTTCGTCGAGGGCGAAGTAACCGCGCTCTAAACCATGAGAGTCATTACACTTGAAGCAAACAAAGCGACAATGATAATGGACGCGAATCCGCGCCGGACAAAAATCGTCATGCAAATGCAGGCGACCGAGGTGGATAACAACAATGTCGGCAAAATTTTTGTCGGCTTTGGCGTGCAACCGGTTGCGACCGTTGGAAACCAATCGCAAGGCGAAGTTTTACTCCAAGCATCTGCTATCGAACAGCCATCTCCGGGCGGTACGCTCAATGGAAAATACAAGAAATCAATTTGGGTCGTCTCCGATACTGTCTCGCAAACTCTCGTTTTCGAGGAAGAAATCGAAGAGACTATATAAGTATGCAAAAGAAATTACTCGATATATTGATTACTGCCGGCGTTGCGGCACTCCTTGCTTTTCTGCAAGGACTGCTTACCGGATTGACACAGATTGATCCGGTGGCTACCGGAACAATCGCCGGTGCGTTAAAAATGTCTATCCCCTCTTTGGGATAAAAACCTATGCAAAAACTCGAACTTTGGCGACCTGTTGCTATGGGCTGGATCACTCAGGGATTCGGCGGAAATGGCAAGTGGTATCAAAATAAAGGTATTGAAATTGACGGTCATAATGGTTTGGATTTTGCCGGTTGCGACGGCTACAACGTACGCGCGGCGCATGACGGTCTCGTTATGTTCGCCGGCGTTGATAATTTTAACGGCGTTGCCGTTGAAATTATTACGCATGAAGCATGTGACATCGGAGGCAAAGTTGCCTACGGAAAAACGATATACGGACATATGCGACAGGGATCATTGAGAGTAACGAGCGGTCAGCTCGTGAAAAGTGGTGATCGCATCGGTATTGTCGGTAGTACCGGTCTCTCGACCGGACCCCATCTTCACTTCGGCTTGAAGCGAGTGGTGCCCGGTCTCGGAGGTTCCGCATGGATAACACAGAATCACGAGAATGGCTATCTTGGTGCCATTGATCCACTTCCCTTTTTACTTCCGTACAACGCATCCGATGCGGTAAAAGTAACGACAATAATGGAAACAATTATTCGCGCGGCGAAGTCCGCAGTAGACAAGCTTAAAGAGCTTGTCGCAAACAAAAAGTATGCTTAAAAAAATATCAAAACAGATCCTTGCAGTATTAACGATGCTCGCGTTCGCGAGTTCGGCATATGCCATTGTGAGCTATGCGCCGTCAGCCGGTCTTGGACTCGGTTCTGTGCGAAGCACACATATTCGCGACAATGATTTGACCGGAAGTGACATCGCCACGACTGCAAATTTGCAAATTGCGAAGCTCAGCATCGGCACATCTTCGCCGTCTGCTTTGCAGACGATATGGAGTGCAACGACGACGGGACAGCTCGCTTTCAATGTGGTAACGGTCGGAAGCTCAACCGCTTTCAGTATTCTTGATAATTCAAGAATCGGTATCGGCACGAGCTCGCCGATGTCAGCGATAGCGACAACGGGTACGACCACGACCATCGGGTTGCAAACTCCAAGCGGTGTGAAATTATCGTTACCGACAACTGCCGGAACGAGCGGTCAAGTTCTAAAGCTTGGAGACGGTTCAAGTACTTCATGGCAAGATGCCGGCGGAGCAATGATCGCGGTATCGGGAAGTGATGTGTCTTATCTCAATAGCACTGCGAGCACCACTATCGCCACAGCAACAATTCCGGGCGGTACGCTCGGAACGGGCAAAGCGATTCGGGTAACTATTCCAATTTACTTTTTCTCCATGTCCGGTGGGCAAACGATGGCCATTGGCGTGACGTATGGCTCAACAGGCGGAGCTTATTGTCTCATTGATCCTGTTTCGGCGGCTGATGTTAATTCAGTAAAAGGCACGGTATCGGTTTTGCTGTTTGCAACAGGGGCAACCAATACTCAGGAGGCTTGGATTAATTCACAACTCGTTGATGATAACGGAAGCGCGGCCGCGACCGATAATGATGAGCAAGGTTGTGCTATACAAGGTACGGCTACGACCGATAGCACTGCCGATCAGACATTAACGGTTCAAGCAAAGCACTCGCAAGCTTTTTCTGGATTAGGTCTTAAAACATACGGTTATTTAATCGAGAAAATACAATAAAAACAAATATGCGCGGACCTTACAAATATCCATATATTCCGCGACACACGCACATGAGTGCGGGCGAATTGAAGATATGGGAACGGTTTTGTCTCAAATATCCGACACGATTCACGAAAGTATTTTTTGACTGGGAGGTAGGCGCTCCGCGCCCAAGCATCGAGGATTTATCCGCAAACTACGATCGCAATCGTTCATATTTGGGAAAATACAAAATCGATGTCGTCTGCGAAGGCCCGCACGAATGGGCGGTCATCGAGGTAAAAAAAGAAGCGACCACAAAGGCGCTTGGCGAGATATGGTTGTATGACGATCGTTTCCGAGCCGAAGAACGGCCGGGAAAAATGGTGAAAAACATCGTGCTCACCGATTACGAAATGCCGAACATCCGCGACCTATTGGAACGTGAGAACGTCGAGCTCGTGGTGGTGTAGCGACCGTTAGTTTATTAAAGCACATACATACAAATTAACACACACACATTTCTTGAGTTTTAAAAACTCAAGAAAGTGTGGGGCACGAATTACGACAGACAGGGAGACAATAAACTAACGGGGAGGGACGGACTCGATTTCTGTGGATAAAAAGTAGAACATTAGCCATGTGAAAAATCCATTTGTTAACATACCCATAAAATCCCCCGATGCGAGAGAATAGAAAAACATCACACCGAAACAATACCAAAGGATAGTAAGGCCGTATTTTTTACTAAAGCAGAAAGTAACTATTCCAACAACTGCCATGAGTAAAGGAAGAAGAAGAAAGAAAAACGATAAAAATTGAGCGTAATAGGTGATTTGTAGTATAGTGTCCATATTTTGTAATATAACATATTTTTATGATAACAGTCAAGTCAACACCAGATGAAATAATTCGGCAAAATTCGTTCGTGCCGAATCAATCGAGTTATGACGACTTCGTCAATAAATTAAAGAATGAGTCGGCATTAAGCGACGAAGACGCGCGGACTGTCGCGACTAGCGTTATTACCGCGGAGTTAGAGAAGAACGAGATAGATATCAAGGAATGGAAATTCACAGTTACTCCGGCTGATTTACAGACAACAAAGTACGGTTTTCAACAAGTTGAAAACTTTCGCGAATTTCAAGGTTCGTATCAGAAAGTCGCGGCAGCAGCCCTTCTTGTTTCGGTCGTAGCCGGATTAGCTCTGTACGCAGGATCAACAGTGCTCGCCGTGCGTGGGCTTGCATCACTCGCTCTGGCGGCAAAAGGGACAACGAGTGTGCAGGCGGCACTCAAGGCAATGATGTCCGCCGGACTAATTAATAAATTGAAGGGAATCGCGTGGCTCGCGATTCCATCGTTTATACAAGATGCAGCGAATCGTGTCGCGCAATTTGCTCAAGTACAACAATCATCTACCGGTGACGCGCTTGCTCACTTGCTTCAGGCCGCAGTGAAAAATGAGGATACAAGCGCGGCCGCGACTCGGGCGATTAGTTCCGGCGCCGTCGGCACCCCGGCCGAACCACGACAAACAAAAACCACCGGCACAAAATATAAAATATACGTTGGCACGCTCGCCGGCGGTCGCGTGGCCGAAGGACTTCCCTTCGCTCCGATTATTGACGATGAGATTACCGATTCGGCGGATCTCATGCAAGACGTGATGAAGAATCTCACGCTTTGGCTCGCCAAAGCGCCAAGTCAAATGACTTGGGAGATTCAGATTAAACTCGCACCGTACGATTCATTCGGAGTCCGACGACAAGGCTATTGGCTCTCGCTCTCGCTTTACTACACTTCGCGTTGGGCGAAACGATTATTTATGGAGGAAATACTTCTCGGCCCGGTTGACCCTGTAAAGTATCCGGTACTTGACCGCGAGAGCGTGAGTGTTACCACTCCGCTTTTATCGGGTGGAACAATGGCGACCGACCAAACGCAAATCGTTGCATCGGGTCGCATTGCTGCAACCGACAACGAGGGCAACGTCGTGGAGGTGCTTCCGGCAGCGCCGGCGACGGCGGCAAAGACGGAGCCAGTCACTTCGTCGAGCGTCCAAACACCGTCGTCGTCGCAGTCGGCAACGGCTCCG
>JBAYIV010000021.1:0-6251 GCA_041665445.1 Minisyncoccota bacterium
AAAGAGGGACTGATCTAAGGTGGTGATGGTGTGGAGGGCCTGGGTGAGTGCTGATAAGTCTTGTTGACGCTTACTGTCACGGGCTTGGGCTAAGAGCTGAGCGGGATTGAGGGTTATAACGATGGCGGCCACTAATACTGCCAAGATACCAATGACAATGAGGAGTTCTATCAGGGTGAAGGATTTGGGACTGGACATGGGACTAAATGCAAAAATGAAAAATGACGATGTGAAATTATAAAATGTTCAGAAAATCAGCAGGACAACCATTGTTTTGCATTCTGCATTTCTGCCTAGACTTCGCTGTATCGCGCGAATACACTGCAAGGAAGTGCGCGGCCATTCTTTTCGAGAATCTGTAACTCTCCCGACTCAATGCGTTGTGGCGGAAAGTAATCAGTAAATAGATTTTCAAGTACTACGGGGGAATATCCCATGCTGTAGCTATTAAGTAAAACAAAAAGCGGCGTCGGGGAAAGTATTCTTTTTATGTTTTCAAGAAGTAGTGGGACATCTTTTTCAAATTGAAATACTTTTCCTTTGGGGTCTCGTCCAAATGCTGGCGGATCAAGTAAAACGGCATCATACACCATACCGCGCCGCGCCTCTCGCGCAACAAATTTTTGCGCATCATCGACAATCCATCGTATGGGAGCATCACCTAATCCGCTTTGGCGTTGATTTTCCCGCGCCCAGGTTATTGAGGGTTTTGAGGCGTCAACGTGCGTGACAATCGCTCCTTGTGATGCCAAAAAAAGTGTTGCGCCTCCCGTGTAGCCAAAGAGATTGAGAACTTTTACATCGCGCTGTCCGGAAAGTTTTTCTTTCATCCAGAGCCAGTTGGCAATCTGCTCCGGGAAAAGGCCCGTGTGTTTGAAAGGCGTCATGCGTAATTGCATGGTTATTTGCTCAAATCGGAAAAACCATAAGTCATCAATGGATTTATTTTCCCAATGTTTTCCGTCTGCGCGTTTATCTTTATGGAAGACAGCGTCAGCGTGCTTCCAGATATCGGGATTTTTTTTGTTCCAGATAACCATCGGATCCGGCCGGGCAATGGTATGAGCGCCGTAGCGCTCAAGCTTATAGCCGTCGCCGCTATCGAGCAACTCATAATCAGGAATATGCGGCATCTGTATTGTCAGCATAATGTCTCTAGTATATACTGGGAGGCGTTAGTGAGCAATAAAAGTGTATGACCATTGATCGGTTAAAGCGTTTTGTAAAAGATCGCCACGTGCTTGCCGCATACGGTGTTGGAGCGGTCATTGGGGTTTCGTCCCTCTATTTTCTGTGGCCATTTTTCATACATCAAGGGAATGTCGTTGTTCATTATGGGTCTGATGGCGTTGTCGATGTTTTGACGGGCCCGTTATCTCTTGTTACGGCGGCGGTGATTGGCGCCCTGACCTTTCTGATTGATATTCTTTTTTCGTATTTTTTGTATTGGCGTGAACGCGTACTATCGTACATGATTATGTATGCCACGCTTTGGTTTGTGATTCTTTTTGCGCTCTTTGTCTGGCAATTGACGCGGTTTAATTGAGTGCGGCATCCATACGATACAGCGGCTTTGACTTTGGGGTCTTTTTTTGATATCATCCCAGCATGTTTGCAGTAATAAAAACAGGCGGTAAACAGTATCTCGTTGAGCCGTCAACAAAACTGAAGATCGAAAAGATAGAAGGAAAAGCCGGCGACTCGGTGGCGTTTGATGCGGTATTACTTAAATCCGATGGGGCAGCCATTGATATCGGTACGCCAACAGTTTCGGGGGCTAAAGTTGAGGCTGAAATTGTCCGGCAATTTCGTGATACAAAAAAAATCATTTTCAAATATCACTCAAAGGCGCGTGAGCGCACGCTCAAAGGACACCGTCAGCCGTTGACCGAGGTGGTCATCAAAAAGGTTTCCTAGCTAATCTCAAAAATCCCCCTGCGTTGAGCAGGGGGATTTTTTTTGTCTTTCCGAAATAAAAACACCCCAACATTCTTGAGAATGTTGGGGTGTTTTGGGAGGGTTTTATGATGATGATCGTCGCCCGAGTGCTTCGGCGAGTGTTTCATCGTCGGCAAATTCTATTTCGCCGCCCGTGGGGATGCCGCGACCAATGCGGCTGATGGCGCGGGCGTAAGATCGGAGCGGTTGCGCGATGCGGTCGGCGTTGATGTCCCCGGCGGTCGTAGGCGAAAAGGCAATGATGATTTCTTGCGCTATGCCACCAGGCGCGGTTGTGGCGATGGTTTTCTGAAATAATGCCAAGCGGCGTTCGTGCTCGCTATCGAGCGCCCCGCTTTTTTCCAATGGTCCGATAACGCAATAGCGTCCGCGAAACGCGCCGGCACGCTCAATGGCAACCAAATCAGTTTCCTTTTCGACGAGCATAAAAAGCGACTGATCGCGCGATGGATCCGTGCAAAAATGGCAGTGACCGGTGGAGGATGAGTAGGGGAAAAAGCACGTTTCACACAGGGATACATTCTCCAGCCCGTGGACTGCCGCGGCGAGCTGTTCTATGCGCTGTGTGCGATCGTGCGCCAAGCGAAATGCTAATCGCGTTGCTTGGCGAGGACCAATGCCGGGGAGTTCAGAAAAAGCGTCAACAAATTTTTTTATTTCGGGAGGAAGCGTCATGTGGTTAGATTTCGTCCATGGAAGCGGTTTGGTTTTTGGCAATTTCTCTAAAGACTACTCTTTCGGGATCAAACTTTACGTCAACGGTGCCGATCGGGCCGTTGCGATGTTTGGCTATAATAATGGAGGCGGAGTTCTCTTCTTCCAGTGATGGCTCTAGTTTATCTCGGTCTTTGCGGTAAATAAACATAACCACATCAGCGTCCTGCTCCCATGAGCCGGTTTCACGCAGATCAGAAAGACGCGGTACTTTAATTTCACGTGCGTCAACGGCGCGGTTCAGCTGTGAGATGGCAAGCACCGGTACGTTTAATTCGCGGGCCAGTGCCTTGAGCCCATGGCTGATTTCGGTAAATTGCTGTACAACGTTTTCTGAATTTGAAAGCGGCTGGATAAGCTGAACATAATCGATGACGACCAACCCCAAACCATGTTCTGCCTGCAGTCGGCGGGCAATTGAACGTATCTGGATAATATTGGGAGAGGGGCTGTCATCGATAAAAATAGGTATCTGCGATAAGCGATCAAGCGCACCCTGAATGAGCTCAAAATCGGTGGTCATATCCAGCCGTCCGGTGCGCAAGCGCCACAAGGGTACCTGGGCCTCGGCGGCAATCAAGCGATCAACAATTTGCTCTCGGGACATTTCCAATGAGAAAATGCCGACCGAAACTTTATCTTGTACCGCTGCGGCGCGAGCGATGTTAAGTGCCAGCGTTGTTTTTCCCAATGACGGGCGGGCACCGACGATGATAAGATCTGATTTCTGCATACCCGACAAGTAGTTGTCCAGTCCCTCAAACCCGGTGGTCACGCCGCGCAGGGCACCGCCGCCTTGGTGTAATTTTTCAATGCGCTCGTACGCTGATGCCAACTCCTCTTTGATGTGAATAAAATTTTTATCGTTCGTCTGATTAGTGAGAGAAAAGATTTTTTGTTCAATGGCGTCTAGAACATTGGCTGCCGGTTGGCTCCCATCAAATACCGATTCAGTGATTTCGGCTGACACCGCAATCAGATCGCGCATGATTTTTTTCTCTTTGATGATCTTGGCGTAATGTGCGATATGCGCCGAAGATGGGACGACGTTGATTAGATCCGCCAGATACGCCGATCCGCCCACGCTCTCTAATTCGTGTTTCGCATTGAGAATATTGGTAACGCTGACGATATCAATGGGTTCATTTTTGGAGAACAAATCAACGGCTGATTGAAATGTTTTTTGGTGTGCACCCGCATAAAAATCGCTTGCGCGCAAAACATCGGCGACTTTGGTAATCGCTCGCGCGTCAATCATCAGCGAGCCCAAAACGGCGCGCTCCGCTTCTTCGTCATGTGGAGGAACTTTTGGATTCATGGTGGCAAACTGCTTATGAGCTCTGGCGATAAAGGAATGGCCCGATGGGCGTATCGTCTACCGCGTATCCTACCTCTTGTATTTTTTTGCGCAAGGCGTCGGCCTGCATAAACTGTTTACTGGCTCTGCATATCTCGCGCTCTTTGGCCCAGCGGGCGATAGAAGTAGGGATTTTTTGCGTTGTGGGCGGGGTAAAACCGAGCATGGCAAGCATCTGTAGTATCCACGAGCGTGCCGCGAGGATGTCGATATAATGAAGCGAAAGGATGTGTTCGTTGACATATGAAATGACCCTGAAAAGCTCGGCAAGAGCGGCGGGGGTATTGAAATCGTTTTCAAGCGCCATGGTAACGGTTTTTTGGAAGGAGGCGATTTTGAATCGTTTTCCAGTTTTTTTGTCGCGGGTGATAAAAGCGCTATAGGCCATAAAGTGTTCCATGGACTGCGTGGCCTCATGTGCCGCACGCGCCGCCTCGGAGCTATAATCAATGGGGGAACGATAATGATGCGAAAGCACGAGATAACGCAATGCGTTTGCGGTATACAGAGAGAGAAAATCATCGATGGTGATAAAATTTTTCAGACTCTTGGACATTTTCTGTCCGTTGGTCAATAAGATGCCGGTGTGCATCCAGGCTTTGACCATCGGGTGTTTCCCCGACACGGCTTCTTGCTGGGCGATCTCCGATTCGTGGTGGGGGAATTTGAGTTCGCTGGCGCCGCCGTGAATGTCGTATTGTACGCCGAATAATTTCTGGGTAATGGCGGTATCTTCAATGTGCCAGCCGGGACGTCCCAAACCCCACGGGCTTTGCCATGCCGGTTTTTCTCCCTTGGTTTTTTTCCAGAGCGCAAAGTCCAGGGGATCCTTTTTTTGCGGATCTATTTCCACACGCCATCCGGGACGTACCGCATCAAGATTTTGGCGGGAAAGTTCTCCGTAGCGCGGGAATTTTTTAACTTCAAAATACACGCCATGGTTGGTCTGATAGGCATAGCCCTTGGCGATGAGCGTTTCAATGAGCGCGATGATTTCTTTGATATACGACGATGCGCGGGGATAGCTATCTACTGAGATAATGTTGAGTTTCTTTTCAGCGGCATGATACGCGCGTTCGTATTGGCGGGCGATGGCGGTATAGGGAATGTCGCGCTGGGTGGCGCGATCAATAATCTTGTCATCAACGTCGGTGATGTTTTGGATATAGGAGATGGGCTGTTTTTGCCAGCGCAAAAAACGGACAAAGGCGTCAAAGGCGATGTACGTGCGCGCATGACCAATGTGTGAATGGTCGTACACGGTCGGTCCGCACACAAAAAGTCGGACTGGCTTCTTCGCTTTGGGGAACGCAACGCTTTTCCCGGTGAGTGAATCGGTGAGATGAAGCATGGGGGAAGTATAGCAGACCACAGGGGTGAGTGGGTAGGGATAAAAAAGGATTTAGGGTAGCGATCGTAGGATGTAGAAACGGCAGGAAAGTAATGCGAGCAGATAAACCTAGTGGTTAACACAAAGCACTAATCTCTACGCCCTCAACCCTGCACTCTTCTATTTTGTTGCGTTATAAAGCGCTTGAATCTCTGATGCGGAGAGGGCGCGGTTATAAATGCGAAGGTCGTCCATCCTCGCATTGCCTGGAGTTAGATATGCGTTTGCTGTGTTAGTGGCTAGATTTTGCTTAAGTGTCGTTTGCGCGCCCACCAAAGACCCATTCACATATGTTTTTCCTCCAACGCCAGTCTGATACGTATAAACCACGTGAGACCATGCCGTATTATACGTCGCTGGAGGAATTGTAAAACCATAAGACGCATAACTCCATGTCCCACCCATATTCGCAAGGAGTCCATTTAATCCAGGATTGGGAGCACCACTTCCAAACCAATACCAAACATAATTTGCATCTGCTGTGCTATTTTGTTTTGAAATAGGGAAATTTGCATAATCGACATTCGGCCCAACTGGGTAGAACCACGCCGCAATTGTGAGAGCACTTGGGATATCTAAGGACGGCGAATCGGGGATGCTTATCCGATCGCCAGCAATTGAAGAAAGGCAATTATTAACCTTGCACAAAGCGCTCGTTAATCGCCCAGGATTTCCTCCTAGTGTCGTCCCATTATTCCCATTCCCACTCCGATCATAGGCAATCGTCCCCGTTGCTTCATCAAAGGGCCAGTAGCCTACTAAGCCCATATCTCGGGTGGGAGGAGTCAGAGAAAGATTGGAACCAACTTCATAGACACCGGGGAGAGAACC
>JBAYIV010000022.1:0-4436 GCA_041665445.1 Minisyncoccota bacterium
AAAAGAAAAGAAAATGTTCATCGCCAAGAATCAGGAAAAAACCGCGAAAGCGAGAATCGTTGAATTGGAACAGTGGTCGGACATCAAGAAGAGGGAAGCGGAGCAGATGAGCGAAGACGAACTCGCGGACGTGGACAATCACCAGCTCATTTCCTATGTGAAGCGCTGGATTAAACAGTCCATTGTCATGGGAGATTCGGGAAGTCCTTCGGAGAGGCACAATTTGCAGGGACAATTGCGAAGCGGTATTTTGCTCTGCATTTCAAAAGGAATTTTGGACTCGGCAACAGAAGATTTTTCAGAAGAGATACGAAGTAAAATCAAGAGGGAGTACGGGGTGGAGTAGTTGAGGTCGCCGTCATTCCGTTCGCCAGCCGGCGGACGAAATGACGAGGGAGGGGGGGTTAATCAGATGGTATCGCGGGATGTATTACAATTTACGATAAAATTTATTCATAGAAATCAAGGTTAAATTGCTGTTGACGATATAGTGCTACTAAACTATACTATAACTATATTATAGTAATAATCATAAAAAACCATGTTTTTCAAAAGAAAAGTGTACGAACCTCTTAAAGAACATCTTTCCGCTCGGGAAGTTACCGTGTTGACCGGAATGCGTCGCACCGGAAAGACAACGATTATAAAACAACTTTTATCTGAAATACCTTCGGAAAATAAAATATATTTTGATTTTGAAAATATTGCCGACCGCGAGCTTTTTTCTCAAAAAAATTATGACAATGTTTTGTTTGCTCTTTCTGCGCGCGGGCTTGATGTAAAGAGTAAATTATTTATAGGGATTGATGAAATACAACTCGTTCCGAATATTCCAAGCGTAATAAAGTATTTGCATGATCATTATGATATAAAATTCCTCGTAACGGGATCAAGTTCGTATTATCTCAAAAATCTTTTCAGTGAGTCGCTCTCGGGAAGAAAAAAGATTTTTGAACTTTTCCCGCTTGACTTCGGCGAGTTTCTTGTTTTTAAGGGAGTGTTCCATTCCGAGCGGAATTTTTTTGAGAGTTCGTTTTCTTCTTCGGAATATGAGCGATTGCAAACTTTATATGAAGAGTTTGTGCGATTTGGAGGATTTCCCGAGGTGGCGCTTGCGGCGGAAGAATCAAGAAAAAAGGACTTGCTTACCGATATTTTAAGTTCGTATATAAATGTGGATATCGCGACACTTGCCGATTTCCGCCGAAAAGATATCGTGTATTCTCTTATGCAGATGCTCGCGAGTAGGGTTGGAAGCCGTCTTGATTATGCAAAGCTCGCCAGAAACATCGGCATATCTCCCGTAACGGTGAAAAATTACGTTGATTTTTTTGAGCAAACATATTTTCTTTCTCGTGTTCCCATATTTTCGCGAAGTCCCGACAAGGCCATCGTGAAGGCAAAAAAACTTTATTTTTCCGATAACGGCATTCTCAATACCCTCGCGGAAGTTTCCGGCGGAGCTCAATTTGAAAATGCCGTTTTTACGGAATTAAGACATCATGGAAAAATTCAGTATTATGCGCTTAAAAATGGCAGAGAGGTGGATTTTATTGTTGATGGAAAAACGGCATTTGAAATAAAAGAAACACCGGCTGAAAATGATTTGAAATCGCTTCGTTCTCTTTCTGAAAAGATTGGAATAGAAAAATGCCGTCTCATCGGGCGTCGCGCATCGCCGACGTGGGATGATTTTATTTGGGGCGGGGATATTCTTTAGAATTTTACGAAAATCGGGCAGCGATTTCGGTTGTGAAATACAATAGTAAAGCAAATAGTTTTTTAGGGGTAGTGCAAGGTATGATTAAAAGCGTTGAAAAAACAAAATTTGAAAAAGGATGTATCGCTTGTACGGGCGGGCTTGTTTTTCTGCGCTCATGTGATGCGTTTACCAGCTATTATATGACACTATAATGGCAAACGCATGGTCATCAGGAGGGGGCATGGTCGCACCATTAGAAGGAAACGCAGGAGCGGGAACGCAAACCGCGGGACTAAGTATTGGAGGGTACGATAGCAACAACAATACGGAAGAATATAATGGATCATCGTGGAGCACGGGTGGTGATTTGGCTATGAACCGGCATTACTGCGCTGCTGCGGGAACGCAAACTGCGGGTTTGGCGTTTGGAGGAGACAACGGCTTGGGTGATGGCACTTTGCTATCAACCGAAGAATATAACGGAACATCGTGGGGTGCCGGCGGTGACCTGACCGGGCGGAGAACTTATCCCGGCGGATGCGGAACGCAAACCGCAGGATTGGGTTGGGCCGGTTGGTACGGTTCCGGCAGATTGAAAACAACCGAAGAATACAACGGGACATCGTGGGGCGCCGGCGGTGACATCACAGTGGCAAGATATGCTCCCGGAGGAGCGGGAACCCAAACCGCGGGAACGTCATTCGGAGGATTCACAACGGCTCAATCGGCTGGAACATATGAATATAATGGAACATCATGGGCCTCAGCCAATACTCTGTCAACGGCGAGGTCTTATCTCGGCGGAGCGGGAACTCAAACCTCGGGGCTGTCCTTCGGAGGCACCACCGGTACTGAAACCGATGTAACGGAAGAATACGACGGAACATCATGGACCGCAGGCGGCGCTATGATTGCCGCAAGAGGGTATCTTGGAGGGTGCGGAGCGTCTCAAACTGCCGGGCTTGCCTTTGGAGGTCGCGCGTCCACTACAACCGAAGAATATAATTTTGCAGGTTCAACAAGCGCGAGTCCCTCGCTTTCTCCTTCAACTTCGCAATCGCCGAGCTTGAGCCCATCCTCTTCAAAAAGTCCATCGCTCAGTCCTTCGGCTTCGCTTTCGCCAAGTTCATCAAAATCCCCCTCGCTCAGTCCTTCCGCATCTCTTTCACCCTCCAGTTCAAAATCTCCATCGCTTTCTCCTTCAAGTTCAAAATCGCCATCTCTCTCACCGAGCACCTCGCGGTCGCCTTCGCTCAGTCCATCGGCAAGTTTGTCGCCGTCCAGTTCGGCTAGCCCTTCGCTTTCACCAAGCGTGAGTTTAAGCCCATCCAGTTCGGAATCTCCCAGCTTGTCACCCTCAACTTCACAATCGCCTTCGCTTAGTCCGAGTACTTCCATTTCGCCTTCGCTATCGCCATCCAGTTCCGTTTCTCCGTCTATCCCCACATGCGACGATATCCTTGTTTACACATTTAACGACGGCACAGCTACCGACTCAAGCGGATACGGAAATGATGGAACACTCTACAACAGTCCCACGCAAGTTGCCGGAGTAATAGGGAACGCTCTTTCGTTTGACGGTGTGAGCAGTCAATATGTAAGTACCGATTCTGCCGTAAACTTCGGCGGAATCAAAGTTGTTACGGTATCCTTTTGGTATAAGAGAACGACAGAATGGACGAACGGTTCTAAGGTTCTCATGGAGTTGAGTCCGGTTGCCAATATCAATGACGGGACATTCTTTATTGACACGGACTACCCTGCCGGGGTTATCACCGCCGCTATACAAGACGGCAGTAGTGGAAGCAAATACCGCGCTGAGGGGTTCACTCGTCCGTCCGTTGGCGAATGGCATCTTTACAATATCGTTTTTGACAACAGCACGACGACAGGAAACATTACCGTATATGTTGATGGTGCCGCACAGACCACTTCTCTTGTCGCCAATACCAAAGACCAAAGCTCGGCATTTAAATCAGATGTCCTGTATCTTATGTCCCGTGCGGGGACATCCTATTTTAACGAAGGTATTCTTGATGATGTCCGCATTTATACTTGCGAGTTGTCGGACGTTGAAGTGTTGGCAATGTATGAGGCGGTGATGGGTTCGCCGAGTTTATCGCCTTCGTCTTCCGTCAGTCCCTCGCTGTCTCCGAGCTCATCAAAAAGTCCTTCACTCTCACCGTCTGCGAGCTTGTCGCCGTCCTCTTCGGCGAGTCCGTCGCTTTCGCCGTCCGCTTCGCTTAGCCCGAGTTCATCAAAATCTCCTTCGCTCAGTCCGTCCGCTTCGCTTTCGCCTTCAAGTTCAAAATCTCCCTCACTCAGCCCTTCAACTTCACAATCTCCGTCGCTCTCACCAAGTACTTCGCAGAGTCCATCGCTCTCACCGAGCGCCAGCTTGTCGCCGTCCTCTTCGGCGAGTCCCTCACTTAGTCCTTCCGCTTCGCTTAGCCCGAGTTCATCAAAATCTCCCTCGCTTTCTCCTTCAACTTCTCAATCGCCATCACTCTCACCAAGTACTTCGCAATCTCCGTCACTTTCACCGTCGGCAAGCTTATCGCCGTCTTCTTCGGCAAGTCCGTCGCTCAGTCCGTCAGCAAGCTTGAGTCCTTCCAGTTCAAAATCTCCTTCACTTAGTCCTTCCGCTTCGCTCTCGCCTTCAAGTTCAAAATCTCCTTCGCTCAGTCCTTCAACTTCTCAATCGCCGTCGCTCTCACCAAGTACTTCGCAATCA
>JBAYIV010000023.1:0-4013 GCA_041665445.1 Minisyncoccota bacterium
AAACGCCGGTTCGGAATAAATTGCACATTGCGCGTGCTGATCCATTTCCACTTCCCTTCCGTTTCCGGCGAAAGCGCAATGGGAAGATCTTTTTTTTCAAGTTCGGAAAGAGCGGTCATAGGCACCATCGGGCGATTGAATATGATGGTGATGTTTGAATTTTCATTCACTTCGCTGGCTTCGGACGGAAAAATGGCTTCTATCCTCGGGTTTTCGTCCGCCAGAAAATCATCGCTCAAATGAGTCGTTTCCGTATCAAGATTGACCGTATAATATTTGCCGAGCGCGAGCGATTCCGCCGGTTTCCATACGAGTTCCGTTTCGGAAACCGTTTCCTTCCACTCTCCCTTGATGGCCGGATTAAACGCAATGCTTTTCATCGCCTCCGCTTTTTTCATGCCCGCCGGAAGATTGATGGTAATCGGCGCGTTCGCTGAAAGTTTTTCGCCGACGAGGGCGTACGATTGGCCGTATTCGGCAATCGGCATTATTCCCAATTTATCGCGGAAATAAAAAGCGGTAGAGACAAGACAGACGAACAGGGCGAATTCCGAAATGATTATCCACAACGTATGATGACTGGACATGCCGTCCTGCGGAGCGCGAAAATATTTCCGCCGCGCCGGAAATTTTTCTTTGAGAGAATTTTTTAACGCAAGAAGTTTATCCTTCCATTTAAGAAAGCGGTTCTGTTTCAAAGGCGTTTCCTTTGCCACGGTCTCCGTTTTCTTTTGCAAAATATCTTTTTGTGGTTTCATAAAATAAATGTTCGCATGTGATATTATTTTATCATATAAACGAAGCGGAGGCGCACTAAATCGGTGGATATTGTTGCACAAAAACCGACCCCGAAAAACATCGAGGCCGGTTTTGTCTTTTTTGATTGAAAGTTTATACTCCCAAAAATACCGTTAATCGGATGATAAAGTCACTCCCGTTGCTTTTAAAAACTCTTGCACGCGCGGGTTGTTTTCCGCGGCGGTTAAAAGTTGCGCACCGTTTAAAGCGTTGTCGGTGGTAATAAGTTCGCGGTCGTATGGAGCAGCACTGATACCATAGATATTGGTTTTTGGATTATACCCCGTAGCAAAAAGATATGTACCCCCAGTTTTAAGGTAGACATCTTCCGGATTAATCTTACCTGAAGCAATCCGACCGATGTCGTCATCCACGATATAAAAATTACCGGTTTTCGGGCTATATCCCACCCCTCCCTGAGTAAGTGTGATACTTTTTACGGCACTTCCTTTAATATTTGACAACACTTCTACTGAGTATTGAGTAGTGGGATATCCACCCTTAGACAGAAACCCTATTCTCTGCTTCACCTTTCCGATAAAAATATTATCCGTGATTGAAATCAGTCCCACAACACTATCCACTTCGGGCGGAAATTCCGCATGCCCGACAAATACAGGATTTCCATTAATTGTGGCTAGTTCTGATTTTTTAGTCGTATTTTCCCGCGTGATTGGATTAGAAGCGTTAACGGCTTTTGATGTTTCAGGTATTTTTGTAGCGATGGTTGACACATCCTGAATCGTTACAGCTAACTTTTGGTTCTTCGTCGCACGATCTGCCACAGCGGGCGGTTTCTTAATAAAAGAAGAAACCCCAAATCCCGTAATACCTATAAACACAATGACGGCCAGTACATATTTTGTATTTATCATATAAAGTTAGAAATTAAACATGTTTAATAGCCCCATAGGTAATGGTAATCATATTCGTCCTGCGGTCCGAACATTGTCTGAAAAGTATTGCGGTGGTACATAATATTCTCCCAATAACTGTGAAGCAACCCGAGAGAATGCCCGAGTTCGTGGGTGCAAGCGTTTTGAATTTGATTGAAAGCGCGACCGTCAAGTTTTGCTTTGTTTAGTCCAATGGTCAATCCGTAATCATCGTTGACATAATAATGCCCAACCCATATTTCCTCTGGCAAATCCTCCTCCTCCACCACTAAATCCTGTTCGCCGGTTGTTTCCGTAATGTCTATCGGAGTAAGTTCATTCCATTTCGCCACTCCATTATCCCATTCGTCAGAATAATCTTGAGTGGAACTTGCTACCCATTTCCATAATATCTGCCCGCCGTTCACCGCCGCAATACTTATATCCGTAGTGGTTGACATTCCCAGCCACGGAATAAAATCAACGTAATCGGAAACAGGTTCTCCTCCTCCGCCCGGGTTATATTTCAGGTTGTCCGGTCCCGTAACATCGCCCCAGTAATTATACTCAGCCGTGGAAGTTGAACTGGTGGTATTCCAAAATGCTTTGTCGCCGTTATTGCGAAAAACGCTTTGCTTGGTATTCGTCGTTCCCCCCGAATGCTTAATGCCGTGATAAAGAGAAGAAGCGATGGTGGAAGTGGAGATGCTGAGCGTTCCGCCGTTGTTGTAGAGATTGGCGTTGGAACCGGCGGAACCGCCATAACCGATAAAGGAGTGTTCCAGCGTTGCGGTTCCTCCGGAATAAACGGCAATCTGATACCAATCGCCCCCTGTGGGGGTGGTGGTGGCGCTTCCATCCGTATCGCCACCAACCGTATCATCTTTAATTGAGGTGAAATATACGATTTTCACAATGTCCGGCACCGCGCCTTGCGTTGCCGTAAGAGTTCCGCTCACATTCATAAACGCCGATGAATTTTCAAATTTTACCACAGCATCGGGATTTATCGTGAGCGTTTTTCCGCTTGAAACGGTGAGACCCGATGAAGAAATAATGTAAGGAACGCCGTCGGCTTTCCATGTTTGACTCGCGCCGAGAGAACCGCCGTACATGATGAATCCGCGCTTGCCGGTACCGGAAGCGGTGTTGCCGGAATTGGTAACAACCACTCCGCTGTGAAGATCAAAGTATCCGGCAGCGGTCGGGTTATTGTAAAAATCAGAGCCGGTAACGGACAAAGTTCCCGTACCGTTGATGGTGTACATTCCGTAGTATCCGTTAGTATGCAGGGTGCTTGTCGCGATTGTCGTGTTGCCGTATCTGTGAAAAACGCCGTATTTGGTGCTTGAAGCGACGACGGAATTGAGTATATTCAGCGTTCCTCCGTAGTTGAGAAGGTTGGTTTCGGAAGTGCTGTTGCCTCCGTAGCGGACGACGACATTATCAAGCGTTACCGAACCGCCGGAATTGACTTTTATCTGGTACCAGTCGCCCGATGCGGGGGTCGTTGATGTTGCGTCGCCGTTCGTATCGCCTCCCACATTGTCGTCTTTGTAGGATGTAAGGTAAGTGGTTGACGCGCTACCTCCGGCATTAAGCGTTCCGGTTACATAAAGCCCCACCCCCGTTGATCTGAATTTCACCACCACGCCGGGATTGATGGTGAGCGTTACTCCCGAGTTTATGGTAATATCGTTTTGAATGATGAAGGTGCTGCTGGCGGTTGTCCACGTGGTGTTGGTCGTAATATTGCTTGTGATATTCGTATCCGCGCGAACTTGCCCCGCGGGAAGGAGAAATCCGCAGACGGCAATGAAAGAAAAGAGGAAGGAGGATAAATATCTTTTCATTGGTTTGTAAAATTTTAGCTGATAAAAAAGTAAGATTTAATTTTATTGTATCATCTGAAATGATGGAATCATAATAGTGTGAGTGGATAACTTTTTTCAAAAGATAAGCTCGGGCAACCGCCAACAACCCCGCCAAAGCGGGGTTGTTTTATATTCGCCGTCGTTCGTCGTCCCTTATACTTATACTTGCCCCATATACATTGTCCGTCTAGTATCCCTGCAATTTGTCCGAACTCGGATGCTGTCTGATTTTCTCGTGCGCTTTCGCTTCAATCTGCCGGATGCGTTCGCGAGTTACGCCGAATTCTTTTCCCACTTCTTCAAGCGTATGAGTGATGCCGTCAATCAAGCCGTGGCGCATTTCCAAAATTTTGCGCTCTTTCGGAGAAAGGTCTCCGAGAATGGCGATGACTTGGTCGGAAAGAATTCTTCTTGAAACTTCTTGGTCGGGGGAAAGAATTTTGTCGTCGGCGATGAATTCTCCGAG
>JBAYIV010000024.1:0-3886 GCA_041665445.1 Minisyncoccota bacterium
AAACAAAAAAAGATTTATGATTGCGGGGCTTGCGGAAAGGCGAGTTTCTCTTTTATTTTTTCAATCAATTCTTGAAGTTTAACATCCGATTTAACAAAATATTCAAAGGTGTTTCTGTCTATCGCTTCGGCTATGGTTTCATTATCGCTCAGGTTTGAGAGAACAATCACGGGAACTTTTTCTCCCCACGGATCGGAACGCAGAATTTTGAGCATATCAATTCCGCTCATGACCGGCATTTTTATATCAAGCATAATAAGATCCGGATGCTTTTGCAAAGCCATCTCCAAACCTTCTTTTCCGTTTTTCGCTTCAAGCACAGAGAATCCCTCATTGTGCAATTTATCCGAAAGCGCTTTTTCAAGAGAAGCATCATCTTCCACTATTTCCACTATAAGTACGGTTTTATTTTCCATAATTAAAAAATTGTTATGCGAACGCGATTTGATACGCGCGATGCGTGGGTATTTTTACCCCCGCCCTAATAATATAATCCAAACGATTGGCATGAATCCATTATACACAATAAGGAGTGGTGGAGTCCAATGATAATTTCATTAAAGTTGTCCACAAGACCGAAGCATTTTTTTAAAAATACCGGCATGTTATAATACGCCAAGATATATTTATCGGAACACGCATACAATAATATGATACGTATGCAATATTACAAAATAAGATAAAATTATTAACTTTTTATTTGCCGTACCATATTTCTATGATTCGGAAGCATTTTTTCTTTAAGATATTATTGCCATATATTGCGGTCTGGGGCGTCCTCTTTTATTCTTTGACCGCGTTTGCAACCGTCGGCATAACGCCAGCCACGGGGGGATCGGCCATTTCCGCCGATACGACAGGTGGCGCGTACACCATACTCACCGGTCCGATTATTCAAGAAGGGGCATTTCGCGATTTCCCGGCGACCAAGACTTTTATTTTGACTGCTCCCGGCGGATTCGCTTTTAATACGGGAGCCACCGTTACCGCGACAATAACTCGGACGGCGGGGACCGGCTCTTGTTTCGCTTTTACTTCCGCAACGGCAACGCCGACGGCGAGCACAATCACTTTCACTTTAAACGCGAGAGACGGCGCTCCGACAACCACGCGATGTCGGGTGGTCTTTTCCAACATACAAGTTCGTCCGACTGCGGGTACGCCGCTCGCTTCGGGAAATATAACCAAGAGCGGAACGGCGGCGGTGTCCGGAATTACAAACGGTGTTACGAACCTCGGAACATTAACAGAAGTTGTCGGAGTAAAAAATAAACTCGCCTTTACAACGCAACCGAGCGTCACGGCGAGCGTCAACACTGATTTTGCCGTGAAGCCGGTGATAAAATTACAAGACCAGTTTGGAAATACGGTAACAACGGACAATGCGAGCGCCATCGCTCGCGTGGCGGTACTTGGGACGCAGGCGTGCGGAGGAACAGCCGGTTCGGGAACCGTGTCCTCAACGCCGACGGATGGCGCGGCGGTTACTTCCGGTATCATGACCTATACGGCGATGCGGTATTCCGTTGCCGAAAACATAAAAATTTGCGCCACATCGGCAGGAGTCACTTCCGCATTGAGCGGTGCCGTTACTGTAAATACAATAACCACAACTACGACGCTTGGCACTTCTCAGAGTCCGCAAACATATGGTACCCCGGTTATTTTTACCGCGACCGTTACTCCCGCTTTCGGCGGCGCCCCAAGCGGAACGGTTACGTTCAAAGACGGCGCAACCATTATCGGAACAGGAACGCTCAATGGCGCGAACCCCGGAGTTGCTTCATATGGTACGAGCACGCTTTCGTTCTCGGGATCTCCTCATTCCATTACGGCAGTGTATAACGGAGACAATTCCTTTTCCGGCAGTACTTCCGGAGCGATTTTTCAAACAATAACCGCAAAAGCTCTCACTGTCATCGGCATGACAGCCGATAATAAAGAATACGATGGCGGAATAACGGCAATGCTTTCCGGTGGCACGCTCAATGGCATTGTCGGTTCCGATGTCGTTTCCATAAATACTCGCGCCGGTTCTTTTTCCGACAAATTCGCCGGCATCGGCAAAACGGTAAATGTCACTTCTGTTACTTTGGCAGGACCGGATTCATCAAATTACACGGTTGCGCTCCCTGTCGGCATTAGCGCAAACATCACCGCGAAAGCGCTTACGGTCACAGGCATGACCGCAACGAATAAGGAATATGACGGTTTCAATACTGTTGCGCTTTCCGGCGGTACGCTCGTCGGAATCATCAATCCGGATGTCGTTTCCATAAATACTCGCGCCGGTTCTTTTGCCGACAAATTCGCCGGTATCGGCAAAACGGTGAGTGTTACCGCAATCGCTTTGACCGGCGCCGATTCTTCAAATTACACCACCACCTTGCCCACCGGCATTACGGCCGACATTACCGAAAAAAATATTACCGTCGTTGGAGTTTCTGCGAATGATAAAACGTATGACGGAAATGCGACCGCCGTTTTGAATACGGGAAGCGCGGCATTGGTCGGAATTATTTCCGGCGATACGGTTGTTCTTGACGCGTCCGTCGCGACAGCCTCTTTTGATTCTCCCGACATCGGACTCAATAAACCGATAACGGTGAGCGGTCTCGCGTTATCGGGAATGGATGCGCCGAACTACAATTTATCACAGCCAATCGGCATTACGGCAGATATCACGAATCCGGTTCCCATAACGACAAGCATCACCCCGGCTTCAAAAGAAACCGGCGACGCGGGTTTCACTCTGACGGTAAACGGTAGCGGATTTATCAGCGGCTCCGTTGTAAAATTTAACGGCAGTTCGCGGATGACCTCATTTGTAAACTCCGGATCGCTTACCGCGGAAATTCTTGCCGGAGATGTGGCGACCGCGACGAGTAGTGCCCTTATTACCGTTTTTAATCCGACCCCCGGCGGCGGAACATCCAACGCGCAAACATTCGTTGTCGCGCATGCCGCGACGCAATTCGTTATTCTTCCTTCGCTCGCCGGAACGGTTGACGCATCAACAACGGTAACCGTGCAGGCGCAAAAAGCAAACGGATCGGTTGATACGACGTATCAGGACGATGTCACCCTGAATGCGACCGGATCCGCGACGGGCGAAGGGCTGGTAAATATCGTTGATGGTGTTGGTGTCCTTTCTCTGCGCGATACCGTTGCCGAAACGGTTCATCTTACGCTTGCCGACAGCCAGAGCACGGGACTTGCCGTGACTTCGTCGCAAGATATTGTTTTTGTCGCGGGCGCGGTAACTCAATTTGTTCTCAATGATCCCGGCAATATGAATGCTCGCACGCGGCTTGGTTACCAGCTTACGCGAAAAGACCAATACGGCAATGCGGTATCGGCGGGAATTTTAACCGCATATCTCTATTCATCATCGCTCTCCGCGGATCATAAATTCTACGGCGACCCGCTCTTGGAAAATATTATTACCTCTGTTTCATTCTCTGACGGTTCCGCCGCCGCGAGCTTTTGGTATTACGATGATATGCCCGGCGTGTACGACATCTCGGTTTCCGACAATACCCCGGTTGCCGATGGGAACACCGGAATTGACGATGCGACGAGGAGCGTTACCGTTATTCCCGTTGCTGTAAAATTTGTCATTATTACGGCAACATCAACCAGCGTTGACCTTCCTCTTACCGTTACCGTGCAGGCGCAAAAAACAGACAACACGGTAGATGTGAGTTTTCAGGACGACGTAACGCTTAATGCGACGGGTTCCGTAACGGGCGAAGGAACGGTAAATATGGTGAATGGGGTCGGCACCAAACAACTCTCAAATATGTTCGTGGAAAACGTCGTTCTTTCCCTCGCAGACAGCCAAAGCACCGGACTTGATGTTTCTTCCACCGCGAATGTCGCATGG
>JBAYIV010000025.1:0-3822 GCA_041665445.1 Minisyncoccota bacterium
GCAATTACTAACGCATCCGGTCGGAGGCGGAGTAGTTATGGTTATCGTTTTGGTTGCCGGTGTGCTTGTCGCGCCTTCGTTGTCGGTAACAACGAGTGTGGCGGTATAAGCGCCGAGTGTCCCGTAAGCATGAGAAGTTGTTGAAGCTGTCGTTGATGTGGCAATAACACCGTCTCCGAAATTCCATTCATAGAGCGCGATGGTACCGTCGGAATCGTAAGACTCCTTACCGTCCAATGAAATGAGTTTGTTGATATGCTCCGAAGTCGGGTTTGCAAAGAGAATGGCGACAGGAAGTTTGTTGTCTCCCTCGTCGTTGTCATCAGTAGAATCACATCCGGGATCTGCGGGATAGTCAATTTTTCCATCTCCGTCATTGTCTTTTCCGTCGGAACATTGCGTGGCAACAGTGATTATTGCGGTATCAGGATCGGATACGGCACCCTCATCATCCATTACCGTGAGGGTAACGGTGTAAGTGCTTGTTGCGGTATAGGTGCGAGAGGTTGTGGCAACCGCGTTTGTCGTAGTACTGCCGTCTCCGAAGTTCCACTCATAGGATACGATTTTTTTATCATCGGTTGATCCGCTTCCGTCAAGAGTTACCGCATCGCCCAAGGTTACGATTTTGTCCGGACCGGCATCGGCAACGGGACGGACGTTGACATCTCTTTCGTCGTTGTCATCATACCATCTGCATCCGGGGTCCGTCGGATAATCAATTTTATGGTCGCCATCGTTATCTTTTCCGTCAAAGCACTGTGGAGCAACGGTAACGGTTACGGTATCGGGAGTGGATGTGGCGCCATCGTTATCGGTAACGACGAGTTTTACAGCGTAAGTGGATGTTGCCGTGAACACGTGAGTGGTCGTGGCAACGCCGATTGTTGTAGTGCTTCCGTCTCCAAAATCCCAACTGTAAAGGACAACCTTTCCGTCTTCGTCTATTGACCCGCTTCCGTCAAAAATTTCGTCGTCGCCCAATGTTACGACTCTGTCCCGGCCGGCATCGGCAATAGGACGTTTATTAACGTCATTTTCGTCATTATCATCGGGAGAGGAACAGCCGGGGTCTGTCGGATAGTCAATTTTATGGTCTCCATCGTTATCTTTTCCGTCAGAACACTGTGTAACTATGGTGATTCTGGCCGTATCCGGCGTAGAGGTGGCTCCATCATTATCCTTTACAACCAAGGCGATGGTATAAGTGCTTGTCGCGGTGTATATATGCCGGGCGCTTGATGATGTCGTTGTCGCTAAAGGACTTTCATCTCCGAAGTTCCATTCGTAAAGGACAATTTCACCGTCTTTATCCGTTGAACCGCTTCCGTCAAAAATTTCATTGTCGCCCAAAGTAACCGTTCTATCGGGGCCCGCCTCGGCAATAGGACGCGTATTAACGTCTTTTTCGTCATTATCATCCGGAGAATCGCATCCGGGGTCCGTCGGGTAATCAATTTTATGGTCGCCATCGTTATCTTTTCCGTCGGAACACTGCGTGGCAACGGTTATTGTAGCGGTATCGGGAGTGGATGTAGCGCCATCATTGTCTGTAACGACAAGCGTTATTGTATAAGTGGACGTTGCGGTATAAATATGGGGTGTCCTCGGTGTAGAAGTTGCTTCTAAAGGACTTTCATCTCCGAAGTTCCATTCGTAAAGGACAATTTCTCCATCATCCGTAGAACCGCTCCCGTCAATGATTACATCATCTCCCAAAGTCATTACCCCGTATGAACCGGCATCGGCAATAGGACGGGCGTTGACATCTCTTTCGTCGTTGTCATCAGGAGAGGAACACCCGGGGTCGGCGGGAAAATCAATTTTATTATCGCCATCGTTATCTTTTCCGTCGGAGCATTGAGTAACAACGGTGATAATGGCGGTGTCCGGAGCAGATGCAACTTCCTCATCGTCCGTTACGACTAGAGTAACCGTATAAGTGGAAGTGGCCGTGTAGGTGTGAACGGTTGTAGTGGCCGCATTTGTCGTGGTGCTTTCATCTCCGAAGTTCCAGTCATAAGCGACAATTTCCCCGTCATCTGTTGAACCGCTTCCGTCAAAAGTTATTTCATCACCCAAAGTTACCGTTCTGTCCGGACCGGCATCGGCGATAGGGGCGGTATTAACGTGGATTTTTGAAAAACCAAAATCAAGATTTTCAATCGTATCTCCTTCATTGACCACCATATTCTCGTAGCATTTGGAAGAGGTGGTCGGAGTTGTTTGCTCAAAATCCGCAATAGCGTTCGCACACACATCATATGTCCCGGGGATGATATCCTCAAAAACGTACTTGCCTTCACTGTCGCTGGTGACGGAACGGTCGGAAGCGGGACTCTCTGTTTTTTTGTCCTTTAGAACAATCGTCCGGCCGGAAAGACCCGGTTCACCCGAATCGCGGGTCGTGTTTTTGTTGAGATCTTCAAATACGGTTCCTTTTCCGACAGCAGGTATCCTCTCGCATTCTTTTGCCGAAATGGCAAGATATATTGCATTGAGTTCTTCCGTGGTCGGAGAATGGAAATAGAAATCGGTTCCGCTTGAAATGGATTTAAGTTCTGTTTCATCAAATTCGCCGAGAGCAATGGAATAGATTGTGATGCCGTGAGATTTTGCGATCGCGGCTTTTGCCAATGCATCGGCAAGCGCTGCAGATTCGGGCAGAGGGCGATTGGAATTTCCATCGGAGAGAAGAATGATGACTTTCTTCGTATCATCCGCGCGCCCGTTCAAAGAAAATTCTTCATCAGCCTTGGTAAGAGCTTCAGCGATATTTGTCCACCCGTCAGCGGTCAAAGAATTGATTTGGTTTTTCACAACGGCAAAATCGGTACCCAGAGAACTGTCTACCGTGGCATGCTCGCTGAACGAAACCAAACCAACAGCATCGTTAGTTTCAGAAAGAGTATTTACAAAAGCTACGGCGCCTGACTTTACCGCAGCGAGAGGCTGAGGATAAATTGGAAAACCCCATTCATCATGAGCCATACTGCCGGAACGATCCAACACAAGCATAACATCAACGGGGGCGGCGCATACAGCCGGCGGCGGCGGAGGGAGTGTTTCTTCGTAGGCCAAAGCGTTAAATACCGGAAAAGCGACCAAAGCATTCACGGCAAAGAAAGCAGAGAATGAAATCCGCTTTGTAAAAGAAAAAATAGATTTTGTTCCCGAAGTATTCATTAGTCTTTTTGTATATTTATTTCACTATACACATTCCTAAAACTTTGTAAAGCGTTCGCAGTAAAAAAATATATTAGCGTTATTATACACCTCCTATTTTTTTTGTCAAGGGGTCAACGTAAAAAGTAGGGCTAACTTAAAGGACATTTTGATATAAAGGACAAAATAAAACAAATGTCCTTTATAAAACATTAAGAAAACAGCCGATAGCGAAATCGGCCGTTTTCTTTTTTTTGTTTTTTTACATCGTGCCTCGTTTTTGCCTGTGGCAATCGCGGCAGAGCAGTTGTCCCAAGCGATCTTGATCCGGTTCAAACGGAAGTTCCGTGATGGAATTACCGCAGGAAGAACAAGCCCAGTTCCCTTGGTGCATAACGCGAGGACCTCTATCTCCTCCTCGGCTATTGCCTCCTCGGTTGTCCCTGTCTCCTCGCTTTTGCCTGTGGCAATCGCGGCAGAGCAGTTGTCCCAAGCGCTCTTGGTCCGGCTCAAACGGAAGTTCGGTAATGGAACCTCCGCATCCGGAACATTTCCAATTACCTTGGTGCATCTGACGGGTAAATCCCCCGTCGTTGTTATCGTACGCCATTTTAAATAATTTTATTTAATTCTCGACCTTATTCGTGTATGGGTCAA
>JBAYIV010000026.1:0-3350 GCA_041665445.1 Minisyncoccota bacterium
CAGGCAGAGAGGTATAGACCAGAGAAGAGGTTCCCATAAAGAGAGACTGATCTAAGGTGGTGATGGTGTTTAACGCCTGGTTGAGTGCTGATAAGTCTTGTTGACGCTTACTGTCACGGGCTTCTTGCAAGAGCTGAGCGGGATTGAGGGTTATAACGATGGCGGCCACTAATACTGCTAAGATACCGATGACGATGAGGAGTTCGATAAGGGTGAAGGATTTATTCTCGGAGACTGACATGGGCAAGGTTAAATTAAAAAGGCAAAAATAAAAAATCAAAATAATGGATGCCCTACGGGCTTTCCAAACATTTTAAATTTTGATATTTCAGTTTTAAATTTTTATATCTCCTCCCTCTTGATTCTTCCCATAATGCCCATCGCTTCCTCGGGAGAATAAAAATGAATAACAATTTTCCCTCCACCGCGCGCAAACTCAACACTGACCGGCGTTCCCAAAAATTCAGAAAGTGCTTTTTCAATCCCCTTCATTTCAATATCATTGACACGAATGTTTTGCCCAAAAATAACACCGGCATCGGACGCCTCTTTCGTTTTTGCCATACGCTTTTTCAAATCACGCACCGACAATCCTCCTCTCACGGCTTCTGCAAACATCTCCTTTTGCCGTTGAGGATCGCTAACCTGGAGCAAGAGCCGCGCCTGACTTTCGCTCAATGTCCCATTGCCAACCGCATCTTGTATCTCAGACGGCAGTGACAGCAACCGCAATGCGTTGGCAACAACTTCGCGACTTTTGCCCAATCGCGCGGCAATCTCACGCTGGGTCAAGCCGAATTCATCCGAAAGACGCGCATAGGCACGCGCCGTTTCGATAACGTTCAAATCCGCACGCTGGATGTTTTCCACAATCGCCATTTCAAGTGCTTCCGTTTTTTTGAGTGCATTGCGTATAACCACCGGCACCGTTGAAAGCCCCAGAAGTTTTGATGCCATCAATCGCCGCTGGCCCGCAATCAACTGATACGTCACACGCGTACCCATTGCCGATTCTTCCTCGGTCTTTGAGACCACCAGCGGTTGAAGAATCCCAAATTCACGGATGGATGACGCCAACTCTTTAAGCGCTTCCTGGTCAAAGTCGGTGCGTGGCTGATACGGATTTAAAACAATCTTCTCTATTTCAATATGAAAAATCGGTCCGGAAATTCTGGGGATATCATCAACCGATCTTTGGGAAGTTTCCGCGCGCTCTTCCTGGTCATTTTGGAATACTGCGTGAGGTTGCGCGCCGCGATCGTTGGCAAAATCTTCCACGCTGGCACTGTCGTTTTGATTTGCGACTCCAGCGGAAACATCACGATCCGATGTACCGCCTCCATCGTCGCTCCCATACACAAAAGAACCCCCCGACGATCCACCTTTTTTATTTGGAATCAATGATTCAAGTCCTCTGCCAAGCATACATGCATGATAGTTAATTAATGCAGTTCAACGCGACCAACGCTGTTATAAACCGTATGAAACGGATCGGCACTTTCCTGTGCTAATATTTCGCGCGCCAATAATTCATACGCTTTGGCGCCCGCACAATGCGGATCATAGAGAATAATCGGCTTAGAAAAACTGGGCGCTTCAGCCAACGACACCGATCGGGGAATTTCTGTTTCGTATACGTGATGAGGAAAATGTTTTCGCACTTCCCGCGCCACATCACGACTCAAAGTTTCGCGCTTATTATACATCGTCAGTACCGCACCCGCAATTGCAATGCGCGTGCCTAAATTTTTGTTGATTAAATCAACCGTTTCAAGCAATTGACTCAATCCCTCTAAGCTATAATATTCGGATTGTATCGGAATGAGCACTTCGTCGGCGGCAATCAATCCGTTGATCGCCAGCAAACTCAAGCTGGGCGGAAGATCGATAAGAACATATTGATACTGATGCCGCACGCGATTGAGCAACCGACGCAAAACAAACTCCCGCTCGGGAACTTCAATAAGTTCTATCAGCGCACCCGCCAAATCCGGGCTGGCCGGCGCAATATGCAGATTTAAAAGTGCCGTGGGCTTGATGACTTTATTGTGTTCAACATAGCCAAATAACGCATGGTAAATACTTTCGTTTAAAAAGCGGGGCGAAATGCCAAGTCCCGATGACGCATTCCCCTGCGGATCAAAATCAACAATAAGCACCTTTCTCCCCAGCGCCGCCAAATACGCGCCAAGATTAACGGCGGTTGTCGTTTTACCCACGCCTCCCTTTTGATTACAGATTGCGATAACGCGCGCCATTGCCGTTGATTGTAACGCAAAAGAATGATAGTATCAACCGAGAAAAAACTAACGGCACACAACGAGGAAAAATCGGATGTTGTTTGTTGTTGATCATCAGTTAATTTGCTTAGGTGGGTTTCGATGCCAAGAATTATATTTGCCCGGGTGGCGGAACTGGTAGACGCGCAGGACTCAAAATCCTGTGATCGAAAGGTTGTGAGGGTTCGAGTCCCTCCCCGGGCACCAACAAAAAATACCTCCTTGCGGAGTATTTTTTGTTGGTGCCCTAGATTGAAACGCTTAAACTACAAGCTCCTGCGTTCCCTGCCCGCCGGCAGGCAGGGAAAATAATCTCATCTGGAATCATTTTTTTATTTAAATCAACGATGGAGGATTTTTTATTTTTCCGCATTATACAATGCCATCATTTCTGAAGAAGAGAGAGCTCTGTTGTATAGACGAACATCATCAAATGTCCCGCTCGCATACGAAGACGACGGCGTGAAATTTCCAGTAGTGCCCATTCGCACATTAGTTGTGTTGGTAACTGATGACGGATATCCAACACTCCCCTGATCAGACGATGTGACCGCCCTCCCATCCAGATAAAAAGTAAACAACTGACTAGAAAGCGCAACACCCAGGAGATGCCAGCCGCCATCGGTTGGTTGATACGCTGGATCAATTCCCTTTTGAACATAAACCGACCCACCATTTTGTTGATACAACATGCTTATTTCTCCATTGCCATAATTGTCTACCGCCGACCATCCCGCGCCACTCCCCCAGTCGGAAAGCTTTGTCACTAAATTACTAAAACCATGTTTGCTCCCCACCTTGAACCAAAGTGCAACGGTAAAACTTGATGGATTGTCAAAAAAATTCGACGTATCAACGTAGTTATTAATCCCATTAAAAGAGAGTCCACCGCCAACTTTCCCGACCACCCAATTTGATTCACCGGAAAACAAAAAATTGACCAATGTTCCATTCCTCCCATTCCCACTCGTATCTTTAGCAATGGTCCCACTCCCCTCATCAAAATTCCAATATCCCACGAGTCCTGAGGTATTGTAGAGGGGAGAAAGAGCTTGGTTAGAACCATACGAA
>JBAYIV010000027.1:0-3334 GCA_041665445.1 Minisyncoccota bacterium
CTTTCCGCCGGAAACCGCGCGCATTATGCAGTGAGTCGCAAGGACCAATACGGCAATTATACGTCGCTCGGTGATGTTACCGCGCGCCTTTACAGTTCTTCTTCCGGTCCGAATAAAAAGTTTTACGATGCCGCGGTTGATGGAAACGCGATTACCTCAATAATCATTCCGTCCGGATCGGAAATCGCGGAATTTTGGTATTACGATGAACTTCCCGGATTTTGGAGCATTACGGCTTCAGACAATATTGCCGCTCCCGATGGACCCGATGGGATAAGCGATTTTGTTGACGTGCTTTCCGTAACGCCGGGTTCGGTCGGTTTTTTCACTCTCAATAATCCGGGCGATATGACCGCGGGGACGCGGCTCGGGTATACCGTTACGAGAAAAGATCAATTTGGAAATCTTGTTACTTCCGGCGATACGACGGCATATCTTTTTACGAGCGCGGGAGCTCTCGGTTTGGGTAGGGAATTTTATGATGCGGCAACGGCCGGCAATTCCATTTCTTCTCTCATTATAACGAATGGCGTGTCGCAATCTTCGTTTTGGTATCATGAAGAAGCCGCCGGAAGTTATACGATAACGACCTCCGATAATGCGGGAGGACCCGATGGCGCAACGGGCATTTCCGATGGAACCGCATCGGTTCAAGTCAACCCCGCCCCCATCGTTGCCACGCGTTTTGTTATTCTTCCCGCTTCCGGCGGTACGGTTGACGCGCCGGTAACCATTACCATACAAGCGCAGGATGGTGCCGGAAATATTGATACTTCCGCGACGAGCAGTGTAACATTGATCACCGACGGTTCCGCAACGGGTGCGGGGTTGGTTACCATGAGCGGGGGCATCGGCACCATTCAAATCTCCGATCACAACGCGGAAACGGTACATCTCTCGCTTTCAGATACGCAAAGCACCGGTCTTGATATTTCTTCGGCGCAGGATGTCATATTCTCAGTCGGAGAGGTGGCGCAATTTTTCATTGATAACCCCGGCGACACGGCGGCGGGTTCTCGTCTCGGTCTCACCATCACAAGAAAAGACCAGTTTGGAAATCTCATCACTTCGGGAGTAACGACCGCTTATCTTTACTCTTCCTCAGTGAGCGCAAATAAGAAATTTTATGATGCATCGTCCGGCGGCAGTACCATCGTTTCAGTTAATATTCTCGGAGGACAATCTACGGCGCAATTTTGGTACTACGATGAACTTGCCGGTTCCGCCACCGTTACCGTTTCCGATAACGCAACCAATCCGGACGGCGTTTCCGGTATTGCGGATGCGGTAAGAACTTTTTCGGTCAACGCTTCCGCTATCGCAAAATTCACCATGGATAATCCGGGCAATATGACGGCCGGTACGCGCCTCGGATATACGATTACTCGCAAAGATGCGTTTGATAATCCTATAACTTCCGGAATAGTTTCCGCCTATTTGTATTCAAGCGCTGAAGCGATTTCAACAAAATTTTATGATGCCGCTTCCGGTGGTTTCCCGACGACACTCGCCGTTTTTGCCGATGGAAATTCGGAAGCGCATTTCTGGTATTATGAAGAAGCCCCGGGAACTTGGGTGATTACCGCGTCCGACGGTACGCCGACTCCAAACGGCGCGACCGGCGTTCTGGATGCGGCCGATTCCGTGACGGTTACGCTTGCAACCATCACCGCAACGCGTTTCGTGATAGGACCGGTAAGCAATTCCACCGTTAATATGCCCGTTACCGTAACGATCCGCGCCGAGGATGACAACGGCAATGTTGATACGTCATACAATCATAATGTAACGCTTGCTCTTTCCGGTTCCGCAACCGGTGGCGGAGTGATTACCATCGCAAACGGTGTCGGAATCGCTTCAATAAACGATGCCGTTGCCGAGACGGTAACGCTTTCACTCCTTGATAACCAGAGTACCGGACTCAATGTTTCTTCTTCGCAAACGATGACTTTCAGCGGCGTGTACGCGCCTCCGTCAAGTACCGGCGGCGGTTCCGGAGTTACGACATATTATGCCCCGCTTGTTTCCGGGGTTCGTTTTGAGGGCAAGGCGTTTCCCGGAGCCGCATTAAATATTGTGGCGATTGGCGGGGCTGATAGCATTCAAAACCAGACAGGAATCGCTTCCGCAAACGGAAATTTTGCGCTCTCATTTCAGGGTCTTGCCGGTGGGGCGCGTTCATACGGAATCGTCGGCATAGACAAAAATAATAACGCGACACAGGTAAAAATATTTGACGCAAACATGGCGAATGCTCTCTTGCAACTTGATGTGAATGGCATTTTGCTTTCTCCGACACTCGGTTTGTCTCGCGGCGCCGCAACCAAAGGTGATGTTTTGGGAATCACCGGTTTTGCTTCTCCGTTATATAAGATTGAAGTCCAAGTGGACAATCAGCCGACGACGGTAAAAACAACGGCAAACGCGCAGGGCGCATATAAAGCTCTTGTTCCCACTGAGGCGCTGGACTTCGGCAGTCACACCATACGTACGCGGCAAATCAGTCCCTCCGGGCTCAAGAGCGATTACTCCCCGCAGGAAGTATTTTCCGTCGTGAATATTTTTACTCCGAATATGGACTTTAATAATGACGGCTCGGTTAACATTCAGGACTGGAGCGTGTTTGTTGCCCGATGGCAGTCCGAGAACGGCGTTACGCGCTCAAAAAATGATTTAAACGGCGATGGAAAGATAGATGTGCAAGATTTGAGTATCTTTGTAAGGACACTTAAGGTAAAATAAAGAATAGGTATTCGGCATGAGTATAAGCGGAAATGAGGAAGATATCGTAACCATATATATTCACACATAAAATTATGCGTATCATGAAGAAATATATTTCATATTTTATAGCGGGATTCATCGCTTTTTTTGCGATGGCGCCCCAATCATTCGCCGGAACGCTCAATCTTGTTACGGATAAGACGCAATTTGCCATCGGAGATGAGTTTAATGTTGATGTGAAAATAGACAGCGAGGGTGTCGGCATAAACGCGGCGCAAGCAACGGTCAATTTCCCCGTTTCCGTATTGCAGGAAAAAGCGGCGGACAAATCAAATTCCGTTTTTACGTTTTGGTTGCAGGAACCGGTTGCCGACAACGCGGCGGGAAATATTTCGTTCATTGGCGGGTCCGGAAGCGGATTGACGGGAAAGACTCTTCAGACTCTCCGCATTACGTTTAAAGTGGTCGGATCGGGTACGGCGGACATTTCTTTCTCCGACGGGGCGATAACGGCTTCCGACGGAAACGGCACCAATGTTCTTTCCGTCATGAAAGGGATTCAGATCACCAGCATCACCAAGCAAGAAGCCGCGCGCATTATTCCCGCGCC
>JBAYIV010000028.1:0-3254 GCA_041665445.1 Minisyncoccota bacterium
TCACGGGCTTGGGCTAAGAGCTGAGCGGGATTGAGGGTTATAACGATAGCGGCAACCAGGATGGCTAATATTCCTATGACAATTAACAGCTCTATCAGGGTGAAGGAGGATGCCTGCCTGCCGCCTGCCCGCTGATAGGCACGGTAGATGACCGACGTATCTCGTTGAAAGATCTTGCGCATATTTCAATTTTTGGCTTTATCCAAAATAACAACTCCGCTTATGATATTTTCTTTCATTGTTTTTTCCATAACCGCATCTCCAAGATATATCACAAAGATTTTATTCCAGAGCGACTCCTGATGATGGTAGAGATATTTTATCATTTCCCGCTCCTTTACCAGCGACATCGCATTGTCCACGATATCAAAACTCACCAACGCATCACCATCGTCGGCGGGGAAATAATCTCCCACCCAATTCAACCCCTCCCAAAAAGCGACGCGTTCGCAACCGTTCCCCAACGCGCGCCCCATCTGCGTGAGCATATGTTCTGCCTTTTCCCAATGCAACGCCTCGGGGTTAATGTGTGGCACAAAAAGTCGCCGATCATTCTCGTCCGATTTTGCCAGATATTGCTGGATCACAAGCCAGTTGCCGTTTTCTACTAACCTCTGATCGTCCGGTTCATCGCCACGCAACAGCGCAGTAATGTTGTCGTAAAACGTCTTTTCGTCCGCGCCAAACCGGCGGAATAAATCAGAGTAAAACCCAATCTCGTTGACATAGTGCAACAGCAGTGAAAGCGTACGCAGCAATTCACCCGGCAGATCAAGCGACACGGGAATAATAAACACAAACCCCAGTTCCTTAAGATGGCTGATGTTGTGATATTTTTTTTCAACAAACGATTGCGCCAATTTCTGCCACTTTTCTCCCAACGCGATAACCTCAAGCGACCGCTCTTCAAAATCCGCAATCGTCAGCGAGCTATAGTTTTCAAAAAAAATCGTATTAAGCCACTGCCCGCCCTCCACAAACCGCAGAGCGGCGGCAACCTCCAGTAAATCCTCGTGAGCCAGCATATCCTCAACAGTCGCATATCCCAACACGGCCATGATTTTTTGTGGCGGTGTTTTCCTCAAGAAAGACACAAAAACTTCATGTTTGAGAAAAAGTCCCGGCCGTTCCCCCACCGATTTTTTTACAAAGTCAGCAATCGTTTGACATCCTTCCTGCGTCGTAAAGTCGGGACTCCCTAATGCGACACCGATGGCGCGATCATCTTCTTTTATCTTTTCCACAAGCGCCGCAGAAACATCACTTGCCGATGCCGTTGATTGCAACCCGAGAACCCCCAACCGATCCGCAATAGCGGCTTTGTTCTGAATCCACAGATCATCAAGCGCGTTCTTTGCACCCGTTAATACCTCCAGGCGATTACACGCATCAGAAAGCACGCGCTGATCGGCGCGCAGAATCCGGGCAAATTTTTGGTACGATGATTCTTGCATGCCATTTGACCATCAACTCTTGCGCAATGGCACAACCTTTATCGGCAGATTCCCCCACCGAGGATTTGCGAGTTCTCGCTTGGACAAAATACCCTCCGTGGCGCCATACCGCTCAACCACCGCGGTAGCATTAGCACTTGCTACGCGAATTGCTTCGCCAATCTGTTTTTGAGTGACGCTACCGATATTTTTCTTTCCAATACCGCACTGAATAAGAGCCGCCACAAACGCGCTCCCAAACGCATCCCCCGCTCCGGTACGATCAACTAATTTTTTTTCTTTAAAAATGCCCGCGTGACATAACCGCTTTCCGTCGGATACCGCAACGCCCTTGCTACCGTTTGTAATCACCACAATACCGTGTGGCATCAGCCGCGCCAATTTTGTATACACGTCATGCGAACGCGAAAACGGAATCCCAACCAGCAAGGCCGCCTCTTCTTCGTTGAGCGCCAAGAGTGAAAGGTTTTTGAGTGAGCGCAAAATGTCGGCGCGATGACGCATCAAGTGATATCCGCTCGGATTAAATGCGACCGCAATATTATTTTTTATCGCGTGTGCCATTAGCGCTGGATACATCTTTGACGAATCACCCGCCAGAGATACATACCACCACGCGCTTTTCAGTTTTGAAAATGGGACATCGCGCAAACCGAAATTATTTGATGCGCCATGGTAGTTCAAAATCGTCCGCTCGCCTCCCTTAACCAGCAGAACGGAATAGGAGGTGGGCAGGCGCCCGTCAGTAGATAAAAATTTCGTTTCTACCGCCTCTTTGATAAGCCGACGAACGATTCCTTCCCCGGACATATCGCCGCCCCGCCGCCCCACGCATGCCGTCTCAAGACCTTGGCGCGCAAAAGTAACGCTAGCATTTGCCGCATTGCCGCCAATCGTAAAAAAAACATTTTCGACATCAAACTTATCCCCCAAGGGAAGCAGAAACGCCTTCCCTGACGACGTCTTTTTGTCGACAATTGTCGGAAACGACGGCACTTCAAAGAATGCGTCTCGCGTCACCGAACCGATAGTTGTTACATCAAACATACATTAAGTATATCCTCAACCACCAACCGATACAACCCGCCCCATTCAGTGTTGCGAGTTGTTTGTTATGGGTTGTGGGTCACTTTGTTGCGTTATACAGAGCAGAAACTTCACTGGCGGATAGAGCACGGTTATAGATACGGACGTCGTCAAGACCAATAGCAGCGCTCGCATCAACATCTCTGCCAAAAACGAGATTGGCTCCGTTGGTGGCTATTGGAGGATTGACAACGGTTGAGTATCTAGGGATACCATCTAAATACGAGATTCCAACGCTCCCATTATAAGTGAACACAATGTGATGCCATCCGGATGATGGCATCAAAGCACCAAGCGACGAAATGCCCGTCCAAACACCGGCCAAGTTAGCATCTAAAAAGGATAAATTATTTGTTTGCCAGTACCACACATAATTTGCGTCAATTGTGCTCGTCCATTTTTGGATTGGATGCATTTGTGCCGACGGTGGTGTAATCGGCTTAAACCACGCGGCGATAGTCATCGTATTGGGTAGATCAAGAGACGATGTGTCTTGGACAGTAAATACGTAATAACTATTCATAATTAAACAACTGCCACTGCTGCGCTCACACGATCCTCCAAATGCCCACGGAGTATTCGCGCCTCCGATCCCATTATTCCCCTTCCCACTCCGATCATAGGCAATGGTTCCGGTTCCTTCATTGAGGGGCCAATACCCAACTAAGGAGGCATCACCATAATCAAGCGGAGCAAGAGAAAGATTGGAACCGA
>JBAYIV010000029.1:0-3035 GCA_041665445.1 Minisyncoccota bacterium
CCGGTAAGCGTTGTTCGCGCGCCAATTACCGGAATTGAATCAAATATATTGTTGCTCGGACTTTCTTTTATAAGAATTGTTCCGCTCTGTTTTATCACCGTATTGTCAAACGTCATTGAAACGGGAGTTGAGGAAGATACGTTGCTTGCATTATTCGCCGGAGTAAAGCTGACAATATATGGCAGTTCGGTATCCCCCGGCGGAGGAGGTCCGCCGTGATGGGTTTCATCGTCATCCGAAGAAGACGAGCAATCGGGATCAAGGAGGTCAACAAAAGTGTCGCCATCATTATCCAATCCGTCATTGCACTGAAAATTTTCATTAACATCGGACGCTGAAGAACATCCGGGATCTGTCGGGTAATCAATAAGTCCGTCGGAGTCGTTATCCCCTCCATCGCTGCACTGCGGATAGGTCGCTTCGCTGTCATCCAAAGCGGAAAAACAATCCGGATCCGCCAAATCAACAAATCCGTCGCTGTCGTTGTCCAGCGTATCGCCGCATTGCGGATTAAAAACATTAACGGTTAAATCCGTATTGGCCCCCCGTACGGCGGAAAAACCGAGCAAAAAACAGGCAACAAAAAAAAGAATCGCGAAAGAAAAAAATTTAATTTTTTGTGAAAAAGTTATCATGAAAAAACTGTTCTGTGACAAAAAACGTCTGTAACACATGCCGAATGGTTCGCGTAAACGCACTTTCAACACCATCGGAAGTCCGGTATTCCGACAATATGTTCTTCCATAAAAAAGGCATGCGACGCAAAAATATTCCGAACACCATTACGGATTAATGGTTATTTTCACTTTCCTTTTTAAAAAACGAAGAACAAAATAAATGATAATGATTGACGCGAAAAACTCGGCAAGGTACCAAAGAGGCGCCGCATAAAAAGATACTGCCCCGTTACCAAGATTGTCGCCCTCCGGACCCACTATATTTATAGTGGCGGTGTAACGTCCGATCAACATTCCTGCATAATTCCATACAATCGGCATTTCCCTGATGCCGCGGGGAAGAACGATGCTCCCCTCCACGGGAACCTCGGCAACCGTGCGCCCTATCATATTTTTTATGACAATTGACCCTTTCGGTTCAAAATGCACCGTTCCCGTATTCTCAAATCGTATTGAAAAGTCAATCGGACTTTCCGCATAAAAATTCTTCTTCGTGTGAAAATCAAGCACCCGCCCCTTTTGGAGATGATTGCCCGGTATGGTTATAAGGACCAAAATCGCCACTTGCGTTCCGACATTCAACTGCTGTCCTTCCCCCATTTTATTCGCCTTGAAAAAAAGAGCGGCATAATGACCCCCCGGCTCGGCATCAAGCGGCGCTTTTATGGTATAAGGGATGCCTTGCGACTCGCCATTTTTCAAAAGAAATACATGTTCATTGTTCCTCCCCAGCGTAATCCAATCCATCGCAGTCGTTACTCCGGGGGCTCTTCCCACAAAGTTTATGCCCTCCTGCCCGGCAAAAGGCATAAAGTCCTCAACTTTAAGCGTTACTTGCGTATCGCCGACATCGCTGCTTGCATTGGTAAGCGAAATAACCCCCGAGACTTCATCTCCGGGATTGATGGTGTGAGAAACCTTAATCGGTTGTATGGTTAGCCCCGTTCCCGCAAAAACACCGGTTGCGGGAATAAAAAAAAGCGAGAAAAGCGCAACAAAAAAAAGGAAGGAAAAACGGTTTTTGGAATTTTCTATTGTTGTATACGACATCGGAAGTATATTATAGGGCAAGACGAACTTTCACGCAATATCATGTTCTCACGCAAAACACATGCAAATGGCGGTTTTCTTCTCTGTCTAAACACGGCTCACAAAAATCGGCTCATTCACACACAAAAGCACTTGGGCGCTTTATGCTAACTAAGAATGACCGGCGCTCTTACGCCCCCGTCACCCACGTGTACGTCAAACCGCCGCTGTATGCACCGGCCACTTGCGATGCGGGCACATCAAGATAGTATTGCACGGTATTTATGACATTGTTGGCAGAGTATACGCTGACCGATCCGATGCGATTATTTGAGGCGGTGGTGCTTGCAATACCCGCCCAAAGCTGAGAACCATTGAAATTTACATCGCTTGTACCCCACCAAGTGGGAGCCAGAAAAGAAGTTGCGCCCGAAGAAGAAGCGCTCATTACGCGAAAAGCAAGCACATTATCGCCGGAGGTAACGGTTGTTGCGTTTCCCGCCGTTGATGTGCCCACATCACTGGGTACCCACTGCGTATCATCGGTAATGCCGATGGAAGCATCGGTATTAAGGTCCATAACGGTATTGCCCGTCGCCTGATCATCGCCATATAATTCAATATGCCACGCGCTCGCATTTGTGAGCACGTTTGTCGTGGACGTAGCGAACTTGGGATTGTCGGGAGTGAGCGTGCCGAACACGTCTGTGGAAACCGTAAATGTAATGGCATCCGCAATGGTCACCGTGAGAGTTTCCTGTTCCGGGTTGGCGGCGAATACGTCGTAGGCATACGTGCCGCTGAAGACGAGGAGGGCGATGAGCGTCGCCGATAAGAATATTTCGCCTTCTTCTTTGATTTTGTTCGGTATGCGGAAATAAAATTTTTTCATATGTGAGCTATTTGCTTTTTTTAAAGTTAAAAAATAAAGAAGCGATAAACATCAGACCGCGCAATATACGATTTAATTATATCTTTTTGAAGAAGGTAAAACAACAGAAGTTATCCACAGAGTCAAAAGTTTATTTCATTTTGTCGGCGGCCGCTTGCTTTCTTTCTCAAAACTGCTATAATGGAAACCAATGACTTTTATAGCAAACATTTTACCGTGGGTTCAGATCGTTCTCTCCGCCATTATCACCATATTGATACTTCTTCAGCGAAGCGATGCGAGCTTGGGGAGCGCTTTCGGCGGTACCGACAGCACCACCATGTATACCAGACGAGGGGCTGAAAAAATTCTCTTCAACATCACCATTGCCGTGGCCGTGCTTTTTGCGTTGTCCGCCCTTCTCGCGCTCGCCATTTCATCATAATTTCTCAAAAATA
>JBAYIV010000030.1:0-2870 GCA_041665445.1 Minisyncoccota bacterium
CGTGTGACCGGAGATTTTTTTTCATTGATTCTCTCCAACGCAAAACGCGTTCCGCTATTCCGTGAATTTTCCGTTCCAAATCAAATTCCAATTTCTTTACATGCGATTTTTTCGGAGAAGAAAGTTCCGAAACAAATCGGACCGGCAAAAATTCTTGACAAACAACCAGACCATCCGCATCAAGGACAAAAGCGAAACCGGGCGTTATTGCATTTTTCCAATCCTCTTCGTCCGGTACGATAAAAGAAAAACTCACCTTGGTTTCTTCGCACGGAACAGGTACCGACTTATACCATTCGCACTTGTCAATTTCAATATACCGCAAACCGCAAGGAATAACGGAAAGACCGAGAGATATGCCGTTTTTGGCGACAAGAAGCGCGGGAATATGAAAAGTCAGACGCACCGCCGAACCGAACAGAACCTCGCCTTCGCCAACCCCGTCGCCTTCCAAAACGCAATAAAAATCATCTTGCGTCGTTTTTTCATTCACATCTGTCATTTTTATCTCCTCTGCAAACAACAAACTTACCGAGCAACAGTGTATCACGAAAAGAGCGTGATTGTCAAAAAAGTCATCTCAAACGTCATGGACGGGGGTATCACCGCTCGCGATCGGGACTCCGCCCACAGGCGGTGGCAACCCCGGTCCGGCGAAGAATCCCTATTAAGTTTGCGGTCGCAAATTTAATAGGGAATGAAAAAAAATTCAGAACACATCATTTGCAACAAAACCCGCCCCGATTAAAATCGGGGCGGGTTTTTGGATTTTCTTTTTTACGACTCAACAAAGTTGAACTTTCCTTTCGGAGATTCACAACTTACGACACCGCCGCAGGTCCATTTCCATTTACCTCCCTGCAGGGTTACCGGAGGAGTACTGCCGTCGGAACAAAGATTGGTTTTCGGCTTCGTCGGTTCCGTTGTGTCTGCCGCGGATCCGCAGGAAATGGCAATCTCCCCGCATGTTGGATTCAGATATGAACCGCTGAGACCGCTTGCCAAACAAGTGCGAGTTTGTCTTAATGATGCGCAAGTCGTGGGTAATATTGCCGTAGAACTCTGGTATGCATCAATTGTTCCGTTAATTGCGAGAGTTCCTCCTCCCAATTCCGGCGGAATGTTACAACGTGCCGCACAGGTTTGATTGGTATAGGCACCGGAAAGAGAGCCGTCGTTGCAAGTGCGGGTTTCATCTATGGATGCGCATGTGGCGGGGGCGATTACCGAGGTCGCCGAGTATGCGGTGACGGAGGTTCCGTTCGCAATGGTTCCGCCCCACGGGAGCGTACACCGGGCCTTTTCCGAACAATTTTGATTGGTATACGAACCGGAAAGAAAACCGTCGTTGCAAGTGCGGGTTTCATCTATGGATGAACAGAGTGTGGGCAAGTTTACCGAAGGTGCCGAGTATGCGGTGACAGAGGATCCGTTCGCAATGGTTCCTCCCCACGGGAGCGTACACCGGGCTAATTCCGAACAATTTTGATTGGTATACGAACCGGAAAGAGAACCGTTGTTGCAGGTGCGAGTTTCATCTATGGATGAACAGAGTGCGGGCGAGTTTACCGAAGGTGCCGAGTATGCGGTGACAGAGGATCCGTTCGCAATGGTTCCTCCCCATGGAAGGGTGCAGCCGGCGGGTGTTACCGTACAAGATTGGTTTGTGTATGAACCGGAAAGAGAGCCGTTGTTGCAAGTACGGGACTGAGAGGTGCAGGTTGCGGGCGAGACCACTGAGGATGATTGATATGCGGTAATGGATGAACCGTGCGCGAGAGTTCCTCCCCACGGGCGGGTACAATTGGCGTAGGCGAGATGGTTTGCCGTACAACTGACGCTTCCCTGGGCATCGCCGCATGTCCATGACACACTGCTTCCGGCGGCCGGAAACGCTATAGTGCCGGAGGGACTGCGATACATTCCGACGACGGTTTGTGCTTCCGGATTACACTTGGTGCTTCCGTCGGTGAGCCATCCGGTTGCCGATGCGGCATAGGTTTTCGCTTGACCTCCGCAGGCGGGCGCTATGACGGTGTAGGAAATGGTGATGACGGCACCACCGGACTGACCGCCAAACGGTATTAAATTGTTTCCGTCATCGGTGCCGTAGTATGTATTACCGCCGGATTTTCGTAGCCACGAAGAATGATTATACAACTTGTGATAAAAATCAAAGTCCACAGCATAGTATCCCGGGGTGGTGGGAACCGTATAAGTGTTTGATGTCTTTTTGTAGCCATAGACTGAGTGAATGACTGTTCCATCCGGATTATACCCTCCCGCCGGACTAACGCCTTGGTTCATGAACGTCTTCAGACTTCCATAAACATTTGCGGCCATATTCCCTCCGGCGGTGTTGTCGCAAGGACCGTTGTCTACCGACCCCGAAATCGTCATCGTCGCTCCTCTGGAATATATGCGGCTGGCACTGTCCAAATCATAGTAAAAGTTGGTAGAGTAATTTCCCTCCCAACCGCCGTAACTGTGCAACGTGAAAGACACCGTCCTCGTAACCGCTTTCACCTCTTCTCCGAAGAAAAACAATCCGAAACCGAGCACGAGCGCAAGGAAAATCGCAATCGGAGGAATCGCGCTTTTTTTCTTTTTCGCGAAATAGGCAATCAGTCCGATGGCGCACAAAATGAGAAGCGCGGAAAAGAGCGCGATGAGCGTCATGTCTTTTTGCGCGGGAACGGGTGCGGGAATATCTTTTGACGCGATGTCATACGAATTTTCCGCCAGCGCTTTTCCGGCCGCATCGGCGATTTTCACGGAAACTGCCGGGTTCGGACAGTCTTTGTTTATCGGGAGAGAAATTTTCTCCACTCCTCCGCTTTCGCTCATATCAATAACTTTGGAAAAATCAG
>JBAYIV010000031.1:0-2561 GCA_041665445.1 Minisyncoccota bacterium
CAACGAGGGCAACGTCGTGGAGGTGCTTCCGGCAGCGCCGGCGACGGCGGCAAAGACGGAGCCAGTCACTTCGTCGAGCGTCCAAACACCGTCGTCGTCGCAGTCGGCAACGGCTCCGGTATCAAGTGCGCCCTTATCATGGCCGATGCAGAATCTTGGCATCGAGTGGGGCGACACCATGATAGTTGACAACGCCCGCGGTGCTGTCAACCTACGCGCCGACCCGAACACATCCGGCAAAATATTTATGGAATTGCCGAACGGTACCGAAGTCGTAGTTACCGGCACGGCCGATAACGCAAACGGCTACCGCTGGGTATTGGCAAACGTTCCATCGTACAATAAAAGTGGTTATATCGCTTTTGATTTCCTAAAGAAAAAAGGAACCGCCCAAGTCTGGGCGCCGAAAGAAGTTGTCGCCGTCGCAAAAACGGAAGTGATGCAAATATCACTTCCCGAAGAATTTGTCGGCGCACGAGCCGATGCAACGACTGTCAATTTCAAGGTGAACACACCGGGAAGCACTTTAACACTTCGGACGGCAGGATCTACAAGCGGTCAAGCCATTGCAAAGCTTGCTGATGGTACAAAACTTTACAAGTGGGAGAACCTCGGCAAAGCAGACGGCTACACTTGGGCGCGCGTTGCTGTCCCCTCAATTTCACGTGAGGGATATGTCGCAACTGAATTTCTAACCGCTTTGTAGAGGATTCTAGAGCCTTGAAAAATGGCTATTTATAATGATATAAGGAAAACCGGCTGATTTTTTAGGAATCAGCCGGTTTTCTTATATCGTAGAATTTCCGTCGTTCGATTTGGGTATTGCACACTCCCGAGTAGTAGTCCGTCGTCGTTAGTTTATTGTCTCCCTGTCTGTCGTAATTCGTGCCCCACACTTTCTTGAGTTTTTAAAACTCAAGAAATGTGTGTGTGTTAATTTGTATGTATGTGCTTTAATAAACTAACTACTACTAATTATCCTTTGTGGTAGCAACGACTACGACGTCGGATCGACGACGTTTTCGTTATCCACACTTGGCTCTTGACAAGTGAGTCCTCTACACACCCAGATATTTTCCAAATCATCGAGAGGCTTGTCCTCACCACAGGCTTTGCATATGGTATGCGGTACGAACTTACCGGTCGCGTGAGCGACGTCACCGATTTGCGAATCGTCAACATTTTGCAATCCGCCTTCGGCGAGCATCATGTCATACCATCGCTTTGCTCCGGAGATGCTAATGCCGTTCAGCGCCGCCCAATTTGCATAATACTGACGTTTCGTTTCTGGTTCAAGTTTTGTGATCCAAAGTGCAGAGCCGAGAGCGATGCGTTTTTGTCCGACGTATTCTTGCAAGTACGTTGGCATGTTGTAAACTTGCAGACGTGATTCAACCCACGCAACCGATCGGTTGCGTATACCGGCGACTTCGTCGACCGTCATATGCGCACGTGTCATGAGCTCATGACAGAACGCTGCATCATCAACCGGATTAACATCTAAACGTGATGTGTTTTCAATTGCTCGCATTCGCAGAGCTTCATTGTCGTCAGCTTCCACGATCTTCGCTTCGATGGTGGGCCAGTTGAGCAACCGCGCGGCGGTTGTTCGCCGGTGCCCGGCGATAATCTCAAAGCGTTCGCCGACACGGCGAACGACAATCGGCTCTACGAGTCCGACTTCTTTCATGTCTGACATGAGTTGATCTATTTCTTCATCGTGCACATTTCCGCGCATCGCGATGCGCGGGTCGTCGATAGCATCGATACTAACGTGTTGTGTTGTATTCATATACTTTTAAGTTTTCCACCTTTACCCGAGCTGTCGGCTCGGTGTATAATAATGTTGAAGACTTTGGGAGGAGAGCTCGTTCGAGTTCTCCTCTTATGTTATCTATTGCATAGATGATGTATTGTTGTTTTCGGCAGTGCTCGCAGTGCGAGCACATGACGAAATGATTCGCGAGTTGATTTAGCCGGTCGTTAACGGACTTGATTGTGGTTTGCATATTTGTGGTCGATGTGAAATTTTGCACACCGGCACGCTTGCGCCGAAAAGATTTTTTTGTTCGGCGATTGCTCGCCGACGACAGATAGGACACATCATGAAATGAATTGTTAAGAGTGAATGCTATTTTCTCACTCGATATGAATTGCAGGCAATCCTCCATTTATATATACAGCGAGATCAGGACGTCGAGCGAGGTCGACTTTTCCCACACGAAGAAAACCATCTTGTCCAACTTCCATGACAAGATAGTCTCCACGATTAAGGTCTAAACCTTTACACACTTCCGGTGGAAGTGCGACACGCAATGACCGCCCAAACTTTCCAAGTTTGCGAATATACATGAAAGAGCCCGAATTAATTTTAATAATTCGAGCGAGAGAATAGCATATATACAATATATGCCACTATGCAGGAAAATGCAAGACGTGGAGTTATCCACAGGTCGCTAATTGATATATTGTGCGACGTTGCGTATATTCTAAAATTAAGCTATTTGGGCTTATATTGGTATTCCCCCGATGGTTTAGTTGTCTTGTTTGAGTAGTTATGA